>NZ_CP026948.1:1200000-1800000 GCF_003070865.1 Corynebacterium liangguodongii
GGAGCCTTCCATCTTCACCACCTCGATCATGGAACCGCCCGTGAGAAACGGCGGCAACTCGTCGAGGATCCCACCGCGGCCGTAGAGCACGCCCACTCCGGAGGGTCCGCACATCTTGTGCGCGGAAAACCCGGCGAAGTCCACGCCCAGTTCGTGGAAATTCACCGGCATGTGCGGCACCGACTGGCAGGCATCGAGCACGGTGAGCGCGCCGACCTCGCGGGCGCGTCGCACCATCTCGGCAACGTCGGCGTGAGCGCCGGTCACGTTCGACTGGTGGGTAAAGGCGACCACCTTGACAGACTCGTCGAGCTCGAGGGAATCGAGGTCGATCCTGCCGTCGGGGGTCATCGTGTACCACTTCAGCGTCGCGCCGGTGCGGCGCGCCAGCTCCTGCCAGGGCACGAGGTTTGCGTGGTGCTCCAGCTCCGTGACGACGATGGTGTCGCCCTCACTAACCCGGTGGGCGCCCGCTCGGTCGTCGCCAAGCAGGTACGCGACGGCGTTGAGCGCCTCGGTCGCGTTTTTCGTAAACGCGATCTCGTGCCCATCCGCGCCGACGAACGCGGCGATGCGTGCGCGCGCCGTTTCGTAGGCCTCGGTCGCTTCCTCGGCAAGCTGATAGGAGCCACGGTGCACGGGCGCAAACGTGTTCAACACGAAGTCGCGCTCCGCGTTCCACACGCGTTCCGGTCGCTGCGAGGTCGCACCCGAGTCGAGGTAGACAAGCGGCTTGCCGTCTCGAACGGTGCGGGACAGGATCGGAAACTCCGCGCGGATGGCGTCCACGTTGAGTGTTCCGTCTGGGAGTGTGTAGGTCATGAGATGAACTTCTCGTAGCCTTCTGCCTCGAGGACGTCGGCCAGCTCTGCGCCGCCGGTCTGCACAACCTTGCCGTCGGCGAAGATGTGGACGAAGTCCGGGGAGACGTAGTTGAGGATGCGCTTGTAGTGGGTGATCATGAGCACGCCGCCGTGGGTTTCCTCCCGGTAGCGGTTGATGCCCTCGGAGACGATGCGCAGCGCGTCGACGTCGAGGCCGGAGTCGGTCTCGTCCATCACGGCGAACTTCGGCTTCATCAGGGCGAGCTGCATGACCTCGTGGCGCTTCTTCTCACCGCCGGAGAAGCCCTCGTTGACCGAGCGCTCGGAGAAAGAGGCGTCCATCTGCAGCGCGTCGCGCGCGGCGTTGAGCTCTGCGACCCATTCGCGCAGCTTCGGGGCCTCGCCGCGCACGGCAGTGACGGCGGAGCGCATGAAGTTCGACGAGGACACGCCCGGGACCTCTACCGGGTACTGCATGGCAAGGAACAGGCCGGCGCGGGCGCGCTCGTCGACCTCCATCTCGAGGATGTTCTCGCCGTCGAGAAGCACCTCGCCCCCGGTCACCTCGTACTTCGGGTGGCCGGCGAGCGTGTAGGCAAGAGTGGACTTGCCGGAGCCGTTCGGGCCCATGATCGCGTGGGTCTCACCCGAGGAAATGGTCAGGTTCACGCCCTTGAGGATCGGCGTGGGCTCCTGGCCCTCCTCGGTGGGCAGGACGTTCGCGTGCAGGTCTTTGATTTCAAGGGTAGACATTGTGTTCTTTCCGTGACTCTTTCTAGAAACGTGGGGCGGGGGCGGTTAGAGGTTGGCTTGCTCGAGCTCGCCGGAGACGCGGGCGATGAGCTCGTCGCGCACCGACTCGACCGGGATCTTGTTGAGCACTTCGTTGAAGAAGCCGCGGATGATGAGCCGGGTCGCTTCCTTCTCGGGGATGCCGCGGGCGCGCAGGTAGAACAGCTGCTCGTCGTCGAAGCGGCCCACGGTAGCGGCGTGTCCGGCGCCTGCGATCTCGCCGGTTTCAATCTCGAGGTTCGGGATGGCGTCGGCCCGGGCGCCGTCGGTCAGAACCATGTTCCGGTTCGTCTCGTACGTGTCGGTCCCCAGAGCCTCGGCGCGGATGAGCACGTCGCCGACCCAGCAGGTGCGCGCGTCGGGCTTTGCGGAGGCCTTGTCGCCCTGCAGCGCGCCCTTGTACATGACGTTGGAGCGGCAGTTGGGCACGGAGTGGTCGACGAGGAGGCGGTTTTCGATGTACTGCCCGTCGTCGGCGAAGTAGACGCCGGTGAGCTCGACGTCGCCGCCGGGAGCGGTGAACTTCACGCGCGGGGTCATGCGGGTGACCTCGCCGCCGAAGCCCGCGACCGTGTGGCGCAACGTGGCGTCGCGGCCGACGACGATCGATTGCGCCCCGAGGTGGACGGCGTCGTCGTCCCACTGGGTGTCCACCACCGCGTAGACGCGCGAGTTATCGCCGATCACCCAGTTGACGTTGTCGGCGTGGGTGCCGGTGCCCGCGTAGCGGACGACGACCGTGGCCGAGGAGTTCGCGCCGGATTCGATGAGGACGGTGCCGAAGGTGGTGACCTCGTCCCCGGCCCCGGTCACCGTGATGGTGACGGGCTCGGTGAGCTCGGCGTCCGCCGGGATGCTCACGATCGTGCCGGACTTCGCCGACGTAAACGCCTGCGCGGCTACGCGGTCGACGGGGGCACCGGCTGCCTTGAGCCGGGCGTCGTCAGGAGCGACCGTCTCCACGGCGACCTCGGCGGGCGCCTCGACGGAGATGTTGGCCTCCGCCACCGGGGCGAAGGAGGCGTTGTGGAGCCCGCGGATGCGGCGCAGCGAGATGAAGCGCCAGTCCTCGTCGCGCCCGCCGGGCACGGCGAAGTCATCGACGTTGAACGACGAAAACGCGTCGCCCTTGGTGTTCACGCCCGAGGCGTTGGTCACGGGGTTGGTTTCCAAAGCGGTATCTGCCATTGTTTTTAGCCCACGGATCCTTCCATTTGCAGTTCGATGAGACGGTTGAGCTCGAGGGCGTATTCCATCGGCAACTCCTTGGCAATCGGCTCGACGAAGCCGCGCACGATCATCGCCATCGCCTCTTCCTCGGCAATCCCGCGGGACATGAGGTAGAACAGCTGCTCCTCGGAGACCTTCGAGACCTTCGCCTCGTGGCCGAGGGTGACGTGGTCATTGCGGATGTCGTTGTACGGGTAGGTATCCGAGCGCGAGATGTTATCCACCAGCAGGGCGTCGCACTCGACGTTGGAGGCCGAGTGGTGCGCGTTCGGGTTGATCTGCACCAGCCCGCGGTAGGCGGCGCGGCCGCCGCCGCGGGCGACCGACTTCGACACGATGGTCGAGGACGTGTGCGGGGCCATGTGGGTCATCTTCGCGCCCGTGTCCTGGAACTGGCCCTCGCCGGCGAAGGCGACGGAGAGCACCTCGCCCTTGGCATACGGCCCGGTCATCCATACGGCCGGGTACTTCATGGTCACCTTGGAGCCGATGTTGCCGTCGACCCATTCCATGGTCGCGCCCTCTTCCGCCTTGGCGCGCTTGGTCACCAGGTTGTAGACGTTGTTCGACCAGTTCTGGATCGTGGTGTAGCGGCAGCGGCCGCCCTTCTTCACAATGATCTCGACGACCGCGGAGTGCAGGGAGTCGGACTTGTAGATCGGCGCGGTGCAGCCCTCGACGTAGTGGACGTAGGCGTCCTCGTCGACGATGATGAGGGTGCGCTCGAACTGGCCCATGTTCTCCGTGTTGATGCGGAAGTAGGCCTGTAGCGGAATATCCACGTGCACGCCCTTGGGCACGTAGATGAAGGACCCGCCGGACCACACGGCCGAATTCAGCGCGGAGAACTTGTTGTCGCCGGCCGGGATGACGGTGCCGAAGTACTCCTTGAACAGATCCTCGTGCTCGCGCAGTGCGGTGTCGGTGTCGACGAAAATAACGCCCTTTTCCTCCAGGTCCTGGCGGATCTGGTGGTAGACCACCTCGGACTCGTACTGCGCCGCGACGCCGGCGACGAGGCGCTGCTTCTCGGCCTCGGGGATGCCGAGCTTGTCATAGGTGTTCTTGATGTCCTCCGGCAGGTCCTCCCAGCTGGTGGCCTGCTGCTCGGTGGAGCGCACGTAGTACTTGATGTTGTCGAAGTCGATCCCGCTCAGGTCGGCGCCCCAGGTCGGCATCGGCTTCTTCTCAAAGATGTCCAGGGCCTTGAGGCGCTGGTTGAGCATCCACTCCGGCTCGTTCTTGATACCGGAGATGTCCTTGACCACGTCGGCATCGAGGCCGCGTCGGGCGGACGCCCCGGCGACGTCGGAGTCGTGCCACCCGTAGTTGTAGGCGCCAATAGATTCGATGATCTCATCGTCGTTCATCGGCCTCTCGAGGCCGGGTGCGGCTTGTGTCTCAGTCAAGATCTCCGCTCCTTTCGGTGTGTGTCTCGCCTACCGCCCGTTTCCGGGATACGGCGGCGAGTGGAATGTTGGTCGTGCAAATGCCGTTGCCGTCCGCGATCGACGCGAGCGGCTGGACGTGTCTGCCGACGAGCGCCGAGATGGCTTCGTGTTCCGCCTCGCAGATCTCCGGGTGCTCCGCCGCCACCGCCGATACCGGGCAGTGGTGCTGGCAGATCTGGATCCCTGTGCCTGCGCGCGTCACTGTTGCAGCGTACCCGTTGGTATCGAGCGCGTCCGCCAGCTGGTGGGCCACCTGCTCGATGTCCCCGCCAGCCTTATCGACGCCTTCGACGCCGCCGAGAATTTTCCTCGCCCGAGCGGCCGCCAGGGCCTTGACGGCTTCGGCGCCACCGATTTCCTTCAGCGCGTCGATCGCCTCCGTGGCGAGAGAGTCGTATTGGCTGCCGAAGTGGCTGCGCCCGGCCTCGGTGAGCCGGTAGTGCTTGGCGGGCCGGCCCCGCGAGGTGGTCACCCCTGCAACGCCGTGCGGCTCACAGGTCTCGGCAAGCTGTTCTTCGACCAGCTTGTCAAGGTGGCGGCGCACGCCCGCGGCGGAGAGCCCGAGCAGGCCTCCGAGCTCGGTGGCGGCGACGGGGCCGTGCTTGAGCAGGGCGGACATGACCTCCTTGCGGGTTTGTCCGCCGATAGAGCGAGCGTTGTCCTCCATTGTCGACACCTCCGTTTCTTCCTCGCCTTCCGCATTCTCCTCGTACGCCTTTTTCCAACACTAGTGTGTAGAAATTCATTCCGCATGTGCGGCCCCGGGTGCGCCGCCGGCTTTTGTAGACTGCTCGCTTGTGATGACACGGCGCACGGCGGGGCCAGGGGCGCGGCGCGCCCGGCGAGGAAGCGGGCTAACCCAGGTGCTCCCTCGGCTGGGGAGGCCGGGTTCGCGCTCGGCGCGGCTGCACAAGACGCACGAGGCATCGCGTGGCGACGCCTCTGTGGTACGCCCCTCCACACCGGAGGCGAACCGGTTCGCGCTGCTACGCTGGATTGGCCTGATGGGGACGATTCTCATCGGCCTCGGCGGCCTGGGCGGCGGGGCGTTGCCCGTAGTGGACAACCCGTATGCGGCCCTGCCCGGCGGGGCGCTACTCGGGCGGATGCTGCAGGCGTCGTCCTCCCTCATCCTCATCGGCGTGGGCATGCTCGTGGCCGCTTGGCTGTTCATGGCCCCGTTCGTCGGCGCCGCCGGCGTGCCGGGGCGCGTGGGAACGGCGGTGACCGTGCGCACCTTCATCGCGTGGGTGATCCCGCTCATCCCCACCGCTCCCCTGTTCACCCAGGACATCTACTCCTACCTCGCGCAGGGCTCGATCGTGGCCCAGGGTCTCGACCCCTATGCCGCCGGGCCCGTAGAAACCCTCGGCGCGGAGCACCCCCTCGCCCGGTCGGTGCCGTTTATCTGGGCGCAATCCTCCAGCCCGTACGGGCCCGTCGCGCTGAGCATCTCCGCGGCGCTCTCGCGCCTGACGGGGGATTCCATCGTTGCCGGCGTCTACGCGCACCGGCTCGTCTCGCTGGCCGGCATCGCCGCCGCGGCGTGGGGAGTGGTCGCGCTGGCGCGGCGCAGCTCGGTCTTCGCCCCCGCTGCCTTATGGCTCGGGATCTTAAACCCGCTGCTCATCTTGCACCTCGTCGGCGGGATCCACAACGAGGCGATCCTGCTCGGCTTCCTGCTTGTCGGCCTCGAGGTGGGCCTGCGCGGGCTCGATTCCCTCAGCTCGCGCCCCGGGCACGCGTGGGCCCTGCTTCTCGCCTCCGGCGCGCTCATCTCCTGCGCGGGGCTGGTCAAGGTCACGGGGTTTATCGGCCTTGGGTTCACCGGGATGGCGCTGGCGCGCCGGCTCGCCACTAGGTGGCCGGCCGCCGGGGCGATCGCCGCGGCCGCGGCGCTGCAGGCCGGGCTCCTGGTGGCCACCACCGTGGCGGTCAGCCTCGCCAGCGGGATCGGCTACGGGTGGGTGACCGGCCAGGGCGGCGCCGCGACGATCAGGAGCTGGCTGTCCATCACCACGGACATCGGCGTGATCGGCGGCCACGTAGGGATGCTGCTCGGCCTGGGAGATCACATCGAGGCCATGCTGGTGGTCACCCGTGCCGCGGGGCTGGCGGTGGCAGCGGCGTTTATGGCGCGCATGCTGTGGGCGACCTTCCGCGGGACGATCCACCCCGTCGGCGGCCTCGGCGTGGCCACGGTGGTGCTGGTGATCCTCTTCCCCGTTGTCCACCCCTGGTACCCGCTGTGGGCCATCGTGCCGCTGGCGGCGTGGGCCAACCGCCAGCTCTTCCGGATTGGTGTGGCGGCCTATTCGGCGATCTTCAGCTTCCTCGTCCTGCCCCGCGGGCTCGCGCTCGACCCCGGCGCGGTGGTGACCATCTACGCCAGCGCGGCAGTGGCGTTTGCCACCCTGTGCGCCTTGGCGTGGTGGCTCTACCGACGATTCGGGCGGGCGAGTCTAAACTAGCCAGCCATGCAGAAGACCTCTGATGCCCCCGCGCTCGTCGTCGAGGCCGTGACCAAGACCTTCTCTTCCGGACGGTCCGGGGCGGTGGTCACTGCGGTGGACGGGCTGAGTTTCTGCGCCCAGCGCGGAGAAGTGCTCGCGCTGCTCGGGCCGAACGGCGCGGGAAAGACCACCACCATCGACATGTGCGAAGGCTTTACCCGCCCGAGCAGCGGGCGCATCCGGGTGCTTGGGCTCGACCCGAGCACCCAGCCCGAGGCCCTGCGCGCCCGCATCGGCATCATGCTCCAAGGTGGTGGGTCCTATTCCGGCATCCGGGTGCGGGAGATGCTCGAGCTCACCGCGCGCTACAACGTCGATCCCCTAGACCCTGACTGGCTCATCGACCTCCTCGGGCTGCGGGGTGTAGAGCGGACGACCTATCGCCGCCTCTCCGGAGGCCAACAGCAGCGCCTCTCCCTGGCGCTCGCGTTGATCGGCCGCCCGGAGCTGGTTTTTTTGGACGAGCCGACGGCGGGGATGGACGCCCAGTCCCGCATCGCGGTGTGGGAGATCATCGGCGCGCTCAAACGCGACGGGGTGACCGTCGTGCTCACCACCCACCTCATGGACGAGGCCGAGGCCTTGGCAGACCACGTCGTTATCGTCGACCACGGCAGGGTCGTGGGCCAGGGTAGCCCGGCCGAGCTCACGGCACGGGAAGAGGTTCCGTCGGTGAGCATCCTCACGGATCGCGAGCTCGACCTCGTCGCGTTGGGAAGGGCGCTTGAGGGCCGTGGCGTCGATACGCACAAGGCCCGGCCGCTGCGCTACCGCGTAAGCGGCGGGGCGGACCCGGGGATCGTTGCCTCCATTGCGGCCGAGGCGCAGCGTCAGGGCGTGTTGCTGCGCGAGCTCAGTGTCACCCACCGCACCCTCGAAGACGTCTTTTTGGACATGACGGGCCGAGAGCTGCGCAGCTAGCCAGCCAAGAAAGGTATCTCATGACGTACGCACTACCTCCCGGAACGTTTTCTCCCCGGCCTCGCCGCGCCCCGGTGGCGCGCATGGCGCTCGCTCAGGGCCGCGTGGAGGCGGCCCTCATGCTGCGCCACGGCGAGCAGCTCATGCTCAACCTCATTATCCCGGCCGCGATCCTCATCGCGGCGGCCAAGCTTCCCCTGCCGGGGGCGATCGACGGGCGTGCCGCGCAGCTTAGCCACCTCGTGCCGGTCGTCTTCGCCGTCGCGGCGAGCAGCGCGGGCTTTACCGGCCAGGCGATCGCGCTCGCCTTCGATCGGCGCTACGGAGCGCTCAAGCGCGCCGGTGCCTCGGGCGTGCCGGCGTGGACGATCATCGCCGGGAAGATCCTGGGCGTGCTCGCCATGGTCGCGGTCCAAATCATCGTGCTCGGCGCGCTCGCGCTCGCGCTCGGCTGGCGAGTATCCGCCGCCGGGGCCGCCTTCGGGGCGCTCACATTGCTCCTCGGCGTTGCGTGCTTTACCGCCCTTGGCCTGCTCATGGGGGGATCGCTGAGCTCGGAGCTGGTGCTTGCCCTCGCGAACCTCGCGTGGCTCGCCCTCGTGGGCACCCTCGGCTACGTTGCCTACGTGGGCTCGCTCGCCAGCGCCGGGTGGTTCAACGCCGTACCCACCGTCGCCCTGGCCGGGGCGCTCTCGCAGGCGTTCGTCGGCGTGGTCGACTCCGCGGCCTGGATAGCACTGGTCGCGTGGGCCGTCCTCGCCGTCGCCGCGGCGGTGCGGTGGTTCCGTTTCGACGGCTAGCTCACCGGCTCGCTCACCGGCTCGCTCATCGGCTAGGCGGCGGGGCGGGCGTCGATTAGACTAAGTATCCATCGAAAGTTTGAGGCAAGGAAGGTGCGTGCGAACGCCATGGTTGCGACCTTAAGCAAGGATTCCACCCCGCGCGGGCGGCGGGAAGGCCCCACTGTGGCGCTGCAGCGCAGGCTCGCCCTCGTGCTCCTGTTGTGCCAGGGCGGCATCACGGTCTCCGGCTCGCTCGTGCGCGTCACCGGCTCCGGGCTGGGCTGCAGCCAGTGGCCGCTGTGCAACGCCGACTCCCTGGTCCCCGTCGCGGGCGCCGCCCCCCTCGTGCACCAGGCCATCGAGTTTGGCAACCGCTTGCTGACCTTCGTCGTCTCCGCCGCGGCGATCGCCGTCGTCATCGCCGCCCACCGCGCGGGACGTCGCCGAGAGATCAAGGCGCTCGCCTGGGCCTCGATCGGGGGCGTTGTCCTCCAGGCGATTATCGGCGGCATCTCCGTGCTCGTGGACCTGCGGTGGTGGGCGGTGGCCGTCCACTTCCTGCCGTCCATGGCGCTGGTGTGGGTCGCGGCCCTGCTTTATATGCGCATCGCCGAGCCGGACGAGGCCCCATTGATCGTGCGCTTCGCGCCCGCAGCCCGCCGCCTGGCCGCCCTCGCCGCGGCGGCGCTGTGCGTCGTGCTCGTTACCGGCACGATGGTCACGGGCTCTGGCCCGCACTCCGGCGACGCGACGGTGGGAATGGAGGGCCGCCTTGCCCTCGATACGGAAATGCTCGCCTACGTCCACGCCGCCTGCATGTACGCCTACCTCATCGCCACCTTGTGCACCGTCTACCTCCTGCGGCGCTCGCACGCACCGGCGGACGCGTTTTCCACCGCCGTCGTCCTCGTGGCGATGATCATCATCCAGTGGGGCATCGGGGTGGCCCAGTTCTACCTCGGGGTGCCACGCTGGACCGTGCCCATGCACATCGCCATGTCCTCGGTTGTCGTCGCCGCAACCGCGTTCTTGTGGGCGCACGGCCGCAGGCGGCTGCCGTAGCCTAGCGCGCACATCGCCCCGTGCCCTAGTCTGGGTGGGCATGAAGGCGATTTTTGTCACGGAAACCGGTGGGCCCGAGGTCTTAAACGTCGTCGATCGGCCCGAGCCTCGCCCCGCGCCCGACGAGGTGCTCGTCGAGGTCGCCTACGCCGGGGTCAACTACATTGACACCTACTTCCGCTCAGGGTCCTATGCCCAGGAGCTTCCCTACATTCCCGGTTCGGAGGGCTGCGGCCGCGTGCTCGCCGACCCCGCCGGCGAGATCGCCGCGGGCACGGTCGTGGCGTGGCACGACGCCCCCGGCTCCTACGCGGAGCGGGTCTGCGTGAAGCGCAACCGTCTCGTCGCGGTGCCTGAGGGCATCGATCTGCCCGTCGCGGCCTCGATGCTTCTGCAGGGCATGACCGCCCACTACCTGCTCTTTGGCACCCGAGAGACGCGCGAGGGCGATACCTTGCTGGTCACCGCCGGGGCGGGCGGGGTCGGCCTCGTGCTCACGCAGATGGCGGTGAGCGCCGGGGCGATTGTCTACTCGGTGACCTCGACGCCGGAGAAGGCGGCGCTCGCCGCCGAGGCGGGCGCGTCCGCTGTCTTCGGCTACGACGATTTCGCCGCCAAGGCCCGCGAGGCCACCGGCGGGCGCGGCGTCGACGCGGTGTTCGACGGCGTGGGCAAGACGACGTTTCCGCAGGCGCTTGAGGCGTGCCGCCCGCGCGGCCTGGTCTGCTCCTTCGGCTCAGCCTCGGGAGAGGTCGAGGGCTTTGCCATCCAGGAGCTCAACAAGCACGGCTCGCTCTTCCTCACCCGCCCCTCCATCGGCGCGTACGTCGCCAGCGACGACGAGTTCCGCCTGCGCGCCCAGGCGGTGGTGCGCGCGATCGAGGAGGGCTCGTTGCGGTTGAGGATCCACGAGCCTTTCCTGCTTGACGACGCCATCGCCGCCCACACCGAACTCCAGGCGCGCCGCACCACCGGCTCGGTCGTGCTCAAGGTCGCGGGCTAGAGCAGCGCCCCGACTGTCGGCCACCCCAGCACGGCGTCGACGGACAGGGCGAGGAAGAGCACCGCGAGGTAGTTGTTGGACAGGATGAAAAGCTTCAGCGGCTTGACGTCCTCGCCGGCGACGACCCCGCGGTGCAGGCGCGTGGCCATGACCAAAAACGCCGCGCCGGAGACCACGGCTGCGACGAGGTAGATCCAGGACGTCGCCGGCACGATGAGCAGCGAGGTGGCGACGGTGAGCCAGGAGTAGAACACGATCTGGCGGGTGGTCTCCTGCGCCGTGGCCACAACGGGCAGCATGGGCACGTTGACGCGGGCGTAGTCGTCTTTGTACTTCATCGCCAGCGCCCACGTGTGCGGCGGTGTCCAGAAGAAGATGATCATGAACAGCACCACCGCCTGCCACCACTGGTCGCTGGTGCCATCGGTGACGTTATCGCGGACGGCGGCCCACCCGACGAGCACCGGCATGCACCCGGCCGCTCCGCCCCAGATGACGTTTTGCCAGGTCCTGCGCTTGAGCCACTTCGTGTAGACGTAGATGTAGAACCAGTTGGTCAGCACCACGAACCCTGCCGCGAGCCACGAGTGGCACAACAACCCGAGCCACATGACGGAGGCAGCGAGCAGCGCCCACGCGAAGAGCGCCGCGCGCGTCTTGGTCACGGTGTGGCGCACCAGGGGCCGGGCGCGCGTGCGGCCCATCTGCTGGTCGATGTCGTAGTCCGCGACCATGTTGAAGGTGTTGGCGGCGCCGGCGCCCATCCACCCGCCGAAGAGGGTTCCCAGGATGAGCCAGAGGTCGACTTCGCCGCGATCGGCCTGGAGCATGGCCGGGATGGCGGCGATGAGGAGAAGCTCAATGACCCTCGGCTTCGTCAGCGCGAAATAAGCCTTGATGGTCTCCACCGAAATAATCTCCTCCGCCGTCGCGTGCCCCCGCCCGGGGGCCTTCATACCTTCGTATGATGGTAGCGGCCCCGGGGCACAGGGGACGAATTGAAGGACGAATTGCGCGCGGCGGCCGCGCAGGCGCAGCATTGCCGCGGCGTCGCCGAACCACAGCCGTGAGAAACGATAGGCTAGGTGCCACTGCGCGCGCAGTCGACGCGGCCGCGCGCGCCAAAGAAATACACCAGAGAAGTACCCAGCGAACATACAAGCGAGGACGATAGTGACCAACTCGAACGAGGCCCCCAGCGCGGCCCCCAGCCCGGCGCAGCAGGCCACGCTGCCCGCCGAGCTTCAAGCCATGACCGTGCGCAACTACCCGGCGGACTGGACCGATGTGGATACGAGGGCCGTCGATACGGTTCGCGTGCTCGCCGCCGACGCCGTGGAGAAGTGCGGCTCCGGCCACCCCGGTACCGCCATGTCGCTCGCGCCGCTGGCCTACACGCTCTACCAGAGGGTGATGAACATCGACCCGGCCGACCCCCACTGGGTGGGGCGCGACCGCTTCGTGCTCTCCAACGGGCACTCCTCGCTCACCCAGTACATCCAGCTCTACCTCGGTGGCCTCGGCCTCGAGCTCGACGACCTCAAGTCGCTGCGCACCTGGGGCTCTAAGACCCCGGGCCACCCGGAGTACAACCACACCAAGCACGTCGAAATCACCACCGGCCCGCTCGGCCAGGGTCTTGCCTCGGCCGTCGGCATGGCCATGGCGGCGCGGCGCGAGCGCGGCCTGTTCGACCCGGACGCTCCGGCCGGGCAGTCCCCCTTCGACCACTTCATCTACGTCATCGCGGGCGACGGCTGCCTCCAGGAGGGCGTGACCGCGGAGGCGTCTTCCCTGGCGGGTACCCAGCAGCTGGGCAACCTCATCTTGTTCTGGGACGACAACCGCATCTCCATCGAAGACGACACGCGCATCGCGTTTACCGAGGACGTGATGAAGCGCTACGAGGCCTACGGCTGGCAGACGCTCACGGTGGAATCCGGCGAGGATGTCGTCGCCATCGAGGCCGCCGTGGCCGAGGCGAAGGCCGAGACGGCTCGCCCGAGCATCATCCGGGTGAAAACCGTGATCGGCTACCCGGCCCCCAACCTGCAAAACACCGGGGCCGTCCACGGCGCCGCGCTCGGTGGAGAGGAGATCGCGCTGGTCAAGCAGGCCCTCGGGTTCGATCCTGAGGTCTCTTTCCCCGTCGAGCCCGAGGTCATCGAGCACACCCGCAAGCTCGGTGAGCGCGCCGCCGCCAAGCGGGCGGAGTGGGACAGAAGGTTTAGCGCGTGGGCCGAGGCCAACCCGGAGCGCGCCGAGCTTCTCCGCCGCCTCACCGCCCGCGAGCTGCCTGAGAACTGGAGCGCGGAGATGCCCACCTGGGACGCCGACCCGAAGGGTGTGGCGACCCGCAAGGCGTCCGAGGCGGCGATCCAGGCCGCCGCGGCCGCGCTGCCGGAGCTTTGGGGCGGCTCGGCCGACCTCGCCGGCTCGAACAACACCTTGATCAAGGGCGCGAACTCGTTCGGCCCGAACGCGATCACGACGGGGAAGTTCACCGCCGAGCCCTACGGGCGCAACCTGCACTTCGGCATCCGCGAACACGCGATGGGCGCGATCATGAACGGCATCGCCCTGCACGGCGGCACCCGCGTCTACGGCGGCACCTTCCTCATCTTCTCGGAGTACCTCTACCCCGCGATCCGCGTCGCCGCTCTCTCCGGCATCGACGGCTACTACGTCTTCACCCACGACTCGATTGGCCTGGGCGAGGACGGCCCGACCCACCAGCCGGTGGAGACGCTCGCCGCGCTGCGCGCCATCCCCGACCTCGCGGTGATCCGCCCGGCCGACGCTAACGAGACCTCCGCCGCGTGGAAGGCCGCGCTCGAGGCCAAGGAGCAGCCGAAGGCGCTGGCCTTGACCCGCCAGAACGTCCCCGTGCTGGAAGGCACCAGGGAGAAGGCCTTCGACGGCGTGGCCCGCGGCGCCTACGTACTTGTCGAGGGCTCGAAGCCGACCCCGGATGTCATCCTCATCGGCACCGGCTCCGAGGTGCAGCTCGCGGTGGAAGCGGCGCAAACGCTCGAGGCCGAGGGCACAGCCGCCCGCGTCGTGTCCATGCCGTCGATGGAGTGGTTCCTCGAGCAGGAAGACTCCTACGTCGAATCCGTTGTGCCGCGCGCGGTGGAGGCACGCGTGAGCGTCGAGGCGGGCATCGCCATGCCCTGGTACCGCTTCCTCGGCGCCCACGGCCGCGCCGTCTCGCTCGAGCACTTCGGCGCCTCCGCCCCCGGCGCCGAGCTCTTCGAGCGCTTCGGCATCACCGCCGAGGCGGTCGCCGAGGCCGCGCGCGCATCCATCGCCAGCGCACGCACGAGCAACTAGCACACCACACACTAAGGACCACGCAACCATGAGCATCATTGACCAACTCTTCGACATCGGCACCTCCACGTGGCTCGACGACCTGTCGCGGGACCGGATCACGTCGGGCAACCTGGGCGAGATCAAGGCGTCGAAAAGCATTAAGGGCGTGACCACAAACCCCGCGATCTTTGCCAAGGCCATGTCCGCGGGCACCGCCTACGACGCGCAGCTCGCCGAGCTCAAGGCCGCGCGTAGCGACGTCGATACCGCCGTCTACGCCATGAGCGTGAAAGACGTGCAGGACGCCTGCGACCTCTTCGCCGACGTCTTCGCGGCCACCGACGGGCGCGACGGCCGCGTCTCCATCGAGGTCGACCCGCGCTACGCCGCCGACGAGGCCCGCACCGTCGCGCACGCCGCGGAGCTGGCGCGCCTTGTCGATCGCCCCAACGTCATGATCAAGATTCCGGCCACGGACGAATCGCTGCCCGCCATTACGGCAACGCTGGCGGCCGGGATCTCCGTCAACGTCACGCTCATCTTCTCCGTCGGTCGCTACCGCCAAGTCATCGACGCCTACCGGGAGGGCCTGCGCCAGGCCGCGGCGAACGGGCACGACGTCTCCGCGATCCACTCGGTCGCCTCCTTCTTCGTCTCCCGGATGGATACCGAGGTAGACAACCGCCTGGAGACCATCGGTACCGACGAGGCGCTCGCGCTGCGCGGCCAGGCCGGAATCGCCAACGCGCGGCTGGCCTACCAGCTCTTCCTCGACGAGTTCTCCGATCCGGCCGCCCTGCCCGCGGGGGCCAATAAGCAGCGCCCGCTCTGGGCGTCGACCGGGGTGAAAAACCCGGCCTACCCGGCGGACATGTACGTCACCGAGCTCGCCGGGCCCGATACCGTCAACACCATGCCGGAGGCCACCCTCGACGCCGTCATCGAGGCCGGGGAGCTCAAGGGCGACACGCTCACGGGCACCGCCGAGGACGCGCAGGCCGTCTTCGCGCGTCTCGCCGCCGTCGGCATCGACATCGATGACGTCGTCTCCGTGCTCGAGCGCGAGGGCGTGGAGAAGTTCGTCGACGCCTGGCAGGACCTGCTCGACTCGATGTCTGCCAACCTCGCCGACTAGCGCGCCGGCGCATTCGCGGGATCCTCATACCCTGTCGCCCGGCGGCAGGGTAAATTTGAACGAACAACCAAAATCGTCCCTTACTACCATTCGAGGTGAACATTCGTGACGGAAGACGCCGCGTGGGTCAACCCCCTGCGCCAACCCGACGACAAGCGCCTGCCCCGGATCGCCGGCCCCTCCGGCATGGTGATCTTCGGCGTCACCGGCGACCTCGCGCGCCGCAAGCTCCTGCCCGCCGTCTACGACCTCGCCAACCGTGGCCTCCTGCCGGCCGGTTTCACCCTCGTGGGTTTCGGCCGCCGGGAGTGGTCGAAGCGAGACTTCGAGGACTACGTGCGCAGCGCGATCGAGAAATCCTCGCGCACGACGTTTAACGAAAACGTCTGGAACCGGCTTGCCGAGGGCATGCACTTCGTCACCGGTGCCTTCGACGACGACGAGGCATTCGAGCGGCTCGCCGAGCTGCTGGCGCAGATGGACGCCGACCGCGGCACCGGCGGCAACTGGGCGTTCTACCTCTCCGTCCCGCCGGAGTACTTCTCCGACGTCGTCCACCAGCTCGACCGCTGCCACATGGCGCAGCCGAAGGGCAACCAGTGGCGCCGGGTCATCATCGAAAAGCCCTTCGGCCACGACCTCTCCTCCGCCCGCGAGCTCAACGACGTGGTCAACCAGGTCTTTCCCGAGCGCGCCGTCTTCCGCATCGACCACTACCTGGGCAAGGAGACGGTGCAAAACATCCTGGCCCTGCGCTTTGCCAACCAGATGTTCGAGCCGGTGTGGAACTCCAACTACATCGACCACGTGCAGATCACGATGGCGGAAGACATCGGGCTGGGCGGACGCGCGGGCTACTACGACGGCATCGGCGCGGCCCGCGACGTGATTCAAAACCACCTCATCCAGCTCCTGGCGCTCGTGGCCATGGAAGAGCCGACCTCGTTCTCTCCGCGCCGCCTGCGCGCCGAGAAGCTCAAGGTGCTGCGCGCCACCACCCCGGTCGAGCCTTTCGATCTCACCACCGCGCGCGGCCAATACGCCGCCGGGTGGCAGGGCTCCGAGAAGGTCATCGGCCTGCGGGAGGAGGAGGGGTTCGACCCGAACTCCTCGACCGAGACCTATGCTGCGTGTACGCTGCAGATCAACTCGCGCCGCTGGGCCGGGGTGCCCTTCTACCTGCGCACGGGCAAGCGCCTCGGCCGGCGTGTCACCGAGATCGCGCTCGTGTTCAAGCGCCCGCCGTTTCAGCCTTTTGCGAAGGGCCAGACCGACCTGCTCACGGCGAACGCCGTGGTCCTGCGCATCCAGCCCGACGAGGGTGTGCTCATGCGCTTCGGCTCGAAGGTGCCGGGCTCGACCATGGAGGTGCGCGACGTCAATATGGACTTCTCCTATTCCGAGGCGTTTACCGAAGAATCGCCGGAGGCCTACGAGCGCCTCATCCTCGACGCGCTGCTCGACGAGTCGGGCCTCTTCCCCACCAACGAGGAAGTGGAGCGCAGCTGGGAAATCCTCGACCCGATCTTGGAGCACTGGGCGGCGAGCGGACGCCCCGACGAGTACCCTGCGGGCACCTGGGGGCCGGCCTCCGCCGACGCCATGCTCGAGCGCACCGGACGCCACTGGCGCCGGCCCTAGCTCCGGCCCTAGCTAAGGCACCGCGCCACCCCGCCCGCCCCACGATGTGAAAGAGACCCCGCAGATGATTATCCCCCTGCCCAACACCTCGACGCGCGAGATTTCCGCGACGCTGCTCGACGCGCACGACAACTACTCCCTGGCAACGGGTCGCGTGCTCACCCTCATCGTCGTCGCTGCCGCCTCGGACGACGTCGACTCCATCCTCGTCTCCGTGCGCGACGCGACGCAGGAGCACCCCGCCCGCGTGCTCGTCATGCTGCTTGGGGACCCAGCGGCGCCGACCACCCTCGACGCCGAGTGCATCCTCACCGCCGACGCCGGGGCCTCCGAGATGGTGGTGATGCACCTCGGCGGAGAGCTCACGGCCAACCTCGATGCCGTGGTGACCCCGTTGATCCTGCCCGATACGCCGATCGCCGCGTGGTGGCCCACCACCGCCCCGGCCTGCCCGGCGCAAGCGCCCCTGGGCAACATCGCCCAGCGGCGCATCACCAACGCGCGGCGCAACGTCTCCGGCAACGCGCTTCTGCGCCTGTCCAACGGGTATACGCCGGGCGATTCGGACATGATGTGGTCGCGGATTACGCCGTGGCGCGGCATCGTCGCCTCGGCGTCCGACCGGCACCAGGGCGAGGACATCACGGCGGTGACGATCTCCGGGCCGGTGGATAACCCGAGCGTGGACATCGCGGCCGGGTGGCTGGCCAGCAGCCTCGGGGTGGACGTGACGCGTTGCCCCGCACCGCCGACCTCCGAGATCATCGAGAACGTCCCGATCACGGAGCTGCGGCTGTGCTACGAGCGCGGCGACATCGTCGTCTCTGTTATCGACGAGCACACCGTGCGCGTCTCGGTTCCCGGCAGCCCGGATTCCTATGTGGCCATGACGGCGCGCACGGATGCGGAGTGCCTGGCCGAGGAGCTGCGCCACCTCGATCCCGATACCGCGTACTCGCGCGCGCTGCAGGGCCTGTCCCACGTGAAGGAGAGCTAGCATGGTCGCCGTGTCGCGCCACAGCGAGCTTGGCTCGCTTATCGACGCCGCATCCGCTCGCTTCACCGAGCTCGTCGGCGCCATCCAGTCCGACCCGTCCGGCGGGGTCGGGGGCGACGGTTGCGCACGCGTCGTTGTCACCGGGGGCACCGCGGGCATTCGCTTCTTGGCCGCGCTGAGGGGTGCCCCGATCGACTTCGCCCGGCTCCACGTGTTCTTCGGCGACGAGCGCAACGTCCCGGTCTCCCACCCGGACTCCAATGAGGGGCAGGCCCGCGAGGCCCTGCTCGATCACGTGGGCATACCGGAGGCAAACATCCACGGATACGGCCTCGACGGGTCGGATATGGCCGCCGCGGTGCGGCGCTACGACGAGGTGCTCGCCCGGTTCGCGCCCGACGGGTTCGACCTCCACCTGCTCGGGATGGGCGGCGAGGGGCACGTCAATTCCCTCTTCCCGCACACGCCCCAGGTGCGCGAGTCGGAGCGCCTCGTCGTGGCGGTGACGGATTCGCCTAAGCCCCCGGCCGAGCGCGCCACGCTGACGCTTCCGGCCGTGGCGCGCGCGGAGCGTGTGTGGTTGCTGGTCTCCGGCGCGGAGAAGGCCGAGGCGGCGGGCCACGTGGCCCGCGGCGCCGATCCGGTCGAGTGGCCGGCGGCGGGCGCGGTGGGCCGGGCGGAGACGGTGTTGTTCGTCAGCGAGGACGCGGCGAGCGCGATCGGGTAGTCCGGCGGTAGCTCGCCGGACTAGCGCGCGCCGCTAGGCCGCGAAGGACTGCGCGATGTTGAGCCCGAGGATGCAGGTGATCCAGATCAGGGCGATGACGATGGTGTAGCGGGTGAGGTTGCGCTCCACGATCGTCGAGCCCGAGAGGTTCGCCTGGACCCCGCCGCCGAACAGGCTCGACAGGCCGCCGCCCTTGCCCCGGTGGAGCAGGATGAAGACGGTGAGCAGGACGGCGGTGATGACCAGCGTGATCTGGAGAGCCACAATCATGGCCTACACATTACACGACCGCCACCGGCTCCCCGCGCACGCCCGCTACCGCACGGCGTTTGCGGCCGCGGCGGCGAGTCTGGCAAACTCTTGGCCGTCGAGCGAGGCCCCGCCCACGAGCCCCCCGTCGACGTCGGGTTCGGCGACGACCTCGCCAATCGTCTCGACCTTGACGGAGCCGCCGTAGAGGATGCGGATGGACTCGGCCGTGGCGTCGTCAGCAAGCTCGCGGATGACCCCGCGAATCGCCTGGCAGACCTCCTGCGCGTCTGCCGCGGAGGCGGTCTTGCCGGTGCCGATCGCCCAGACAGGCTCGTAGGCGATGACGGTCTTCGCCAGGTCGGCCGCGCTCAGCCCGGCCAGCGAGGCGCGGGTCTGCTCGGTGACGAATGCGACGTGGCTACCGGCGTCGCGGACCGCCTCGGGCTCACCGACGCACACGATCGGGCTGATGCCGTGCGCGAGCGCCTTGGCCGCCTTGGCCGCGACGAGCTCGTCGGTTTCGCCGTGATCAGCGCGGCGCTCGGAGTGCCCGACGATGACCCAGGTGCAGCCCAGCTTGGCCAGCATGCTCGCCGAGATGTCCCCGGTGTGCGCGCCGTTATCGTGTTGGGAGAGGTCCTGGGCGCCGTAGGTGATGGAGAGCTTGTCGCCGTCGACAAGCGTCTGAATCGAGCGCAGGTCCGTAAACGGTACCGTCAGCGCGATGTCGACGTATTCGTAGCCGTCCTTCGGAAAGGCGAACGCGAGCTTCTGCGCGCTCGAGAGAGCCTCGAGGTGGTCGAGGTTCATCTTCCAGTTGCCGGCGATAAGTGGTTTGCGTGCCATCGGTGCTCCTCCCCCGCCCTACTCGCTGACCGCGCTCACGCCGGGCAGGTCCTTGCCCTCGATGAGCTCGAGGGAGGCGCCGCCGCCGGTCGAGATGTGGCTAAAGCCGTCCTCGTCGAGGCCGAGCATGCGTACCGACGCCGCCGAGTCGCCGCCGCCGACGACCGTGAAGCTGCCGTTGTCCCGGGTCGCCTCAATCATCGCGGTCGCGACGGCCTTGGTGCCATCGGCGAAGTTCGGGAACTCGAACACGCCCATCGGGCCGTTCCAGAAGACCGTCTTGGCACCCTTGACCGCCTCCGCGTACGTCTTCGCGGTCTCCGGGCCGATGTCGAGAGACATCCAGCCCTCGGGGATGTCGTCGAGCCCGACGATCTTCTTCTCCGCGCCCTTGTCAAACTCCGGGGCGACGGCGAGGTCGACGGGGAGGACGAGCTTGTCCCCGTAGGTCTTAATAAGCTCCGCGCAGGTCTCCACCATGTCGTCTTGGAGCAGCGATTTCTGCACGTCGTGGCCCTGGGCGGCGAGGAAGGTGTAGCACATCCCGCCGCCGATGATGACCTTGTCGGCCTTCTCGGCGAGGGCCTGGATGACGCCGAGCTTGTCGGAGACCTTCGAGCCGCCGAGCACGACAACATACGGGTGTACCGGGGCGTCCTTGACGGCGCTTAAGGTCTCCACCTCCTTGGCCACGAGGTAGCCCGCGTAGGCCGGGAGCTTCTTAGCCACATCGAAGACGGAGGCCTGCTTGCGGTGGACAACACCGAAGCCGTCGGAGACGAAGGCGCCGTCATCGGCGGCGAGCGCGGCGAGCTCGGCGGCGAATTCGGCGCGCTCGGCGTCGTCCTTGGAGGTCTCCCTGGCGTCGAAACGCACGTTCTCGACGAGCAGGATCTCGCCTTCGGTCAGGCCGTTGGCGCGCTCGTGGGCGTCCTCGCCGGAGACGTCGGAGGCGAGCGGGACGAACTGGCCGAGGCGCTCGGAGAGCGCTTCGGCGACGGGCTTGAGGGAAAACTCCGGCTTGAACTCGCCCTTCGGACGGCCCAGGTGCGCGGTGACGATGACCTTGGCGCCTGCATCGAGCAGGGCCTTGAGCGTCGGGATGGAGGCATCGATGCGGCCCGGGTCTGTGATATTGCCCTCGTCATCGAGCGGGACGTTGAAATCGGAGCGGACGAGCACGTGGCGCCCGTCCACGCCCTCGGCGAGCAGATGGTCAATAGTCTTGAGTGCCATGGGGGGGAAATCTCCTTGATAAATGGCCGGCGATCTTCGTTTTTCTTTCAGTGTAGTGAGAAACGCGATCGCCCGGGCGCATCGCGCTTGGCGACGCCCGGGCGAGGCAGTTGTGGGTACCGAGCGGCGCTAGCTCAGCTTCTCCGCGACGGTCTTGGTCATGCGGATGTACTGGGAGGTGTAGCCGTACTCGTTGTCGTACCAGGAGATCACCTTGAGCAGGTTGCCGCCGATGACGCGGGTCATGCCGGCGTCGAAGATGCCGCCGTACGGGCTCGCGATGATGTCGGAGGAGACGATCGGATCCTCGGTGTAGCCCAGCGCCTGGCCGAGCACGGTGCCCTCGGTCGCCGCCTTGACCGCGGCGTTGACCTCGTCGACGGTGGCGTCCTTCTCCAGCACGACGGTGAGGTCGGTGGCGGAGCCGGTGATGGTGGGCACGCGCATGGCGAAGCCGTCGAGCTTGCCCTTGAGCGCGGGGATGACCTCCGCGACGGCCTTCGCGGCGCCGGTGGTGGTAGGCACGATGTTCTGGGCGGCGGCGCGGGCGCGGCGCAGGTCCTTGTGGGGGGCGTCCTGCAGGCGCTGGTCGCCGGTGTAGGCGTGGATCGTGGTCATCAGCCCGGAGGTGATGCCGAAGTTATCGTTAATGATCTTGGCCACCGGGGCGAGCGAGTTCGTGGTGCAGGAAGCCCCGGAGATGATGGACTGGCTGTCGGTGTAGTCCTCGTGGTTAACGCCCCACACGTAGGATCCGTCAACCTCCTTGCCCGGGGCCGAGATGATGACCTTTTTCGCACCGGCATCGATGTGCGCCTGGGCGTCTGCCTTGGTGCGGAACTTACCGGTGCACTCGAGGACGATGTCGACCCCGGCCTCGCCCCAGGCGAGGTTGGCAGGATCCTTCTCCGCGGTGACCTCGATGCGGTGGCCGTCGATGGTGATCGAGTTCTCATCGTGCTCGACGGTGCGGCCGAGCTTTCCGTAGGCGGTGTCGTACTTGATCAGGTGCGCGAGGGTCTCGTTATCGGTGAGGTCGTTGGCCTTGACCACCTCGAGGTCGCCCTCGTACTGGTCCAAGATGATGCGCAGCGATGCGCGGCCGATGCGGCCGAGGCCGTTGATGCCGATGCGGGTGGTCATGGTGAATGTCTCCTCGTGGTTTGGGTTGGTGCCACGGCTCCGAGAGCGTGTCTCCCAGTACCGTTGCTTCCGAGTGTAGCCGTGCCTGAAGCCGCCCGCAGGGCCCCGCATCAGCGCCCTGCCTCCCCGCATTCATACCCCAGCTGTCCCGGGTGCCCCGCTACTCGCCCTCCCTCTCGACGGCGCTGTGGGTATCCGGAATCCCCAGCTCGGCGGCGCGCTTGTCCGCCAGCGAGAGCAGGCGCCTGATCCGCCCGGCGACCGCGTCCTTTGTCATCGGCGGGTCGGCCAATCGCCCGAGCTCCTCGAGGGAGGCGTGCCGGTGATCGACGCGCAGGGACCCCGCCTCAGCGAGGTGCTCCGGGACGTCGTCGCCAAGAATGTCCATCGCCCTCTCGACGCGCAGCGCGGCCGCCGCCGCGGCCTGGGCGGAGCGCCGGGTATTGGCGTCATCGAAGGTGGCCAGGCGCTGCCCGCCCGCAGAGCGCTCCTGCCGCGCCGAGCGCTTCGCGTCCCACACCAGGCGGGCGCGCTGCGCCCCCATTCTGCTCAGCAGCACGGCCACCGCGTCGCCGTCGCGCACGTAGACGCGCTCGATCGCCCGGGTCTGCCGCGTCTTCGCAGATATTGAAAGCCGCCGCGCGAGGCCGACGAGCGCCAGCGCGGCCTCCTCGCAGGGGCAGGCGACCTCGAGGCTCGAGCTGCGCCCCGGTGCGGTGAGCGTGCCGCGGGCCAAAAACGCCCCGCGCCAGGCCGCCTCGACGTCTTGCATCTCCCCGGAGATGATGTGGCTGGGCATGCCCACGACCGGGTGGCCCGAAGCCGTGACAAGCTTGAGCCTGCGGATGACCTCGCGCGCGTCGTCCTCGACCCGCACCACGTAGCCCGCCTCGCGCGCACCCGTGCCCTGCCCGGGCGGAGCGACCACGACGTGGACCCCGCAGAGTTCCTCCAGCGAGGCGCTGAGGCGGCGCGCGACGCGCTGGTCGGCGAAATCGGCGGCCAGGCTGAGGCCCTGTGGTCCGGCCTCGATCTGCCCGGCGAAGCGCACCAGCGCCGCGGCCTCGGCGACGCGGGCGCTGTGGCAGGGGTGCTCGAGCTGCAGCAGCTCGTCGATGACCTGCGCGGTTAGTGACACCACCGGACCTCCATTGTGCTTCGTGTCTGCTCCCTCGCGCAGGAGCGGATCGGCCGACCGCGCCCTGACGAGCCCCATCAGTCTAGCTTGACGCCAATTCGAGCAACGCCTGAGCCAGCTTCTCTGGATCGTGGGTGAGCCCCATGGTGCCGTCGGCAAGGATCGTGCGCACGTCCCGGTAGCTGATTTCCGCCCCGGCCCGCGCGGCGGTCCGCGAGAGGTTCGCGCGCTCGCCCGGGGTCGTCTCCGCGTTTGCATCGGCCAAGAAGTGGTCCACCTCGAGCCCGAGCGCGTGCTGCGACAGGAGGTGGATATGGCGCTCAGTGGTAAAGCCCTGCGTCTCCCCCGCCTCCGGGGAGAGGTTCAAGATGACGATCACCCGCGCGCTCGTCTCGTTGAGCGCGGCGATGACGTCCGGCACCAAAAGATGCGGGATGACCGAAGAAAACCACGAGCCGGGACCGATCGTGACCACGTCTGCGTTCAGGATGGCCTCGATCGCGGCGGGGTTGACCGGCGGGTTCGGCGGGAGCAGCCGGACCCTCCGCACGCTACCCGGCGTCGTGGCCACCGCCACTTGGCCGCGCACGGAGCGCATGATACGGGGATCATCGTCTAACCCGGCGACATCGGCCTCGATCTCCAGCGGCTGGTTGCACACGGGGATCACCCGGCCGGCAGAGCCGGTCCACCGCGCCAGCACATCGAGCGCGGCCTGCATGCCCCCGGTGGTCTCGCTTAACCCCGCGAGCACGAGATTGCCCACGGCGTGCCCAGCCATAGCCCCGTTACCCTTAAACCGGTGCTGCAGCATGGTCCGCCACAGCCGGCCCTCCTCGTCGTCGCTGGTGAGCGCGGAGAGCGCCATCCGCAGGTCGCCGGGCGGAATCATTGCGAGCTCCCGGCGCAACCGGCCGGAGGAGCCACCGTCGTCAGCGACGGTGACCACCGCGTCGATGTGACCCGCGCGCGCCTGCCGCGCCGCCAGCAGCGTCTGGTAGAGCCCGTGCCCTCCCCCAAGGCACGTGAAATGAAGGGCGTCTTTCGTCATTGGTCTCTCTTCCTCGCTTGACCGTTGGGGGGTAATTAATGGCGCTCAAGGTCACGGTGCAAAACGTGGACATCCACCTCGCCGCGCTCGCGCAGCGTCTCCGCCACCGCCTCCGCGATCGCGACTGAGCGGTGGTGGCCCCCGGTGCAGCCGATGCCCACGGTGACGAAATCCTTGCCTTCATGGCGGTACCCCGGCAGCATCGAGGTCAATAGGGCAACGAGATTATCGACGAACTCGCGGGCGCCGGGCTGCGAGAGCACGTAATCGGAGACCGGGGCGTCGGTCCCCCGGAAATCGCGCAGCCCCTCGATCCAGTACGGGTTGGGCAAAAAGCGCACGTCCATCACCACGTCGGCGTCGCGCGGGGATCCGTGCTTGAAGCCGAAGGATTCCACGGTGACGTGCTGGCGGTGGGCGGTGAGCTCGCCGACTGACGCCTCCACCGCGCGCCGCAGGTCGTGCACGGAGAGGTTGGTCGTGTCGATGATGACATCGGCGAGGTCGCGCACCGCGGAGAGCTGCTCGCGCTCCCGGGCGATGCCGACGCTGAGCGGATCGACGTCCTGCAGCGGGTGGGTGCGCCGGACGCTATCGAAGCGGCGAATCAAGACGTCGTCACGCGCCTCGAGGTAGAGCACGAACGGATCGATGCCCTTGGCCTTGATCGCCCCGATCGTCTCGAGCAGCGAGCCGGAGAAATTGCGCGCGCGGACGTCGGTGACGAAGGCGAGGTGCTCGATCGGCGCCTCGCCCGCCAGCGCCATCTCCGTGAGCTGCAGGATCATCGCCGGGGGCAGGTTCTGCGAGACAAAATAGCCCTTGTCCTCGAAGATCTTCGCGGCGGAGGAAAGCCCCCCGCCGGAGAGCCCCGTGATGATGACGGGGCGGATGTCGAAAGAGCGCTCCATGCCGACCATGCTAGTTCATCCCACCCGGCCCTGGGAGCGGATCGTCCTTGTGAAGGTGCGCGAAGATCACCTCGGCGAGCTTCGGACCGACGCCCTTGACCTCTTGGATCTGCTCGACGGAGGCCTCTTTGACCTTCTTCACGCTCCCGAAGTGCTTCACCAGGTCGCTGCGCCGCGCCGGGCCGAGCCCCGGCACCCCGTCGAGGGCGGAGGCCCGCATGCGCTTGGAGCGCTGCTGCCGGTGGTAGGTGATGGCGAAGCGGTGGGCCTCGTCGCGGATCTGCTGGAGCAGGTAGAGGCCATCGGAGTTGCGCGGCAGGATCACGGGCTCGTCGTCCTCGGGGACCCAGACTTCCTCGAGGCGCTTGGCCAGGCCGATGAGCCGCACGTCGACGATGCCGAGCTCGTCGAAGACGGCCTGGGCTGCGTTGACCTGCGGCTTGCCGCCGTCGACGATGAAGAGCTGCGGCGGGTAGGCAAACCGCCTCGTGCTGGTGGCCTCCACCTCCGCGGCCTCCTCGGCAAACATCATCGCTCCCGCCTCCTCGTCGGGGTTGGCCAGCTTGTCGTCGTTGTAGCGCTTAAAGCGCCTGCGCGTGACCTCCGCGATCGAACCGACGTCGTCGGAGCGCCCCTCCCCCGCGGCCTCCTTGATGCGGTAGCGGCGGTAGTCGGACTTCTTCGGCAGCCCGTCTTCGAAGACCACCAGGGACGCCACCACGTCGGTGCCCTGGATGTGGGAGATGTCGGTGCACTCCATCCGCAGGGGGGCCTCGTCCATGCCGAGGGCGTCCTGGATGTCCTTAAGCGCCTGCGAGCGGGCGGTGAGGTCGCCGACCCGCTTGAGCTTGTGCTGGTGCAGCGCCTCGGAGGCGTTGCGCTTGACGGTCTGCATGAGCGCGGCCTTGTCCCCGCGCTGCGGCACCCTCACGTCGACTGCGGCGCCGCGCAGCTCGCAGAGGAGCTCGGCGACCTCGGGGGCCTCCGCGGGCTCGTCGCACACGAGGATCTCGTGCGGCACGGGCACCGGGGGCGCCGGCGCGGCGACCGATTCCTGGTCCACCCCGCGGCGGCGCACCTTAGAGGCGGCGAGCCGCGCGTCTTCCGCCTTTTCCTCGTTAACCCTCTCGACCGCATCGGAGTAGTACTGCACCAAAAAGTCGCGCACCAAAGAGGGCAAGGCCGGGTCCGCCTGCCCCTCCTCGAGGCGCTCCCGGCTGCCCGGCTCGTCGCCGGTTTTCTCCACCACCCAGCCGCGCTGGGCGCGGATCCGGCCGCCGCGCACGATGAAGATCTGCACCGCCGCCTCCAGCTCGTCGGTGTCGAAGGCGATGAGGTCCGCATCAGTGTCCCCGCCGAGCACGACGGTTTGGCGCTCCATGACCTTGTTCACAGCCTCGAGGTCGTCGCGAAGCCGCGCGGCCTTTTCAAACTCGAGCGCGGCTGCGGCATCATTCATCCGCCGCGTCAGCTCCTTGACTACCGTGTCGGTCCGGCCGGACAAAAACGCCATGAAGCCGCGCACGATCTCGTCGTACTCCGCCTCGTCGACGCGTCCCACACACGGCGCCGAGCACTTGTCGATGTAGCCGAGCAGGCACGGCCGCCCGAGGGACTGGTGGCGGTTATATACCCCGTTCGAGCACGTGCGGATGGGAAAGACGCGCGTGAGCAAATCGAGGGTCTCGCGCACCGCCCACGCGTGCGAGTACGGGCCGAAGTAGCGCACCCCTTTGCGGCGCGGGCCGCGGTAGAAAAACGCCCGCGGGAAGCGCTCCCCAACGCTCACGGCGAGCATGGGGTAGGTCTTATCATCGCGGTACATGACGTTGAACCACGGGTCAAAGCGCTTGATCCAGGTGTATTCGAGCTGGAGCGCCTCGACCTCGCTGGCAACAACGGTCCACTCCACCGACGCGGCGGTAGAGACCATCTGCCGGGTGCGCGGGTGGAGCTGGGCGGGCGGCTGGAAGTAGTTGTTAAGCCGCGCCCGCAAGTTTTTCGCCTTGCCTACGTAGACGACGCGGCCGGAGGAGTCGCGAAACTTATACACCCCGGGCTCGGTCGGGATGGTGCCCGGCGCAGGCCGGTAGCTTTCGGGATTGGCCACGCGGAATTAGCTCTCCGGCATGTAGGCGGCTTCAAGGGCACGGAACTTATCGACGGCCGCGAGCGCGCCCTTCCCGTCCGCCGCCTGGATCGCCCACAGCGGCACGTACTCGAACTCGGGCAGCTCGAGGCGGGCCATGCGCGCCGAGCGCGGGAAGGACAGGCCGTAGATCACGAGCCACGGGTAGAACCGGGTGCCGATGATGTTGCGTACCTCCACCCCATCGGCGTTGACCCGCACGCGGGGCCTAGTGAGGGCTACGTAAGAAAGAGCCGAGATGATCACCCCGATGCCGGGGAAGGCGAGCTTGTCAACGAGCGTGAAATCAAGCCCGGTAAACCCGGCGTCCACCACGGCGCCCATGAAGATGTGCACTGCCATCACCACAACGACCCACCCGATGGCCACCTTCTTAAGAAACGGCGAGCGCAGCTCGAGCTCCCACGGCTTCGTCGAGGTCACCGCGTGCGGGTCAGCGGCATAGAGGCGCGTTAAGTCCTCGTCGCTGAGCTGCCGTGTCTGTTTCGCCGCCACGCTGCCGCCGTCCTCTCCGTGAAAATGTGGGTGGTTGTGCTAGATCATAACGCCAAGGATCATAATTCCAAGGCGCGCTAGGTCCGCGTCTGCGTCTGCTTCGGCGCCAGCTGGCGGACCTTCGCCAGCTCGTCGAGTGCCCCAAGCGCGGCGAGCACCGCCTCGGCGCCCTTGTCTTCCTTCGCGTCCTCGCCACCGGCGCGCTCGAGCGCCTGGTCCTCGTCGTCGACGGTGAGCACGCCGTTGCCCACGGGGGTCTCCTCGTCGAGCGCGACCCTGGTCAGCCCCGAGGTGACCGACTCACACACGTAGGTAAAGTGAGCGGTCTCTCCCCGAATCACGCAGCCGAGCGCGACGACCGCGTCGTAGCGCCTCGCGCACGCCTGGGCGAGAACCGGCAACTCGAACGCCCCGGAGACCCAGTACTCGTCGACCTTCGCCCCGAGCTCGCGCGCCGTGGAGACCGCGCGCTCGTGCAGCAGGGCAACGATCTTCTCGTTCCACCGCGTGGATACGACCGCGACCCGCGCCCCCTCGGCGTTCGGTCTCGGTACCTCTGGTGCCCCTTGGTGTGCCAACGTGATGCTCCTTTCGTCGCCGGCGGCCGCTACCGCCCGCCGGGCGTTACGTCCCAGGCCTCAACCGAGGGCAGGTCGTGGCCGAGGCGCTCGCGCTTGGTGCGCAGGTAGCGGATGTTGTCGTGGGAGGGAACAATCTCGATCCTAGTGCGGCCCGAGACCACGGGCCCAAAACCCGCCAGGGCCTCGACCTTTTCGGGGTTATTCGAGAGCACCTCGAAGGACTCCACGCCCAGATCGGCGAGGATCTGACCTGCCACGGAGTACTCTCGGGCGTCGATAGGAAGCCCCTGTTCGAGGTTCGCATCGACGGTGTCAAGCCCGGCGTCTTGCAGCCGGTAGGCCTCGAGCTTGGCCACCAGCCCTATGCCGCGGCCCTCGTGCCCGCGGACGTAGACGATGACGCCGCGCCCGGCCTGTTGCACCCTGCGCATCGACTCGTGCAGCTGGGGCCCGCAATCGCACCGGCGTGAGGCGAAGACGTCCCCGGTGAGGCACTCGGAGTGCACGCGCACGAGGACATCGCTGCCCCCGGCGACATCGCCGACGACGAGGGCGACGTGCTCCGTGCCGTCGATGTCGTTGCTGTATCCGTAGGCGCGAAATTCGCCGAAGTCCGTGGGCAGTAGCGTCTCGGTGCGTCGCGTGACAAACCTCTCGTGGCGGCGCCGGTACTCAATGAGCTGGGCGATCGAGATCATCGCCAGGCCGTGCTCGTCGGCGAAGCGGCGCAACTCCGGGCCGCGGGCCATGTCGGTGGGGTCGTCCTCGGAGACGATCTCGCAGAGCGCGCCGGCGGGGCGAAGGCCGGCGAGGCGCGAGAGATCCACCGCCGCCTCGGTGTGCCCGTTGCGCGCGAGCACCCCGCCCGGCCGAGCGCGCAGCGGCACGACGTGGCCGGGGCGGGTGAAATCCTCCGGGCCCCGCGCCGGGTCGGCCAGCCGCGTGATGGTCTCGGCCCGCGAGCGCGCCGAGATGCCCGTTGTCCCCGTCGCGGCGTCGACCGTCACAGCGTACGCGGTCGCGCGGGCGTCCTCGTTGCGCGCCACCATCGGGGGAAGCTGGAGCCTGTCGGCCGCCTCCGGCTCCAGCGAGACGCAGATGTAGCCGGAGGTGTGGCGCACCATAAAGGCAACGAGCTCGGGCGTTGCGCGCTCGGCGGCGAAGATCAGGTCGCCTTCGTTTTCCCTGTCTTCGTCGTCGACAACAACGACCGCCTCCCCGCGGGCGATCGCCGCGATGGCGTCTTCGACGCCGTCCAGGGAAATCCGCTCACTCATGGGTGCTAATGGTAGACCCCAACAATCTTTTCGACGTACTTGGCCACGATATCGACCTCGAGGTTGACCGGATCGCCAACACCCAGCTCGCCCGCCGTCGTCTCCGCCAGGGTCGTCGGGATGAGAGAGACCTCGAAGTAGCCCTCACCCACCGCGGAGACGGTCAGCGAGGTCCCGTTGACGGTGATCGAGCCCTTCTCCACGACGTAGCGGGAGAGCTGCGCCGGCAGCGAGATCCGCACGACCTCCCAATGCTCGGAGGCGGTGCGCGATGCGACCTCGCCGACGCCGTCGACGTGGCCTTGCACGATGTGTCCTCCCATGCGCTCCCCGGCGGCAAGTGCGCGCTCGAGGTTTACCCTGCTGCCCGGTGCGTAAGTGCCCAGGCGGGAGCGGTTGAGAGTTTCTTGCATCACATCGGCCGTAAACTCCCCTTCCGCCGCCTCGACGACGGTGAGGCACACCCCGTCGACGGCGATGGAATCGCCCGGGCGGGCATCGGCCGTGACCACGGGGGCGCGCACGGCCACGCGGACGGCGTCGCCAAGCTGTTCGAGCCTGACCACCCGGCCGACTTCTTCAACTAGCCCTGTAAACATTCCTTCTCCATTTCGATGAGCACGTCTTCTCCTAAGGTCGCGGTGTCAACGAGCTGGTAGCGCGGCGCCGCAGACAGGCTCGGCGCCAGGGCGCGCGCAAGCACCCCCGTACCGCCGCCGAGCAGCAGCGGCGCGAGGTAAGCCTGGACACGATCGACAACGCCGAGCTCGATGAAGCTCGCCGCCAGGCTGGCCCCGCCCTCGACGAGGACGTCGCGCGCACCTGTGTCCCACAGCGCCTCGAGCGCCTCCTCAGGAGTGCCGTAGCGCTCGTAGCCAAGCCGCGAGAGGTTCCCCGCGGGCACGTCCCGCGTGCCGACGACCACCCGCCGCGGCTGGTGTCGCCGCAGCGTCCCGTCCGGCAGGCGGGCCGTGAGCGAGGGGTTATCCGCGATGGCGGTGCCGGTGCCGATCACGATGGCATCGCGCGCGGCGCGGTCCGCGTGGACGTGCTCGCGGGCGGCCGGGCCGGTGATCCACTGGCTGGTGCCGTCCGGGGCGGCGGTGAAGCCGTCGATACTCGCGGCGAACTTCACCGTCACCGAGACCCGGCCGTGGCGCACCGAGCTCAGCCACGGGTCGAGCGCCTTGACCCGGCGGGGCGCGAAGGTCGCCTCGATGCCGCGTGAGCGCAGGTAATCGGCACCCCCGGCGGCCAGCGGGTTGGGGTCTTCGGTGAGGTAGATCACTTCGACTACCCCCGCCTCCGCGAGCGCCTCTGCGCACGGCCCGGTGCGGCCGGTGTGGTTGCACGGCTCGAGAGTGACCACCGCGATCGCCCCGCGCGCCGCGGACCCGGCCCGCCGAAGGGCGTTGACCTCCGCGTGGGGGCCTCCCGCGGGCGAGGTCGCCCCGGTGGCAATGAGCGCACCGTCGGGCCGGTAGAGCGCGCAGCCAACGGGCGGGTTCGGCGAGGTCGTCCCCCGCACCGACTCCCCCGCCCGCAGCGCCGGGCCGACGTCTGGCTGCCTCACCGGGCCGCCGGGCCCGCCTGCGCCGCGCGGGCCAGCTCCCGGAGCTTATCCACCGCCGCGGCGGGGTCATCCGACCCGAACACCGCGGAGCCGGCGACGAAGGATTCGACCCCGGCGGCGGCCGCCTGCGCGATGGTGGACGCGGCGATGCCCCCATCGATGGCGATGATCGTGCCCAGCCCCGCATCGGCGATGTGGGCGCGCAGTGCCTCCGCCTTGGCTAAGACCTCTGGCATGAATTTCTGCCCGCCGAATCCCGGCTCGACGCTCATAATCATGACTTCTTCGACGAGCTCGACGTGCTCGAGGTAGGGCTCGATCGGGGTGCCGGGTTTGACCGCGAAGCCGGCCTGCGCCCCGGCCTCGTGGGCGCTCCGCGCCGCCGCGGAGACGTCGCGGACAGCCTCGACGTGGAAGATGAGCCGGTCCCCACCCGCGGCGACGTAGGTGTCAAACCAGCGCTCCGGCTGCTCGATCATCAAATGCATATCGAGGAACTGCTCGGTGACCCCGTCCACAGCCCGGGTGAGGTCCGGGCCGAAGGAGAGGTTGGGCACGAAATGCCCGTCCATGATGTCGACGTGGAGTAGGTCGGCGTTGGCCACCTTGCGCACGTCCTGCCCGAGCGCCGCGTAATCCGCGGCGAGGATTGAGGGGGCGATGTAGAGCATGGCACCAAGCCTACTTTTCCCGCGCTACTTCTTGCGCAGCACGCTGAAAAACATCGCGTCGGTGCCGTGGCGGTGCGGCCACATCTGCACGCTCTTGCCCTCCCCGGCGTCCTCGAGGCCCGGCACGTAGGGGTGGGCATCGAGCTCTTCGACACCGCCCGCCGCCACAGCGGCCTCGACTACCCCCCTAGTCTCCCGCAGGTCCGGCGAGCAGGTGGAGTAGACCACCACGCCGCCCGGTCTGACCAGGCGAATCGCCGAGGCGAGCAGCTCACCTTGGAGGTCGGTGAGTGATGCTATGTCCGCCTCCGATTTCACCCACCGCGCCTCGGGGCGGCGGCGCAGGGCGCCGAGGCCGGAACAGGGGGCGTCGACAAGCACGCGGTCGAAGCCCGGATCGAGCCCAGGGTCGCGGCCGTCGCCGACGGTGACCCGCACGGGTAGCTCGCCGACGGCCTTGCGGACAAGCTCGGCGCGGTGTTCGCTGACCTCCACGGCGTCGACGCGGGCGCCCTCGATGCCCGCGATTGCCCCGAGCAACGCGGCCTTGCCGCCCGGCCCGGCGCACAGGTCGAGCCAGCGCCCCGCATCGTCCTCGACCTCAACCTCGGCAACGGCGCGCGCAATGAGCTGAGAGCCTTCGTCCTGCACCCCAGCCAGGCCGCTGCGCACCGGCTCGAGGCTACCCGGGTCGCCCTCTGGCAGGTAGACCGCGTACGGGGAGTACTTCCCCTCTTCTCCCCCGGTGATCGCGGCGAGCTCGGCCGCCGAGATCTCCCCGGGGCGGGCGACGAGGTGGACGACCGGGCGCTGCGAGTCGGCCTCGAGCGCGCGTTCAAGCTCCGCCGCCCGGTCCGGCCCGAGCGCGGTGGAAAACGAGCGCGCGATCCACTCGGGGTGCGCGGTGCGAAACGCCACGGCGCCGAGCTCGTCTGCCGGCGCGAGCTCATGGATCCAGCGCGGCGCGGGCGTGCGGGAGACGCTGCGCAGCACGGCGTTGGCAAACCCCTTAGCCTTCACTACCCCGGCGGCCTCGACGAGGCGCACGGACGTATCGACGGCCGCGTGGGCGTCAACTCGCATATAGAGCAACTGGTAGGTGCCCAGGCGCAGTGCGGCGAGAACCTCGGGGGCGATCTCGCCCAGCGGGCGCGAGGAGCAGCGCTCAATCACCGCGTCGATCACGCCTTGGGTGCGCAGGGTGCCGTAGGCGAGCTCGGTGGCAAACGCCGCGTCGCGCCCGCTGATGCGGCGAGAGCGCAGCAGCTTGGGCAGCACGAGGTTGGCAAAGGCCTCGTCGGTGGCCACGCGCAACACGACGTCGAAGGCCGCCTCTCGCGCCGCGTCGCCGATCGACCCGACCTCGGCCGCCCGGGGCTGCCCGCTCTGGGGTGCCGCCTCGGCCTTCTGGCTGCGGCGCCCCGCGGCGCGCGACCTAAACCCTCCGCTCACTCGAACACCAGCTCCTTTCCGTTGCCGTTAGCGCCGTGGATCCCGCGCGCCCAGTCGGGCGCGGGCATCATCTTCTTGCCTGGCGGCTGGATCGTCCCAAGGCGCACGGCACCGCCGCGCGTGCCGACGACCACCTCGCCCTTCCCCACGCTGACCTGCCCGGGTGAAAGCCCTGCCCGCTCGCAAGGCTCCACGGGCCCGAGCTTGATGCGCTCGCCGCAAAGAGTCGTCCACGCGCCGGGCGCCGGGGTGTGGGCACGGATCTGGCGGTCGATCGCCGCCGCCTCGGACTCCCAGCTCACCCGCGCGTCCGCGCTCGTGATCTTGCCCGCGTACGTCCCCTCCGGCGGCTGGGCGACGGGGGTAGACTCCCCGCGCTCGAGGCCCGTCATCGTCTCCACGAGCAACTCGGCCCCGGACGTAGCGAGGCGGGTGAGCAGGTCGTCGGCGGTATCGCGCGGCCGGATCTCCGCGTGGATGTGGCCGAGGATCGGGCCGGTGTCGAGCCCCTCATCGATGCGAAACGTCGTCGCCCCGGTATCGACGTCCCCGGCGGCGATCGCGGCCTGCACTGGGGCGGCGCCGCGCCAGCGCGGCAGGAGGGAGAAATGCAGGTTTATCCAGCCGTGTTCCGGGATGTCGAGCATATCCGCGGGGATGAGGTTGCCGTAGGCGACGACGGGGATCGCCTGCGGGGAGATCTCGCGCAGCGCGGCGCGGATCTCCCCGTTTTCTTTCAGCGTGGTCGGGGTATAGACCTCGATGCCGCTGTTCAGCGCGACCTCCTTGACCGGCGAGGGGTGCAGGCTGCGGCCGCGGCCCTTGCGCGCGTCGGGCCTGGTGATGACGGCTTCCACGACGTGCTCCGAGGCGATGAGGCGCTCGAGAGCGACCGCGGCGGGCTCGGGTGTTCCGGCGAAGACGAGGCGCATGCTAGTTCTCCTTAAACCACTCGGAGGCGCGGATGAGCGCCATTGCTTCCTTGCGCGCCTCCGGGTCCATGCGACGCATGAACATGACCCCGTCGAGGTGGTCCGTCTCGTGCTGGATGCAGCGCGCGAGCAGCCCCGTCGCTCTCACTGTCAACGGGCGACCGGAGGTGTCGGTAGCGGACATGACAACGCTGTTGTGCCGGGTCACGGTCCCGCCGATGCCCGGCACTGACAGGCAACCTTCGCCCCCGGTCTGGACGTCATCTCCCAGCGGCCGCCACGTGGGGTTGACGGCGTGGCCGCGCATGCCCTGGCAATCGAAGACGAAGACGCGGGCGGCGACGCCGACCTGGTTGGCGGCCAGCCCGACCCCGCCTGCGGCGTCCATCGTCTCGAGCATGTCGCTCACCAGGGTGCGCAGCGAGGAGTCGAACCGAGCCACCGGCGGCATGGGCGAATTGAGCACCGGGTCGCCGAACAAGCGGATCTCACGTATAGCCATGGTCTCGCAGTCTACTTAGCCAATCTGGAGGGGATCGACCTGGATGCGTAGCGGCTGGTCCTGCTTGCGCGCCGCGCGGCTCACCGCAGCCGCCCGGAGCGCCCGGCCGAGCGCCGCGCGCCCGGCGAGCGGGCTGCGCACGAGGACGCGCTGGGCCGGGCCGTGCGCGACCTCGTCCCACTGCCCCGGCAGCTCGACCCCGGGCGGAAGGTCGACGGGACCGAGCAGCTCCGCGTGGGCGGGCAGCTCCGCGTGGGAGAAGAAATCCTCGAGCGCGGCGCGGGGTGCGTCGACGACGGCGACGTGGACGGCCGGCGGGAAGCGGGCGTCCCGGCGCTGCGCGAGCTCGCGCGCGGCGTGCCCCGCCGGGTCCCAGCGGATGAGGTGCTGCACGGTCGGGTGGGCCGGGTCTGCAACGACAACGACCTCCCCGCCGCGGCTTGCCGGGGCGACGAGCGTGGCGGCGGCCATCCAGCGCTCTAAGGCTTCCTCGCTCGCCCGCAGGTCGGGGCGCTCGAGAAGGGCCCAGGTATCGAGCAGGATCGCGGCCCCGTATGAGCCGTCGCGCACCCGCGGCTCGGCGCCGGGTGTGGCCACCACGACGGCGGGGGCGTTGTCCACGGCGTCTATAATCCGCTCGCCCCACGAGGTGCGCACCCGGTATTTCGCGAACGCCCTGCCGAGCTCCTCGGCGGTGCGCTCGGTGCCTATCACCACCGCCCGCAGTCGGCGCGAACCGCACGCCGGGCAGCGGTGCTCCGCATCCATCCGCCCGCACCAGCGGCACGTCGGCGCCGCGGCCCCGCCACCGGAAGGCAGCGCCAGCGGCCCGTTGCACCATCGGCAGCGCGCCGGGGTCCGGCACTGCCCGCAGGCCAGGGCTTGGACGTATCCCCCGCGGGGGACCTGGACGAGCACGGGGCGGCCCCCTTCCAACGCGCGCGTGGCCGCCTGAAACGCCACCGAGGGGATGCGCGCCTGCCGCGCGCGCGGGTCGCGCTCGAGGGCTACGTCGGTATCGCCGGCCGCGTGGATGCGCGGGGCGCGGCGGCGCAGCATGTCCCTGGGCGCCGCCAGCTCGTGCATCCACCCGGACTCCACCAGCAGCTGGGCCTCCGTGCTGCGGGAATGCCCGCCGAGGAGCAGGGAGGCCTTCTCCTGGGCGGAGCGGGTCGTGAGCACCTCGCGGGCGTGGACGTAGGGCGCCCGGGGGTCAACCAGCGAGTCATCACCGTCGTGCATGAGCACGATGAGTCTTAGCCCCTCCACCGGCGCGAACGCCGCTGAGCGCGTCCCCAGGACGATCCGGGCCTGGCCGTGGAGGATGGAGAGGAAGCGCGAGTAGCGCGCCTGCGGTCCTTGGGAGGCGGTCAGCGTCGTGATGTGGCGCGCGCCGACGTGATCGCGCAGCGCCGCGCCGCAGCGGTCAAGGTCGCGCTGGTCGGGCACGACGATGAGCACACCGCCGCCGCCCTGGGCCACCTTCGCCGCCAGCGCCGCGACGGGTCGTGCCCAGTCGTGCCCGGGGGCGATTTGCCAGGCGGCGCGGGCGAGGCGGCCGTCAATCACGGAGTCCGCGAACGAGCTGCCGTGTTCGTAGACCATCCAGTCGGAGAGGTCGGGTTCGGTGAGATCTCCGAGCTCCTCCCAGGCGGTGGTGGTGTCGGTTTCTTCCGCCTTCGCGTGGCGCGGCGGGATCGCCGCGCGGTAGATGTCAGAGCGGATGCCCGCGTATCTCTCGCACAGGGAATCGACGAGCAGACGCAGCCGCTCGGGCGCGACGACCTCGGGGCTAATCACCCGCTCGATATAGCGCAGCGCGCCGGCGTGCTCTGTGGTCTCGCGGCGCTCGAGCACGAGTGCGTCGACAAGCCGTCCTGCAAACCGGATGCGCACCTTGACCCCAGCAACGGCGGCCGCGCTGTCGCGTTCGGCAACGAGGTAGTCGAAGGGCCGATCCAGGTGCGCGAGCCCGAGGAGGGGAAGCACCCGGGCCACCGGCAGTTTGGCGGCGCTGGGGGTCTCAGGCATGGGCCCATCCTAGCCTTGGGCGGCGGCCGCCTTGAGCTGCTCGACCTTATCTAGCCGCTCCCACGGCACATCGATGTCCGTGCGCCCGAAGTGGCCGTACGCCGCGGTCTGCGCGTAGATCGGGCGCAACAGGTCGAGCTCGCGGATGATGGCGTCCGGTCGGAGATCGAAGACCTGCGCCACGGCCTTTTGGATGCTCTCGTCGGTGTGCCCCTCTGCCGCCGTGCCGAAGGTCTCCACGTAGAGGCCCACGGGGTTGGCCCGCCCGATGGCGTAGGCAACCTGCACCTCGACGCGGTCGGCGAGGCCGGCGGCGACGATGTTCTTGGCCACCCAGCGCATCGCGTAGGCCGCGGAGCGATCGACCTTCGAGGGGTCCTTGCCCGAAAACGCGCCGCCGCCGTGGCGCGCCATCCCGCCGTAGGTGTCCACGATAATCTTCCGGCCGGTAAGCCCCGCATCCCCCATCGGCCCGCCGAGCACGAAGGAACCCGACGGGTTGACAAGGAGCTTGGTGTCCTCGGTGTAGTAATCCTGCAGGCCGGCATCGGCGATGACCCATTCGACAACCTTCGTGCGGATGGCCTCTTCGAGCGCCGCGCCCTGGAAGTCGGGGTCGTGTTGGGTGGAGACGACAACGGTGTCGAGGTAGACCGGCACGGTCCCGTCGTAAGCGAAGGTCACCTGGGTCTTCCCATCGGGCCGCAGGCCGACGACCTCGCCCATCTTGCGCACCTCCGTGAGGCGGCGCGCGAGCCGGTGCGCGGTGGAAATTGGCAGCGGCATGTATTCGGGGGTCTCGTTGGTGGCGTAGCCGAACATGAGGCCCTGGTCCCCGGCGCCGGACTGGTCGTTTACTCCAGTTGCGGAGTTCTCGCGCACCTCCTGCGAGGTGGTCACGCCGTCGGAGATCTCGGCGGATTGCTCCCCGATGGCGATGTTGACGCCGCAGGTGCGGCCGTCGAAGCCGACCTCGGAGGAGGTAAAGCCGATGCCGACGAGCTTGTCGCGCACAATTTTGGCGATGTTGGAGTACGCCTCCGTGTTCACTTCGCCGACGACGTGGACCTGGCCCGTGGTCACGAGCGTCTCCACTGCGACACGCGACTGTGGGTCCTGGGAGAGCATGTCGTCGAGGATGGCGTCCGAGATGGCGTCGCAAATCTTATCGGGGTGTCCCTCGGTGACGGACTCGCTAGTGAAGAGTCGGTAGTAGGGCTCGTGCGGGGTAGTCAAGGCTCGGGTTTCCTTTACGGCGAAACAATGTGTCTCGCCCAATATAGACTAAGCTGTCTAAAACGGGCAAACTAGCGCTCGAAATCCTCGATCGCGTCCCATATCTGGGCGGCAACGACCTGTTTTGGCCCGTCAGCAATCTCGGTGACCGTGCCATCGGAGCCAACGAGCCACCCACTGTTGCGCGCCTGCCCGAACACCGCTCCGCCCGCCACCGAATTGACCATGAGCATGTCGGCGCCCTTGCGGGCGAGCTTCTCCTTGCCGTACTCCAGCGGGTTGTCCGTCTCCGCGGCAAAGCCCACGATCACGGCATCAGTCTCGCCCGCACGCCGCTTATCGACGAGCCCGTGCAGCACGTCCGGGTTCTCCACAAGCTCGATCCGGGCCAACGCCTCGGTATCGGCCCCCTTCTTCATCTTCGATGGGGCCTCCGTGCGCGGACGGAAGTCGGAGACGGCCGCCGCCATGACAATGATGTCCGCGCCCGCGGCGCGCGCGTTCATCTCCTCCTCCAACTCGCGTGTCGAGCGCACCCGCACGATCTCCGCTCCGGCCGGGGTGTAGAGCTCGTTGATGTCTCCGGCGACGACGGTGACCTCCGCCCCGCGCTGCGCGGCGATCTCCGCGAGCGCAAATCCCTGCCGCCCCGAGGAACGGTTGCCAATAAACCGCACGGGGTCGATATTTTCCTGGGTGCCGCCTGCGCTGATGAGCACGCGCTTGCCCTCCAGGCCGCGCCCTATCGCACCGACCTCGGCCACGGTGCGCGCGAGCTCGGCGATTTGGCCAGGCTCCAGCATCCGCCCGGGGCCGGAGTCCTTACCCGTCAAGCGCCCGTCGGCGGGCTCGAGCACGGTCATCCCCCGCTGCCTCAACGTGGCCACGTTGGCCTGGGTGGCGGGGTTGACCCACATCTCGGTGTGCATCGCCGGCGCGAGGACGACCGGGCACGTAGCCACGAGGATCGTGGAGGTCAACAGGTCGTCGGCACGCCCGGCCGCAATCCGCGCGATGATGTCCGCGGTCGCCGGGGCGACGATAATGAGGTCCGCTTCCTGCCCGATGCGCACGTGCTGCACGGAATCAACACGCGTGAACACGCCTGTGTCCACCGGGTTGCCGGAAAGTGCCTCGAACGTCGCAGCGCCGACAAACTGAAGAGCGTTTTCGGTCGGTACAACGCGGACGCTATCCCCCGCCTCCTTGAAATCCCTCACGAGGTGGCAGGCCTTATACGCCGCGATACCTCCGGTAACGCCGATAACCACGTTGCGGGGTGATGTCATAGTGACGCATTCTACTCCAGTGCCTTGCCTGTCACCTCGCGCGCTCGGGCAGCGGCTGCTGCGCCGGCCGGTAGGGGCGACGGAGACAGTGAAAGACACAGCGAAAAAGGCCGCACCCCTTCGGAAAGGGCGCGGCCGCGTGCCGGTGAGGGGGCTTTAGTTGCCCTCTTCGTGCTCCAGCATGCCTTCTTGGATTTCGCGCAGCGCGATGGAAAGCGGCTTCTCACCGGCCTGTGGGGTCACCAGAGGACCGATGAACTCGAAGACGCCTTCGTCCTGCTCCTGGTAGTAGCTGTTGATCTGGCGGGCCCGCTTGGCCGCGAAGATGACCAGCGCGTACTTCGAGGAGACCTTCTCCAAAAGCTCGTCGATGGGGGGCGCGGTGATGCCCTCCGGCGCGTCGTAGACGGCGACGGGCGCGGCGGTCTCTGCCTCGCCGGCAGGAGCGGTCTCGGCCGCGTGATCGTTGGATACGTTGCTCACAATTGAACCTATTCGTTGTCGTTGTTCGGTGTGGTGCGCACAATGGCCGCGATTGCGGCGACGGCATCGTCCACGTCGTCGTTGACCACTACGCTGTCAAACTCGCCCTGCGCGTCGAGCTCCCCGCGCGCCGTCGCGAGCCTGCGCTCGATCACCTCTGCGGACTCGGTGCCCCGCCCAGTGAGCCGGTCCACGAGCACCTCCCACGAAGGCGGTGCCAAAAAGACCGTGTGCGCCTCCGGCATGAGGGACTTGATGGTGCGGGCGCCGACGAGGTCGACCTCGATGAGCACGGGCCTGCCGGCTTTGAGCGCCTCCTTCACCGGGCCCGCCGGTGTCCCGGAGCGCTGCAGGCCGCCATGGATATCGGCCCATTCGAGCATCTCTCCCGCGTCGATCGTGCGCTGGAAGTCCTCGGCGGTGACGAAGTAGTAGTCCTTGCCGTCGACCTCGCCCGGGCGTGGAGCCCGGGTGGTCATTGAGACCGAAAAAAAGAGGTGGGGTACGTCGGTGCGCAGACGGTTGACGACAGTCGATTTGCCGACAGCAGAGGGTCCGGCCAAGACGACAAGCCGGCCCTGCGGTGTCACGTCTGCCACCGGTTTAGCCCTCGAAGCCGAAGCGCTCCAGCAGGGCGCGGCGCTGGCGCTCACCCAGGCCACGGAGGCGGCGGGTCTGAGCGATCTCGAGCTCCTCCATGATCTCGCGGGCCTTGACCTTGCCCACCTTCGGCATTGCCTCGAGCAATGCGGATACCTTGGTCTTGCCGATGATCTCGTCGGACTCGGCTTTGTCGAGGACGTCCTTCAAGGTGGTGTCGCCGCGCTTGAGCGACGCCTTCAGCTCGGCGCGCTGCTTGCGGGCCTCGGCTGCCTTTGCGAGTGCTTCCTTGCGCTGCTCGTCGGTCAACTGTGGAAGGGCCACGGATTCCTCCAAATTGTCGTAGTTAAGGTTTTCAGCCAGGTGCCACACCCGGACCGGTTGTGAGGCGGGCGGAAATCCCACCGATGCAACTCGCTGGTTCCGGCCAAGTGTAGCACCCTCAGTGATGATCGTCGGCGAACGCGGCAACGTTTCCCAAGGAAGCCGTTTTACCACGTCACCGCGATGACGCCCTCAAATTACCAGGCTTTTTGCGTTTCCACGAATAAGGGGCCGCATAACCGCCGCTTAGGCGAAGGATTCGAGGCGTTTGTGCAGCTCAGCAACGTCGGGCCCGGCGGAGAGGACAGAGCGCGAGACGTTGGGGAAGGCAAGCTCTGCACGCTCGCCGACGATGCGCGAGACATCCTCAAGCGTCGCCCCCTGCGCCCCGACACCGGGCATGAGCACCGGCGCGTTGAGCGCGCCAAGGCGCGGCGGCTCGGCAACGGTCGCCCCCACCACCACCCCGACATCGCCCACGCCGGGGCCGGGATTGTAGGCCGCGCACGCATCGACCATCTGCTGGGCGATGCTCACCCCGTCAACTAGCTGGGACTGGAAGGCCTCCGCTTCCGGGTTGGAGTTCGCCGCCATGACGAAGACCCCCTTGCCGTGCTCCCCCGCCAGCTCGATGGCCGGGTCGAGCGAACCGACCCCGAGGTAGGGCGTGAGCGTGACCGCGTCGGCCTCCAAGGGCGAACCCGGGGCGAGCCACGCGGCGGCGTAGCCTTTCATGGTCGAGCCGATGTCGCCGCGCTTCGCGTCGGCCACGACCAGCGTTCCGGCCTCCCGCAGCGCCGCCAGGGTCTCTTCCAGGACCGCGTAGCCGACCGAGCCGAAGCGCTCGTAGAACGCGACCTGGGGCTTGACCAGGGCTACCCGCCCCGCAAAGGCCTCGACGCAGGTGCGGGAGAACTCGCGCAAGCCGTCTGCGTCATCGCCCAGCCCCCACGCCTCGAGCAGGGCGGGGTGCGGGTCGATGCCGACGCAGAGGCGGCCGAGGCGCGCCCCGGCGTCAACAAGCGCCTGCCCGAATCCCATCTAGCGCTCCCCCGATCCGGTGTGCTCGAGCTCCTGCAGGCTCATCACGCCCAGCTCGCTCTCGCGCAGCGCCTCGATGCCCTGCACGGCGGCGACGACGCCCTGCACGGTGGTCACCAACGGCACCCCGGCCGCCGCCGCGGTCGCGCGGATCTCGTAGCCGTCGAAGCGGGCACCCGCGGAGCCCGCCGGGGTGTTGAGGATGAGGTCGACCTCGCCTGCCCCGATGCGCTCGACGATGGAGGTCCCCTCGGCGCCATCGCGCACCTCGGAGGCCTTGAGCGCAAGCTCGCACTCGATGCCGTTGCGGCGCAGCATCGACGCCGTACCCGTGGTGGCGAGGATGGTAAAGCCCATGGTGGCCAGGCGCTGGATCGGGAAGATCAGGGAGCGCTTGTCGCGGTTGGCCACGGAGACGAACACGGTGCCCTCGGTCGGCAGCTCGCCGAACGCGGCGGCCTCGGCCTTGGCGTAGGCGGTGCCAAAGGACGGGGCGAGCCCCATGACCTCGCCGGTAGACTTCATCTCCGGGCCCAGGATGGTGTCGAGCACCTCGCCCGACGGCGTGCGGAAGCGGGTAAACGGCAGCACCGCCTCCTTCACCGCGATCGGGTGGTCGAGCGGCAGCGAGCCGCCGTCGTAGTCGGCCGGCAGGAGCCCCTCGTCGCGCAGCTGCGCGATGGTGGCGCCCATCATGATCCGCGCGGCCGCCTTCGCCAGATGAACGCCGGTGGCCTTGGACACGAACGGCACGGTGCGCGAGGCGCGCGGGTTGGCCTCGATGACGTAGAGCACGTCGTCCTTCAGCGCGAACTGGACGTTCATCAATCCCTTGACGCCGATGCCGTGCGCCAGCGCCTCGGCGCTGCGACGCACCTTGTCAATGTCTTCCGGCCCCAGCGTCATCGGCGGCAGCGCGCAGGCCGAGTCGCCGGAATGGATGCCGGCCTCCTCGATGTGCTCCATCACGCCGCCGAGGTAGACCTCGGTGCCATCGCAGAGCACGTCGACGTCGATCTCGATGGCGGAATCGAGGAAGCGATCGACCAGCACCGGGTGGTCCGGCGAGAGCTCGGTGGCGCGGTTGATGTAGTCCTCGAGGTTGGCCTCGTCGTAGACAATCTCCATCCCGCGCCCGCCGAGCACATAGGAGGGGCGCACGAGCACGGGGTAGCCGATGCGAGAGGCGACCTCGCGGGCCTGCTCAAACGACGTCGCCGTGCCGTAGGCCGGGGCCGGCAGCCCCGCGGCGTCGAGGACGTGGCCGAACTCGCCGCGGTCTTCGGCCAGGTCGATCGCCTCCGGGGTGGTTCCCACGACGGGGACGCCGGCGTCGGCAAGCTTTTGCGCCAGACCCAGCGGGGTCTGGCCGCCGAGCTGGACAATCACGCCAGCGACGGTGCCGGAGGCGGCCTCGGCGCGGTAGACCTCCATGACGTCTTCGAAGGTCAGCGGCTCGAAGTAGAGGCGGTCGGCGGTGTCGTAGTCGGTGGAGACGGTCTCCGGGTTGCAGTTGACCATCACCGTCTCGTAGCCCACGCGGGAGAGCTCGAGCGCGGCGTGCACGCAGGAGTAGTCGAACTCGATGCCCTGGCCGATGCGGTTCGGGCCGGAGCCTAGGATGATGACCTTCTCCCTGCCCGTGTGGGCGATCTCGCTCTCCGCGTCCTCGTCGAGCTCGTAGGCCGAGTAGTGGTAGGGCGTTTGCGCTTCGAACTCACCCGCGCAGGTGTCTACCGTCTTAAACACCGGATGGATGCCGAGTGAGTAGCGCAGCGCCCGCACGCCGTCCTCCCCTGCGAGCTCCGGGCGCAGGGCGGCGATTTGGGCGTCGGAGAGGCCGTAGACCTTCGCCTCGCGCAGGAGGGTTTTGTCCAGCACTGGGGCGTCGACAAGCAGCTGGCGGAACTCCACGAGCGCGGCGAGCTCGGCGAGGAACCAGGGATCGATGCCGGAGGCCTCGTGCACCTGCTCTACTGTGGCCCCGAGGCGCAGCGCCAGCTCGACGTCGTACATGCGCTTATCCGTCGGGGTGCGCAGGTCTTCGAGCACAGCGTCGACGTCCGTCTCGCGGCCTTCGGCAAAGTAAGCGTCCGGGCGCGTCCAGAACCCGCCCGGCTTGTCCTCCATCGAGCGCATGACCTTGTTCAGGCCCTGGATGTAGTTGCGCCCGATGCCCATCGCTTCGCCCACGGCCTTCATGGAGGTGCCCAGCGTCTCGTCCGAGCCGGGGAACTTCTCGAAGGCAAACCGCGGCATCTTCACAATGACGTAGTCAAGCGTCGGCTCGAAGGCGGCAGGGGTCACCCCGGTGATGTCGTTGGTGATTTCATCGAGGGTGTAGCCGATCGCGAGCTTGGAGGCGATCTTGGCAATCGGGAAGCCGGTCGCCTTCGACGCCAGCGCCGAGGAGCGAGACACGCGCGGGTTCATCTCGATGGTGATGATGCGCCCATCTATGGGGTTGACGGCGAACTGGATGTTGCAGCCGCCGGTGTCCACGCCGACCTCGCGGATAATGGCGATGCCCTGGTCGCGCATCTTCTGGTACTCGCGGTCTGTCAAGGTCAGCGCGGGTGCGACGGTGACGGAGTCGCCGGTGTGGACGCCGAGCGCATCGACGTTTTCGATCGAGGCGATGACCACGACGTTGTCGTCGCCGTCGCGCATGAGCTCGAGCTCGAACTCCTTCCAGCCGAGGATGGACTCCTCGATAAGCACGTTGGCCTCCGGAGAGGCTTCGAGCCCACCGCCGGCAATGCGGTCTAAGTCCTCCATGCTAAAGGCGAGGCCGGAGCCGAGCCCGCCCATGGTAAACGACGGGCGCACGACCACCGGTAGGCCCAGCTCGGCGACGGTGTCGTGGACCTCCTCCATCGTGTGGCAGACCCGCGAGCGGGCGGATTCCCCGCCGATCTTGGCCACGATGTCCTTGAATTTCTGGCGGTCCTCGCCGCGCTCGATCGCCTCGATGTTCGCGCCGATGAGCTCCACGCCGTGCTTGGCCAGGATGCCCTGGCGGTCGAGCTGGATCGCGGCGTTGAGCGCGGTCTGGCCGCCGAGTGTGGCCAGGATGGCGTCGACGGGGTGGCCCTGCTCCGCCTCGCGGGCAAGGATCTTGTCAATGAACTCCGGCTCGATCGGCTCGACGTAGGTGTGGTCGGCGAACTCCGGGTCCGTCATGATGGTCGCGGGGTTGGAGTTAATCAGGGTCACGCGCAGGCCCTCGTCCTTGAGCACACGGCACGCCTGGGTGCCCGAGTAGTCGAACTCGCAGGCCTGGCCGATGACGATGGGGCCGGAGCCGATAACCAGGACGTGGTTGATGTCTGCTCTCTTCATGTGAGGTCTTCCTTTCCTGGTTACTTACCTATTCGGGCTGTGGTTGTCCATCAACGAGATGAACTGATCGAATAACGGGTTGGCGTCGTGCGGGCCTGCAGCGGATTCCGGGTGGTACTGCACCGAGTAGGCCATGCCGCTTTCCAGGGCGACGCCCTCGACGGAGCCGTCGTTAAGGCAGGTGTGGGTGACAAGGGCGGGGCCGAAGTCGGTATCGAAGCTCTCCCCCGGCCCGACCGGGGCCTCGAGCACGAATCCGTGGTTCTGGCTCGTGATGTCGATCTTGCCGGTGAGGTGGTTTTTCACCGGCACGTTGACGCCGCGGTGGCCGAACTTCATCTTGGTGGTGGAAAGCCCCAGCGCTCGCCCCAAGATCTGGTTGCCGAAGCAGATGCCAAACAGCGGCACGCCGGCGGAGATGACGTCGCGGGTCACAGCCACCATCGCGTCCGCCGTGGCGGGGTCGCCCGGCCCGTTGGAGATGAACACGCCGTCGGGGTTGTACTGGGTGATCTCCTCATACGGGGTGTTGGCGGGCACGACGATGGTCTCGATGCCGCGGTCGGCGAAGTGGCCCGGCGTGGCGGACTTGATACCCATGTCGTAGGCGACGACGGTGTAGCGTTTCTCACCCTCGGCGGCCACGGTGTAGGGCTTGCCGGTGGAGACCTCGTCGGCGAGGTCGGCGCCAGCCATCGAGGGCTGCGCGTTCACGCGGGCAACAAGCGTATCGACGTCCCCGCTTGCCGCCTCGCCCGTAAAAATACCCGCGCTGATCGAACCGTAATTGCGCAGGTGGCGCACGAGGCTGCGGGTGTCCACCCCGTAGATGCCCGCCACGCCCTGGCTCTCCATTTCCTCCTCCAAGCTGCGCTTCGCCCGCCAGTTGGACACGCGCTTGGCCAGGTCGCGGATGACCAGCCCGGCGACCCAGATCTGGTCGCCGTGGGATTCGTTGTCTTCATCGTTCCAGCCGGTGTTGCCGATCTGGGGTGCCGTCATGACCACGATCTGGCGGTGGTAGGACGGGTCGGTCATGGTCTCCTGGTAGCCGGTCATCGCGGTGGTGAACACGGCCTCGCCGAAGACCTCACCTGATGTGCCGAAGGAATAGCCCTTGTACGTGGTGCCGTCGCCGAGGACGAGAACGGCGGGAATGCGGTTGAGTGTCATATGAAAAGTCTTCCTTAATTCTCTGTCCTGTGGGTTACCGTTCCGCGCAGCAGCGTGAGCTCCGCGCGCGCGGAGAAGTCCATGCCTTCATAGGGCGTATTCGACGCCTTCGACGCCATCGCGCGGCCGTTAGCGGTCCACTGCGAGGCGGGGTTGACCAGGGTGAGGTTGGCGGGCTCGCCCGCGGCGATCGGCCGGCCTTGGTCCTGAAGCCCGAGCATCTCGGCGGGGCGCTCGCTCATGACCTTGGCCACGAACCTCCAGTCGGCCAGACCGGGCTCGACGAAGACCTGGGAGATGACGGCAAGCGAGGTCTCCAACCCCAACATGCCGGGCTTGGCGTGTTCGAACTCGCAGCACTTGTCCTCGGAGCCGTGCGGGGCGTGGTCTGTGGCAACGACGTCGACGGTGCCGTCGAGAAGCGCCTCGCGCAGCGCGTATGTGTCTCGCGCCTCGCGCAGCGGCGGGTTGACGCGGAAGACGCCGTCGTAGCCGTCGAGCTTGTCGTCGGTGAGCAGCAGGTGGTGAGGGGTGACCTCGGCGGTGACGTTGATGCCCTGCGCCTTCGCCCAGCGCAGCAGCTCGACCGTGCCCTCGGTGGAGGCATGGCAGATGTGCAGGCGGCCGCCGTAGTCGCGGGTGAGCAGCACGTCGCGCGCGACGATGGATTCCTCCGCCACCCGCGGCCAGCCGCGCAGGCCCAAGCGTGCCGCGACCTCACCCTCGTGGGCGCAGGCGCCCTCGGTCATGCGGTGGTCCTCGGCGTGCTGGGCGAGCAGGACGCCGTGGGCCTTCGCGTACTCCACGGCGCGGCGCATGAGCTGCGGGTCGGTCACGCACTTGCCGTCGTCGGAGAACATGCGCACCCCGCTGCGCGCCATGAGCCCGATCTCGGTGAGCTGCTTACCTGCAAGGCCCTGGGTGATGGAGCCGACCGGGTAGACGTCGCACTGCCCGTGCGCCTGGCCCTTCTCCCACACCGCCTCGGCGAGGAAGGGTTGGTCGATCACCGGCTGGGTATTGGCCATGGTGAACACGGCGGTAAACCCGCCGCGCGCGGCCGCGGCGGAGCCGGTGGCAATCGTCTCGGTGTCCTCGCGGCCCGGCTCGCGCAGGTGGACGTGCATGTCCACCAGGCCCGGCAGCAGCACGTGGCCGGCCCCGTCGATGACCTCGTCGGCGCCGCTGACATCAACGTCGGGGCCGATCTCGGCGATCACGCCGTCGCTGACGAGCACGTTGACGCGCTCCTCGCCGTAGGGGCGGGCGTTTTCTAATCCAATAGTGGCCATTAGCCCTCCTTACCTGCCAGCAGCGTAAACAGCACCGCCATGCGGGTGTAGACGCCGTTGGTCACCTGGTTAAGCACGATGGTGTTGTCGCGCTCGGCGACGTCGAAGCCGATTTCCATCCCGCGCAGCATCGGGCCTGGGTGCATGATCACCGCGGTGTCCTTCATGCGCTCAGCCCGCGCGACCGAGAGGCCATACAGCGTCGCGTACTCGCGGTGCGAGGGGAAGAACCCCCCGTTCATGCGCTCGGCTTGCACGCGCAGCATCATCACCACATCCGCATCCGCGATCTCCGCGTCGAAGTCGTGGCTTATCCGCGCCGGCCAGTGCTCGACGCCGGCGGGAAGTAGCGTCGGCGGGGCGACGAGCGTCACCTCGGCGCCGAGCGTGCGCAAAAGGTCGACGTTGGAACGGGCTACGCGGGAGTGCAGGATATCGCCGACGAGGATGACCTTGGCACCGGCGACGTCGCCGACGTGCTGGCGCATGGACACGGCGTCGAGAAGCGCCTGGGTCGGGTGCTGGTGCTGGCCGTCGCCCGCGTTGATGATGGAGGTCTCCGGCAGCCACTGCGCAAGCAGGTGGGCCGCGCCCGAGGCGGGGTGGCGGATGATGATGGCGTCCGCGCCGACCGCCTGGACGGTAAGCGCGGTGTCTTTGAGCGACTCGCCCTTCTTCACCGAGGATGATGACGCCGAGAGGTTGATCACGTCGGCGCTCATCCACTTCCCCGCCGTCTCGAACGAGGAGCGGGTGCGCGTGGAGTTCTCGTAGAACAGGGTGAACACCGTGCGGCCGCGCAAGGTGGGCAGCTTCTTGACCTCGCGGCCGTCGAGGGCCTCGCGGAAGCGGTCGGCCTCGTCCATGATGCCGATGATGTCGTCGCGGGTGAGGTCCTTGATGTCGATGAGGTGTTTCATCGTCCCTCCTTGAGCAGGGTTACGGCGTCGGCAGCGTCGATCGGGGTGAGCGTGACCGCTACGCCTTCGCTTCTCGACGTCGGAATGTTCTTGCCCACATAATCCGCGCGGATCGGCAGCTCGCGGTGGCCCCGATCGACGAGCACCGCGAGCTGGATCGCGGCCGGTCGGCCGATATCGGCGATGGCATCGAGTGCGGCGCGGATGGTGCGCCCGGAGAACAAGACGTCGTCGACTAACACGACGACGCAGCCGTCGATGTCCTCGGGGATGGACGTGGGGCGAATCGCCCTGTGGGGGCGGTGGCGCAGGTCGTCGCGGTACAAGGTCACATCGAGGCTGCCGACGGGGATGTGGGTGCCGGAGAACTCCTCGATGGCCGCCGCGATGCGGCGCGCGAGCGGCACGCCACCGGAGGGAATTCCCAAGAGGATCACCCTGGGCGCGGCCTCGGAGCCGACGGCGTTTTTCTCTATGATCTGGTGCGCGATGCGTGCGATCGTGCGCGAGACGTCGGGCGCGCTTAACAGCTGCACCGACTCGCGCGACTCTCTCGTGCTCACCGGACCTCCTTCCCCGCCTCTCTGTGCGGAATTTAAAGGATGTCGAACCTGGTTGAAAGTCTCGTTGAAAGTCTATGGTGGAGACCGTCATTGAGCATAGCACCCGCTCCCGCACAAGAAAGGCGCGATGAGCTTTTCCGCTTCCCATGTCGTCCCCGCGCCCCGCGATGAGGTATGGCGCTGGCACTCCCGCCCCGGTGCCGTCGTCCGTCTGACCCCGCCGTTTCTGCCCATGAGGCCCGTTATCCAGGCCGCCGACCTTTGCAGCGGCACGACCGAGTTCGCCCTCCCCGCCGGGCTGCGCTGGGTGGCCCGGCACGATACGGAAGGCTTCGTCGACGGCACGCAATTTAGAGACCGCGCGGCCAATGCGCCGTTCCGCGCGGCCACGGGCTGGGTGCACACCCACCGATTCGAGGAGGTAAGCCCGGACTCCACGCGGGTAAGCGACCACGTGGAGAACCGGGTGCCGGGCGCTTTCCTTCACCGAGCGTTCGCCTACCGCCAGCGCCAGCTCATCGAGGATTTGCGTTTCCTCTCCACGCTGCCCGACTCTCCTCGCCTCACCGTCGCTGTCACAGGTGCCCGCGGGCTGGTTGGCACCGCGCTTAGCGCCCAGCTCACCACGGCCGGGCACCGCGTCATCGAGCTTTCCCACGGCACCGCGCGGCCGGGCGCTAGGCGCTGGGACGTGGACAACCCAGCGGCTGATCTCTTGCGCGGCGTCGACGCCGTGGTCCACCTCGCCGGCGAGCCCATCGGCGGGCGGTTCACCGCCGCAAAGAAGCGCCGCATCGCGGGCTCCCGGGTCGAGCCGACCCGCCGACTTGCCCGGCTCGCCGCCGAGAGCGGGGTGAAGGCTTTCGTTTCCGCCTCGGCGATCGGGTTCTACGGAACCGACGCCGCCACGCCCGCGCGCACCGAGTCCGCCCCGCGCGGCGAGGGCTTCTTGGCGCAGGTCTGCGAGGAGTGGGAGGCGGCCAGCAGGGTCGATGGGCTGCGCACCGTCAACGTGCGCACCGGCCTCGTGCTCTCCGGCGCCGGCGGCCTTCTGCCCCTCCTGCGCCGCTCCGCCGGCCTGGACCTCGGCGCCCGGCTCGGCGATGGCTCGACGTGGATGAGCTGGATCTCCTTAGACGACCTCACCGACATCTACGTGCGCGCGCTTGTTGACGCCTCCTTCACCGGCCCCCTCAACGCCACCGCGCCCCACCCCGTGACCAGCGCCGAGTTCTCCGCTGCGCTGACCCGCCTGCTCCATCGCCCCGATGTGCTCTCCGTTCCCGCGTTCGGCCCCGCGGCGCTGCTCGGCCGGGAAGGCGCGGCGGAGCTCGCCTTTGCTAGCCAAAACGTCGTGCCCGACGAGCTCGGTGCCCGCGGCGTCCGTTTCCGCTACCCCGCCCTGGAATCCGCCCTTGCCCACGAGCTCGGGCGGGAGCGCCTTGTAGACCCTTCGCGGGTCGCCCCGTAAGCTCGGTGGGCGTGGAAACAGATGTCGTGCCCGTCGACGCCGCCGCCGTCGCACGGGTGCTTGCGGAGGAAAGGCTCGAACACCGCGTCGAGGGCGAGGTGGTGCGCACCGGCTTTGCCAACGCAGCCATCGCTTTCGCCATCGATCAGGATTACCTCGTCTGCGAGGCGCTGTGGCGCGGGGTGATCCCCGCCGCCGACGTGGGGCAGGTGCTTTATGCGTGCAACGAGTACAACCAGTCTGCCTTCGCCCCGACGCTGAAGTTTTTCGATCACGCAGACCAGCAGCCCGCATCCACGCTCGGGATCAGCGCATCGAGGGTCCTCGATGTGACCTGTGGTGCGTCGGTGAACCAGCTTGGCGCCTTCGTCGTGAGCACACTTGACGCAATCTTAAGCGCCTTCGACTACCTCGCCGCGACCTTTCCCGCGGCCGTGACCTGGCAGGAGCCCCACGATGAGCACTGATATCGTCACCGCCGAGCGCGTCGCTTCAACGCTGGGCTCCCACGGGATCGAGGCAACCACCGACGCCTCCGGGCGCGGGGTGCACGCCACAGTGGGAGATGTTGAGGTAATGCTGGTCATCCTAGACTCCGTGCTTATCGCGCGCACGGCGTCGGTGACCGAGGTTTCCTCCGGCACACCGGATCCGAAGCTCTACCTCGCGGCGAACCAGGTCAACGCCGCCTACCCGCACGCGCGCTGCATCGTGGTCAACCGCGAGGAGAACATCACGCTGCGCACCGAAGCAGAGCTGCCCATCGCCGCCGGGCTTGACGGCGCCCAACTCGACAGCGCGCTTACCCGCGCCATAAATGCCGTGACCCACGCCCAGGACATGCTTAAGGCCGTGTCGGAACAGTTCGGAGCCTGACGCACGCCCCAGATCCTGCGGTTTTCTTGCTTGCCGCGCGGGCTTGCCTCTCTTGGTTTATTGTGAACATTGCCCGAAGGATTCTGTCGGGGAACCTTGCGTTGAACTGCATGTCAGGGAGAGTCGATGAAGCTCGGTACACAACTTGTTGCTGCGGGCACCGCAGCTATTACAGCGTGCACATTGACCGTTGCCACGGCTGCGGCGGACGTGTTCCACGGATACTGGATCGGCGGGAGAATCGAGGAAACCTACCACCGCCTCGGCGGGTGGGGCAGGTTCGGGGATGCCACTACGCCTGAAAGTGTGGCTGCGTGGAACGGCCGCTTCCAGGTCTTCCAACACGACGCCTCCATCTACTGGCACCCGAACGTCGATGGCGGCACCGCCCACCAGGTGGGCGGTCGCATCCGTGACAAATGGGGCGATCTCGGCTGGGAAAACGCTGCCCTGGGCTACCCCGTAACTGATGAGTTGCAAACACCTGACGGTGTGGGCCGGTTCAACCACTTCCAGGGCGGGTCGGTTTACTGGTCGCCGAACACTGACGCACCAGATCTGGGGCGGGATCCGGGATAAGTGGGCGGCGCAAGGATGGGAGACCGGCCCGTTGGGCTATCCCACCACTGATGAGCGCACCACCCCGGACGGGAAGGGCAAGTACAACCATTTCGAAGGCGGGTCGATCTACTACTCGCCTGCAGGTGGGGTGCGCACTGTGAGCGGGAAGATTCGTGACTTTTGGGCCAAAGCCGGCTGGGAGAAAAGCTCCTTCGGGTTCCCGTCGTCGGATGCCTACACTGCCGGGGGCGGGGTGAAACAGAATTTCATCGGTGGTGCCATCCAAGCGTTTGAGCCCACCGGTGTAGCCCTGGAAAAGTTTGATAACAAGGCCTACTCCAGCTATCGGCAGGTCTACCCCCTTTTCGCGAAAGAAGACTTTCCTCGCTGGCACGCCGCGGGCGCACACCGCGAACTGATCCAGAACATGGACACCTACTTCCCGTTGACCGGGTGCCCGAAAGAGGCCAGTGGCTAAAGAAGTGACCGAAGCTCCACGTGATATCGAGATCTAAATGAATTTTGAAACTACCCCGCCCGGACCGTTCTCATTCGGTTCTGAGCTTGAAAACTACCCCACCCTTGCAATCACACGGACATACGGCACTGACAAGGGCGAAAGTGCAGATGGGCGAGCCCTTGTTGGAGGCGCAGAGAGGTACGTTTCCCTCGGCGGGACGCACGGCGTAGTAACATACGTCGCAATCAACAGCTTGGTGCCTGGTGATACTTTTCTTGGAGTGCCGCTGTCATTGCGCCCAACAAAGTTTCGCAATGAACTTAAAAAGGCAGGAATTTCCACCTTGGGAAAACCCTGGGATTTTAGATTGGCTGGCACCGACGTCTCTTTCTGGGTAGAAGAAGGGGAAATCGCAGCAATTGCCTGGCAGCACTCTTCCTCGTCAACTCGTTAGAAAAGGACAGTCGCGTGGACTTCACCCCTACCCCCATTTTTCCCTTCGAGATCGGAGGAACAGTCAAAAATAATATTGCAGTACTGGATGAGTTCTATTTCAATGAGAAGACATTCAGTACTGACCTAGAAGGCTTTCTCACGACGAATGCTGGAAGCGATCAGGAAGAAACCTGGAAGGTCGTTTCTATTATCGAGGACGGCAGATGTATCACCTTGCGTTTCGACTTTGACGATGACGATGCAACGTTCGCCGGGATCCCTATTGGATTGGGTCATGGCGCGAACATTCTAAATACCGCAGAGGGTTTGCGAAAACGAGGATTCGAGATCATCGTCCAGGAATACGACATCGTCCTGCCCGAATATTTCATCACGATCGAACCCGGAGAAAGCCTTTGCTACTGGGACAAAAGCCACTGGACACGCCAAGAATTCCTCGAAGAAACCGTCGAACCGGAAAATTGGACGCCGCTTTCAATTTTCAGTGACACCACCGCAGCCCTAGAGAAAAATCACCACAACAAACTACGCTGATCTTTTCCAGACACAAGGGGGCCCGGCTCCTGGAGAGTATACAAAGGGGGTTACATTAGGGGAACAAATCGCAGCTTAGCAGGACACCGCTCCTCAAACTGTGCCGGAACGAGGTACCCGCACCAGGAATGCCGACGCGTGGTGTTGTAGCGGGTACACCAACGGATAGCATCTCGTGGATACTGCAGCTGATTGGCAAACGTCTTTGCGTCCTGAGGATTTCGCGCTTCAGCGCCGCGTTGAACGACTCCGCCAACGTGTTGTCAGCACTGCTGCCAACCCTGCCTAACCATCGACTGCCGGATTCCCAGCTGTCTACAGGTGTCCTGCAACCCGTGCGGGGTATAGACGCTGCCGTGGTCGGGGCGAAAAATCGCACTGTTCAGGCTGCTGCGCTGGCCCCTGGCCATCAGCAGTACGTCTTGGACCAAGCTCGTGCGCATGTGGCCCGCGATCGCGGACCCCGGCGAATCGGTGAGAATAGCAGGCGAAAACCTGCGCCAGGCACAGATTAGACCCATCCGAAATCGGCAAGTAGGCGACGCCCCGGCGTAGAAGCAGTTCGGCTGGGGCGTGGTGGATCTCCGTCTCACCAGATCAAGGAAGACTGGTTTTTTCTGGACAGACACGGTGGTGCTGACCTTGCGTTTCCTGGTGTAGCCGAACAGCTTCAGTGAACGCACACTCCGGGCGAACTGCGTGTGATTAATCGGGGTGCCGGTCGAGTCGTCATTGAGTTGCACAGTGATGTGTTTCGTTCCGTATGCGCACACAACAACTCGACAACATCCGCAACGCACCTGCCTGCGTATTAGCAAAAGCAATTAGCGCGACAGCCCCACCGACATACCGAATCGCTCAGCATGCCCCTGAGGATACGGGGGTGTTTCTCCTCGCGGCTCGTAATAGGTGTAGCGTAAAGTCTACCGTTGAACAGCCATTGCGCGGAAGCAGCTACTACAGGTTGAACGCGACACACGTAACAGGCATCCAGCTTCACCGCCACCACCTGATAGCGCAGGAGGTTATCAAGAGCAATCCTGATGCCGCAGGAAGACTGGGAAGAAAGGGGCTCAACCCGAGTAATGCACCCGCTATCCAAATGACCCCGGAGGATCACAGACTGACGAAAAGCTGGGGTTCAAGCGCTCAAGCGCAAGAGTACCGTGAACTCCAAGCTGAATTATTCAAGAAAGGTGATACAGATCAGATCTTCCAAATGGAATATAACTTCTTGACTCGCCCTGAATTCGAAGGTCGCTATAATGAAGCTCTGGACGAAGTGATCAAATACGCACTGAAAGAAGGCTTCATCACCAAATCACCTTCCCCACGCGTCAACCCAAACCAACTCACCTAGGAGACCCCAGTATGGAATTTTCTACTTATCCGCCTGAACCACTCGAGTTCGGGAAAAACATCGACCACCTCGCATCCCGAATTGCCGACCCCTTCCGACGCGATCTTTTGTCCATGCAAACCTTAAGAGGAACAGCTGATTTCAATGGAGAGAGTCGCTACGTGAAAATACTTTTCGAAAAGGGTCTCTCTACCGAATGCGAGGTCTTATCGCTGGAACCAGGCGACACCTTCCTGGGTATCCCGATACCCATGCGTGCCACCAAATTCCAAAACGAGTTGAAAAAACGCGATATCCCCACGAAGAAAGAATCAGGCGGCATCACGGTCACTGGCACCGGAGTGTCGTTCTACGTTTTCGAAGGAGAAACTGCCACCATCTGTTGGACCGCAACCGATCCGGACGCTAACCAGAAAGGCGACTAATGGATTTCACTTTTGATTTGCCGCTGCCCTTCAATCTCGGCGGCACGGTCGAGGAAAACATCGCCCTTCTCGACGACTACTTCTTCAACAAGAAGGGATCCGGTACCGACCTCGAGGGCTTCCTGGTCATCGACAGTGACGGTGCGGAGGAAGAGATGTGGAAAATCGTCTCGATCATCGAAGACGACAGATGCGTCACCGCCCGAGTAGACTTCAACAACGACAACGTCACCTTCCTCGGCGTCCCCATCGGCCCAGACAACAGCCTACCGGTGGAAGAAACAGCGCAGGCACTCGAAGCAAAGGGCCTAAAAGTTATCACCCAGGAGTATGGCCTCGTCCTTCCGGATCACTACATCACGATCGAGCCGCGTGACTTCATCTGCTACTGGGACCAGACATACTGGTCCCACGAAGAATTCCTCGAGGAAACCGTCGAACCGGAAGAGTAGAGCTCAGACTTCCGCACAATCCAGTGCGCAAGCAACGAACAACAATGACCTTTTCCAAATTCTTTTCTGAACCCGCTGAACCGGCTGACGATGCCCGCCTCGCCGAGATCGAGCATGCCATCGGCCGGGCACTACCCGACGACTACCGGGCCTTGATCAAAGAAACCGGCGGCGGCACCCTCAAACTCGACAAGTGCGTCATGCCGGGCCTCCCCGAAGGGGTCGGAGGCCTGGCAACCGACGACATCTTCGGCAACGGCAGCACAAGTACTGGCCGCGCCCTCGATCTGGCGACAGACGCCACCTACCTCATGGAGGAATGGGAAATCCCCGCAGAAGTCCTCCTGTTCGCCACCACCGAAGACGGCATGCACAACTGCTTCGTCATCAACTACGACCACCCCGACTACCCCACAGGAGCCGTACTCCATCTCAACACCGACCCCGGTGGAACAATGACACAGGTCGCCGACTCCGTCACCGACTTTTTCACCAAACTCGAACCCTACAACCGAGATGACGAAGAAGACTCCCCAAGCGCAGGCCAAGAGGGGATGGGAATCAAAGGCGTGTGGCACGGAAAGCTTTCCGACGACCTCACCCGCGCCATCGCCGCAACCCCCACCCCCGACATGGAATACCTACTGCGTAAAGCAGCCGCACCCCTGGCAAATTCTTTCAACCTCAACATGATGCATAACAGTAACGAGGGGAGGCGATTTCAAGACCTTCTTTACTGGGTGGCGCAACACGTCCAACCGCACCCAGATCCGCTGACCTACATGGGACTAAGCACCACCATTCTCACCCCTAACATGTACACGTTGATCGGTAGATCCTTCCTCGCCGACGGTCAGAAATATGGCTTCATTTGGAACCAGCCCACCGTCGAATGGTGGTGGAAAATACGAGTCGAATACAACATCATGACCGAAACCCCCGCCGGCTACATCATCGACGAGGACTACATCAACACCATCATCGACAACCTCCGCGAAGAAGACCCCATAACCGAGGTCTAACGCGAATCCTGTTCAGCCCCCTCCGCTAGATATGTGTACAAGGTGCTCGGCCCGATCCCGAGTCGGCGTGCCACCTCTGCCTTGAGTACACCATCGGCCACCCACTGCCGCGCCTGCGCAACTTGGCCGTCGGTGAGCACCTTCGCCCGCCCCTTTGGACACGCCGCGGGCTTTGGCCCGGGCAATTCCCTCAGCCTGGCGCTCCATTAATAATAGAGCGCTCGAACTCTGCCACAGAACCCATCAACCCCAGCATGAGCTTGGCGATCGGGTCAGCCTTCGCCGAATAGGTCTGCCCCGCGCGAAGGAACCTCACCGAGACGCCGCGCCCCACGAGGTCCTCTTCAATCGTGTGCGGGTCGACCAATGAGCGGGCGAGGCGGTCCATGTTCGTGACGATGAGCAGATCCCCCTCACGTAGATACCGCAGTACCTCCTCCAGCTGGGGACGGTGCCGGGTCGAGCCGCTGATTTTCTCCTGATCAATCTGTAACGCCCCGGCCGCCTGAAGCTGCTCAAGCTGGCGGTCCAGATTCTGCTCCAAAACAACGTCCTGGTGTGCGTCAATCTCTCAAGTTCAGGTCGGCTCTGTTCCGCTAGCCATTATTCAACCCAACCGAACAGGCAAAACGTGCAACTCACATCTGATGACTAAGCGTGAAGTTTCGCCGATGGTCACGCATCCCCCCCTTCGCAAAGCTCCGCCCAATGTGGGGGCGCTTGCTACATGCGGCTGTCCCTGAACTCGACGAAACGGTAGATCCCCCTGGCTACCCCGTCCAGGCCGTAGAGAACCTCGTCGCGGAACTGGGCGTCGGTAAGCTCAAGCCCATCCAAAATCCTGTACTCGCAGTGCACAACCACCCGCATCGCACCTTCGAAGGCCTGCTCCGTGATAAACGCGACGGGACCATTGTTGCCGTTGTTGTGCTCGATGACCCAATCGTTCGCGACACTAAAAGCGGACGAATAGTTCTCGCCCTCCCCCGCCAAGACGTAAGTCCCCAGCGCCACGTGATCCTGTGCGTGGGCCACAACTATCTGCAGCCCGTTGTATTCTACCAGGTAATCCCCGGTGGTCATCGCCTCCACCTGCAGCCCCGCCTCCCGGCACACCGCGAGGAGTCGCTCAACGGTCACAGGGCCGAGGACAGGCTGCTGCTGGTCGCGCTTCTTTCCGAACAATCCCACGGCTACACCTGCGCATTCTGCGCGAAACCGCGCTGCTCGAAGTCATCAAAGACCATAAACGCGATCTGGAAGTAGGCATCCAGCATCATGCACAGCTGGTGTTCGCTCGCACCGTGCGCTGTCAGGAAGTGCTCCCGCACGTCGATCGTCGGCGCGCCCTCGACCACAATCGGGGCGACCTTCCCGGTGGGGATCTGGCGGTTGAGCATGTTGATTATCTCGAGGGCTTCCTCCTGGTGCGCCGGAGCGATCGACCGGTTCCACGTGGTGTGGATGGTGAGGAAGTTCTCGTCCACGTAGAACTGGGCCACCGCAGCGGGAAACTCCGCCCCCAACACTCCTTCCTCATCGACGCCTGCCTCAACGCCGAGGTTGCTCAGCGCGCCCACCACAACCTCTTGCGTAACCCGCGGAAAATCCATTGGCATCCCTATCATTCGTTCCGGCGACCCAGCGTTGACGGATCCGTGGCAGCAAGTATACACACCGCTACCGCCCCAGCTCGTGGCTTAACGCCTCGAGCTCCTCACCGCCCGCCATCTGCCGGGTCAACTCCTCCAGCGTAATCTCCTCGCGGTCGGCGACGAGCTCCTGGCGCCCCAGCTTCACAATGGTGAACCGATCCCCCACCAGGTAGGCGTGGTGCGGGTTGTGGGTGACCAGCACCACCGCCACCCCGCGCTCGCGGGCGGCGGCGACAAACCGCAGCACCATGCCCGACTGCTTCACCCCCAGCGCGGCCGTCGGCTCGTCGAGGATGACCACGCGGGCGCCGAAGTGGATCGCGCGGGCAATAGAGAGCACCTGGCGCTGCCCGCCGGACAGGTTGCCGGCCTCGACGTCGACATCGGGAATCACGATGCCCATCTCACGCAGCGCCTCCGCGCACACCGAGCGCATCTCCGCCTGCCGGAGCACGCCGAAGCGGCCCGATAGCTCGTCGCCGAGGAAGAAGTTGCGCCACACGCTTAAAGGTTCCACGATGGCCAGGCTCTGGTGCACCGTGGCGATGCCGTGGGCGATGGCGTCGCGGGGTGAGGAAAAGGTGACGGGGGAGGCGTCGAAAAGCAGCTGCCCCGAGGTGGGTTCATGCACGCCCGAGAGAATTTTGATGAGAGTCGATTTGCCTGCGCCGTTGTCGCCGAGCACGCAGGTCACCGAGGCCTCCTCGATGGAAAGGTCGATACCGCGCAGCGCGTCGAAGGCGCCGTAGGACTTGGAAATGCCGGATAGCTCGATGATTGCCACGTGCCCCTCCTACGTGTTCTGCGCGTACTTCGCCGCGCCCGTGTTCGCTAGCACCGCGGTAAGCAGCATGGCGCCCAGGAACAGCTTGAACCAGTCCGGGTTCCAGCCCGCATACACGATGCCCTGGTTGGTCATGCCGAAGATCAGCGCGCCGATCGCGGTGCCGATCGCCGTGCCGCGCCCGCCCTTCATCGCACACCCACCGATAACCGCGGCGATGATGTAGAGAAACTCGTTACCCACTCCCTGGCCCGCCTGGATGGAGTCGAAGGCGAAGAGCGTGTGCATGCCGACGAACCAGGCGGCGAAGGCAACCGTCATAAATAGAATGATCTTCACCCGCGCCACCGGCACACCCGCGGCGCGCGCGGCGTCCTCATCGCCGCCGACGGCGAAGACCCAATTGCCAAACGTCGTGCGGAACAGCACGAAGGACGCGACGGCGACAAAGAGGATCCACCACACGACGGTGATCTTGATGCTCACCCCGCCGACTTCAAAAGAACTGGCGAACACCGCGCGCGCCGAGGCAAAGCCCTCCATGTCCGCGATGCTCGGCGTGGCCACCTGCCCGGTCACCAGCTTCGTCACCGCAAGGTTGATGCCCTGGAGCATGAGGAAGGCCGCCAGCGTGATGAGGAAGCTGTCTATCCCTGTGCGCGTAACCAGGATCCCGTTGAGCGCCCCGATGGCCAGCGCGATGGCAAGCGAGATGAGCGCACCCACCCAGGAGTTCAGGTGCAGGTTGTAGTTGAGCATCGTCGCGGCGAGTGCCGCCGTGGTCACGGCTACGCCGCTGGAGAGGTCGAATTCCCCGCCGATCATGAGCAGGCCCACGGCGAGAGCCACAATCCCAAGCGTTGAGCTGGCATACAGCGTCGTGGCCACCGCGTCGAGCGAGCGGAACGCCGGGGCCACCGCCATGAACACCGCAAACACGATGACGAGGCCAAGCAGGCTCGCCGCCTCAGGGCGGCGTATCAGCTGCGCGAGGCCACCGCGGGGCCGCAGGCGGTCTTCTGCGCCGCTCATCGCATGCCCGCCTTCGCGGCCTCGGCGACCTTATCCACGTTCGAGGCATCCACGAAGCTCGGCCCAGTGAGCACCGGCTGGCCGCCGCCTAGCGTGGCGCCGTTGCGCTTGTCCAGCCACAGCGCGTCAACGGCGAGGTAGCCCTGCAGGTAGGGCTGCTGGTCGACGGCCCACTTGATACGGCCGTCGGCAATCGCCCCAACGAGCTCGGCGTTGGTGTCAAACGTCGCGATCTTCGCGCCCGATCCCGCGTCCTTGACCGCATCGATCGCGCGCATCGCCACGGGCGCCTGCAGCGCGAAGACTGTGTCGATGCCCTTGTCCTGCGACAGCTTCGCCTGCATCGTCGACTGCGCAGAGACAAGATCCTGGCCGTTGACGTAGAGGATCTCGACCTTACCGCCGAGCCCCTTATCGACGCCCGCGCAACGCTCCTCCTGCGAGGAGTTGCCTTGCTCGTGGATGACGCACATAACGTGCTGTGCACCCTCGTCCTTGAGGCGCTTACCCGCGGCCTCGCCGGCAATCCCCTCGTCCTGGCCGAAGTATCCGCTCATGCCGTACTTTGCGTAGTCCCCCATGCCCGCATTTAGGCCCACGGTGGGGATTCCCGCTGCTACAGCGTCCCCTGCGGCGGGCCCGATGGCCTCGGCGTTGGGCAGGGTCACCGCGATGCCGTCGACGCGCGAATCGATCGCGGTGCGCACGAGGTTCGCCTGGTTGGGTGCCTGCGGGTCGGAAGAATAGCGCAGCTCGATGTTGTCCTTGGCCGCTGCGTCCTCCGCACCCTTGCGCACGAGGTCCCAGAACGTGTCGCCGGGGGCGCCGTGTGTCACCATGGCCACGACATAGCGCGGGGTGTCCACCCCGCCGGCGGTAGCGTCGTCTTCGGTTGGCCGGGGTGCACCGCCTGTCGACGAGCACGCGGCGGCAGCAAGAGCGGCTGACAAGGCGAGGCAGCCAGCAATGGCCTTTGATAAAGAAGTCACCAAAACATAGTGGACTAGCTTATTAGAACACGTCAAACCGGCTGCATTCTTCTTGAAACGATTAAGCAAGGCTGTGCTGGGTTAACGGTACGAATGGAAAAACGCGCCCGAGGCCATTGCGGCAAACTCATACATTCACAAGCAGATACTTCGCCGTCGAGAAAGATCGGATCATTTACCGATGGCGAACTATCTGCTCTTAGGTGTATGCCTTTGGCCCATCCGGACCGCTTTGGCCCATCCGGACCGCTTTGGCCCGCTCGGCCCCGACAGCCCGGCCGACGCAGGCCCACCGATCTTAAGAGCGCTCCAGTCGCTCCAGCTCGACCTCGGGGTCGAAATCGGCGGGCGGCCAGGTGAGATCGAGGGAGGACAAGGCGCGGTAAAGCAGCGTCTTGACCACCGTGCGGCAGTAATCCTTGTCGTCCGAGGGGACGCAGTACCACGGCGCGAACTCGGTGGAGGTGCGCTTCATGGCGATCTCGTAGGCCGACATGAACTGCGTCCACAGCGCCCGGTCCTCGATGTCGCCCGGGTTGTACTTCCAGTGCTTTTCCGGATTGAGGATGCGCTCTTTGAGGTTCTCCGCCTGGAACTCCCGCGAGATATGCGGCATGACCTTGATGATGCGCACTCCCCGCTCGCTGAGCGAGCGCTCGAAGTCCACGATCGCACCGTAGCGCCGCTCAATCTCCTCCGGCGGTGCCATCTGCTTGACCCGCTGGACCAAGACGTCTTCGTAGTAGGAGCGGTCGAACACCGAAATCATCCCGGGCTCGGGCAGGTGGGGGCCAAAGCGCCAGAGGAAATCGTGGTTGCGCTCCTCCTCCGTCGGCGCGCCGAACGCCTTGAGGTGCACCCCCTGCATGTCCATCGTCTCGCTGACGACGTGGCGGATGATCCCGCCCTTGCCGGAGGTGTCCATGCCCTGGAGGACAAGCAGGATCGAGCCTGTCGTGGTGCCGGCGCGGCCGTTGGCGTAGAGCATCTCTTGGAGCTCGGAGAGCTCGTCGTCAAAGGTGCCAAAGGCGTCGTCGACGTTGCCGCCCGGCAGCCCCGGCGTCGAGGCCGGGTCGACGTCCGCGATGCTAAACCCCTCGCCCACCGCGAGCTGGCGGGCCTCCTCTACGGTCACCTTTGCCATCACTCCAGCTCCTCCCCCGGCACATCACCGGTCTCCTCGATGGCCGGCGCCGCCGGGTCGGCCGCGTGCACGATGTCGTCGAGCACGGCATGGATGTAGGGCGGGGCGGCGCTACCCGCATACTCCTCCGCCATGGCGAGAGCGTTCGAGATGGCTACGGGTGCGTCGATGTCGTTGTTAAACAAGATCTCCCACGCGCCGACGCGCAGGATCTGTCGGTCGACTGCAGGCAGACGGTCGAGAGCCCAGTCTGCAGACAGGAAACGCTCGATCGCATCGTCGATATCGTCAAGCTTCTCCGCCACCCCGCCGACGATGACACGGGTGTATTCGGCTACCGGGGCGACCTCGTTGGCGGGGTTCGCGGACAACTCCGCGCGCTCCTCGACCACGCCGACCGGATCAAGGTCGCGCGTTTCCGCCTCGAAGAGAATATCCACGGCGCGCCGTCGGGCCTTGTAGCGCGCCCCGTACTGCTTGTGGTGGGCCATTACTGGTTCACGCGGGAGAGGTACTCCCCCGTGCGGGTGTCCACCTTGACCACGTTGCCCGTCTCGAGGAAGAGCGGGACCTGGATCTCGGCGCCGGTCTCGAGCGTGGCGGGCTTTGTACCGCCGGTGGAACGATCGCCCTGCAGGCCCGGCTCGGTGTGCTCGATGGCGAGATCCACCGAGATGGGAAGCTCCGCAAACAGAGCCTCACCCTCGTGGAAAGAGACCTGCACCTTCATGTTCTCCAGGAGGAAGCGCGCCGCATCGCCGAACTTCTCCGCGGGCAGCTCGAACTGCTCGAAGGTCTTATCGTCCATCACCACGTAGTTCGTACCGTCGTTATACAGGTAGGTCATGTCGCGGCGGTCTACCGTCGCGGTCTCGACCTTCACGCCGGCGTTCCACGTCTTATCCACGACCTTGCCGGTGACGACGTCCTTGAGCTTGGTGCGCACGAACGCAGGGCCCTTGCCGGGCTTGACGTGCTGGAACTCGATGATCTGCTGCAGCTTGTTGTCAACCTTGAGCACGAGGCCGTTTTTGAAATCGGCGGTAGTTGCCACTTGCGTGCCTTCCTTCAGACGTTCGGGATAGTAAACAGCACAATGCTACACAACGCGCAGCTCTTTCTCCCACTCGGTAATCACGCGGGGCGCGCCGGTCGTGATCACCAACGTGTCCTCGATGCGCACCCCGCCCTTGCCGGGGACGTAGATGCCGGGCTCGATGGTCAGCGTCATACCCGGCTCCAGATCGCCCGTCCCGCTCGTCGAGGCCGAAGGGCCCTCATGCACCTCCAGGCCGACCCCGTGGCCCGTCGAGTGGACGAAGTACTCGCCGTAACCGGCCGCGTTGATGATGTCCCGGCATGCGGCGTCGACGTCGAGAAGCGGCGTGCCCGGCCTGGCGGCCTTGATGCCGGCGAGCTGGGCGCGAAGCACCACGTCGTAGATCTCGGCGGCGAAATCGGTGGCGTGACCAACGACAAAGGTGCGGGTCATGTCCGAGTTAAAACCGCGGCGATGCATGCCGAAGTCGATGGTGACCAAGTCGCCGTCGACAAGCACGCGCTCGCCCGCGCTATAGTGCGGCATCGCCGAGTTCGGGCCAGAAGCGACGATGGTATCGAAGCTGGTGCGCTCCGCGCCGAGCGTGCGCATGCGAAACTCCAAATCTGCGGCGACCTCTCGCTCGGTGCGCCCCGCGGCAAGCTCGCCTGAAGCCACCAACCCGTCGATCGCCTGCACGGTCAGCTGCGCGGCCTCCGTCAAGCCCGCGAGCTCGACCTCGTCCTTGATCAGGCGGATTTCCTCGATGACCCCGCGCACGGGGACCAAGCTCACCCCCGCCGGGCAGGCATCGCGCAACCTCTCGAACTCAGCCACGGAGAGGTAGTCCGCCTCGAAGCCGACGCGATGGCCCTCGGGCACCTGCGAGAGAAGGTCCTTGGCGCAGTCGCGAGTAATGGTCGCATCGATGTCGGGGACCTCAGCAGCGATCTGGGTGGTATAGCGCCCGTCGGTCGCGATAGCCGCGGTTAAGTCCTTCGAGACCCGAAGCGCCGCGTTCGATCCGCTAAAACCGGCCAGGTAGCGCACGTGGATGAGGTTGGTAACCAGCATGTCGTCGATACGCTGGCCCGCGAGCCGAGCCGCGAGAGCGCGCCTGCGCCCCAGGAAGCGGGTATCAGCCAAAGGCATTGATCCTCCTTGAGAAGTACTCCAGCGCGAGGTCGTAGCCCACGGTGCCCAGCCCGGCGATCACCCCGGTGGCGATCGGCGAGAGGAAGGAGTGGTGGCGGAACTCCTCACGCGCATGGATGTTGGAAATGTGCACCTCGATAAATGCATCGACCTCGGCGAGCGCGTCACGCAAGGCCACCGAGGTGTGTGTCAACCCCCCGGGGTTGATGATCACGCGCCATCCGTTGTCAGCGGCCTCGTGCACCCAGCCAATCAGCTCGCCCTCATAGTTCGACTGGCGGCACTCCAACTCGATTCCGAGCCTTGCCGCCTGCGACTCGAGGCGCGAGACGACATCCTCCAGGGTCTCACCGCCGTAGACGTCCGGCTGCCGTGTGCCCAACCGGTTGAGGTTTGGGCCGTTGAGTACGAGAACTTTCATGAGATAGCACAATACGCCCGGCGCATCTCTTCGACAGTTGCATCCTCAATCCGGGTGCACGAGCCGAGCCCGTCGAGCACGACGAAGCGGACGCGGCCGTCGCGGTTTTTCTTATCCCGCGTCATCGCCTCAAAGAGCTCGTCGAAGGCACCGGCGTCGTAGGTGGTGGGCAGACCTGCGCCGCCTAAGATCTCGCGGTGCATATCCACGACGTCGGGGCCGATGAGCCCGCGGCCGTGGGCGAGGTGTGCTACGAACATCATGCCTACCGCAACCGCATGACCGTGGCGCCACCGGTAATTTTCCCGCAGTTCAATGGCGTGGCCCAACGTGTGGCCGTAGTTGAGGATCTCGCGCAGGCCCGACTCCTTGAGGTCTTGCCCCACAACGGCAGCCTTGACCGCCACGGAGCGCTCCACCAGCTCCTCGTAGTGGTCCTCGGGGTTGCCCCGGTAGAGCTCCAAGATCGTGGGATCGGCGATGAAGCCGGTCTTAATCAGCTCGGCCGAGCCGGAGGCGAGCTCCTCGTCGGGCAGGGTAAGCAGCCGCTGGAGGTCGATAAAGACCGCGTCAGGCTCGTGGAACGCGCCCACAAGGTTCTTGCCGGCGGCGGTATTAATCCCGGTCTTGCCGCCCACCGCGGCATCAACCATGCCAAGCAGGGATGTGGGTACCTGGATGACCTTGATCCCGCGCATCCACGTCGCCGCAACAAACCCCGCGAGATCCGTGGCCGCGCCGCCACCGACGCCGTAGACGACGTCCTGGCGGCCGAAGCGGCGCTCACCGAGCACATCCCACAGCTGGGAGACGACCTCGATCGTCTTGCCGCCTTCCGCATCCGGCACCGGCGCCAAGACGCACTCGACGCCCTGTGTCTTCAGGTTCGCTTCGATCTCGCGCGCCACGGCGGCCAGGGGCACTTGGTGGACGATCATGGCCTTGCGGGCGCCAATCTCGTAGGCCCGCGCCGCCGCGCGCTCGAGGTTGCTGTAGCCAATGTGAACCATATACGGGCTCGGCCCGTTGACCTCTACAACAGCCATTAACGTTACTTCTCCTCAGCTCCGGTGGGGATTGTCAAGCGTCGATAATTCCGAGCACCTCGGCCACGACACGCTGCGGCGGACGCTCGTCCGTGCGCACGCGATGGTCAGCGACCTCTCGGTAGAACGGCTCGCGGGCCTCAAGGAGCTCGCGGTAGTGCTTCGCCGGGTCCACGGCGTTGAGTACGGGCCTCGAGGTTTCGTTCGCGGTGCGCCGCACGCCCTCTTCCGGGCTCACGTCGATCCACACCACGGTGTGGGATTGGAGCAGGTTGCGCGTGGCCTCGCTCAGCACGGCGCCTCCGCCCAGGCTCACGACCCCGCTCGTGCACAGCGCCCTGGCGACGTAGACCGCCTCGAGTTCACGAAACGCCTCCTCCCCGTGCTCGACATAAACCTCCCCGCACGGCTTGCCCTCGCCCTGCTCGATGAGTTCGTCCGAATCCACGACGGGCAGGTTCAGCGCACTCGCTAGACGACGCCCAATGGTCGACTTCCCGGCGCCCGGCGGGCCCACCAGGACAACCCGGGGCCGCGGATGCACGATCGAGCTGCCAGGGGCGCTGGGCGAATCAATCATCTCGACCTCCGAAAGCTAGGCGCTGCGAAACATAGTCATTGTAGGCGGAAACGTTGCGGCGCACTTCCTCCAGGCTATCCCCGCCAAACTTCTCGGTCACCGCCGCGGCAACAACCAAGGCGACCATCGCCTCCGCCACGACGCCGCCGGCGGGCACCGCGCACACGTCGGAGCGCTGGTGGATGCCCGTGGCCGCCTCCCCGGTGGCCATGTCCACCGTCTGCAGCGCGCGCGGCACCGTCGAGATCGGTTTGAGGCCCGCGCGCACGCGCAGCTGCTCGCCGTTGGTCATCCCGCCCTCCAGCCCGCCCGCGCGGTTGGTCAGGCGGTGCACCCCGGCGCCGTCGCGCACCATCTCGTCGTGTGCGGACGTGCCCCGGCGGCGCGCCTCGGCGAATCCATCGCCGATCTCGACCCCCTTGACGGACTGGATGCTCATCAGTGCCGCGGCGAGGCGTGCATCGAGGCGGCGGTCCCACGACACGTGCGACCCCAAGCCGATCGGCAGGCCATCGACGACGACCTCGACGATTCCCCCGAGCGTATCGCCATCCTTCTTTGCCGCTTCGATGCGGGCGACCATGTCGGCCTCGGCGTCACGGTCGAACGCGCGCACCGGCGAGGCGTCGACCGCGTCGATGTCCGCTGCCGTCGGCGCCGGGCCTTCGTACGGCTCCGACTCCCCGATCGAGATGACGTGGGAGACCACCTCGACGCCGAGCGCCCCGCGGAGGAAGGCCCGGGCAACCGCGCCGGCGGCCACGCGAGCGGCGGTCTCTCGCGCCGAGGAGCGCTCGAGAATCGGCCGGGCGTGGCCGTGGTTGTACTTGATCATGCCCGCGAAGTCAGCGTGGCCCGGCCGCGGCCTGGTCAGCTTCGCTCCCCGCCCGGAGGCAAGCGCCTTGGCCACCTCGGGATCGTCGGCGTCGACCGCCTCGGGCGACATGATGGTGGTCCACTTCGGCCACTCGGTGTTGCCGATCTGGATTGCGATCGGGCTGCCAATCGTTGTGCCGTGCACGATGCCGGAGAGCAGCGTGAGCTCGTCGGCCTCGAACTTCATGCGCGCGCCGCGGCCATAGCCGAGCCGGCGGCGGGCGAGCTGGTGAGCGATCTCGTCCTTTGTCACCGAAACCCCGGCGGGCATATTCTCGATCACGGCAATAAGCGCCTGGCCATGGGATTCCCCAGCGGTAGTCCATCGAAGCATGCCCCACATTGTCGCACACGCTCCATCCATCATGGTTGCCATGTCCCGTAAAGCACCACCACCCACGCGGCAGCGAGCATCGCCGGGCCGTGCGCAACCCGATCTTTTCGCGCCGCCAAGGCAGCAACCAGGGATATTGCCGACGCGGCGGCCGCGGCCAGGAGCACGCCGATAAGCCCCGCCGCCAGCGCGCAGGCGACCCCGAGCGGCACGGCGAGCTTGATGTCTCCCCCGCCGATGCCTCCCGCGGGCACGAGGTAGGCCGCCGGCCAGGCGAACCCAACGAGCCCCGCGGGGTGGGCGACGCATGCCACCGCCGCGGCCGCGGCCGCTGGCAGCGTGACCCAATCCGGCAGCCTGTAGTACCGCAGGTCGTAGTAGATCAACGCCACGGTCAGTACGAGTGCGACTCCCCCCAGAATCATGGGTGGAATCCTAGCGGCTAGCCGGTGTGCCGCGCCAGTGCCTCGCGCATCGCCTGCCGCGGCGCTGCAACCCCCGTAAACTGCTCAAACTGGGAAAAGGACTGCTCGGCGAGCATGACCAGGCCGCCCACTGAGGTGTACCCGTTCGCGGCCGCCGCGATCGCGAGCGGGGTGGGCCAGGGCTCGTAGATGACGTCGAGTACTGGGGCGTGCCCCAGCGCATCGGCGTAATCCCGCAAGGCCGGCGCGGGGACGGTGGAGATGATCACATCGGCGGCCACCGCGAGGCCGTAGAGGTCGGCGTCGAAGCCTGAAAACGTCGTCTCGGCGCCGCGCACGAGCGGGGCGATCTCTGCGCTGCGGTCGGAGCGGTTGAGCACGTCGATCCGCCCCACCCCGCGCTCGCCAAGCGCCCACAGCGCCGGGCGCGCCGTCCCCCCGGCCCCGATGACGAGGGCGCGCCCGATCGGGGCCCCGGCGAGCAGCGCGTCGAGCGCCCCGGAGATACCCTCGCAATCCGTGTTGTCCGCGCGCCACCCGCCCGGGGTGCGCACAAGGGTGTTGGCCGCGCCGATCGCCGCGGCCCGCTCGGTGGCCTCAGTGGCAAAATCGAGCGCCGCAAACTTCGCCGGCATGGTCACGGAGAAGCCGCGGTAACTCTCATCGGCCCCACCGACGATCGCGGGGAGGTCAGCGGCGGTGCACTCGATGCGGGTGTAATCCCACTCGTCGAGCCCGGCGGCGGCGTAGCCGGCGTTGTGGAGCACGGGAGAGAGCGAATGCTCGATCGGGGAGCCGAGCACCGCGGCGCGATAGCGGGTGGTCATTAGCGCTGCGAGTCCAAGATGCCCGACTCGTAGGCACGCTGGGTATCCTCGAGGTGCTTTTCAAAGGTATCGTTAAACACCGTCGTCCCGTTCTTATCCACGGTGACGAAGAACAACCAGTTGCCCTCGGCCGGGTGCTCCATCGCCGTAATCGCGTCGAGCGACGGTGAAGCGATCGGGGTCTCCGGCAGGCCGTCTTTTGCGTAGGTGTTCCACGGGGTGGGGCGCTCGCGGTCTGACTTGCCGGTGGCAACCTCGACTGTCGGCAGGTCGTAGTTGACCGTGGAATCAAATTCGAGCCGCATCGGCTTTGCCAGGCGGTTGAGAATCACCCGCGCGACCTTGTCAAACTCCCCCGCTGGGGCCTCGCGCTCGACGAGGGATGCCGCGATGAGAAGCTCGTAGGGGGACAGCCCCACGGCCTGGGCACGCGAGACGATGTCGGTCTCCGCGTACTGCTTAGCGGAGCGCGAGATCAAATCCCTCAGAACCTCGGAGGCATCCGCGTGCGGGTCGATGATGTACTCGCCCGGGGCGATGAGACCCTCTAGCCGCTTCGGGTCCCCCGCGCGCGCGGCAACGCTATCGACGGCCCATTCCGGCACGCCTAGCTCCTTCGGGTCGGCGTTTTTCGCCACCTCTTGGAGCTTGTCCACGCTCGCGCACTCCGAGTTCGGCTTATCACCGCACGAGACTTGCTGGATGAGCGTGTAGATGCCCTGGCGGGTCTGCCCGCCGACAACGTTGACGTCCATCAGAGAGGTTCCGCCATTCACCATGAGCGGGGTGATGCGGTGGGCAGGATCGAGCAGCGCCTTGACCGCGGCATCGGCGCTCATCCCCGCCTCGAGGCGGTAGAAGCCCGGCTGGATGTTGTGCGAGTCTGGGTGGGCCATGGCCGCGGATTGGAAGGCCGAGTTGGACTTCACCACTCCCTTTTCTTCGAGCTGCGGGCCCAACTCGGACACGCTCGATCCCTCAACGACCTCAACGACTTTCTCTTCGCCGTTGCCGTCGCCGCGGAAGTCCCCGCCCTCGCCGTTGCTCGCCACCGCGATCCACGCGACGAGGCCGACGATGAGCAGGATCGAGGCCACAATGATCGCCGTGGAGGCGGTGCGTTGCCGGGATAGCTGGCGGGAATTCACTCGTGAGTCTCCTTGAGGTAGGTGTGTCGGCCATCGAGCCACGACTGCAGGATCTCCACTGCGGCGGCTTGATCGATGACGCGGCGGCCGACCTTTTCACTGACGCCGGATGCGCGCAGGGCTTGGGAGGCCACGACGGTGGTAAGGCGCTCGTCGGCCATGCGGACAGGCACGTCGACACGGCGCCGGACACGGAAGGCAATTTCTTTGGCGTGCTTGACACTCGCCGAGCCGTCGCCCTTGAGGTCGCGCGGAAGGCCGACGACGACCTCGACGGCGCCGTAGGAACCGATGAGCTCAACGATACGCTCGATGTCGGAGCCGTCTGGACCGCGGAAACCCGAATCGCGCGCGATGGTCTCCACCGGGGTGGCCATCCGCGCGTCCCGATCCGAGACCGCGACGCCGATGCGCACAGTTCCGACGTCGAGCCCCACGCGACGGCCCACGCCCGGGTCGTCGACACCGGGGGTGTCGGGTTGCACCTTCATACGCTCTCGGTCCTTGCTCGATGTCGTTTGCTGTCGTCCCAGTCGCCTGTGTCCGTTTCGTTATCTTACGCTACGCGCAATCCTAGCGGCGAGTAAGCTCGTCGCGCACCGCGGCCAGCCCCGCGTCAATACCTGCCGGGTTGGACCCGGAGCCCTGGGCGAGGTCGGGCTTTCCGCCGCCCTTGCCGTCGACGTAACCGCCGAGCAGCTTCACCAGATCGCCCGCCTTCACCCCGGCGCCCACGCCCTCCGTGGTCACTGCCACCGCAAACGGGACCTTCTCACCGCTCACGGAAGCCAGCGCGACGACTCCGGGCACGGCGCCGAGTCGTTCGCGCACATCAGCGGCGACGGTGCGCAGATCCGCGGCGCCGATGCCTTCCGCGAGCGTGAGCGCAACGAGGGTGAACTGGCCGGCCTGCTGGGCCTTGGCCACGTATTGCGCCGACTGGCTGACCAGCTGCTGGCGGTTGAGCGCCTCGATTTCCTTCTCCGCGGCGCGCAGGCGCTCCGTCAGTTGCGCGATGCGCGCAGGAAGCTCGTCTGTCGGGGTCTTCAGCTCGGCCGCCAGAGACGAGGCGAGCGCCGCTTCCTTGGAGAAGTAGCGGAACGATTCCATTCCCGCGTACGCCTCGATGCGGCGCGCGCCCGAACCCACCGAGGACTCTCCGAGCACGGCCACGGGCCCAATCTGCGAGGAATGCCCCACGTGAGTGCCGCCGCACAGCTCGATGGAAAACGGCCCGCCAATCTCGACAACGCGCACCTCGGAGCCGTAGTTCTCCCCAAACAACGCCATCGCGCCCATCGCCTTGGCCTCCTCCAGCGAGGTCTCGATGGTGTTGACGGCAAGGTCGGCGTCGACAGCCTCGTTGGTGATAGTGGTGATCTCGCGCAGCTGGGCGTCGCTCAGCTGCTCGGTGTAGTTGAAGTCGAACCGCAGGTAGCCCGGTTTGTTCATCGAGCCAGCCTGCACGGCAGTGGGGCCGAGCACCTGGCGCAGCGCGGCGTGAATGAGGTGGGTGGCGGTGTGCGCCTGCCGCGCGCCGTGGCGCCACGTCGGGTCCACCTCCGCCGTGACCAGCTGGCCCACATCGAGCCCGCCGTCGCGCACGGTTGCCTTGTGCACCCAGAGCTTCTTGCCCACCTTCTGCACGTCGTGGACGTCGAGCACCGTATCGCCCACGACGATGCGGCCGCGGTCACCTAGCTGGCCGCCGGACTCGGCGTACATCGGGGTGACGTCCAAGATGACCTCGACGTCCTGGCCTTGGGATACCTCGCCGACCCTCTCGCCGCCGCGGATCAGGCCGATGACCTTTCCGGGGTGGTTAAGCTCGGTGTAGCCGACGAACTCGGTGGGCGATGCATCGACCCACTCGCGGTAGAGCGACTCGTCGATGTTGCCCTGCTTTTTCGCCTTGTTGTCGGCCTTCGCGCGGGCCCGTTGCGCCTGCATCTCGGCGTCAAAGGCGTCCATATCCACCTCGAGGCCCGCCTCCCGCGCCATCTCGAGGGTCAAGTCGATGGGGAATCCGTAGGTGTCGTGCAGCTCAAAGGCCTGCGAGCCGGAGAGTTTCGAGGTACCGGCGGACTTCGTCGCGGCGGCGGCCTCCTCGAAGCGGTGCGTGCCGGAGACGAGGGTCTTCATAAAGGCGCGTTCCTCGGTCACGGCCACGCGCACGATCCGCTCGCGGTTCTCGGCGATCTCGGGGAACGACGGGGTCATGGTGTCCATGATGGTGTTCATGAACTCCTCGAGGACCTCACCGGAGGCCCCGAGCAGGCGGGCGGAGCGCACGATGCGGCGCAGCAGGCGGCGCAGGATGTAGCCGCGACCCTCGTTCGACGGGGTGACGCCGTCGAGGATGATCATCATCGCGGTGCGGGAGTGGTCGGCGATGACGCGGAAGCGGACGTCATCATCCGCGTTGCCCTCGTTGTAGCGCGCGCCGGTGACCTCCACGGCCCTGTCGATGACCGGGCGAAGCAGGTCCGTCTCGTAGACGTTGTCGACGCCCTGCAGGATGCAGGCGACTCGCTCAACGCCCATGCCGGTATCAATATTTTTCTTCGGCAGCTCCCCGACGATGTCGAAACCGCCCTTCTTATCGCCATCACCACGGATGGACTCCATGAACACGAGGTTCCAAATCTCGAGGTAGCGGGTGTCGTCGGCAATCGGGCCGCCGTCCTTGCCATGCTCGGGGCCACGGTCGTAGTAGATCTCGGAGCACGGCCCGCAGGGCCCGGGGATCCCCATGGACCAGAAGTTATCCTCCATGCCCATGCGCTGGATGCGCTCGGCCGGCACGCCGATGGTGTGCTCCCAGATGTCGGCCGCTTCGTCGTCGTCAAGAAAAACCGTGACCCACAGCCGCTCGGGGTCGAGACCGTAGCCACCCTCGTCGAGCGGGTTGGTCAGCAGCGACCACGCGTTTTTGATGGCGCCTTCCTTGAAGTACTGGCCGAAGGAGAAGTTGCCCGCCATCTGGAAAAACGTGTTGTGGCGGGTGGTGATGCCCACTTCTTCGATATCCAGGGTGCGCACGCACTTTTGGATCGAGGTGGCCGTGCCGCCCGGAAACGGCGGGGTCTGCTGCCCCAGGAAATAGGGCTTGAACGGGACCATGCCAGCGTTGACGAACAGCAGCGTCGGGTCGTCCAAGATCAGCGAAGCGCTCGGCACCGCGGTGTGGCCGGCGTTGACGAAGTGCTGGGTAAAACGCTGGCGGATCTCATGAGTCTGCACGGGCGAAAAGTCCTTTGAACGTGAGTGTCGGTTGAGGGTGGATAATCCCGCACTACTCTACCCGCCCCACCCCGCGCGGCTTACTCTCCCCGCACCATGCGCCGCAGCCGGCCGATGTAGTCGGCGATGCGCTTCTCCGCACCGTGCTCGGAAGGCTCGTAGTAGACCGCGTCGTCGAGGCCTTCGGGAATGTAGCGCTGCTCAACCACCCCGCGAGGATCATCGTGCGGGTAGAGGTAGCCCACGGCGTTGCCCATCTTCTTCGCACCCTCGTAGTGGCCATCGCGCAGGTGGGGCGGGACCGGCCCCGCCTTGCCCTTGGCCACGTCCGCCTGCGCCTTTCCAATCGCCCGGTACACCGCGTTGCTCTTCGGCGCGGTGGCGAGGTGAATCGTCGCCTGCGCTAGGTTCAGCCGGGCCTCGGGCATGCCGATGAACTGCACCGCGTACGCCGCCGCCGTGGCGGTCTGCAGCGCCGTTGGGTCGGCCATGCCGACGTCCTCCGAGGCGTGGATGACGAGGCGGCGCGCGATAAACCGGGGGTCCTCGCCCGCCTCGATCATCCGCGCCAGGTAGTGCAAGGCGGCATCGACGTCGGAGCCGCGGATGGATTTGATGAACGCAGAAACCACGTCATAGTGCTGGTCGCCGTCGCGGTCATAGCGCACGACCGCGCGGTTGACGTTCTCCCGCACGGTCTCGATCGTGATCTCGGCACCGTCCTCGACCGCTTCGGCCGCGGCCTCGAGGTAGGTCAGAGCGCGGCGCGCGTCACCCCCGGCGAGCAACACGAGCTGGTCCCGGGCGTCCGCAGTGAGGGTCTTTCCCCCGCCGACGCCGCGCTCGTCGGCCATCGCGCGATCGAGCACCTGGGCGATGTCGTCGGCCTCGAGCGAATGGAGCTGCAGCAGCAGGGAGCGCGACAGCAGCGGAGCAACGACGCTGAAGGACGGATTCTCCGTCGTGGCCGCCACGAGCAGAACCGTTCGGTTTTCCACGGCCGCAAGCAGTGCGTCTTGCTGCGTTTTAGAGAAGCGATGGACCTCGTCGATAAAGAGCACGGTCTTTTCGCCCCGGGCGAGGTCGCGGCGGGCCTGCGCGATGACCTCGCGCAGCTCCTTGACGCCGGAAGAAAGCGCGGAGAGACCTACGAAGTTCTGCCCCGTCGTCTTCGCTATGAGGGAGGCGATCGTGGTCTTGCCGGTGCCGGGCGGGCCGTAGAGGATGACGGATGCGGCACCAGATCCCTCCACGAGGCGGCGCAGCGGCTTGCCCGGACCGAGCACGTGTTCCTGGCCGACGACCTCATCGAGCGTACGCGGCCGCATCCGGGCCGCGAGCGGGGCCTGCTCCCCCACCTCGAAGAGGCCAGAGCCCCGGTGCCCCGTACGGGGCGCATGGTCGTTTCCGAACAATCCTTCTTGGACCATCGCTCCTCCCCTAGCTCAAGCGGCGCGCGACGTCGTGGGCGAATTCGGAGATCACGCGGTAGGCGGGGGCGTCGCCACGGCGGGAGAAGCGCGCTAGCGCCTCGAACGTCTCGCACAGGTCGCGGCGCACCAGCTTTTCGTCGTCGGTAAATGCCCCCTGCGTGGGGCTGCGCAGGAGGTCTCCGCCGACCTCGAACTCCTCGAGCTCTCCCCCTGCCCCGAGCTCAACCCCGGCGGCAGCGAAGTCAGCGGCAAGCGCCGCGTCGCCGTCCCATAGCGCCTGGTGCGCGTTGACGTTGAGCACGGCAAAGCTGGACAACGCCCAGCCGATCAGCGCTGCGGTGATGTTGCTGCGTAGCGTGTCCGGCGTGGTCACCTGCGGCCACATCGAACCCACCTCGCGCACCCACGCCTCGAGGAAGACGTCGACCTCGGAGTCCGTGATCGGGTAGGTGGCGATGTAGGTGGGGAAACCGGCGATGACGAACGCAAGGTCGAAGGTGACGTCGCGGAAGCCCGCCCACTCGTAGTCAAGGAAGTGGACGTGGTCGGCGAAGATGACGTTGTCCGGCGCGAGATCGAACGGGGTAAACGCCCGGTTTCCCCCTTTGAGCAGCCTCGCGCCCATGCTCGCCGCCGCGGAGGCGACTTCCCCGGGCACATCGATCCCGGATTCCTGCAGCATCACCAAACCGATCCGGATGCGGTGGATGAGGAGGTTGTCACGCAGCTGCTGCACGGCGCTCCACTCCGGGCTCAAGCGCATGAAGCGGGTAAACAGCACGTCGAAGGAGCCTTCCTTATCGGCAGTGCCCGCGTGCATCCGCCCCAGCGCGCCCCCGAGGGAGCGGATGACGGCCGCCCGATCGTCCTCGTCGGAGGAGGCGAGGAGGTCGTCGAGGCTATCGCTGTCGCCGGAATCGGTAAGGATAATGATCCGCTCGTCGACGTCGTATCCGAGCAGCACGGGCCCGGGCCGGACGTCTTCACTCAGCGACGTCGTGAACTGGTAGGCGACGACCTCGCGCATGAACGCAGCATCCTCGATCGGGTCGCCCGTCAAGGGCGAATGCTTGACGACGACCGTTCGATGCTGCAGGAACGGATTCGCCTCCACCTTCGCCCGGTAGACCTGCGCAGAGCCGGATCCGTGCAGCGCTGTGGCGTCGTTAAGCTTCTGCGCCCCGCCGTAGCGGCGGGTAAGCACCGCCTCCGCCGCCGCGATGGTGCCACTGTGCTCCATGGCTCGCACTCCTTGGGGTCGACGCTAACTCGGCGCGTTAGCCTTGTTCGGCTTGAAGTCCACGCCCGTTTCCTTGCGCTGCTCGGCCGGGATCGGCGCGGGGGCATCCGTGAGCGGATCCACGCCGCCGCCGGACTTCGGGAAGGCGATGACGTCACGGATGGAATCGAAGCCTCCCAGCAGGCTGACGATGCGGTCCCAGCCAAACGCGATGCCGCCGTGCGGCGGGGCTCCGTAGGAAAACGCCTCGAGGAGGAACCCGAACTTCTCCTGCGCTTCTTCGTCGCTAATCCCCATAATCTCAAAGACGCGCTGCTGCACATCGCGGTCGTGAATACGGATGGACCCGCCGCCGATCTCGTTGCCGTTGCACACAATGTCGTAGGCATAGGCCAGGGCTTCACCCGGGTTCTGCTCGAAGTTGTCCAAGTATTCGGGCTTCGGAGAGGTAAACGCGTGGTGCACCGCTGTCCACTTCGAGTGGCCGAGCGCAACATCGCCCGAGGCCGTGGCGTCCGCGGCGGGCTCGAACAACGGAGCGTCAACAACCCAGGTAAACGCCCAATCCCCCTCCTTGATGAGGTCGAGCTTGCGGGCAATCTCCCCGCGCGCAGCGCCCAGCAGCGCTCGCGAGCTCTTCGCATCCCCGGCAGCAAAGAAGATGCAGTCCCCCGGCGCAGCGCCGACGTGGGCGGCGATTCCGGCCTTCTCCTCGTCGGTGATGTTCTTCGCCACAGGACCGGTGAGCGAGCCGTCCTCCTGAACGAGGATGTATGCCAAGCCCTTCGCGCCGCGCTGCTTCGCCCACTCCTGCCACGCGTCGAGCTGACGGCGCGGCTGCGAGGCCCCTCCCTCCATGACGACTGCGCCGACGTAATCAGCCTTGAACACGCGGAAAGTCGTGTCCTTGAAAAACTCCGTGCAATCCACCAACTGGATGCCGAAACGGAGGTCCGGCTTGTCAGAGCCGTACTTCTCCATCGCTTCGGCGTACGTCATACGCGGGATCGGCGTGGCGACGTCATAGCCGATGAGCTTCCACAACGCGACCAGGATCTCCTCGGCGAGCGCGATGACATCATCCTGATCGACGAAGCTCGCCTCGACATCGAGCTGAGTGAATTCGGGCTGGCGGTCCGCGCGGAAATCCTCGTCGCGGTAGCAGCGGGCGATCTGGAAGTAGCGCTCCATTCCGGCGACCATGAGCAGCTGCTTGAACAGCTGCGGCGACTGCGGCAGGGCGTACCAGGAGCCGGGGCGCAGGCGCGCCGGGACGAGGAAGTCGCGCGCGCCCTCAGGCGTCGAGCGCGTCAGCGTGGGGGTCTCGATCTCGGTGAAGTCGTGTTTTGCCAGGACCTCGCGGGCGGCGCGGTTCGCATCGGAGCGCAGACGCAGCGCCTTGGCCTGGCGCTCGCGGCGCAGGTCCAAGTAGCGATACTTCAGGCGGGTTTCCTCCCCGACCTCGTTCGAGGAGAAATCCTCCACCTGGAACGGCAGCGCGGCGGACTTGTTGAGCACCTTGAGCTCGGTGGCGTTAACTTCGATCTCACCCGAGGCGAGGTTCGGGTTTGCCGAGCCCTCCGGGCGCGGTTCCACAACGCCCGTGACCTGAACGCAGTACTCGCTGCGCAGGTCATGCGCCGCTTCCGCGACCTCGGACTCGCGGAAAACAACCTGGGCCAGGCCGGAGCGATCGCGCAGGTCAATAAAGATCACCCCACCGTGGTCACGGCGCCGCGACACCCATCCCGTGAGCGTGACGGTCTGACCATCGAGTTCTTTGCGGAGATCTCCGGCGAGGTGGGTGCGCAGCACTTCTTTTCCACGTCCTTTTCTGGGTTGGGAGGCCTCGGAAGCAAGGCCGGGTACTTAACGGCCCCTCATAATACCCCTTACGCCTTTCGGCTGGCCCTGTAGTCTTCGTACCAATTTGCCGGGGGTGCTTTCCCACCCCGAGGTGGCCAGGTACAGGGGGTCGGCGTGACTCTGCAACGGCGGAGGATACCACCACACCACCCGGTCGGCGTGACTCCGCAACGGCAGAGTCGGCCGGGCACCGCACAAAGCGAAAACTCCGCAATGCGGGCTCCGCAACGGCAGAGTCGATACCACCACACCACCCGGTCGGCGGGCTCCGCAACGGCAGAGTCAACCAGGCAACACGCAAAGCCAAAACTCCGCAATGCGGACTCTGCAACGGCAGAGTCGATACCACCACACCACCCGGTCGGCGGGCTCCGCAACGGCAGAGTCAACCAGGCAACACGCAAAGCCAAAACTCCGCAATGCGGACTCTGCAACGGCAGAGTCGATACCACCACACCGCCCGGTCGGCGTGACTCCGCAACGGCAGAGTCAACCAGGCGACACACAAAGCGAAAACTCCGCAATGCGGACTCTGCAACGGCGGAGTCAACCAGGCAACACGCAAAGCCAAAACTCCGCAATGCGGACTCTGCACCACACCCCGGTCCCAAACGCCCCCCGGCACCTGCGTGCCCGGCCGGATCGTATGCACCGCAGGCTCGAAAACGAGCACCGCAGCCCCATCTTCTGCGTATATTTGGCAGAATTTCCACCATGACGTTTAAGGACAGCTACCAGCGCTCCGGCAACCGCGCCACGACATCGTCCGGCGGTAGGGGCGCCGCCCCCATGGTGATCGGCGGCGGCGGAATCGGCACCCTCATCCTCCTTGGCTTGTTCCTGCTGTTGGGCGGGGACCCCAGCGGAGGACAGCTCCCCGCCCCGCAAAGCCAGGGGCAGGGGCAGTCCGGGGCGGCGGCTGAATACAACCTCGACCATTGCAACAGCCCGGGTGCCGCCAACGAGTACGACGACTGCCGCATCGAGGCTACTGCTGTCTCCGTCGACTCGGTGTGGCAGGAAGTCCTGCCCGCTGAGGCAGGCACGGAATACGTCCAGCCCGGGATGCACATTTTCCAGCAGGCTGTATCAACGGGGTGCGGGAACGCGTCGGCAAACACGGGGCCGTTCTACTGCCCCGCGGATACCACGGCGTATTTCGACGTGAGCTTTTTCAACCAGCTCGGCCAGTTCGGCGGCTCGGATGCCCCGCTTGCCCAGATGTATGTCGTCGCACACGAGTTTGGCCACCATATCCAGCAGCTTGAGGGCACTCTCAAGCTCAGCAATTACAACCAGCCAGGCGAGGATTCTGCCGCTGTTGCCATCGAGCTGCAGGCGGACTGCTACGCGGGACTGTGGGCCTCGCACGCCGACAAGGGTGAGAACGCGATCCTCGAGCCGATTACCAAAGACCAGCTCTCGGCGGCGATCCAGACTGCGCGGGCCGTGGGCGATGACAACATCCAAAAGCGCTCCGGCGGCGACGTCAACCCGGATGTGTGGACCCATGGTTCCTCCGAACAGCGCGAGGAGGCGTTCTTAGCGGGCTACGAGGGCGGTCACATGAGCTCCTGTGACTACCTCGGCCGCGGCGGGTACGCATAGGAACCGAGCACAGGAACCAGCACATGAGCACGCCGAATCGCGCCGTTGCGTTCTTGGCTGCGTTCAACACCATCGAAAAGCACCTGCGCTCCGCGCTCGGTGCAAAGCGGGGCGACGGGTTTACCTGGATGGTGGGAAAGGCCCGCCGTGCGGGCATACTCACGCAGCGCCAGGGTGATGTTCTCACGGAGTTTGCGGAGCTTCGCAACGCCATTAGCCACGGCGAGTACGAAGACTTTCGGCCGATCGCGGAACCGCTGCCGGAGACGGTGGCGGAGATCGAGCGGATCCGAGACGCCCTTCTCCGGCCGACGGCTGCGTTGAGCGTCACGGCGGGCGAGGCGGTTTCCACCTTCGCCCCCGGCGACGCTATCTCGGGGCCCCTCGCGCTCATCCGCGACAAGGACTTTTCACAGTTTCCCATCTACGAAGGCAACAGGTGCGTCGGTGTGCTCACGACCGATGCCATCGCCCGCTGGGTCGCCGCTGACCTGGGCGCGGACGGCACGCTCGATGCGCGCACTGTCGCCGAAGTCTTGCGGTACGGCGAGCGCGTCGAGCGCGCTGTCTTCCTCTCACGCGACGCGACCGTCGCTGCCGCGTACAACGCGCTCACGACACCGCTTGACGACGCCTCGTTGCCGCGCATCCTCATCATCACCGAGTCCGGTGTGGCCACGGGCCGCCCGCTCGGCGTGCTCACCGCGGCCGATCTCCCCGCCTTGGTGCGTCACATCAAGCGGCAGCGTACCGCCCCGGAATAGGTGATGCATCACCATCGTTAGGATGGGGTGGAAGCAGCAGACGCGAGACGAAAGGCCCCCATGCAGTTCGGCGTATTCACGGTTGGCGACGTCACAGCCGACCCCACGACCGGCGTCACGCCCTCTGAGAAGGAACGCATTGACGCGATGACCGCCATTGCGCTGCGGGCTGACGAGCTCGGTCTCGACGTCTTTGCCACGGGTGAGCACCATAACCCTCCCTTCGTGCCGTCCGCGCCGACAACGCACCTGGCCTTTATCGGCGCGCGCACCAGCAACATTGTGCTGTCTACCTCGACAACCCTGATCACCACCACCGACCCGGTACGCATCGCAGAGGACTACTCCTTCCTGCACAACCTTGTCGAAGGCCGGGCGGACCTCATGCTTGGCCGGGGTAACACCGGGCCGGTCTACCCGTGGTTTGGCAAGGACATCCGCCGCGGGATCGAGCTCTCGGTGGAGAACTACCACCTGCTGCGGAGGCTGTGGCGCGAGCAAGTGGTGAACTGGCAAGGCGAGTTCCGCACCCCCTTGCAGGGCTTTACCGCCACGCCCACGCCGCTCAAAGGCGTCCCCCCGTTCGTGTGGCATGGCTCGATCCGCTCCCCGCAGATCGCCGAGCAGGCCGCCTACTACGGCGACGGCTTCTTCCATAACAACATCTTCTGGAACAAGGAGCATACCGCCAAGCTCGTCTCGCTCTATCGGCGCCGCTTCGAGGCGCACGGGCACGGGCGTGCCGACCAAGCCATCGTCGGACTCGGAGGGCAGGTCTACATCGCCGATTCCGAGGCGAAGGCGAAGAGAGAGTTTCGCCCCTACTTCGACAACGCCCCCGTCTACGGCCACGGGCCCTCGCTCGAGGAGTACACGGAAGCCACGCCGTTGACCGTGGGCACCGTCGAGATGGTCATCGAGCGCACGATGCAGTTCGCCGAGTGGGTCGGCGACTATCAGCGCCAGCTCTTCCTTGTGGACCACGCCGGGCTGCCGCTCGAGGTCGTGCTGGACCAGCTCGAGATCTTGGCCACCCAGGTCGTCCCGGAGCTGCGCCGCCGCATGGAGGCGCGCCGCCCCGACCACGTGCCCTCGGACCCGCCAACCTTTGCCACCCTGCTCGCGGCCAAGCGCGCGGGCGAGGGCCACCCCCACTTCGAGGTCTCTCCCGGACGATGAAAAAGCTCGCTGTCGTCTCCGCAGGAGTCTCTCATCCCTCGACGTCCCGCCATGTCGCCGACACCATTGCGGCTGCCGTGTCATCCGCCGTCACGGGCCGGGGTGAAGCGCTCGATACCACCACGATCGAGGTGCGCGACTACGCCGCAGACCTCGCCCGGCTCATGACCTCCGGCATCTCCTCCGGTGCGCTCGATTCCGTGCGCGAGGAACTCTCCGCCTCCGACGGCCTCGTCGCCGTGACCCCGGTTTTCCAGGCCAGCATGAGCGGGCTGTTCAAGATGTTTTTCGACGCCCTCGATCCCGAGGCGCTCACCGGGATGCCCGCGATCATCGCGGCGACGGCGGGAACGGCCCGCCACAGCCTGGTCACCGAGTACGCGATGCGCCCCCTGTTGACCTATATGCGCGCCATCGTCGTCCCTACCTCGCTGTTCTTCGCCACCGAGGACTTCGGCGGGACCGGCTTTTCCTCCCGTGCCTCTCGCGCGGCCGCCGAGTTGGCGGACCACATGGTGCGAACCCACAGCTCGGTAGAGGGCCTGGCCCAACCGTCCGCGCCTCAGCCGCAGCGCACGCGGCGGTCCGGGGTCGATCCGGAGGAGGACTTTGTTCCCTTCTCCGAGCTTTTGCGCGGTCACACTGGAGGGGACGCTGGAGAACACACCGGAGACAACCCGGTGAGGTAGCATCGGCCCATGTCGCAAAACACCGTCAGCGTCGTCGACTTGTTCAGCGTGGGGATTGGGCCGTCGTCAAGCCACACAGTCGGCCCGATGCGCGCTGCGATGGCCTTCGTTGACGAGCTCGGCTACCTCCCCGCCCGCGTCGCGGTAGAATTGCGCGGCTCGCTGGCGGCGACGGGCGTGGGCCACGGCACCGATCGGGCCGTCCTGCTTGGGCTCGTTGGCTACACCCCCACCACGACCACCCCGGACATCTCGCCCGTCCCTGGCGAGAAGGTGCCTGAACGCGGCACGATCACCGGTCCGGCGGGCAGCGTGGACTACGAGGTGACGTTTAACCCCAAGCCTGTCGCCCACCACCCCAACTGCCTTATTTTCGACGCCTGGGATGCCGCCGGCAACCGCGTCACCTCGCGCAAGGAGTACTACTCCGTCGGCGGCGGGTTCATCCTCGATCGCGCCGGCATGGAGGCGCAGCGCGACCAGGCCAGTGTGTCCACCGAGCAGCCCGACAACACCATCCCCTACGAGTTTCACTCCGGCGCCGAGCTCATGGCCATCTGCCGGGAGACTGGCCTGAGCATCGCCGATGTCATGCGCGCCAACGAGGACGCCCTGGCCGGGTGGGAGGCGGTGAGCGCTCACCTCGACAACGTGTGGGACGTCATGCAGGAATGCGTCGCCCACGGTCTGAAGGCCGAGGGAATTCTTCCGGGCGGCCTCGGCGTGACGCGCCGCGCCCCCAGGCTCTACCGCCTGCTCACCGCGGAATACGAGGCTTCGACCGCGCGCGGGCTTGACGCGATGGAGTGGGTGAACCTCTACGCGCTGGCGGTGAACGAGGAAAACGCCGCCCACGGCCAGATCGTCACCGCCCCGACCAACGGAGCGGCCGGCATTATCCCGGCGGTGATGCATTACTGCCGCGACTTTACGGACGATTTCACCGCGGAGAAGGCCCGTGAGTTCCTGCTCACGGCCGGGGCGATCGGGGCGATTATCAAGACGAACGCGTCGATCTCGGGCGCGGAGGTCGGCTGCCAGGGCGAGGTCGGCTCCGCCTCGTCCATGGCCGCCGCCGGCATGTGCGCCATCCTCGGTGGCACCCCGGAGCAGGTGGAAAACGCCGCGGAGATCGCCCTCGAGCACAACTTAGGGCTCACGTGCGACCCGGTCGGCGGGCTTGTGCAGGTGCCCTGCATCGAGCGCAACGCGATCGGCGGGGTGAAGGCGATCAACGCCGCGCGCCTGGCCAAGCTGGGGAACGGCACGAACATTGTCACGCTTGACGACGTCGTGGAGACCATGGCGGCGACCGGGCGCGATATGAAAAGCACCTACAAGGAGACCTCCATGGGCGGGCTGGCCGTGCAGCTCGGCCTGCCCGTCAACATCACCGAGTGCTAGCGAATAGCGGCCAGCACGGCCTCGGCGCTCAGCGCGACGGTGACCTGGGTGTGCTCGGCGAGGTCCTTCACCGCCACCTCGCCGGCTTCGAGCTCGCGCTCGCCGAGCACGAGAGCAAAGCGCGCGCCGGCGCGGTCGGCGCCCTTCATCGCGCCCTTGAGCCCGCGCCCGCCGTAGGACATGTCGGCGGAGACCCCGGCGGCCCGCAGGGCGTCGATAAGCAGGCTCATGCGTGACGACGCCTCCGTGCCCATGCCCACCCCGAACACGTCCACCCGGCGCTGCGCGCCGTCGAGCTCAACGCCCTCGGCCTCCAGCGCGAGCACGGTGCGGTCCACGCCGAGGCCGAAGCCGATGCCCGAGAGGTCCTGGCCGCCGATCTGCGCCATCAACCCGTCGTAGCGGCCGCCGCCGCCGATGCCGGACTGCGCGCCCAGCCCGTCGTGGACAAACTCAAAGGTGGTCTTGGTGTAGTAGTCGAGCCCGCGCACCATCCGTGGGTTGACCACGTAGTCTACGCCCAGGTCATCGAGGGTGCCGGTGACTGTCTCGAAGTGCTCGCGGCAGGGCCCCGAGAGGTGATCGAGCATGAGCGGTGCCTCGGCGGTGAGCTCCTGGACCTCCGGGCGCTTGTCATCGAGCACGCGCAGCGGGTTGATCTCGGCGCGCCGGCGGGTCTCCTCGTCGAGCGGGAGCTTAAACAAAAACTCCTGTAGCTTCTCGCGGTAGGCCGGCCGGCAAGTGTGATCGCCCAGGCTCGTGAGCTCTAGGCGGAACCCGCTGAGACCCACTGCGCGGTAGCAGCGGTCGGCGAGCGCGATGACCTCGGCGTCGAGCAGCGGATCATCGACGCCGATCGCCTCCACCCCGACCTGCTGGAGCTGGCGGTAGCGCCCCGCCTGGGGGCGCTCATAGCGGAAAAACGGTCCGTAGTAGTTGAGCTTGACCGGCAGGTAACCGCGGTCGAGGTTGTGCTCGATCACCGCGCGCATCACACCCGCGGTGCCCTCGGGGCGCAGCGTCACGGACCGCTCTCCGCGGTCGGCGAAGGTATACATCTCCTTCGTCACCACATCGGTGGACTCTCCCACCCCACGGGCGAAGAGCGCGGTGTCTTCGAACACCGGCAGCTCAATGTGCTGGTATCCGGCGAGGCGGGCCTGGCGCGCGAACTCGTCGCGCACCCGGATAAACGTCCCGGAGCCCGGGGGCACGTAGTCGGGCACGCCCTTGGGGGCGCTAAGGGCCTTGAAGGTGCTGTTATCGCTCACACCGAACGAGTCTAGTCAGCGCCCGCTCATTGCCTCACGCAGGTACGTGTTGGTCTCCCGCTCGCGGGCCATGGTCGACGTCGGGCCGTGCCCGGGGAGAACGGGGAGGCGATCCTCGAGCTCCCACACCGGCCCGCGGAGGCTTTCCTGCATGGCCTCGTCGTCGGAAAACGGCAGGTCCGTGCGCCCGATCCCGCCCTGGAAGAGGACGTCGCCGGTGAGCACGAAGTCCTCGTGTACCCACAGGCAGCTCCCCGGGGAGTGCCCGGGGGCGTGGCGGACGGTGAAGTCGAGCCCGGCCAGGCTGACGCGCTCGCCGTCGCCGACGGTGGTGACGCGCTCGACTGGGGGCATGGCGTCGATCTGAAAGGGCACGCGGAGCCACTCGATGTGCGCGGTCTCGGTAAGCATGAACGCGTCGGCGGCGTGGATATAGGTCTCCAGCCCGAAAGCGCCCGCGTCGCGGGTGTGGTCGATGTGGCCGTGGGTGAGCACCACCGCGACTGCCCGCAGGCCGTGCTCTTGGAGGAACTGCTCGGCGCGGGAGTGCGCACCGAGGCTCGGGTCGACGATGATGGCCTCGCCGGAGTGCTCGTTGACCACGATGTAGCAGTTCGTCTCCAGCGGCCCGGCCGCGAACCCTGTGACCTGCATCGACCCTAGGCCTTCAGCGCGGCCTGCGCCGCGTCGTAGTCGGGCTCGTTGCCGATCTCGCTCACCAGCTCGGTGTAGATGACGTTGTGCGCCGCGTCGGTGACCACGACGGCGCGGGCGAGCAGGCCCTTCATCGGGGTGCCTTCGAGGCGGACGCCAAAGTCCTCGCCAAAGCTCGAACGGAACGCGGAGGCGGCAGTGACGTTGTCGATGCCCTCCGCGGCGCAGAAGCGCTGCTGGGCGAACGGCAGGTCTTCGGAGACGCAGAGCACGGCGGTGTTGTCCAACCCGGCCGCAAGCTTGTTAAAGGTGCGCACCGACTGCGCGCACACCCCGGTATCGAGCGAGGGGAAGATGTTGAGCACGAGCTGCTTGCCGCTAAAATCCGCCCCGGTGATCGGGGACAGGTCGTGCCCGAGCAGTTCGAAGGCGGGCAGCTGCTCGCCGACGGGGGGAAGATCCCCAGAAGTGGTCGTTTCGTTGCCCTTGACGGTGACTGTAGCCATGGCCTCCACAGTAGTGCTGCGGGAAGTACGCCGCCACGCTCCTGCTAGTGTTAGCCGCAGGATTTTTCTCTCGCGCCCCACCCCCGCCGTGGGAGGGGCGCGACCCACCCTGCGCGCCCCGTGCGCGCACGAGCTTGCGAGGGAGCGAAAGTGACGGAGACGACGGATAATTCGGAGCGCGGCCGCAAGGCGCTGCGCGAGCTGGAAAAGGAGATCAATTCGCGCGACAGGAAGGAAAAGTCGCGTCCGTGGGCCATTGCGGCGGCTTCCCTGGCTGTCATCGTCGCTCTCGGCGGGGGCATCTACGTCTTTGCCAACCAATCCGACAGCGAAGAAAGCGCCCAATCCGACCAGCCCACGAGCGAGTCCTCCACCCCCGACATGCCCGACGCCGAGCCGCTGGCGCTCGCCCGTTCAAGCGCTCTGCCTGAGACAGTCTCGTGCTCTTACCAAGAGGACGCTTCCGGCGGCTCCGAGAAGAAGGTCGGGGTGCCCGACGCCGAGGGAATCTCCACCAAGGGAACCGTGAAGGTGAGCCTCGAGACCTCGGCCGGGCCGATCGGCATGGAGCTCGACCGCTCTGTCGCTCCATGCACGGTCAACGCGATGGAGTACCTGGCCGACAAGGGCTACTTCGACGGCACCGTCTGCCACCGCCTGACCACCTCCGAGGGGCTCAAGGTGCTGCAGTGCGGCGATCCGAGCGGCACCGGATCCGGCGGCCCGGGGTTCCAATTCGCCAACGAGTACCCCACCGATGAGGCTGTGGAAAAGCTCGACACCTCCCAGATCCCCGAGGGCACCCCGGCTGAGCAGGAGGCCCAGTTCAAGCAGGCGTTGCTGCAGCAGGAGCCCCCGGTGACGTACCCGCGCGGAACCATCGCGATGGCCAACGCCGGTCTTGACACCAACGGCTCGCAGTTCTTCCTCAACTACGGCGATTCGACCCTGCCGCCGGCCTACACCTATTTTGGCAAGATCGACGATGCCGGCCTTAAGACCCTCGACAAGGTTGCCGAGAAGGGCGTGGAGGGCGAAGCGTCGGACGGAAAGCCTGCCGAGGAGGTCAAGATCGACTCGGCGAAGGTGGCATAGCACGCGTATCGACGCCCCTTCGCCCACCCCAGTTTCCCTGCACGTAACCTGTGGTTTCCTTAAGATTTAAACGCAAAGATACCCGCGTGTAACTGTTGCGCCGCTGAAGGAAACTGGCTAACCTATTGGACGTTCGTAGGTTTTCTTTCACGATAGGATTGCACATGAAGCTCCGCACCGGCCTGCTGGCCCTCGCTACCACCACCGCCCTCGTCGCAGGCGGCGTTTCCGTCCAGACCGCTCACGGCGAGCCCTCGTCCCCGGCGCCGACCGCCGAGACCTCCACCTCGGCCACCGCAACCTCCTCGCCTTCCCCGTCGACGTCCGCGCCGAAGGATGACTCCCCCGAGACCGAGACCACCACGGTCACCGTCAAGCCTGAAGGCTCCTCCGACGCGGATCCGGATGAGATCAAGGCTTGGATCGGTGTCGCCACCGCCGTCATCAGTGTGCTCAGCACGCTCTTCGCGTTCGTGAACAAGAACTTCGGCCCGCTGCTGCCGAAGATCGGCTAGTCCACGCCGCAGCGCAGAGCCGCCCGCCCCGCAGTCTGGGGCCGGGCGGCTTTTTCGTGCTCCCTAGGTAGCTAGGCGGTCACGCGGTAGATGTCGAAGACTCCCTCGACGTTGCGCACCTGGTTCATCAGCGATCCGAGCTGCTTGGTATCGGAGACCACCACCGTAAAGCGCACGGTGGCCACGTAGTCGCCACCGACCTGCGACGACAAGGCCACGATCGGCAGCTTCTGCTCCGAGAGCACACTGGTGATCTCGGCGAGCAGGCCCTGCCTATCCAGGGCCTCCACCGCCAGCGTCGCCTCCGAGGCGGCCCCGGGGGCAGAGCCGCCGGCCCATGAGACGTCGATAAGCCGCTCGGGCTCCTCCCGCAGCTTCGCCGCGTTCGTGCAATCCGCCCGGTGGACCGATACTCCCCCGCCGCGGGTAACAAAACCGAAGACGGTATCCCCCGGCACCGGCTGGCAACACTTCGCCAGCTTCGCCAGCATATCCGGGCTCCCCTCCACCAAGATCCCGTTGCCGCCGGCGGCGATCTTCGAGCGCACAAGCTGCGACATCGGCGTGCGGGCCGCGAGCACGTCAACGGCATCCTCCGCGTCACCGAAGAGTTCGGTGAGCATGTGCGCGACGTGCTGCGCGGAGACGTTGCCCGCCCCGATCGCGGTGTAGAGCGCGTCGACATCCGGGTAGTGCAGGTGCTGCGCGATCTGGCGCATCGACTCCGCTGTGAAGAGTCTGTGCATGGGCAACCCGCCGCGCTGCACCTCAGCGGCAAGCGCGTCGCGCCCCGCCTCGAGGTGTTCCTCGCGACGCTCCTTGGCAAACCACTGCCGGATCTTCGTCCGTGCCCGCGGCGAGACGACGAAATCCTGCCAATCCCGCGAGGGCCCCGCGTTTTCATCCTTCGAGGTGAAGATCTCCACCCGGTCCCCGGAGGTAAGCTCCGACTCAAGCGCCACGAGCTTGCCGTTCACCTTCGCGCCGATGCAGCGGTGCCCCACCTCCGTGTGCACCGCGTAGGCGAAATCGACCGGGGTGGACCCCGCGGGGAGGTTGACCACATCACCCTTCGGCGTGAAGGCGAAGATCTGCTGCGAGGTGAGGTCGTAGCGCAGCGAGTCGAGGAACTCGTTCGGGTCGGCGGCCTCCTTCTGCCAGTCCAGCAGCTGCCGCATCCAGGCCATCTGGTCCACCTCGGCCTGATCGCCCTTGTGGGAGCCCTTCGTCTCCTTGTAGCGCCAGTGCGCGGCAACGCCAAACTCTGCGTTGTAGTGCATCTCGTGGGTGCGCACCTGCACCTCCAGGGGGCGCCCGCTATCCGTCATCACCGTGGTGTGCAGCGACTGGTAGACGCCGAAGCGGGGGTTGGCGATGTAGTCCTTGAACCGGCCCGGCATCACCGAATACATCGAGTGCACCACGCCGATGGCAGCGTAGCAGTCGTGGACGCTCTCCACTAAGACGCGGATGCCCACGAGGTCGAAGATCTCGTCAAACTCGTGGCCGCGCACCACCATCTTCTGGTAGATCGACCAGTAGTGCTTCGGCCGGCCCATCACCTCGGCGGCGATGCTGTTGGCCTTGAGCTCGGCGCGCAGCTGGGCGCTGATCTCCCGCAGGGCCCGGTCGCGCGAGGGGGCTCTATCGGCGACGAGGCGCACGATCTCCTCGTACTTCTTCGGGTACAAGATTGCGAACGCGAGGTCCTCAAGCTCCCACTTCACGCTCGCCATCCCGAGGCGGTGGGCCAGCGGGGCAATCACGTCGAGGGTCTCGCGCGCCTTCTTCGCCTGCTTCTCCGGCGGCAGGAAGCGCATGGTGCGCATGTTGTGGAGCCGGTCGGCGACCTTAATCACGAGCACGCGCGGATCGTCGGCCATGGCCACGATCATTTTGCGGATCGTCTCCGCTTCCGCCGCCGCGCCGAGAGCGACCTTATCGAGCTTGGTCACACCGTCGACGAGCTTGGCCACCTCGGGGCCGAAATCCGCCTGTAGGTCACGCAGCGAGTAGTCGGTATCCTCCACCGTATCGTGCAGCAAGGCGGCGACCAAGGTAGTGGTGTCCATGCCGATCTCGCCGCAGATCGTCGCCACCGCCAACGGGTGGGTGATATATGGATCGCCCGACTTGCGCGTCACCCCCTCGTGAAGCCGCTCCGCGATGTCGTAGGCGCGGTTGAGCAGCTCCGCGCTCGCCTTCGGGTGGTAGCGCCGGTGAATGGTCATCAGCGGGTCGAGCACCGGGTTGACCCTCGCCCGGCCGCCCGTGAGCGAGCGCGCTAACCGGGCCGATACGCTGCGCACGCTTGAGCCCGAGCGTTTCTGCGTCTTCTCGTTGACCATCCCGGACCCTCTTTCCCGTCGCTACTAGCCCCCGAGGACGGCCAAGGGGGCGCCGCCGAGCCTTTCGCGCCCGCCTAAGGCCTTGACCTCGAGAACAACTGCATATCCCACGACGCTACCACCGGCCCGCTCGATGAGATTCGTCGCGGCCACCAGAGTGCCGCCGGTGGCAAGAACGTCATCGATTAACACCACGCGCTTGCCCCGCAGGTCGATGCCCTCGGCAGGGATCTCGAGGGCCGCCTCGCTGTATTCGGTGGAGTACTCCTCCGAGAGCACCGGCGGCGGCAGCTTGCCCTTCTTGCGCACCGCGAGGATGCCGATGCCGAGGTCGTAGGCCACGGCCGATCCGATCAAGAACCCGCGGGCGTCGAGGCCGCCGATCATGTCTGCTCCGAAATCGCGGGCCGCGGCGGAGAGCTCGCGGATCACCACGGCGAGCGCTTCGGCGTCGGCAAGCACGGGCGTCAAGTCCTCGAATAAGACCCCCTCTTCTGGAAAGTCCGCCACCCGGCGGGTGAGGGCCTCGAGCGCCTCGGCGGCGCTGGAATACGAGCTGGTCGGGTCGATAGGCACTGTATTGTCCTCGCTACTCTCGCTTAGGCGGGCGGCTGATCCGCGGAATCCGGACGCAGCAGCCAGCGGTCCATGTTCCAACCGATCCCGGCCGGTCCCGTGTACAGCATAACGTTACCCAGGTTCCTATCCACGGCAAACACTCGCGGCTGCGCGGCGAGCGGAATGCTCGGCAGCTTCTCCCACAGCTCGGTTTCCTTCTTGCGCATCGCCTCGACATCCCGGGACTTCACACCCGGGATGTTGTATTCGCTCGCCGGATCCACCGGGCGCAGCATCGCATCGATCGAGCCCTCGACGGCAACCTCCTCGCCCCATTCGCCGAGCTCCACCCGGCTTAGATCGCGCAGCGTCTTGCCCTGCTCGGTGGCATCGACCACGGTGATACCGGCCGGCTCGCAGGAGACGCGGATCGACTCCACCATCGCGGCCATGCGTGGCGACGCATGCGCGTAGCCCACCCGTAGCTCGAGGCCCGCAGCCTGCTTCGCCCCCTCGATGTCCACCCCGAGGTGGGGCCCTGCGATGTCGTCGAAACGCGAGGCCAGCGGATCGTCGTGGGAGACAACGTGGGCGGCAAACGCGGAGACCTCGGCGCCCGAGTGCTTACTCGAGGCCGCGGCAACGGCACGGGGATCGACGCACTTGGCCAGCGCTGCGCGGTTCTCCGGGTAGGACCACGGTCCGAAGGAGGCGAAGGTCAGCGAATCCGTCAACGCCCCCACCGCGGTGGTGACCTCGAGGGAGTTTCCTTCCGCGTTGACGTCGAGCCACCCCGGGTTCGGCTCGGCGAGCTCGGCGACGCGCAGGTTGCCGGTCGCGTTGAGCTGCGCGGAATCGGCGCTCGCGGGCCACACCACGATCTCCTTGGTCAACGGGGCCCCGCCGTAGTACTTCTCGTTGGCCACCAAGTGGACCTGCCCTGCCTCCCCGACCCCATCGATGACGTAGGGGCCGAAGGAGACCTGCAGCGCGGGGTCGAACTGGTCGAGGTTAAAACCGTCGTGCCAGACCTGGGCGATCGGCCGCAGCGCGGCCACGTCGCCCTCATCGAGCCCGGAGTACAGGTCGGCGTTGAGGCCCGCTACGTCCTTCGACAGCTTTGCCGCCACCGCGTGCGCTGGGAGCACCGTGCCGGCGGAGAACAGCTCGCGCCACCGCGCGCCGGCCCCCTCTTTGAACACCAAGTCGAAGGTCTTTGCGCCCGGCGTGCATTCGAGCTTCTCGACGTCGTCGAAAAGCGGCAAGTGCGATCCGAAGAGCTCGGGGTTTTTGCCGGCGGCGAACGTGAGCAGGAAATCCGTACACGTCACGGGCGCGCCGTCGGAGAAGACCGCACCCTCGGACAGCGTGTATTGCACGATCCGCTGCGCGGCGGGCAGCGCCTGGGCGGTCACGAGGTCCGTATTGGGGATCATCTGCCCGTTCGGGCCGGGCACGTAGACGCCCGGGTAGAGCCGCCCCGACCATGTCTGTGCGAACTGGGATGCGCCGATGTCGCTACCGGCGTTCGGCGTGGAAAGCGCGACCGGGACCTGGTAGCCAAACTCGTCAGCTTCCTCCTCGTCGGTCTTGCCCCCGTCGGGCCCCGCGCAGCCGGCGAGGAAACCGGCCACAAGGCCCGCGGCGAGGGCGCCGGCGGCAGCGCGCCTCGCCAGCGCGCGCACTCTCGCCCCCCTCATCGGGCGTTTGGGCGCCATGTCGCGCTCGCCGGCGCGGACTGGGTGGGCGCCGCGGGGGCGACGGCACCAACGGTGCGCTTGCCTGCGGCGGGTGCGTCGGCGTCGGCGTCGTCCTCCGCGACCGGCTCGCCCTCGCCCTCACGGAACCTGCGCACCTCCTCGTTGTGCGCCTTGTGCTTGGCCTGGCGGTTGACCAGGGTCACGAGGATTGGGGTCGCGAGGAAGAGCGAGGAGAAGATGCCCTCGATCACGCCGATGAGCTGGATGAGCGCGAGGTCACGCAGCGTGCCCACGCCCATCATCCACACCGCGACGACCATGAGCGCGATGATCGGCAGCGCGGAGATGACCGAGGTCGAAATCGAGCGCATGACCGTTTGGTTCACGGCCAGGTTCGCCTCCTCCGCGTACGTGGAGCGACGCGAATCGAGCACCCCCGCGGTGTTCTCGCGCACCTTGTCGAAGACAATGACGGTGTCGTAGATGGAAAACGTCAACACGGTGAGCAGGCCGATGATCATCGCGGGAGTGATCTCCAGGCCGAATAAAGCGTAGGTGCCGAGGATCAGCACGCCGTCGACAAGCAACGCCGCCATCGCCGCCACGGCCATCTCGCGCTCGAGGCGAAGGGCGACGTAGACCGCCGCGGCGAGCAGGAACACGCCCATGGCCAAGAGCATGCGGTTGGTAATCGTCGAGCCCCAGGACTCGGAGACGGTCGAATCGCCGATCGCGTTGGGCGTCTCCTCCCCGGTGGCGTCGGCGGGGCGGTACGCATCGAAGATTGCCTGGCGCGCGTTGTCGATCTGGTCCTGGGTGAGGTGCTGGGAGTTGATCTCCAGGGTACGCGCATCGCCCGCGCCGACGATCTGGGTCAGCTCCGGGGTCACGCCGGTCGCTTCGACGAAGGTCTCCTCGACGTCCTCGGCGACGAGCTCTCCCGCCGGCATCGATAGCTTCGTGCCGCCCTCGAAGTCGATGCCGAGGTTGAACCCGCGCAGCAGCATCGCGGCGAGGGCGATGACGATGAGCCCGAGCGTGATGGAGTACCACAACTTTGAGCGCCCGATGAAGTCGATCGCGCCGTCGCCGCTGTAGAGCCGGTCGAAGCGGCCTCGCCGCTGCCCGGCCGGGCGCGAGCTGGCGGAAACAGTAGTGCTGCCCATGTCTTACATCTCCTCGTTCGCGGTAGTGGTACCTGTCGTTGCCTGCGCCCGTTCGGCCTCGACGAGCCGGAAGATCTTGCCCATGCCGTTGACGCCGCCGCGGGAGAAGAACCGCGTCCGCGAGGCGAGGATCATCAGCGGCGCCGTCACCGTGAAGGTGACCAAGAGGTCGACCACGGTGGTAAGGCCCATGGTAAACGCGAAGCCCTTGACATCACCGACGGCGAGGAAGTAGATCACCACCGCGCCGATGAGGGTGACGATGTTGCCCGTTACGATCGTCTCCTTTGCCCGATCCCAGCCCTGGGCGGTGGCGGAACGGAAGGTGCGGCCCTTGCGCAGCTCGTCCTTGATGCGCTCGTAGATCACGACGAAGGAGTCGGCGGTGGTGCCGATACCGATGATGAGGCCGGCGACGCCGGAGAGGTCGAGGGAGTAGCCGATCCAGCGGCCGAGCAACACCAGCACGCCGTAGACGACCAGGCCGGCGACGGCGAGGGTGGCCAGCGAGATAAGACCGAAGAGGCGGTAGTAGGCGAAGACGAACACGGCGACGAGGCCGAGGCCGACCAGGCCGGCGATCAGCCCCGCCTTGAGCGAGGCGGCGCCGAGCGAGGGTGGGACGGTCGTAGCGGTGCCGCCGGGCTCGCCATCTTCCCCGGCAAACGAGAGCGGCAGCGCCCCGTAGCGCAGGTTGTTCGCCAGCGCCGTGGCCTCTTCCTGGGTAAATTGCCCGGTGATCGAGGTCGCGCTGCCCACCGGGGTCGCGCCTTGGATCACGGGTGCGGAGATGACCTGCGAATCGAGCGTGATGGCAACCTGCTGGCCGATCATCTGCGACGTCAGGCCCGCCCATGCCTGGGAACCGTTGACGTCGCCGGCCTGGCTAAAGGCGAAGCTGATCTCCATCTGCCCGGACTGCGGGTTGTAGCCGCCGGTGATCGGGCGGGCGGTATCGATCTCGTTACCCGTCAGGCGGGGCCCCGCCTGGTCCCCGTTCTCATCGAGTAAGGGGGCTGCGCCGAGGAGCAGGGGTTGCTTCGTCGTCGAGTCGCAGGCGACGAGCGTGGCGGCGAGGTCGTCGGAGCCGGCGAGCGGGTCGCTCTCCTGCGCTCCGCAGGCCAGGCTCATCAGCGCCAGCGAGGCGAACTGCTGGGTGGGATCGTCGGATTGGCGGGTCTCGCGCAGCATCTCGGTGGTGGCCTGCCTGCGCTCCTTCGCTTCCACCGGGCCCTGCGGCTCGGAGAGGGGCGCGGTGCTGACCTTGAGCTCGCCCGCGGCGTCGCCAAGCTGCTTGGCAATCTCGTCGAGCGTGCTTTGGGCCTGCTCCGCCGGGATGACGGAGTATTCCACCCAGCGGTCGGCGGTGTTTTTGAGCGCCTCGCCCACGGCTGCGGGATCGGGCATAGGGCTGCTCGCTACCGGACGGAAGGCGAGCTGCGAGGTCTGCCCGATCTCGCGTACTGACGACGTGTCGTCCCCCGCCGCGGTGATGACGAGCGTGTTGCCGTCGACGACCACGCTGGCGCCGGTAACGCCCATGCCGTTGACGCGGCTTTCGATGATGTTGCGGGCGTCTTCAAGCTGCTCCCGGGTCGGCTCCTCTCCCTGCGGGACGAGGGTGACTCGGGTGCCCCCCTGCAGGTCGATGCCGAGCTTCGGTATGGCCGCGCGGTTACCGGTGAAGAAGACGAGTGCGTAGACCGCGACGATGGCGAGCAGAAAGAGCGCTAGCGCGCGGGCCGGCCACGCTCTTTTCGCCCGCGCCTGTGCGGTGCGCCGTGTGTGTGCGGACACTATCTGGTTTCTCCTGGTGTCGAAGTGGTGCTGATCATGCTACGTCATGGGGAGCAGGCTCGTTGCGCCGCACGATCACGGCGCGCTCGATCCTCACCACGGTGCCGGGGGCGATCTCTGCAGCGAGTGTCTCGCCGTCGGCGGAGACGATCGTCGCGTGGATGCCCGAGGCGGTCACGACCGAATCGCCCGGGGCCAGGGAGGCCTGCAATGCGCTGATCTCCGCCTGCCGCTTGCGCTGGCTGCGCATCATCAAGATGGTCGGCAGCATGAAGACGGCGAGCACGATGATGAGAAAAAAGAACTCCATGGGGCGTCATTGTCGCACACCGGCAGGCGCGGGTCCTACAGGAGGTTCAGCTGCCCGGGCGCCTCGGGCGGCGGGGCGATGCCGAGGTGGTGCCAGGCCGCGGCGGTGGCGACGCGGCCGCGGCCGGTGCGGGCCATCAAACCCGCGCGCACGAGGTAGGGCTCGCAGACCTCCTCGACCGTGGCGGGTTCCTCCCCGACCGCCACCGCGAGGGTGTTGAGGCCGACCGGGCCGCCCCCGTGGCCGCGGATGAGCGAGTCGAGCACCGCCCGGTCGAGCCGGTCGAGCCCGAGCTCGTCGACGTCGAAGACCTCGAGGGCGGCGCGGGAGGCGCTCACGTCGACGCGGCCGTCGCCGTGGACGTCCGCCCAGTCCCGCACGCGGCGCAGCAGGCGGTTGGCAATGCGCGGGGTTCCGCGGGAGCGCGAGGCGATCTCCACGGCCGCCTCGGCGTCGATGTCGACCCCGAGGATGTCGGCCGCGCGGGTGACCACGCTGGTCAGGTCGTCGACGTCGTAGAACTCCATCTGGGCGGTAAACCCGAACCTGTCGCGCAGCGGGCCGGTGAGCATGCCGGCCCGCGTCGTCGCGCCGACGAGGGTAAAGGGCGGGATCTCCAGCGGGATCGAGGTTGCCCCCGGGCCCTTGCCCACGATGACGTCGATACGAAAATCCTCCATCGCCATGTAGAGCATCTCCTCGGCGGGCCGCGCGATGCGGTGGATCTCGTCGATGAAGAGCACGTCGCCCTCCATGAGGTTGGAGAGCATCGCGGCGAGGTCCCCCGCGCGCTCGAGCGCCGGGCCCGAGGTCATGCGCAGCGAGGTACCAAGTTCCTGGGCGATGATCATGGCCATCGTCGTCTTGCCCAGCCCGGGCGGCCCGGAGAGCAAGATGTGGTCCGGGGTGACCGCGCGGCGGCGCGCCCCGGCGAGGACGAGCCCGAGCTGCTGGCGCACCTTCGGCTGGCCGATGAATTCGCCGAGGGATTTCGGGCGCAGCGACTTTTCCACGTCGCGCTCCTCCGCCAGCTCCGTGGCGTTGACCACGGAATCGGCCGGGCGCGCGGCCGCGGCGGGCAATGTGAACTCGGTTTTCTCCACATCGGACATACGTTCTACCCTACCTTGCGGTGCCACGCGGGCCTGCTAAGAACTCAGCTCGCTCAAGGCCGCGCGCAAGAGCTCGGATGAGGTTGCGGCGGGCATGCTCTGACCAAGCTTATCGACGACCGGCCGCGCCGCTTTATCGCTAAACCCTAGCCCGACCAGGGCCTCGATGACCTGCTCCGCGGCCGCGGAGTCCGTTGCCCCCACCGCGGCCTCCCGGCCTGGGGCGGCCCCGGCGGGCGGGGAATAGAGCCCGTCGACTTTGTCCTTCAGCTCGAGCGCCATGCGCTCTGCCATCTTCTTACCCACCCCCGGGATGGTCTGGATCGACTTGATCGCCTTCGCGTCGCCGGCGCCGATGAGCTCGGCGAGCTCGGCGGGGTCGAACACGCTTAGGCACGCCAGGGCGAGCTTCGGGCCGAGCCCAGAGACGGTTTGCAGGGTATGGAACATCGTGCGCGCGGCCTCGTCGGCAAACCCGTAGAGCGTCACTCCGTCGTCCTTGACCACCATGGAGGTGAGCACCCGGGTGGTCTCCCCTTTCGTGAGCCGCGCCAGCGTGGGCGGGCCCGCAAGGAAGCGGTATCCCACCCCGGCGCACTCGATGACGCCGTGATCGAGGCCCAAGGAGATGACCTCGCCGCGTAGCGAATCAATCATGGGCAGCGGGCCTTCCTGCCGCGGCGAGACCGCGGGCGATGAGCGGTGCGCGCCAGCAGTGGCACACGGCGATGGCGAGCGCATCGGCGGCGTCGGCGGGCTTCGGCGGCTCCCCGAGACCGAGGATGCGCGTGATCATAGAAGTCATTTGTTTCTTGTCCGCGCGGCCGTTTCCCGAGATCGCCTTTTTGACCTCGGAGGGGGTGTACATGTGCACCGGGATGCCGCGCTGCGCCCCGGCGAGGATGAGCACGCCCACGGCGTGGGCTGTGTGCATGACGGTAGAGACGTTGCCGCGCTCGAAGATGCGCTCCATGGCGATGACGTCGGGCGCGTAGTCGTCCAGCCACTCGTTCACCGCCGCCGAGAGGCGCACGAGGCGCTCCGGCAGCTCGGCGGAGGCGGGCGTGCGCACCACGCCGACGGCGACGGGGATGACCTGGCGGCCGCGTCCCGCCTGGACGACGGAGAGCCCGCACCGGGTCAAGCCCGGGTCGATGCCCATGACGCGCAGGCCCTCGAGGTTGATCATTAGTCCTCGAGCTGGGCCGCGACCTCGTCGCTCATGGTCATGTTGGTGTAGACGTTTTGGACGTCGTCGGAGTCTTCGAGGGCGTCGACAAGCCGGATCATCTTCTTCGCGCCGTCCGCGTCGAGGTCGACCTCGACGGAGGCGCGGAAGTCCTGCTCGGCGTCCTCGACCTCAATGCCGCCCGCCTCGGCGGCCTCGCGCACGGCACGCAGGTCGGTGGGGGCGCAAATGACCTCGAAGAACTCGCCGAGGTCGCGCACCTCCTCAGCGCCGGCGTCGAGCACAGCGAGGAGCAGGTCGTCCTCGGTGAGCTCGCCCTTGGGCACGGTGACCACGCCGGTGCGGGTGAACATGTAGCCCACCGAGCCGGTTTCGCCCAGGTTGCCGCCGTTTTTCGTCATCGCGGTGCGCACCTCGGTGGCGGCGCGGTTGCGGTTATCGGTGAGGCATTCGATCATCACCGCGACGCCGCCCGGGCCGTAGCCTTCGTAGACGATGGATTCCCAGTTCGCGCCGCCGGCCTCTTCACCGGACCCGCGCTTGCGGGCGCGCTCGATGTTGTCCTTGGGCACGGAGGCCTTGGTAGCCTTGCGGATCATGTCGTCGAGGGTGGGGTTGCCCGCCGGGTCGCCGCCGCCGGTGCGCGCGGCGACCTCGATGTCCTTGATCAGCTTCGCCCACTGCTTCGACCGCTTCGCATCGTTGGCGGCCTTCTTGTGCTTCGTGGTCGCCCACTTTGAGTGGCCAGACATGATCCACTCCCCTTTCCGCGTCTCGTCTCATACCTACCCCGCCTCGAGTAACTCCGGGGAGGCCTTAAGCTACCGGACGATTATACGCAACGGCTGCGCGCGGGTCGGGCGCGGCTTAGGACTTTGCACCGTCGCCCGGCCCCGGGAGCGGCTTCGCCCCCTCGCGCAGCTCGCGCGTGAGCCCCTCTTGAACGGTGACGGCGACGAGATGTCCCTCGCGGTCATAGATCTTGCCCTGGGTCAGGGCCCGACCTGCGTGGGCGGACGGGGTGGCCTGGTCGTAGAGCAGCCACTCGTCAGCACGGAAGGGCCGCAAGAACCACATCGCGTGGTCGAGCGAGGCCATCTGGACCTTCTTTCCCGGGTGCGGGACCATGGCGGTAAACAACAGCGTCATATCCGACATGTACGCCAAGGTGCAGATGTGGAAGGTCTGGTCCTCGGGAAGGTGGTTCTTCGAGCGGAACCACACGAGCTGGTTGCCCGAGGAGCGCTCGTCGGCGTCGAACTTGTCGTGCGGCACGACGCGGATGTCCCACTCTGCCCAGTCCTCGATGAGGCCGCGCAGCGCCTCCGGGGCCTCGTCGTTGGTGCAGGTGAAATCGTCGGGGCCGGGCACATTCCGCATTGTATCGCTGTGCTCGATGCCCTTGTTTCCCACGACGTGGAAGCTCGCCTGCATGGAGAAGATGACCTCCCCCTCCTGGATCGCCTCCACCTTGCGGGTGGCAAAGCTGCGGCCGTCGCGCACGCGCGAGACCATGTAGATGGTCTCGGAGTCCGCGTTGCCTGCGCGCAAAAAGTAGCCGTGCAGAGAGTGCACCCGCTTCGACTCATCTACCGTGCGTGTGGCGGCCACGAGCGCCTGCCCGGCGACGTGTCCACCGAAGGTGCGGACGAACACCTGCGAATCCATCCCGCGCCCGCGGAATATGTCTTTGTCGATGCGCTCGAGCTCAAGAACTGCCTGAATACTTGGTGTTGTCATGAAACTCGATTCTACAGCGGTGGGGTTGTCACGTCGGCAGGTGAAGGGAGCTCACGTGGGCGTAATCCGGCAGCGCCGCGGTGCCGCCGAGGCGCAGCGCACGCACGGGGGCGAGCAGGCGGATCGCGCGCGTCTCTCGCACCGCGTCGTTGTAGAAGCGCAGCGCGAGCATGACGCGGACATCGGCCTCGGCGAGCGCCTCGCGCGCCGCATCGGCGCGGGCATCCTTATCGACGCCCCCATCTACCGCCCCGCGCAGCGCGTCCTCCGCCTCGAGCCGGGTGGCGATGTCCCTGGCGGTGAGCCTGATTTCCTCCGTCGCCCTCGCCCGCGAAGCGAGGGAGGGTAGCGTGGCCGCGATGACGGCGCAGCGCCGATCCAGCGCCGCCTGCAGCGCCTCCCTGCTGCGGTCGAGGCGGATGTGGAGCCGGTCGAGGCGGTGCGCGGTGAGGTACGCCCACAGGCACAGCGCGATAACGGCGGCGCAGGCGGCACCGACTATCCAGGCCACCGCGCTCACCTGCTCACCCGTACCTTCTCGCCCGAGCCGGAGACGGTGTCGTAGACCGCGAGGATCTGGGCGGCCACGCTCGACCAGTCGTAGCGCCCCGCGCGCTGCTCGGCGGCGATGATGAGGCGGTTGCGGTAGGAGGGGGCGTCGATAAGCAGGCGCAGCGTTGCGGCGAGCGCGCTCGCGTCGCCCACGGGAAAGAGCAGGCCCGCGGGCTCGGGGCCGTCGGCGCCGCACACGTCGGCGAAGGCCTCGATGTCGCTGGCGACCACGGCGCAGCCGGCCGCCATGGCCTCGACGAGGACGATGCCGAAGGACTCCCCCTTCGTGTTGGGCGCGACGTAGATGTCCGCACGGCCGAGGATCTCCGCCTTCGTGGCGTCGTCAACCCGCCCGACGAACTCCACCCCGGCGGGGGCGGCCCTCCCGCCGCGGCCCCCGCCGATGACGGTGACGCGCGCGGGCCGGCCCAGCTGCGCAACCGCGGCGAGGAAGACGTCTAAGCCCTTGCGCGGCTCGTCGAGACGGCCGAGGAAGCAGATCTCCACCTCGCCGGTGTCGTTGCGCGGGCTGCGGGCACGACGGAACTCCTGCGTGTCCACCCCGTTGGGGATCAACACCGGGTCCGCTCCGACCTGCTCTACCTGCCAACGCCTGGCGGTCTCGCTGACCGCGATGCCGCCGCGGATCTTCTCCAGCCCGACCCGCAGGGCCGGCAGCGCCGCGCGCAGTACCCACGAGGAGGCGGCCGAGGCGTGGTAGGTGGCCACGATCGGCCCGGTGGCCACGGCGAGCGCGGCGAGCGAGTAGCTCGGCGAGTTCGGCTCGTGGACGTGGAGCACGTCGAAGTCACCGCTAGCGATGAAATTCCTGGTCACCCGCATAACCCGCGGGCCGAAGGCGAGTCGGGCCACCGAGCCGTTGTAGGGAATGGGGATGGCGCGCCCGCCGCGGGTGACGTAGTCCGGCACCGCGGCCGCCTCCGTCGCCGGGCCCAGCACGCGCACCTCGTGGCCCTGGCTGCGCAACACCCGGGCAAGGTCAAGGACGTGGGCTTGAACTCCCCCGGGTTCGTCGAAGGAGTACGGGCACACCATGCCGATCCGCATGAGCTAGCGACGCCGCCTCTTCGGCCTGTCCGCCGGCCACATCGGCTGCAGCATGTGCCAGTCGGCGGGGTGCGCGGCGATGTTGGCTGCGAAGCGGTCCGCGAGCAGCTGGGTCGTGCGCTCGAGTGTGGTGACCTCGATCTCCGGGTCGGCCGTGAGAAGCCAGGGCGGCTCCCCCGGCCCGCCGAAGGCGGAGTGCACCGCGATGAGCGCGGCGCCGGTATCGATGGCGAGCTTCGCCGGGCCCGCGGGCATGGTGGTGGGCTCGCCGAAGAAATCCACGGCGACACCGCGGGCGGTGAGGTCGCGCTCACCAAGCAGGCAGACAATCCCGCCGCCCGCGAGCACTTCCTTCAGGCGCGCGTACGGCGGCCGTTCCCCGCCGGTCAGCGGGAGTACCTCGAACCCGAGGGAGTTGCGGAAATCGACGAAGGCCTGGAACAGCGCGGCGGGCTCGACGCGCTCGGCGACGGTGGTAAACCCGCCGTAGTTGGCCACGAACCACATCCCTGCCATGTCCCAGTTCCCCGAGTGCGGCAGCGCGAGGATAACTCCCCGCCCGCGGGAATAGGCCGCCTCGAAGTGCTCCCGGCCGCTGACCCCGGCGTCGATACGCGCGAGCACGTCCTCCTGCCCCGCGAGCCGCGGCAGCTGGAAGGCCTCCTTCCAGTAACGCGCGTAGGAGCGCATGGAGGCGCGCACGAGCCGCTGATCGACGCTGCCCGCACCGACGACCCTGATGAGGTTGCGGCGCAGCATCTCCGCACCCCGTCCGCGGTCGGAGGCGATATCCGCCCCGGTACGAAAGAGCGCGGCTGCCCACGACTCCGGCAGCGCGCCCACGAGCCGCCACCCGGCGACGTAGCCTCCTGCGATGAGTTCTTGCTTCACGGCTTTGCCCCCTCCGGCGCGGCGATGTGCTCATGCGAGCGCGGATCGCGGGCGGCGAGGGCGAAGCGCTGGACCACGGTGATTGCAGAGCCGGCAAGCAGCAGCCACACGGCCGCCGCGAGCGCCCCGCCCACCCCGGCGCCCTCCAGGACGAGCCCGATAAAGGCGACGATGAGGCGCTCGGGCCGCTCGATGAGCCCGCCGACGATGCGCAGGCCCCCGGCCTCGCCGCGCGCCTTGATGTAGCTAATGACCTGGGAGAGGACGAGCACCCCGAGGGCTGCCGCGACGGTGGCCGGGGAGGCGTGGTCGACGTAGACGAACCACGCCACGATCGCGCCGAAGAGCGCCCCGTCGGTGATGCGGTCGCAGCTCGCGTCCAGGGTGGCGCCGAAGGCCGTGCCCCCTCCCCTCAGCCGCGCCATCGTCCCATCGACCATGTCGAAGGCGGCGAAAAACGCCGAGGCGAGCGCCGCGGCGACGAGGTGGCCGGCCGGGATGAGGAGCACGGAGACCAGGATCGTCGCCGACGTGCCCAGCACCGTGGTCACGTTCGGGGTCATTCCGATGCGCAAAAGGGCCTTTGCCACCGGCTCGACGACGACCGCCGCGGGCTCCCGCCCGTGCACGCTAAGCATTGGCGCTCCCGCCCTCCCCGGTGTGTGCCCAGGCGTCGGCAAGCAGCGCCCGCGTCTCGCGCAGGAGCTGGGGCAGCACCTTCGTGCCCCCGATGACCGTCATGAAGTTCGCATCGCCTGCCCAGCGCGGAACGACGTGAAGGTGGAGGTGATCGCCGACGGACCCGCCGGAGGCCTTACCCAGGTTGAGGCCCACGTTGATCGCCTCGGGGTGCGAGACCGCCTTGAGCACGCGCACCGCCTGCTGGGCAAACGCCATGAGCTCAGCCGATTCGGCCGCCGTGAGGTGTTCAAGCTCGGCGACCTTGCGGTAGGGCACCACCATGAGGTGCCCGGCGTTGTACGGGTAGAGGTTGAGCAGAGCGTAGACGGCCTGCCCGCGGGCGACGATGAGCGCGTCCTCGTCGCTCTTGTGCGGCGCTGCGATAAACGGGTCCTCCTCGCCGCCGTCGTCGGGGATGGCGGCGACGTAGCTCGAGCGGTAGGGAGCCCACAGCCGCATCAGCCGATCCGGCTGCCCCACCCCGGTATCGACGAACTCGCCGCTAGCTCCTGCGCGCTGCAAGGCTTACCTCGCTCGGCTGCTCGTTGATCCGCTGCGCCACCCAGTCGCAGATCAGCTCGACGGCCTCATCGACGGGCACCCCGTTGACCTGGGTGCCGTCGAGGAAGCGGAAGCTCACCGCGCCCGCCTCCACGTCGCGCGCGCCGGCGAGCAGCATAAACGGAACCTTGCCCGTGGTGTGGTTGCGGATCTTCTTCTGCATGCGGTCGTCGGAATGGTCGACCTCCGCGCGAATTCCGCGGGCACGCAGCTGCTTGACGACGCCATCTAGGTGCCCCGCGAAATCATCCGCCACCGGGATGCCCACGACCTGGTGCGGGGCAAGCCACGCCGGGAACGCGCCGGCGTAGTGCTCGAGGAGAACGCCGAAGAAGCGTTCGATGGAGCCGAAGAGTGCGCGGTGGATCATCACCGGGCGCTGCTTCGTGCCGTCGGGGGCGGTGTAGGTGAGGTCGAAGCGCTCCGGCAGGTTGAAGTCGAGCTGCACGGTCGACATCTGCCAGGTGCGCCCGATCGCGTCGCGCGCCTGCACGGAGATCTTCGGGCCGTAGAACGCCGCCCCAGCCGGGTCCGGTACGAGCTCGAGGCCGGAGCGCTCGGCCACCGACTGCAAGATGGTCGTCGAGCGCTCCCAAATCTCGTCGTCGCCGATGTACTTGTTCGGGTCCTTCGTCGAGAGCTCGAGGTAGAAGTCATCCAGCCCGTAGTCCTTGAGCAGCGAGATGATGAACTCGAGCACGCTGGTGAGTTCCTCTTCGAGCTGGTCCTCGGTACAGTAGATGTGCGCGTCATCCTGCGTGAAGCCGCGGGCGCGCGTGAGCCCGTGGACGACGCCGGACTTCTCGTAGCGGTAGACGGTGCCAAACTCGAACAAGCGCAGCGGCAGCTCGCGGTAGGAGCGCCCGCGGGAGTCGAAAATGAGGTTGTGCATCGGGCAGTTCATCGGCTTGACGTAGTAGTCCTGCGGCTGCTTGACCACGTTGCCGTCCTCGTCGACCTCTCCGTCGAGCTTCATCGGCGGGAACATGCCGTCGGCGTACCAGTCGAGGTGGCCGGACTTGGAAAACAGGGCGCCCTTGGTCACGTGCGGGGTGTTGACAAAGGAGTAGCCCGCCTCAAGGTGGCGGCGCCGCGAGTGCTCCTCCATGGCCAGCCTGATGATGCCGCCGTCCGGGTGGAACACCGGCAGGCCCGAGCCGAGCTCGTCGGGGAAGGAAAACAGGTCGAGCTCGTTGCCGAGACGGCGGTGGTCGCGCTTTTCGGCTTCGCGCAGCATGGTGAGGTGGTCCTCGAGGCGCTCCTTAGACTCCCACGCCGTGCCGTAGATGCGCTGTAGGCCGGCGTTGTTCTGGTCGCCGCGCCAGTAGGCGGCCGACGACCGGGTCAGCGCGAACGCCGGGATGTACTTCGTGGTGGGCACGTGCGGTCCGCGGCACAGATCGTGCCACTCGACCTCGCCGGTGCGCGGGTTGACGTTGTCGTAGTGGGTCAGCTCCCCCGCGCCGATCTCGGCCGCCTCGTCGGAGGCGGGGTCGACGTTGCCCTTGTCTTCGATGAGCTCGAGCTTATAGGGCTCCGCGGCGAGGTCGGCGGCGGCCTCATCCGCCGTGGAGTAGACGCCGCGGACAAACTTCTGGCCCTGCTTGATGATCTTTTTCATGCGCTTTTCCAGCGCCGCCAAATCCTCGGGCGTAAACGGCTCCGCGACGTCGAAGTCGTAGTAGAACCCGTCCGTGATCGCCGGGCCGATCCCGAGCTTGGTGCCGGGGAACTCGGCCTGGACGGCCTGGGCGAGCACGTGCGCGCACGAGTGGCGGATCACCGAGCGGCCGGCCTCGGTGTTCGCGGCAACCGGCATGAAGGTCTCGTCGGCATCGGGAACGTAGGAGAGGTCCCTGAGCGCCCCGGTGGAGTCTTGGACGCAGACAATGGCGCCCTCGCCCTTGTTGGGGTAGTTCAGCTCTTTCATCGCCGCGCCCACGGGGGTACCCGCTGCGACGTCGAAGGGCTCGGGCTCAACGGAGACGGCGGGGGCCGCCGGGGATTCGCTGGACATAGTCTTCGGTGCGCTCCTTTGCGCTCACGGCGTGCGACATACCTGGCCGCCAGCCTTGCTATCAACTGCCTTTCGTGGAATCCGCGCTGTGGCGCCGCCGCGCCGCGAGGATAAAACACTGTTCGAGATCCTACCCCCGTGGCGACCCGAAAACTGACTGGCCCCAATACTGTTCTGACTCGCCGCTGGCGGAGGTCCCCGGCGGCACCCAGTAGACGGCGGAGCCGATGTGGGTGATCCACGTGTTGAGCCTGTCTACCTCGTCGAGGCGCGCCTGGACGGGGACGAACTGGGCCACCGGGTCTTTTTGGTAGGCGATAAAGATTTGCCCGACGTTGCTCAAGCGAGCCGAGCCCGGCTCGGGCGGCAAGACGTAGTTGTATGGTCGGCGCTTGAAGCGCTGTTCGGGGTGGTCTGCCGGGGGCATCGCCCGCGCCATGTGGGAGTTTTTGTCAATCACGGGCAGGCCGAAGCGGTCGGTCGCGCGGAGATCCGGCGCGGTGAATTCGCCTCCGCCGGTGAGCGGGGCGCCGGTGTCAAGAGTGCGGCCGATGACCTGCTCGCGCGAGGCGCGGTCGAGCAGCTCCCACTCGTCGAGGTGCATGGCGATGCGCCTCACCACCATCGAGCTTCCCCCGGCAAAGCCGGCCGGGCCGTCGGCGAAGACCTGCGCGGCGTAGTCGTCCTCGCTCACGGGGTTGACAGTGCCATCGACCTGCCCGAACATGTTGCGCGGGGTGGCCTCCCCTGAGGCCTGGGAAAAGCCCTGCTGCACCCACGCCGTGGTGGCGTAGTCGGCGGCAGCGCGGGTGAGGTGGCGCAGCGCCCACGCCGCGGTGAGGGGGTCGTCGCTGCAGATCTGCAGGACGACGTCTGTCTGCCCCCAGGCGGGATCGAGCTGGTCGCGCCGAAACGCCGGGAGGTCGCGCAGCCACGCAGGCTTCTTCTCCGGGGCGGCAATATCAAAGGCGCGCTCGCCGATACCGCAGGTGACCGTGAGGGCCGCGGGGTTGCGGCTCATCTCCGGCTCGAGGCTGCCCAGTGGTGCCTCGCCGGCGCACAGGGCGCGCGCGTCCGCGGTGAGCAGGCGCAAAAGGCGGGCGAAGCCGGGGGCGTCGACACGCGAGCGCAGGTTGTAGCCCGCCAAGTAGAGCGCCGCCTGCGTGCGCGTGACTATTCCCGCCTGGTGCGCGCCGTCGAAGTCGACGACGGCTGGCACGGTAGGTTCAGCGCGTGCCGCCTCCTCCTCGCCCCTGGCCGCGCACCCGGCCAGGGCCGCCGCCCCCGCAGCACTCGCCCCGGCGATAAAGGCCCTGCGTTTCAGCTTCATCTTCCTAGTGGCCGACGTGCATGTCGTGGCCGACCATCTCGCCGCCTTCACCGTAGGACTCGTTGCCCGGGATCATCGTGCGCACCTCCACGCCAGGCACTACGACGTCGCCGCGGTCGGTCTTCAGCGTGACCTCGACGCTCTCCCCCGCGGGGATCTCCGGGGCGTAGTCGAGGATCATGAGGTGGAAGCTGCCCGGGGCGAGCTCCACGCTCTCCCCCGGCGGGACGACGAGGCCGCCGTCGACCGGGCTCATGGTGCCGTTTTCGGTCTTGTGCACCTCGTAGCGCGCGCCTTCAAGCCCTTCAAGCCCTTCAAGCCCTTCAAGCGAGGTCTCGAAGCCGGTGACCGTGACCGGCTCGGTGCCGGTGTTGCGCAGCGTGCCGAAGATCGCAGTCATGTCCTTGCCCTGCTCCTTGGCGCGGATGACGGGCGCTTCGAAGGCGAGCGGCGCCGCCTCCGCGGGCTTGGCCGACGCTGAACTCGAAGGGCTCGCTGCGGTGCTGCCCTGCTGCGGGGCGCTCTCGGAGTCCGAGCACGCGGACAGGGAAATCGCGGCGGTCACAGCAGCGGCGAGGACCGGGATTGCGCGGTTGTTCATGGGTGTACTCCTTGGGATGTCGTGGGGTGTGCGTCAGGGGGCTAGTTGGTCTCGTCGCGCTCCGCGGGCGACTGAGCAGCGGCAGCTTTTCGACGCCCCATTGCCGCCACCGCTACCCCGCCGAGCACGAGTACGGCAGCGACACCGGCAAGCACCCACACCCAGGTCGCGGTGGAGGAGTTCTCCTTCTGCTCGGCGGCGTGGTCGGCAGGCGCCGGGCTCTGCTGCCCAGCCGCCGTCTCGCTCGCCTGCGCTCCCGCGCTCGCAGGCTCGTAGGTAAAGCTCGTCATTCCCTTCGTCGCATGCCCGTCGGAGGAGACGATCTGGTAGCCGATGGTGTAATCCCCGGGCTGGTCGGCGAGTTTCGCGGCCACGTCGTCGGGCAGGTCGAGCGTGACGAATTGGCCCTCCACGGTCGGCTCCCCGGAGTAGACCACCTCGGAGCTGCCCGCGTGGGTCAGGGCGAAGGTGTTGAAGCCTTCCTGCACGTGCCCGGAGAACTCGAGGGTCAGCTCGCCGGGGAACGCCTCCACCACCGCGCCGTCGGCCGGGTTTCCCCCGATCACGGCGTCGTGGGCCAAGGCCGCCTGGGGGTTGGCGCACACGAGCCCGACCGATAAAGCCACGGCGAGTGCTCCCCCGCGGGCGGCGCGGGCACGGGTGGTTGGCTTCGTCATGAAAGTACTCCTTGGGGTATCGGAAAAGAAGGTCGGATTAATAGTCGGTTAACTCCCCCGGGAAGTTCCCCGGACGTGAGCGAGGTCTCACATGAACGTGGTGGCGGGTTTTCCCCTACCCCTAGGGTGCTTACCCGCAGCCGAGCTCGAAGGTCTCATTAGCCGCCAGCGGCTCGGAGCTTCGCACCTCGCTGGAGTAGGTCACCTCGAGGGAGGTGTAGACCTCGAGGTTGTAGCCACAGGAGCGCTTCTCGCTCGCGCGGACCTGCACCGGGAACTTGCGCATGCGCCCGCTGGCGCAATCCGGGTCACACTCATTAATCCACGCCGTCCCGGTCGCCCTCGCCGACTCCGAGTTCCATCCCTGCCACTCCAGGTCGCTCACGACGTAGTTGTTATCAGCGCAGGCCAGCGAGATCTCCTCCGGGCCCGCCACGCCGGTGACATTGACGCAGCCGACGATTCCGGCGGCATCGACGGTAGTGGTCACCTCCGGCGCGACAAGCCCGGTGACCGAGACCAGTTGGCCCGTCTCCGGCAGGATCGTCAGCGTCAGGCCGTCGTGCGCGCGGGAGATGGTGATCGCTTCGCCCTCCCGCTCGCTGCCCCGGGCAATCACCCGGTTGCCGCTTTGCCCGGCGATAAACGCGTAGAGCTCGCTTTGCTGCTGCGCACCAAGGCCCGGGGAGAGCAGCAAGGTCAACGCCTCGCGCACGGCCTGCGAGCGTGGCTTTTCCCTCAGCTCGCCAACGATGTCTCGCTCCGGATCGAGCGGGGTTTGCGTGGCGACGCCCCGCGCGGCCTCCTCCAGCACCTGCGGCAGCTCCCCGCTGGTGTGCTGCTCGACATCGACCGCCCCGCCGGCGTCGGTGCGCATGACGGTGACCACGCGAGCCTCCCCGCTGGCATCCACGCGGCGGAGGTAGTCCGCGCTGGTCACGCGCGGGGGTTGGGATTTTGCAAGCGAGGACTCTGACGCCTGCTCGAGCGCCTCCTCCGCCTCTGCCCGGGCCTGCTGCTGGGGTAGCGCGCCGAACCCGATGCCGACGACGACAAGCGCCGCTGCCGCCGCGCTTAACCACGGCAACACCCGAGGGCGGCGGCGGGTGGGCGGGGCCGCGGTAATGGCGGCGAGGATCTCTTCTGCGCGCGCCTCCTGCTCGGCGCTCAAGCTGGTATCGAGCACCGGGTTGGCTCGGCGCAGGAGGATAAGGGGATCATCAGGTTGATGTGTCATCTCTTTGCTCCGATGGTGGTGTGGAGACATGTGGCGAGGCGGGCGCGCGCCCTGTGGAGGCGCACGCGCGAGGAGTTTTCGGAGATGCCCAGCACGACGGCGATCTCCGCAGGTGTGAGGCCCTCCCAGGCGTGCAGTGTAAGTATTTCGCGATCGTTGTCTCCCAGCTCGCCGAGGGCCCGCATGATGTCAACATTCGCTGCGGCGCGGGATTCCGCCGAAGGCTCTTGCAGGTTGTGCTCCCCCACGCTGTCCAACGGCACGGAGACCTGGCGCTGCCGGTAGTGCTCCAGGACCACATTGCGGGCGATGCCGTAGAGCCACGGCAGCGCCAGGTCACCGCGCGGTGGCCATCCCGACCACGCGCGGGTGAAAACCTCGGCGCAGAGGTCTTCAGCAACGTTGTCGTCAGTGCGTCGCCGCACGTAGGCAAGCACGCTCGGGTAGCACTGGCGATAGGAGGATTCGAAGCTCAGCATGTGGTCCGTCAACCGGGGCTTAACGCGGCGCTTGCGCCTCGTCGTTTCCTCCCTGCACGAACGCGACGGTCGCGCTCTCGCCGGAATCGCAGGTCACGGTCGCGGTGTGGTAGCCGTCCGCGGGGCCGGGGCCGATCTGCTCGGGCGCGGTGACGTATCCGACGAGCTCCCCGGCATCCGCCGCCGGAGTCATCTCCGCCGTGGCGCCGAAGGAGGTCTCGAGCGTCGCGTGAGCGTCGCCCTCGGCGCACGGGGAGCTCACTGCGATCTCCGCCCCCGGTTTCAGGGCGTCATGGATGGTCACGGCCGCGGGCGCGGAGACCTCGGGGGCAGGCTCTTGCGCTGCCGCGCCGGCTGCCGGGAGGGCTGCGCCGAACGCTGCGAGGGTGGCCGCGGCGATTGTCCAGTACTTCTTCGTCATAGCGTGACTCCTTACATGGTGTGATCGGCCCGCAATCCTTTCTGCGGGCGTTCATGATGCTTGTGACGCCACAGCGGCCAGCATTACACGGCGAGGAAAAATTTTTTCGCGGACCCTCTCCCGCTCCCCGACCGAGGCGCAGAAAACCCCCGGGAGGCGGCATCGCCGTCGTCCGGGGGTTCGTGCTTGGTGGTCCTAGCTGGGTTCGAACCAGCGACCTTTCCGGTGTGAACGGAACGCTCTTCCACTGAGCCATAGGACCAAAACCTGTCTCTGTACTCTACACGGCACCTCCCACGCGCCCTAATTGGCAGGTAGGCGAGACAATTGGGGCGAGGGCGCGCACAATTCCAGGGATGTAATTCGGGGGCGATGGGGGCGTCGATACGCGTGCGCGCATAAATTGCACCCTGACCTTGGCGATTTGTGAAACGCGCAACCGTGCGGTTAATGTTCTTACACGCACAACACATGTTGTACGTGCGGATGTAGCGCAGTTGGTAGCGCATCACCTTGCCAAGGTGAGGGTCGCGAGTTCGAGTCTCGTCATCCGCTCCACGGCCCGAAGGGGCCGTATTGCTAGCGCGTTTAGCTCAGCGGGAGAGCGCTTCCCTGACACGGAAGAGGTCACTGGTTCAATCCCAGTATCGCGCACAGGGTCTATGCCCTATTGCGGATGTAGCGCAGTTGGTAGCGCATCACCTTGCCAAGGTGAGGGTCGCGAGTTCGAGTCTCGTCATCCGCTCTCAAGTACTTATAGCGTACTTTGGAGGGCACCCCTCCGCGGTGGATTGGTCGAGTGGTTAGGCAACGGTCTGCAAAACCGTGTACACGGGTTCGATTCCCGTATCCACCTCAAGGCCATTTCCTGGCCCCCGCGCGATTAGCTCAGCGGGAGAGCGCTTCCCTGACACGGAAGAGGTCACTGGTTCAATCCCAGTATCGCGCACAGGCTTTCCCAGCCCTGATGCGGATGTAGCGCAGTTGGTAGCGCATCACCTTGCCAAGGTGAGGGTCGCGAGTTCGAGTCTCGTCATCCGCTCCACATGCCCGCCCCCTCGATTGCCGATCTCATCGGCCCGCAGCTGCCGCCCGAGCACCGAGAGCTGCGGGCCATCGCTGTGAGCACACTTTTCGGCGCCTTCGCCCGCGAGGGGACCTCCGGCGCGCTCGGAAACGACACCGACTCCGCTCTCCTCCTCGCGCTGCGCGAGTGGGCCGATTGCGTGCTCGTCGGGGCGGGAACGGTGCGCCGCGAGGGCTACAAGGCTCCGCGCGGGGCCGTCGCGGTTGTCTCGCGCAGCTTGGACTTCGACACCACCTCCGACTTTTTCTCTGGCACCCCTCCGCTCATCATCGCCGCGCGCGAGGCCTTAAGCGACCCGGCTCTCGCCCCCGCCCGCGCGAGGCTCCGCGCTGCGGGAGCACAGCTCGTGGACGCGGCCTCGGGCAGCGCGCGCGATGTAGTCGCCGCGCTCCACGCCCGCGGCCTCAACCGCATCGTGTGCGAGGGCGGTCCCAGCCTTTATTCGGCGCTGCTTGCCGCGGATGCGATCGACGTATTCCACCTCACGGTTGATCCCTCGGTCGGGCCCCTCGATGGGACCCACCTGCCCGCCCTCGGCGGCGCGGAAGGCGACGGTGGTCTCCGGCGCTTCACCCTCGAAGCGGTTGCCCGCACCGACGATTCCATGCTGTTTTGCCGCTATCGCAGGTCGCGCGGGTAGCAGAGCGCCGGGAACGGTACGGTTATCGGCATGCAGTTGCCCAACGTGGAGTCCACCTGGACACAGCCCGCCCCACGACCGAGCGGTCTGAGCCTCGCTCGAATCGCCTCCTTCGCCGCCTGGCCCGCGGCGGTGCTCATTGTCATCCACCGCGTTTTCGTGCGCGCATGGACCGGCTCTCTGACTGACGATTTCACCACCGTGTGGTCGGCGACGCGCCGCTTCGTGGAGCGAGTCGACGTCTATAACGAAAACTACGAGCACGTCGACCCGCACTACCTCTACAACCCCGGAGCCACGCTGCTGCTCTCTCCGCTCGGGCTCACAGAACACATCGAGGTGGCGCGCCCGCTGTTCATCCTCCTCAACGCCGCCGCGATCATCGCCGCCCTTGCTCTGCTCACGCGCCGCAGCGGCTATGCGCTCTCCCACCCCGTCTTCCCGGCGCTCATTGCGGTCGCCTTCCTGACGGAGTCGGTGACCAATACGCTCGTGTTTTCCAACATCAACGGCATTTTGCTGCTTGCCCTGGTGGCCTTTTTACAGCTCTTCCTCGGCGCCCGCCCGTGGGCCGCGGGGATCGTGCTGGGCCTGGCCATCGTGATCAAGCCCATGTTCGCGCCGCTGATCGTTTTGCCGCTGATGCGGCTGGAGTGGCGCACGGCGCTCACCGCGGCGCTGCTGCCGGTGGCGCTCAACGTCGTGGCGTGGCCGCTGACGCCTGGGGCGTCCGACTACACGGATAAGGTCGTGCCCTACCTCGGCGTGACCCGCGACTACGCCAACGCCTCGCTCGCCGGGTTTTCCGCCTACTTCGGCGTGCCGGGCTGGCTGCACGCGCTGATGTTCGCGGTGGTGGCGCTGGCGCTGGCGGTGGCGGTGGGTGGCCTCGCCCGGTTCCGATACAGCGACGAGTGGCTGTGGGCGGCGGTGACCTCGGGCGTGCTCATCGCGGGGGTGTGCCTGCTGTCCTCCCTGGGGCAGGCCTACTACTCGATGATGCTTTTGCCCGCGGTGCTCACGGTGCTGCGCCCCGTGGGTACGAGCCCCATGCATACAGCGCCCATCTGGGTCGGCGTGGTGGTGTGTTTCTCCCCGCTCGAGTGGGCCTCGCCCCACTTCCCGCACACCGGTGCCGTGCTCGACATCGTGTTGGTGACCTTCGCATGGTCGGTGTTCGTACTCGCGGTCGCGGCGTGGGTAGTCTCGGTAATAGTCAGCGACAACAAGGAGGCGGCAGATGGCGCAAGAAAATTTCCTCGACTTCAGCGATCAGAAATGGCGCGAGAGGCTTAGCGACGCCGAATACCACGTCCTCCGGCAAGCCGGCACCGAACCGCCCGGCATCGGTGAGTACACCAACACCACCACGGAGGGCGTCTACCGCTGCCGCGCGTGCGGCGCCGAGCTCTTCCGCTCGACGGAGAAGTTCGACTCCCACTGCGGCTGGCCGGCGTTTTTCAGCCCGCTCGCCGGCGATAGCGTCATCGAGCGCGAAGACCGCAGCCTCGGCATGGTGCGCACCGAGGTGTTATGCGCCAACTGCCACTCCCACCTCGGCCATGTCTTCGCCGGCGAGGGCTACGATACCCCCACCGACCTGCGCTACTGCATCAACTCGATCTCCCTGACGCTGGAAGAAGGCCCGGTCGAGAACTAGCTAGGGCAGCGCGGCGATGATCTCGCCGATGTCTGCAACGCGCCGGCCGGTCTGGAACGGGACCTCCTCGCGCACGTGCAGGCGCGCCTCGGTGTAGCGCATTTTGTGCATGAGGTCGGAGATCCTGCCCAGGTCATCGGCCTCGAAGGCGAGCATCCACTCGTAGTCGCCGAGGGTAAAGGCCGTGACCGTGTTCGCGCGCACGTCCGCGTAGTCCGCTGCCGCCCGGCCGTGGTCGGCGAGAATGCGGCGCCGCTCGGCCGGGTCGAGCAGGTACCAGTCGTACGAGCGGACGAAGGGGTAGACCGAGATCCACTCGCGGGCGGGCTCGCCCATCACGAACGCGGGCAGGTGCGCGTGGTTGAACTCTGCAGGGCGGTGCAGACCGTTGCCGATCCACCCGAGCTCAAGCACCTGGCCCAAGGTGGTCTCCCGGCGGAAATCTGCCAGTGCCTTCTGGATCTGCTCGAAGCGCTCGGCATGCCACCAGATCATGAGGTCCGCCTCGGGGCGCGTTCCGGTGACATCGTAGACGCCACGAACGCTCACCTCGCCTGCGGCCTCGAGCGCCGCGAAAAACTCCTTGGCCTGCGCGGTCGTCTGCGCACGCTCGGTGCCCAACGCGCCCGGGATGGCGCGGAAGGTCACCCACTGCGAGTAGCGCTGGATCTTGTTCAGGGCCTCGAGGTCGGCCGTGTTCTCTGCCATGTGATCGCTGCCTTTCCCACCCGCGGGGGCGCGGGCGAATCAATCAAAAGTCGTAAGTCAAGCTTACTCCTCCGGCGCGCCTCCACCGCTATGAAGGGCATGTGGTTAGCGTCATAGGGCGTGACCAATTCCGAGACCCCAGTCCACGCGCGGCAGGCGAGCTCTGGCGATACCGCCGGCGACAACGCCGCCTCGCCCGCGGAATTCCGGGCCGCCGTCGAGTCCATGCACGCGGCCTCCCTGCGCCCGGAGATTACCCTCGGCACGATCCGACCCCCGCAGCGGCCCGCTCCGTATAGCCACGCCATCGGGCTGGAAATCTCCCGCGAGCACCCCGCCGCCTCCCCGCTCGATGCCGAGGCCGACGCGTTCGGCCGCCTCATCTTGCTCCACTCCCCCGACGCCGAAGAGGCATGGGAGGGCTCCATGCGCCTCGTCGCCTACATCCAGGCAGACATGGACGACGCGGTGGCCTCCGACCCCCTGCTCCCCGACGTGGCCTGGCAGTGGCTTGGTGAATCTCTGGAGGAATGCGGCGCCGGGTACACTAACCTGGGCGGGACCGTGACCTCGACGTCCTCGGTGCGTTTCGGGGAGATTGGCGGCCCGCCGCGCGCCTACCAATTGGAGATGCGCGCGTCGTGGACCGCAGACGGCATCGATCTCTCCTCCCACGTGGAAGCTTTTGCGAAGGTGCTCGCTCACGTTGCGGGCTTGCCCCCCGAGGGCGTGGCCAAGCTCGGCGCTCGATAGGGATCGTGGCCGCATTCGAGCTCGTCGCGGACCCGCGCGCTTTTCGACGCGCAGCCGACGCGCTTTCCTGCGGGCGCGGCCCGTTCGCGGTGGATACTGAGCGCGCCTCGAACTTTCGTTACGACGACCGCGCCTTCCTCGTCCAGGTCTACCGGCGCGACGCAGGGACCTTCCTTATCGCCCCGGAGGGACACCGGGACGCCGTCAAAGACATCTTCGCCCCAGTGCTCGGCGGCGGCGAGTGGGTCCTCCACGCCGCCGGGGAAGATCTCCCCAGCCTGGGAGCGCTGGGCCTTTATCCCGGCGCGGTGTTCGACACCGAGCTCGCCGGCCGCCTCGCCGGGTTAGAACGCACCAACCTCGCCGCGGTCGTGCGCGAATTCACGGGCGTGGAGCTGCAAAAAGGCCACGGGCGCGAGGACTGGTCACAGGTTCCGCTTCCCGACGCCTGGTTGCAATACGCCGCACTAGACGTCGCATACCTTCTCGACGTCGCCGAGGCGCTCACAGAATACCTCGATCGGGCGGGCAAGCTCGATGCGCTGCGTCAGGAGCTTGACCACGTCGTCGATACGCATGGCCCCCATAACCGCCCCACGCCGAAGACGTGGCGCGACCTCAAGGGCGTGTCCCGCCTGCGCCAGCCGGAGAGCCTTGCTGTGGCCCAGGCGCTATGGGAGCGCCGGGACGAGATTGCCTTCGCTGCCGACGCCTCGCCGCACAGCGTCCTTCCGGGCTCCGTCATCATCGCCATCGCCGCTTCCCTGCCCGCCACTCCCCGCGAACTCGCGGCCATCAAGGGTTTTCCCGCGCGGCGACGCGGAGAGACCGGGAGGTGGTTCGACGTCGTATCCCAGGCCTACTCCACCCCGCGGGAGCAGTGGCCGCTTCCCCACGACCCGCCCCCGGGACCACCCAGCAAATCTGCGTGGCAGAGGCATCACCCTCAATCGTGGGAGAGGCTCGTCGCGGTGCGAGAGGCGCTCGCCTCCCACGCCGCGCGGCTCGACATCGCCCCCGAGGTCCTTCTCACGCCCGCGGTGCTGCGGCAGGTGGTGTGGGAACTGAGCACGCATCAGTTGAGCGAGACCGATACCGTAGCGCGGGCCCTCTCACATGCCGGTGCGCGCGAATGGCAGGTCGCGGCCGTTGCCCCCACAATCGCCGCACGCATCCGCAGTATGTAGCCCTGCACGGCGGCGCTGGATGGCCCGGGAATACGAGGGGCGCCTCAGTCTTGGTGGACTCTGCAGCTGCGGAGTCGGGGTGTGGGTGGGAAACTCCGCAATGCGGAGTCCGTAGGAAGGTCACTCCGCCGTTGCAGAGTCACGGCACAACCCGAGAAAGTCCGCAATGCGGAGTCCGTGGGACGGTCACTCCGCCGCTGCAGAGTCACGGCACAACCCGAGAAAGTCCGCAATGCGGAGTCCGTAGGAAGGTCACTCCGCCGCTGCAGAGTCGGGATGTGGGCGGGAAACTCCGCAATGCGGAGTCCGTAGGAAGGTCACTCTGCGGCCGCGGAGTCGGGGTGTGGGTGGGAAACTCCGCAATGCGGAGTCCGTAGGAAGGTCACTCCGCCGCTGCAGAGTCGGGATGTGGGCGGGAAACTCCGCAATGCGGAGTCTGCGAACCCCGTCAGCCAGGCCGCCCGTGTGCAGGTATTAAGGGAGGACCTACTGGCGGTACGCCAAAGTCCATTCGCGCACCTGCGCCTCCACAGACTCGGCGTCAAGCCCGTAGTCCCGCAGGATCTCGGAGCGCGACGCGTGCTCGGGGAAAATGTCCGGGAAGGCTAGCTGCCGCAACGGCGTGTCAACTTCGACGGCATTGAGGGCTTCACCCAGCGCGGATCCGACTCCCCCGCGCACGACCCCGTCCTCGTAGACTACGACCATGTCAGCCCGCTCCGCCATCTCGATAAGGGTGGGGTCAATGGGGATGACCCACCGCGGGTCGACGACGGTCACGCGCACCCCGTCAGCGGCGAGGTTCTCCGCGGCGAGTATGGCGTTTTCGGCGAAGCTGCCCACGGCAACGAGGAGGACGTCGAGGTCGCCCGGCCCTGGCTCGCCGGCGGGCCGGAACAACACATCGACGCCCGATGGCGTGCGCTCGATGGCCTCGATATCCGCCCCGACGTCGCCTTTGGGGAAACGCACCACGGTCGGACCTGTCTCGTGCGCAATGGCTTCGCGGAACTCCTCCCTCAGCCGCGCCGGGTCGCGGGGGGCGGCGATGCGTATGCCCGGCACCACCGAGGCGATGGCGAGGTCCCACACCCCGTTGTGGCTCGCGCCGTCGGAACCTGTCACGCCCGAGCGATCCAGTACGAGGGTGACCGGCTGCTTGATCAAGCCGACGTCCATGAGAAGTTGGTCGAAGCCGCGGTTGAGGAACGTCGAATAGATGGCCACAACGGGGTGGAGCCCGCCGAGTGCAAGGCCCGCGGCGGAGGTCACGGCGTGCTGCTCTGCGATGCCGACGTCAAAAAATCGCGCGGGGAACTCTTCGGCGAAAGGGGTGAGCCCTGTGGGCCCAGCCATCGCCGCCGTGATGGCCACGATGTCGTCGCGCTTACGGGCGGCAGCGAGGAGTTCTTCCGAAAACACCGAGGTCCACCCCGGTGCCGAGGCGCTCAGTGCCTCGCCCGTGACGGGGTCGATGGCCCCCGTGGAGTGCATCTGGTCGGCGACGTGGTTGACCGCTGGAGCGAATCCGTGGCCTTTCTCCGTGGCCACGTGGACGATGATCGGCCCGGCGTGGGTGCTGGCGTAGTTCAGGGCATGGAGCAGCGCCTTGACGTCGTGCCCTTCGACTGGGCCGATGTATTTCATGCCGAGCTCGGGGAACATCTCCGATGGCACGACCTGCGTCTTCACGCCCTCCTTCAGGGCACTCAGCGCCTCGAAGGCCCGCTCGCCGACCCACCCCATGGATTGCAGAGTGCGCTTGCCGGATTCCATCATCTCGTCGTACTTACGCTGCATTCGGATCTGCGCGAGCTGGTCGCGCAGGCGGGTGAGGTTTTTCGCGAACCCACCGATAGTCGGCGAATACGACCTTCCGTTGTCGTTGACGACGATCACAACGTTGCGCTCCCCCGCCGCGATGTTGTTCAGCGCCTCCCAACACATCCCGCCGGTGAGCGCGCCGTCGCCAACCACGGCAACGACTCGGTCCTCGCCGCGCCCGGCGAGTTCCTTTGCTTTCGACAGCCCGTCGGCGTAGGACAACGCGACGGAGGCGTGGGAGGATTCGGTAAAGTCGTGCGGGGATTCCGCGCGGGAAGTGTAGCCGGACAGGCCGCCCTTCTTACGCAGGGTGTCAAACATTCCGGCGCGCCCGGTGAGGATCTTGTGCACGTATGACTGGTGCGAGGTATCGAAGATGATCGGCTCGCGCGGCGAATCGAAGACGTAGTGCAGTGCGATGGTGAGCTCTACGACGCCGAGGTTGGGGCCGAGGTGGCCGCCGGTGGCGGAGACCTTCTCGATGAGCAGCTGCCGGATCTGCCCCGCAAGCTCCTCAAGTTCGTTGACGTCGAGGTGTTTGAGGTCCGCCGGCGACGTGATCGAGTCCAGCAGGTTCACGGTAAACACTCGCTCCTTTGTGCCTGTGCCTGTGTCTGTGCCACTAAGGGGGCCTTAGGGCTTCCGTGCCCCGTATCTGGCAAATCTTACACGCCGCAGTCTTTTAGCGGCCTAAGCGCCGCCTGCGGGTTCGAGAGCGGCGACGACTTCGAAGTGGTGGGTGTTGGGGAAGGCGTCGATAAGCATGAGCCGCGTCACCGCGTACCCGCGCTCCCCGAAGGTTGCCAGGTCGCGGGCGAAGGTGGCCGGGTCGCACCCGATGTGGATCACCCGCTGCGGCCGCGCCGCCGCGATCATCCGTACGACGCCCTCTCCGGCGCCCGTGCGGGGCGGATCGAGGACGACCAGCCCTGGGTCAACAAGCGAGCGGGCCTCTTCGACCGCCATGTTGTGCACGCTCAGCGGGTATTTTTCAAAGCACGCTTGGTCGCGCCCCGCCGCCGAAGCAGAGATGTCGACCGAATCGATGTGGCTCGCACCACCTAGCGCGCGGTCGATGGCGGGGACGAACACGCCCACTCCGCCGTAGAGGTCCCACCCGGCGCGACGCTCGTACTCGCCGGCACCCCATTCCTCCACGATGGCGGCGTACGTGTCGGGCGCGCGGGTGTGGGCCTGCCAAAACGCCGTCGCAGGAAAGGTATAGGCGTGCGCTCCCACCCGCTCGGTCACGGTGCCCGTGCCTTCGAGCACCGTGACAGCCCGCTCGACGCGCTTGCCGCGCGGGGCCTGTGCGGTCTCGACGACGTGGCGCTGCCCGTCGGCGTCGCGCACCGCAACGACCTCTGAGCCGGGGTTAAAGGTTCGCGCCCGCGTGCCGACGACCCCGTCGAGCAGCCCCGGGACCGCCTGCGTGCAGGCTACCTGGGTCACCAGGTCATTGGAACGGGCGTGGCGCAGACCCGCGCGGCCACTACCATCAACGCCGAGGCGGACCCTCGTGCGCCACCCCACAACCGGCTCGAGCGCGATGGCGTCCACGTCCTCGGGCACCCCCGCCGCGCCAAAGACGCTCGAGCGGCCCGCAAGCGCCCGGAGCTGGCCTATAAGAACGTGCTTTTTAAACTCGAGCTGGTCACCAGCGGCGATGTGCGAGTAGTCGCAGCAGCCCGCCCCGGCAGCCGCAGCCGGGCAGGTATGCGGGACGCGGGAGGGCGAGGGCGATAAGACGTCGACAAGCGAGGCGCGCGCCCAGCGCTTCTTCGTCTTGGTCAGCCGCGCCCGCACGGTATCGCCCGGCACGGCTCCGTCGATAAAGACGACCCGCCCGCTCTCGTCGCGGGCGATGCCGGCCCCGCCGTGCGCGATGGCGGTGACGTCGAGCTCGATCTCGCTCACCGAGTTCCCGGTTCCTGCCTGGCGTTTTCTTCCATCACCCTGCCGAGCGCCTCGCTTAACGACGCCACAGTAGCCTGCTCCGGCCGTGCCCCATCCCCACCCTGCTGGGCGTTGCGGGCAATAACGGCCTGCTGGACCTGCTGGGCGAGCTGAGCGGGCAGCACCACGGGCAGGGAATTGCCCGCCAGGATGGGATCCGCGCCGCGGTAGATGAAGCTGCGCCCGACGAGCTCGCGGCCGAGCTGCGCGAGCTCGTCCTCCTTGCCCGTTGGCGCCGCGAGGGTCACGCGGTAGAGCCAGCGCGGGCCCTCCACGCCGATGATCCTGATTACCCCGTTGGTCCCGGTGCCCACGACCTCGCGGCCCCACGGCCCGGTCTCGAACCGGACCGGCATTCCCTCCGAGCGCATCCCCTCGGCGATTTCCTCAGACGAGCTCTCCCAGATCCCCCCGGTGCGAGGCGCGGCAAACGCGACTGGGGTGGCTCGCCCGTGGCGGGTGACAATGTGGACCATCTTCGGCCCGGCCTCGCCCATCTCCACCTGCACCTGGGACTCCTTCGGCAGCGGGATGCGCATGGACCCGAGGTTCAAGGTGACGCTGGAGAAGTCGCTGAAGTCGAAATCGTCGATGTTGACGCTGTCTCCATCAAACGGGCCGGTCTCCCCACCGACTGCGTCGTGGGCGATGACCACAGGATCGGCAGGCTCGGCGGCCTGCTCCGCCTCCGCCGCGTCGATCCCGGGCTCCTGCGCCGCGAGCTGCGGATCGTCCTTCTCGGCCGCCGCGTCGCGGGCGGGCTGGGCCGATTTTTTCTTTCCAAAGGGCCAAAGGGCCATGTTCTTCGCCTTCCTTTCACCACCGCATTCGGGGGGCGCGGGTTGCTTTTCTCTCTCCCCGACTCTAGCGAAGACTCATGCGTTCGCCCCGCTAGTGGGTTCCCGTGGAACCGTAGCCCCCGGATCCGCGCTCGGTCTCATCGAGCGCATCGACTTCGACGACCTCGCAGAGCTCGACCTTTTGCACGACGAGCTGCGCGATGCGCATCCCGCGGGTGATCTCGATCGGCGTTTCGACGTCGGTGTTGATCAAGCAGACCTTGATCTCGCCGCGGTAGCCCGCATCGACGGTGCCCGGCGTGTTGACAATACTCAACCCGCACCTCGCGGCGAGCCCGGAGCGGGGGTGGATCAACCCGACCGTGCCCGCGGGCAGGGCAATCGCGATGCCCGTGCCCACCAGCGCCCGCTGCCCGGGCTGCAAGGTGAGCTCTTCCACGGAGTAGAGGTCTGCCCCGGCATCGTCTGGGTGCGCTCTCGTGGGCACGATCGCCGCTGGGTCGAGACGCTTGACACGCAGGGCGTCGAAAAGCTGGCTATCTCGTTCTGGGGTGTTCACGGGCACTACACTACAGTTGCGTGGGTGAGCGAAATGCACAACAGCGACGTTGATCAGATCCGCGGGGCCACGGAGGTGCTCTACCGCGAGCGGCAGTGGGTGCCGTGGTACTTCTGGCTGGCCGGGGCCCTGTTTAGCCTGCTTGTGGCCGCACAGTTCGCGCTCAACCGCAACGCGTTGTGGTTTTTCGGCCCGCTCATTGTCGTCTGCGCGCTCGCGGGGTGGTTTATGGTGTGGCTCTCGCGCACCGTGGTGGTAGTCGAGCGCGATGCCTCGGGCACCCGGTGGCTCAGCGTCGACGGAGCGAACCTGCCCCACACAGTCGTGGCCCGCTCGATAGTGGTGCCGGCCTCTGCCCGGCGCAACGCCCTCGGGCGCCAACTCGACCCCGCGGCCTTCCTCGTCACCCACGGCTGGGTCAAGGAACACGCCCTCATCGTTCTCGACGACCCGGAGGACCCCACCCCCTACTGGCTCGTATCCTCCCAGGACCCAGCGCGCCTGCTCGAGGCGTTCGTCCCGGCGGAGCGCTAGGCGGCTCGCCTACTCGCAGTCGAGGCAGATAGCCACGCCGCCGTCTTCGTAGGCGAGGCGGTTTTTCTTCTGCACGAGGAAGCAGGACCCGCAGGTAAATTCGTCCTCGCGGCGGGGAACCACGTTGACGTTGAGCTCCTCGCCCGAGAGGTCCTGGCTGGGCAGCTCGAAGGAGTCAACGATCTCCCCTTCGTCGTCCATGCTGCTGCCGGCGGCCTCCGCGGCCTTGAGGCCTTCGAGGGAATCGGTTTCAATGTCGTCGTCCACGCTGCGGCGCGGGGCGTCGTAGTCTGTCGCCATAATCGGCTCTCCTCCAGGACGTATCGTGCGATCCAGGCGAGCCTTTGAGGGTAGGTGGAAAGGCCGCCTGCGTGTTCACTTTGAGCGGAATACTAAAGCACGATCGAATCGCTGTCATATTCGCAGGTAGCAGGCGCGCCCGGCGGAGTTTTCGGGCCGCGCTTGCCCTCGGGTTAGCACAGCGGCTCCCACGCCCCGGCATTCTTGAGCAGCGCCGCGAATTCCGCCCACACGCCGGGGGCCGCCGCGGCGGTGAGCCGCCCCTGCGCACCTTCGGCGTCGAGCCCCGGGTGGTGGACCGTCGCGCCCGCCTCCGCGGCGATGACCGCGCCGGCGGCGTAATCCCACGGGTGCGTCCCGTGTTCGAAGTACGCGTCGACCCGGCCGCAGGCCACGGCGCACAGGTCGAGCGCGGCCGACCCGGCGCGGCGGATATCCCGCACGCGGGGCAGCACCTCGGTGAGGATCTCCGCCTGGCTCGCCCTGCGCTGACTCGAGTAGGAAAACCCGGTGGCCACGAGGGAGTGCGCAAGCCGGGTCGCCTGCGACGCGGTGATCTCGCGGGACTTTCCGCCTCGCTGCACGCGAGCGCCGCAGCCCCGCGCGGCGCTAAAGAGCTCGCCGGTCGCCGGATTGCACACCGCCCCGGCGACGAGCTGCCCGTCGACGGCGACGCCGAGGGAGACGGCGTAGCTCGGGATGCCGTAGAGGAAGTTCACGGTGCCGTCGATGGGATCGACAATCCACTGCACGCCGGTCGTGCCCGCGTCGTGCGTGCCCTCCTCCCCGACGATGCCGTCCCCGGGCCGCAGCCGGGCGATCTCTCGAGCGATAAATTCCTCGCTCGCTCGGTCAACCACCGTCACAGGGTCAACCTCGGAGCTCTTCGTCGCCGCCACGGACAGGCCGCCCGCGGCCACGAGGGCTGCGCGGCGCTGTGCAACCAGGTCGGCTGCGCGGGAGGCGATGTCGGCGGCGAGGGGGAGCAGCGAGGGGGCGTCGTCACGCGAAAGCATGCCGTCTATTGTGCGCGCCGCTAGACTTGCGCGCATGGCAGCACAGACTAGCCCCGGTGTGGCGCTTGGGATAGACGTCGGCGGGTCCGCAGTCAAGGGTGCGTTGGTGGATGTGGCTCGCGGCCATCTGCGCGGCGAGCAGGTCACCATCCCCACCCCGCGGCCCGCCACCCCCGAGGCCGTTGCTGAAACCGTCGCGGACATCGCGAGCAGGCTCGACTGGGCGGGCCCCGTCGGCGTCGCGTTCCCCAGCGTCATCGTCGATCAGGTGGCGCTCACCGCCGCCAACATCGACCCCGCGTGGATTGGTACGGGAGCGCGCGAGACGTTCACCTCGCGGCTGGGCACAAGCGAGGTCAGCGTGCTTAACGACGCCGACGCGGCCGGCCTCGCAGAAGTCGCCTTCGGCGATCCCGCGGCACGCTCCGGCGCCGTGCTCTTCCTCACCTTCGGCACCGGCATCGGCTCGGCTCTCTTCATCGACGGCCGCCTCTTTCCCAACACCGAACTAGGCCACCTCATGGTCGGCTCCGAACAGGCGGAGCACCAGGCCTCCTCGGCCGTCAAAGACCGCCTCGGGCTTAGCTTCGAGCAATGGGCGCGGCGTGTCGACGCCGTGCTCGGCGAGTACGAGGCGCTATTTAACCCCTCCCTCATCGTCGTCGGCGGCGGGATTTCGGAAAACGCCGAAAAGTGGGTCGGCCTGCTCAACACCAGGGCACGGGTGATCCCGGCGCAGCTGCGCAACCGGGCGGGAATCATCGGCGCCGCGATGGCCGCAGTGGACCGCCTCACTCCTTAAGCCGCGCCCGCTTGGTACACTCAGCCTTTCTGACATATCAACGTAGTTTGCGTACTGTGGGTTGCCTAGGACATGTGAAGACCCACCATGAGTTTTGAGTGAAAGGGCGTACGTGGCAGTCAGCGAGAATTCCGAGACCGCGGCGGACCAGGCTGAAGCCGGCGCGCCAGCGGCGCCTGCCCGGAAGGCAGCCAAGCGCACTGCTAAGAAGGCCACCAAGAAGGCGGCGAAGAAGACCGCTAAGAAAACCGTGAAGAAGACGGCGAAAAAAACGGCCAAGAAGGCCGTCAAGCGCGCCGCGAAGAAGAACACCGCCGCCTTCCCCGCGGAGGCCACGCCCGCCGAGGACGAGCTCGACGATCGCCTCGACGGCGGCCTTGGCGAGGCAGAGACCGAAGAGTCCGACATCGACGGCGAAGACTTCGACGCGCTGATCGACGACGACGAGGAGTTCGGCGGCGATCTCGACGACGAGCTCGGGGACGACGGCGTCGACGGCGTCGATGACGAATCCGACGAGAACGACGACGCCGAGGACGAAGACGCCGGCGCCTCCGTCTGGGACATCGAGGAATCCGCCACCCTGCGCCAGGCCCGCAAGGACGCCCAGCTCACTGCGTCGGCAGACTCCGTTCGCGCCTACCTCAAGCAGATTGGCAAGGTCGCTCTTCTCGATGCTGAGATGGAGGTCTCCCTAGCCAAGCGCATCGAGGCAGGCCTCTACGCGCAGCACCGGCTCGACGAGATGGAGCGCGCCGCCGCCGAGGGCGATAAGGACGCCAAGCTCACCCCCGCCGTCAAGCGCGACCTGCGCGCCGTCGCCCGCGACGGCCGCAAGGCGAAGAACCACCTGCTGGAGGCTAACCTGCGCCTCGTCGTCTCCCTGGCCAAGCGCTACACCGGCCGCGGCATGGCGTTTTTGGACCTCATCCAGGAGGGCAACTTAGGCCTGATCCGCGCCGTGGAGAAGTTCGACTACTCCAAGGGGTACAAGTTCTCCACCTACGCGACCTGGTGGATCCGTCAGGCGATCACCCGCGCGATGGCTGACCAGGCCCGCACGATCCGCATACCGGTGCACATGGTCGAGGTCATCAACAAGCTCGGCCGCATCCAGCGCGAGCTGCTCCAGGACCTCGGCCGCGAACCGACGCCGCAGGAGTTGGCGAAGGAGATGGATATCACCGAGGAGAAGGTCCTCGAGATCCAGCAGTACGCCCGCGAGCCCATCTCCCTCGATCAGACGATTGGCGACGAAGGCGACAGCCAACTCGGAGACTTCATCGAGGACTCCGAGGCCGTCGTGGCCGTCGATGCTGTCTCGTTCACCTTGCTTCAAGACCAGCTCCAAGACGTCCTACACACGCTGTCCGAGCGCGAGGCCGGCGTCGTTCGCCTCCGCTTCGGGCTTACCGACGGCATGCCCCGCACGCTTGACGAAATCGGCCAAGTCTACGGCGTCACTCGAGAGCGCATCCGCCAGATCGAATCGAAGACGATGTCGAAGCTGCGCCATCCCTCGCGCTCCCAGGTCCTGCGCGACTACCTCGACTAGCTCGCCGCCGCAGCCCCGCTGCGCCCTAGTGTGTTGCGTGGGGTTTCGCGGCGCTGGGTGTTGTTGTTAGAGCTAATAGACCACGACCCCGGCCGCACCCCACGCGCGCACCGGCCAGCCGCGCATCACCAGCCCCGCAGGTATGCAATGCGGTCGCGCAACTGCTGCGCATTGCACAACGCCGTCGGCGGGCCCCCGCAGGCCTTACGTACCTCATTGTGGATAGCGCCGTGCGGCCGACCAGTGCGCCCGGCAACGACGGAGACACGGGTGTTGAGCTCGCGGCGCAGTGCGGGGATGTCGTCAGCGGCCAAAGAACCCGAAGAACCCGAAGACCCAACAGACCCCGAACCAGAAGACCGACCCCCCGCCTCCCGCGCATCGAGTTGCTCGCTTTGCCGCTTGGCCAAAAGCGTGCGCACTTGCTCGGGGCTAAGCAGCCCCGGTAGCCCGAGGAAGTCTTGCTCTTCTGCGGAACCGGCGACTGTGGCGGTGCCGTAGGTTGAGCCGTCGAAGATGAGGGAGTCAAGTTCGGCGGACGCCCCGATGGACTCGTAGCCGGGGGCTTCGTCGGGCTCGCTGACCGTCCGGTTGGCTTGCTGCAAAAGCTCATCCGACCAGCCGGATTCACGGTGCGGTTTGCCCAGTACGTGGTCGCGGGAGACTTCCATTTCTTCGGCGAGGCGCAGCAGCACCGGGACCGAGGGGAGGAAGACGGAGGCGGACTCGCCGGGCATGCGCGAGCGGACAAAGCGCCCGATTGCCTGGGCGAAAAACAGCGGTGTTGACGCTGAGGTGGCGTAGACGCCCACGGCGAGGCGCGGCACGTCGACGCCTTCGGAGACCATGCGCACGGCGACCATCCATTCGCTGGTGGAGGCGGAGAACTCGTCGATGCGCTCGGAGGAGCCGGGTTCGTCGGAAAGCACGACGGTGACCGGGGTGGAGCTTAAGCCTTCGAGGATCTTCGCGTAGGCGCGCGCGGTGGTCTTGTCTGTGGCGATGACGAGCCCGCCTGCATCGGGCATGTTCGCGCGGACTTTCTGCAGGCGGGTATGCGCGGCGCGCAGCACCGCGGCGATCCACTCCCCTTTCGGGTCCAGCGCCGTCTTCCAGGCGCGCGCGGTCTGCTCGGGACTCAGCGGCTCACCGAGGCGCGCGGAGTATTCTTCGCCAGCGGAGTCTTTCCATTGCGCCTCGCCGGAATAGGCGAGGAAGACGACGGGGCGGACGACGCCGTCGGCAAGCGCGTGCGAGTAGCCGTAGGTGTAGTCGGCCTGGCTGACGAGATGGCCCTCGCCGTCCTCGGTGTAGGTGACAAACGGGATGGCGGAGTCGTCGGAACGAAATGGCGTGCCGGTCAAGGCGAGGCGGTGCGAGACGTCGTTGTAGGCCTCGCGGACCCCGTCTCCCCAGCTCTTCGCGTCGCCGGCGTGGTGGATTTCGTCGAGGATGACGAGGGTGCGCCGCGCCGAGGCGACGGCGTGGTGCTTGAACGGGTGCATGCCCACCTGCGCGTAGGTGACCACGATGCCGTCGTAGGCGGCGTTGACCGCCGAGGAGTTCGTAAACGCCGGGTCGAGCGAGAGCCCGAAGCGCTTCGCGGCGTCCGCCCACTGGTGCTTGAGGTGCTCGGTGGGCACGACGACGATGACGCGTTCGACGTCGCGAAGCTCGACGAGGGTGGCCGCGAGCGTGAGCGCGAAAGTGGTTTTTCCCGCGCCCGGCGTTGCCACGGCGAGGAAGTCGCTTGGCCGGGTGGCCATGAATGCGTCAAAGGCCTCCTGCTGCCACGCGCGCAGCTGGGGCCTGGGGGACGGAGAGGTCACTTCCTGCGCAGCCCCTTGTAAATGCGCTCGCAGTCGGGGCAGACCGGGGAGCCGGGCTTGGCTTGCTTTTTCACGGGGAACGTCGCCCCGCACAGGGCGACGACGACCTTGCCCGAGATGGCGGAGTCCACGATCTGGTCTTTCTTGACGTAGTGGAAAAACTTCGGGGTGCCGTCGTCAGTAGTCGACGAGGTGTCTTCCCTGAGGGAAGGGCGTTCGAGGGTTTTCGTCGTCGTAGTCACATCGTCCATCATGCCCCACCGGCCGTGATTTTTTAAGCCACGGCCGCGGTGCTGCGCGCTACGCTGGGATGTCATGAGTTCGACGCGGCGAGAGGGCACGACCAATCCCGGCGGAGCGGACGCCGAGCCGCCCACCGTCGACGTTGAGGCCGAGCCCGCCTCGAGGCGGCGCCGCTTGAGGCGCCGGAGGGGCGAGCTGATTACGGACGCCGCCGTCACCCACGAGCAGAACCTCCGCGCCCGCGAGCGCCGCTACGTGCTCCTGCAGGGCCTGCGCGTGCCGTTTATTCTCCTCTCCATCCTCGCCGCGTGGACTTTCCATAATTGGTGGCTCGCCGCGGTGTTGTTTGCCGTCTCGGTGCCGCTGCCGTGGATCGCGGTGATGATCGGCAACGGCCAGGGTGAGAAGCGGGATCCGCGCCGGCGCAATGTCTATAAGCCGGCCCAGGCGAGGGAGCAGGCGCGACGGGCGGAGCTTGAGCGGCAGGCGCGCCGCGAGATCGCCGATCGGGGAGCCGGGGGCGCTATCATCGACCACGATGAATTCGACTGATCCTTCCCGCTTGTCCGGTATCGCCGCCGAGCTCGCCGCTGCGCTGGAGTCCGCGTCCTTTACCGCCGACGGCATCGCCGCGCACCTCGGGCCTCACGCGACGGAGGCGCTCTTTCGCGGCGAGCCCGGAGTCGTGCGCCACGCCTGCGCGGACGGTTCGCGGCGCTCCGGGCTGATACGTTTTCTGTTGCTGCGCGAGCCAGTAGGCGTCAATACGCTGGCGGAGCTTTTCGGGCCCACGCTCGCGCTTTCGCTTATCGACGCCCACGTTGCCACCCTCACCCCAGCGGGCGACGCCGCCATCGCCTTTGACGTTCGCCCCCACGTCATCGCCGGGGCCCACCGAGTCGTCTTCTCCGACCTCGACGCCGCGATGACGCAGCACGTGCCCGGGCCCGACCACGTCCTCGGGGTGGGTTCTGCCTCCCTCTCCCTGCTCTCCGCCACCCCGCTGACCCCCGTCGATTCGGTGCTCGACCTCGGCTGCGGCTCCGGCGTGCAGGCTTTGGCGCAATCGGGCTGCGCGCAGCGCGTGGTGGCGACCGATGTCCACCCGAGGGCGCTCGACCTCGCGCGCGCCACCCTCTCCGCCAACGGGGTGGGCAACGTGGAGCTGCGCGAGGGCTCCTGGTTCGAGCCCGTGCGCGGCGAGCGCTTTGACCGCATCGTGGCCAACCCGCCGTTCGTCGTGGGCACCGGGGAGATCGGCCACGTCTACCGGGACTCCGGCCTCGACCTTGACGGGGCGAGCGAGCTCGTTGTCTCCCGCGCCGCGGAGCACCTCGCCCCGGGGGGCACGGCGTTCCTGCTCGCCTCCTGGGTGCACTCGTGCGACGGGACGTGGCAAAGCCGCGTCGCCTCCTGGCTGCCGCCCACCGGGGTCTCGGCGTGGGTGATCCAGCGCGACGCTGTCGACCCCGGCATGTACGTATCCACGTGGCTGCGCGACGAATCGATCGACCCGCGCTCGCGTAAGGGCGTCGAGGCCACGATGCGGTGGCTCGACCACTTCGCCGCCGAGGGGGTGCGCGGTATAGGTTTCGGCTGGGTGTTCATCCGCGACATCGGCGATGCCCCCACCGAGGTCACGGCGGAAGACCTCACCCACCCGTTCGACGACCCGCTCGGCCCGGAGGTCGAAGAGTACTTCACGCGCATGGACTGGCTGCGCGGTATCGGCCTCGACGATGTGGCGGGCTCGCGCTTCGTGGTGCGACCGGGGCTCGCCGCCTCAGAGGTCAGCGTCGCAGATTCCCGCACCGGGATGGGGTTTGAGCGCACGGTGGTGCGCGTCAGCCGCACAGAGGGGCCGCGCTTTAGCCACGACATCGACGCCACCCTCTACTCGATTCTGGCCGGCCTCAACCCGCGCGGGCTCACGCTGGGGGACGTTGCCGGGCTGTGGGCGGCCTCCCACGGGCTTGACGACGCCGCCACCGAGAAGCTCATCTCCCAGGCCGCCGCCGCGGCGGTTGACCTCGTGCGCCACGGCCTTATCCTCCCAGCCGACATCGCGGAACTGGCGGCGCTGTCATGAGAGCTGTGCTCACGCGGGTCGCTCGCGCCTCCGTCACCGTCGACGGCGAGGTCGTGGGCTCGATCGACTGCCCCGCCACGGGCGGGGTCTTGGCGCTTGTCGGCGTGGGGCGTGACGACGCAGATGATGCGTGGCGCACCATGGCCCGCAAGATCGCCGAGCTACGCATCCTCGAGGGTCCAGGCGGGGAGGTCTCCGTCACCGACGTCGGCGCCCCCGTGTTGCTAGTCAGCCAATTCACCCTCATGGGGCGCACCGCCAAGGGGCGCAGGCCGTCGTGGGCGGACGCGGCGCCCGGGGAGGCGGCGGCCCCCGTCATCGAGCGGATTGCAGCCGAGCTGCGCTCCCGCGGGATCCACGTCGAGCAGGGCCGGTTCGGGGCGATGATGGAGGTGACAAGCGTCAACCTCGGCCCGTTTACCGTACTTGTCGAGACATAGGGTGGCACGCGGGATAATATCCTATGTGACCTGCATGCGAAGCGCCACGAATGAAAGTGGGAACAATTTCTTATTGTTGGGCGTTTAGCGGTTAGACCCGTACCTTTCGAGGAGGCCTCACACATGACACAACCGGACCAGGTTTTCGCCGCCGACGAGGAAAACGTCGATCGTGGCAGCCGACGGAACCAGACGAACGACAACCCGTCGGCGGACTTGGTCCGCGTCTACCTCAACGGGATTGGTAAGACCGCCCTGCTCGACGCAGAGGAGGAGGTAGAGCTCGCCCAGCGCATCGAGGTCGGGCTCTACGCCCAACACCTGTTGAATGACCCGGACACGCAACTCACCCGCGCGAAGAAGCGCGATTTGAAGATCCTGGCCAAGGACGGCCGCCGAGCCCGGACCCACCTGCTCGAGGCGAACCTGCGCCTCGTGGTGTCCTTGGCCAAGCGCTACACCGGCCGGGGAATGCCCCTGCTCGACCTCATCCAGGAGGGCAACCTCGGGCTCATCCGCGCGATGGAGAAGTTCGACTACTCCAAGGGGTTTAAGTTCTCCACCTACGCCACGTGGTGGATTCGCCAGGCAATCACCCGCGGCATGGCCGACCAGTCGCGCACGATCCGCCTGCCCGTCCACCTCGTCGAGCAGGTGAACAAGCTCTCTCGCATCCGCCGCGAGATGTACCAGTCCTTGGGCCGCGAACCCACGAACGAGGAACTCTCCGAGGAGTCCGGGATCGACGAGTCGAAAATTGAGATGCTCCTGCGCCAGTCGCGCGACCCGGTGAGCCTGGACATGCCCGTCGGCGCCGACGAGGAGGCCCCGTTGGGCGACTTCATCGAGGACGCCGAGGCCACCGACGCCGAGGACGCGGTCGTCTCCACCCTGCGCCACGACGATATCCACGACATCATCGCCGGGCTGGAGCAGCGCGAGCAAGACGTCATCCGCCTGCGCTACGGTCTGGACGACGGCGTGCCCCGCACCCTCGACCAGATCGGGCGCCAGTTCGGGCTCTCCCGCGAGCGCGTGCGCCAAATCGAGCGCGAGGTCATGGCAAAGCTCCGCGTCGGCGAGCGGGCCGATAGGCTGCGCGACTACGCCCTCTAAGCCTCGCTTTCAGCGCTTTCAGCGGTGGCGTCTCCGGCTGCTTGCTAAAGTGTGTGAGGTATTTTTCTCTCCCGCGCGGTAGGGCCCATGCCGGGCCCCGGGCGCGGCGAGGCTGATCGAGCGGGAATGGGGTAAGTAGAAGGCGTGCGTGATCTAGTCGATACCACAGAGATGTACCTGCGAACGGTCTACGAGCTCGAAGAGGAAGGGATCGTCCCGCTGCGCGCGCGCATCGTCGAGCGCCTCGATCAGTCCGGCCCGACGGTCTCCCAAACCGTCGCGCGCATGGAGCGCGACGGCCTGCTCGTCGTCGAGGCGGATCGTTCGCTCTCCCTCACCCCGCTCGGCCGTAAGCGCGCCACCGCGGTGATGCGCAAGCACCGCCTGGCTGAGCGCCTGCTCACCGATGTCTTGCAGCTCGACTTGTCGAAGGTGCACGAGGAGGCGTGCCGCTGGGAGCACGTGATGAGCGAAGAGGTCGAGCGCCGAGTCGTCGCGATCCTCGAAGAGCCCTACCGCTCCCCCTTTGGCAACCCGATTCCGGCGCTCGACGCGCTGGGCGTCGATAAGCGTCCCGCCCTCGAGCCTGGCGAGCGCGCGAGCGATTTGGACTACTCCGCGCCGGTGAGCGCCACCGTCGTCCAGATCAGCGAGATCCTCCAGCTCAACATGGAGCAATTCCGCAGCCTACAGCGCGCCGGCGTGACCATCGGCGGCCGCGTGCAGCTCGAGCGCGACGACGACGGCGGCATTGTGGTGACCCCACAGGAGGGCACCGCTGCCGTGCTCCGGCCGGAGGTCGCCCACGCGCTGCGGGTCTTACCCACTGCTTGAGTCGAGAAAGGCAATCCATGAAAATCCTTGTCACCGGGGGCGCGGGCTATGTCGGCAGCGTCTGCTCGGCCGTGCTCCTCGAGGCGGGCCACGATGTGAGCATCATCGATGACTTCTCCACGGGCAACCGCGAGGCCGTGCCCGAGGGCGCGCACCTTGTCGAGGGCCGCGTCTCCGACGTCATCGACGACGTGCTGGCCGCGGGCGGGTTCGACGCGGTGGTCCACTTCGCGGCGCGCTCCCTCGTTGGCGAGTCGGTTGAGGTGCCGCACGAGTATTGGCGCGATAACGTGGGAACCAGCCTCGCCCTGCTCGACGCGATGCGTCGCGCCGGGGTGTCAAACCTCGTGTTTTCCTCCACCGCCGCGACCTACGGCGAGCCCGATCAGGTGCCGATTACCGAGGACGCCCCTACGCGCCCGACCAACCCCTACGGCGCGACGAAGCTCTCGATCGACTACGCCATCGGCTCCTACTGCCGTGCCTACGGCCTGGGGGCGACCAGCCTGCGCTACTTCAACGTTGCGGGCGCCCACGGGCGCGTGGGCGAGAACCACAAGACCGAGACCCACCTCATCCCGCTCGTGCTGCAGGTCGCGCTTGGCTTCCGCGAGAGCATCAAGATCTTTGGCGACGACTGGCCGACGAAGGACGGCACGTGCGTGCGGGACTACATCCACGTGCGCGATCTTGCCGACGCCCACGTGCTCGCCCTCGAAACCAACACGCCCGGCACCCACCGGATCTACAACCTCGGCTCCGGCGACGGGTACTCGGTGCGCGAGGTCATCGAGGCGTGCCGCGAGGTCACGGGGCATCCTATTCCCGCCGAGGTGGCCCCGCGGCGCGCGGGCGATCCCGCGGTGCTCATCGCGTCGTCGGCCAAGATCACCCGGGAGCTCGGGTGGGACCCGACCCGCACGACGCTGCGCCGCATCGTCGAGGACGCGTGGGCCTACACCTCCGCGCTCGGGGAGCGCCTAAACGCCGCGCCGAAGCGCTAGAGCGCTAGGTCGCCGTGGCGGGATCGATCGCCTCCCACGTCATTGCGCACCCCGCCGCGGCGGTTTCCACCAGCTCGTCGTGCATGCCGTTGTGGAGCATGGTCAACAGCATCTCCGAGAGGCTATGCCCTGGCTCCTCTAGCTGGGCGCAGGTCAGCGCGATGATCGCCCAGGAGCTCAGCTTGCGCTCGGTGGCGATGATCGCCCACAAAGACAGCGCGTTCGCCCGGATCTCTCCACTGTAGGCCTTGGCCACCCAGGCCAGCGCCGTCGCCGCGCTCAGTGGCGAGGCGAGCGCGTCAACGATCAGCGCGTCGCGGCCGCAGCGCCGCGAGAGCATCGCGGCGAGCTCCACCCCGTCGCCGGGGCAGGCGAAGACGGAGGCGTCCGCCTCACACTCGGTGATCACGGGGCGCGCCATCGCCTCGTGGATGATGGCGCAGCGCTCGGCGAAGTCCTCCCACACCCCGAACTCGCCGTCTCGGTAGGCCGCGGCAAGCTGGTTGCCGAGAGCACGTGCCGCGGGTGGGTCGTAGTCTGGGTGGCCCTCTGGTTCGGGGTCGAAGGGATCGAAGAAGGCGAACGCCTCCTCGCGGCCCAGCTCCGGCAGCCCCCCGTTGGAGAGCAGCTGCTCCATGGCGGGAGAGGACGCGACGCTCGAGACCGTTCCTCCCGCCCAATCCTTGCCGAGCCCGCTCGCTTGTCGCTGCTCCTCGTTTGGCCCGAAGACGAGGGTGTAGGGGGTGCCGTGGGCGATTTCGGAGACGTGCCAGCAGGCGTCGATAAGCGGGCCGCCCTGCGGGGAGCGAAGCGAGCTGAGCAGTTCCGTCGTGCGCGAGACGAGCTCGGAGTCGGGGATCCGGGTCACGATGACGGCGTAGTAGGCCTCGCACTGGCCGCCGGGCGTGTGAAGAAGAGCGGGAAGCATGTGGTGGGTGTGGGCGATATCAGCCCGCATGACGGGGCCGAGCACGGCCGAGGTCTTGCCGTTGGCGAAGGTGAAGCCATCGGAGAGAAGGCCGACGATGACGGTGGATTCCTGAGGGTAGAAGCCGAAGATGCCGGGCAGCGCGGCGATGATGTCTGAGGGTCCGGTGAGTGGTTGTTGCGACAGGGTCATACCTCGTTAGACTTGGCGAACCCGCAGCTGGGATCCCCCTCGCCTCGGCGGCGACGGCCCCAGCTGTGGATAACCCAGGGCTATCCACAGCCGCGGCGCGGCCCTCTAGCAATTGCCGCGCGCGTCGGGCACAATAGGGGGTTCAACGTGGGAATGATGGGACGCCGGGTGTCGTTGCACCTCACAGTGGCAATCGTAGGAAAAACGGTACCAACGAACGCAAAAGGAGAAGACATGCCGGAGAAGGATCCTCACATGTACGAGCTCGAATACCCCGCCCCCAAGGTCGGAGGGGATGCGACCGGTCCCACCCTTATTGTCGCGCTGCAGGGCTATGCTGATGCCGGGCACGCCGTGGAGGGCGCGGCCGACCACCTCAAGGCCGCGTTAGAGTCGCGCACGGTGGCAACCTTTAGCAACGACGAGCTGATCGATTACCGCTCGCGCCGGCCCATGATTACCCTCTCCCACCACGAACTCACCCACGTCGAGGACCTCCAATTAGACATGAGGGTGCTGCGCGATAACCGCGGCGAGTCGTTCCTCCTGCTCTCCGGCCCGGAGCCGGACCTGCGTTGGGAGGCCTTTAGCGCGGCGGTGGCCGACTTGGTCGAGCGCTTCGACGTGGACAAGACCATCTGCCTCTACGCCGCCCCGATGGGCGCGCCGCACACGCGCCCGCTCGTCGTCTCCGCCCACGGCAACGACCGCGACCTGGTGGGCACGATGTTTACCATCGACGGGATGGTCACCGCCCCCGGCTCTGCCTCGATCATGATCGAGCGCGAGCTGCACAAGCGCGGGCGCAAGGTGGCGGGCTATACCGCCCACGTCCCGCACTACATCGCGGCCTCCCCCTACCCCGGGGCGACCTTCCAGCTGCTCCAATCCGTCTCCGACGCCTCGCACCTCCAGTTCCCGCTGCGCGCGCTCGAGGCCGACATGGAACGGGTGGCGCGGCAGCTCGCGGAGCAGACGGAGTCGTCCTCGGAGATTATGCAGGTTGTCAACGCCCTCGAGCAGCACTACGACACGGAGATGGAGGAGTACCGCGACCGCCACCCCGAGGCGATGATGCCGGGCGAGGCCCAGATGCCCAGCGGCGAGGAGATCAGCGAGGCGTTCGAGAACTTCCTCTCCGCCATCGACGACCGCGACAGCGACTCCTTCGGCGAGCGCGCCCTACCCTCCCGCGGAGAGACCACTACGCGCCTCGCGGACCACTTCTACACCTACCCGGAGTCCAACGACCCGGAATCCAACGCGCAGGAGGGTTCGGGAACCGACGGCGGCGACGGCGCGGAGGGTGACAAGGGGCGCGGGGATCACTTGTAGTCGCCCGGGTCGGCTACGGTGGAACGCGTGACACTTGCCGATAAGCTCCCCGACCTCACCGATGTCCCCGAATCGCTTTTCGAAGAAGCGGTGTGGGAGACCTTCCTCGCGTGGACGGCCGAGCGCGGCATCTCCCTCTACCCGGCGCAGGAGGAAGCCTCCTTGGCTCTTTTGGCCGGCGATAACGTCATCTTGGCCACGCCGACCGGGTCGGGTAAGTCGATGGTGGCCAACGCCGCGCACTTCATCGCCATGGCGCGCGGGCAGCGCTCGTTCTACACCGCGCCGATCAAGGCGCTGGTGAGCGAGAAGTTCTTCGCCCTGTGTGAGATCTTCGGCCCGGAAAACGTTGGCATGATGACGGGGGACGCCACCGTCAACGCCCACGCGCCGATCATCGCCGCCACCGCGGAGATCGTGGCTAATATCGCGCTGCGCGAGGGAAAGAACGCCTCCATCGACCAGGTGGTGATGGACGAGTTCCATTACTACTCGGAGCCCGGTCGCGGCTGGGCGTGGCAGGTGCCGCTGCTTGAGCTGCCGCGCGCCCAGTTCCTCTTGATGTCCGCCACCCTGGGTGAGACGCAGTGGCTGGAGACCGACCTCACCGAGCGCACCGGCCGCACCACCACCTACGTCGGCGGCTCGCAACGCCCGGTCCCGCTCGACTTCCACTACGTCTTCACCCCGGTCCACGAGACGATCGAGCAGCTCCTTGACGACGGCCTCGCCCCCATTTACGTCGTCCACTTCTCCCAGCGCGAAGCCACGGAACGCGCGCAGGCGCTGACCAGCATGAACTTCGTAAGCGCCGAGGAGAAAGAGCGCATCGCCGAGGAGATCGGAGATTTCCGCTTCACCACGACCTTTGGTAAGACCCTCTCGAAGCTCCTGCGGCGGGGCATCGGCGTGCACCACGCGGGCATGCTGCCGAAGTACCGCAGGCTGGTCGAGCGATTGTCCCAGACCGGGCTGCTCAAGGTGATCTGCGGCACCGATACTCTCGGGGTGGGTATCAACGTTCCCATCCGCACGGTGCTGCTGACGGGGCTGGCCAAGTACGACGGCACCCGCCAGCGGATCTTGAAGTCCCGCGAGTTCCACCAGATCGCGGGTCGGGCCGGCCGCGCCGGCTTCGATACCAAGGGCACCGTGGTCGTTGAGGCACCCGAGCACGAGATCGAGAACGTCAAGCTGCGGCGCAAGGCCGGGGATGACCCGAAGAAGCTGAAGAAGATCCGCAAGAAGGCCCCGCGCGACGGCGAGGTGTCGTGGTCGGAGAAGACGTTCGAGCGCCTCACCACGGCGGAGCCGGAGGAGTTGACGAGCCAGTTTAAGGTCTCGAATTCGATGCTGCTCAACGTCGTGGCCCGCCCCGGCGACGGCTACGGGCACTTAAAGCGCCTGCTGCGCACGAACCACGACACGCGGGCGAAGCAGAACCAGGACATCCTCACGGCGGTGGAGCTCTTTCGCGGGCTTGTCGAGGCCGGTGTGGTCGAGCGGACCCCGGATTCCCCGGCGATGCGCCCGTACACTCTCACCGTTGAGCTCGATCGCGACTTCGCGCTCAACCAGCCCCTCTCCCCTTTCGCCCTGGCCTTCCTCTCCGTGCTGGATCCGGATTCGCCGACGTATTCGCTCGACGTCATCTCGACTTTCGAGGCGATCCTGGATGATCCGCGGCAGCTGCTCAAGGCGCAGGAGTCGGCGGCGCGGAGAGAGGAGCTCGCGGCGCTGAAGGCCGACGGGGTCGACTACGTCGAGCGGATGGCCCTGCTCGAGGACGTCACCTACCCGCAGCCGCTGGGCGAGGAGCTCGAGGCGGCGTTCGAGACCTTCCGCGAGTCCCATCCCTGGGCTAAGGAGTTCGAGCTCTCGCCGAAGTCCGTGGTGCGCGACATGGTGGAGCACGCGATGACGTTTTCTGACCTCGTTGCCACCTACGGCTTGGCGCGCTCGGAGGGCGTGGTCTTGCGCTACCTCACCGACGCGTGGCGGACGCTGACGCATTCGGTGCCCGATTCCTACCTCACAGACGAGCTCGGCGATATCATCACCTGGCTCGGCGAGCTCGTCCGCCAGGTGGATTCCTCTCTCATCGACGAGTGGGCGCACATGGCCGACGAGGACACCCCGATTTCTCCTGAGACGCTTGAGCGCGAGCTGGCCTTCGGGGTTGAAGACCCGACGGCGCTGACCGCGAATCGCCGGGCGTTTAAGGTGATGGTGCGCAATTTCTTCTTCCGGCTCGTCGAGCTCTTCGCCTTCGAGAAAGAGGAGCAGCTCGACGAGGCCGTAGGCTACCTCGATCCCGAGTCGAGGCCCGTGTGGCCCGAGGAGCTGGACGGCTATTTCGATGAGTACGACGACGTGCTTATCGACGCCGATGCGCGCGGCCCGGAGTATTTCCGCCTCTCCGGCGAGCAGGGCCGCGAGTGGAGCGTCGTCCAGGTCATCCGCGACCCCGCAGGCGATAATGCTTTTCAACTACACGGGGTCGTCGACCTCGACGCCTCGGACGCCACCGGCGAGGTTCGGCTCAGCCGCCTCGAGGTCATCAAGGCATAACTATAGGCGGGGCGGCCTACGCTCGTCCAAGAGGGTCAAGTACACTCATAGGTATGGGCAATAGAGAATATCGGCCAACACTTGCACAGCTGCGAACCTTTGTCACTATCGCGGAGCACAAGCACTTCGGCACTGCCGCGCACAAGCTCAACATCTCGCAGCCCTCACTCTCCCAGGCCCTCGTCACCCTGGAGAGCGGGCTGGGGATTCAGCTTATCGAGCGCTCGACCCGCAAGGTGATTGTCACCCCCGTGGGCCAGGAGCTGCTCCCGCTGGCCAAGGCCACCTTGGATGCCGCCGACGCGTTCGCTGCGCGCTCCCGCGGCGCGCTCGGCGTCCTCTCCGGCGCACTCAACATCGGCGTCATCCCGACGCTCACGCCGTATATCCTCCCGGAGTTTCTCAAGCTCTCCTGCGACCACTTTCCGGACCTCAAGCCCCAGGTCGTCGAGGATCGTACGGCGGCGCTGTTGGATAGGCTGCGCGACGGCGCGATCGATGTGGCGGTCGTCGCGCTGCCGACGAGCCAGGCCGGGTTCGACGAGCAGCAGCTCTTCACCGAGCGCCTCGTGGCCGTCACCCCGGCATCGCACCCGCTGGCCGGGAGGAAGAACCTCACCGCCGACGAGCTCGGCGAGCTCGACGCCGAGCTCGCCCACCCCTGCCGGGTGGAACACGCCCACACGCCGACGAGCGCGGCGTTTTCGGTGCGCGCCTCTTCGCTGGCCACGATCATGCACCTCGTCGCCGAGGGCCTCACCGCAACCGTGCTGCCGGAATCCGCGGTTGCCAGCGAGTGCATCCGCCCGGGGCTGAGCGTGGCCACGTTTGATGAATCGGTGGGGGCGGTGAGGACTATCGGGTTGATCTCCCGGCCGTCGTCGTCACGCTCCGTGGAGTATCGCGCGCTCGGCGAGCTGATCTCGCTGGCGCACTCCCGGGTGATCGAGCGGGGCAAGCAGCTCATCGGGGGCTAGAATCGTTCCCCAGATATGAACGATTCCCACAATGCAGCCGCCGAACAGCGCGCCGAGCTCTACCGGCGCCTCGGCTCCGTCGAGATCGCCGAGGAGCGCCGCTTCAAGCGCCGCCTTGATAAGGCGCGCGCCCCGCAGGCGTTTGCCGCCATTGCCGCAGACATCGATGCCTCCGCCGCGGTCGTCGCCGCGCGCGAGAAGGCGATCCCGGAGATCACCTACCCCGTGCAGCTCCCCGTCTCCGCGCGGCGCTCCGACATCACGGAACTGATCGCCGCCCACCAGGTCGTTATCGTCGCCGGCGAGACGGGATCGGGCAAGACCACCCAGATCCCGAAAATGCTCCTCGAGCTCGGCCGCGGCCGCCGCGGGCTCATCGGGCACACCCAGCCGCGTCGACTCGCCGCGCGCACGGTGGCCGAGCGCATCGCCGACGAGCTCGGGCAATCCGTGGGCGAGAGCGTGGGCTACGCCATTCGTTTCGACGACACAGTCAGCCCCACGAGCGCAGTCAAGCTCATGACGGACGGCATCCTGCTCGCCGAGATGCAGCGGGACCGCTACCTCAACGCCTACGACACAATCGTCATCGACGAGGCCCACGAGCGCTCCCTCAACATCGATTTCCTGCTGGGCTACCTCAAGCAGCTCCTGCCCAAGCGCCCGGACCTGAAGGTCGTGATCACCTCGGCGACGATTGACCCGCAGCGCTTCGCCGCCCACTTCGCCGACGCGGAAGGCAACCCCGCCCCGATCATCGAGGTCTCGGGGCGCACGTACCCCGTGGAGGTGCGCTACCGCCCGCTCGTCGAGGTCGTCGGGGGCAAAGAGGTTGACACCGACATGATCGACGGCGTCGTGAGCGCCTGCGAGGAGCTCATGGGCGAGGGAGAGGGAGACATCTTGTGCTTCTTCGCCTCCGAGCGCGACATCCGCGATTGCATGGAGGCCATCGAAAAGAAGCACTGGCGCGGGGTGGAGGTCACCCCCCTGTTCGGCAGGCTCTCCAACGCGGAGCAGCACCGCGTGTTCTCCCCGCACTCCGGGCGGCGCATCGTGCTCTCGACGAACATCGCCGAGACCTCCCTGACTGTGCCGGGCATCCACTACGTTGTCGATACCGGCTTAGCCCGCATCTCCCGGTATTCCACGCGCACGAAGGTCCAGCGCCTGCCCATCGAGGAAATCTCGCAGGCCTCCGCGAACCAGCGCTCCGGGCGCTCCGGCCGCGTCGCAGACGGCATCGCCATCCGCCTGTACTCCGAGGAGAACTTCCACGCCCGCCAGGAGTTTACTGATCCAGAGATCCTGCGCACGAACCTCGCCAGCGTCATCTTGCAGATGATCTCCCTGCGCTTGGGCGATATCTCCGAGTTCCCGTTCATCGAGCCGCCGGATCAGAAATCGATCCGCGATGGGCTGCTGTTGCTCCACGAGCTCGGGGCAACGACGGACCGCGAGGCCGGCGGCGCGCCTGTCCTCACCGCGATCGGCCGCGATATCGCCCGCATCCCGGTCGATCCGAAGATGGCGCGCATGCTCGTCGAGGCCAACCGGCTCGGCGTGTTGGAAGACGTCACGGTCATCGTCGCCCAGATGACCATCCAGGACGTGCGCGAGCGCCCACTCGAGCAGCAGGCCCAGGCCGATCAGGCGCACGCGAGGTTTAAAGACAAGGAGTCCGATTTCGCCTCCGCGCTCAAGCTGTGGGACTACATCGGGCAATCGCGCGACGAGCTTACCGGCAACTCCTTCCGCAAACGGATGAAGCGGGAGTTCCTGCACTACATGCGCATCCGCGAGTGGTACGACCTGGTGCGCCAGCTGAGGGACGTCGAAAAGCAGCTCGGATACTCGCGCGCGGAGGACGTCGCCGGGGAACGCGACCTCGAGTCCATCCATAAATCGCTGCTCACCGGGCTGTTGTCCAACGTCGGTGCGCGCGAGGGCAATTCCAAGGAGTTCCAGGGCACCCGCGGCACGCGCTTTGTCATCTTCCCCGGCTCGACGCTGGCGAAGCGCCCGCCGGAGTTCGTCATGGCTGGCGAGCTGGTGGAGACCTCGCGGCTCTTTGCGCGCGACGTGGCCAAGATCAAGCCCGAGTGGGTCGAGGCCGCAGCCCGTGATCTGCTCAAGCACAGCTACTCCGAGCCCGTGTGGTCGCGCAAGCGCTCGGCGGCGATGGTGCACCAAACCTCGCTGCTCTATGGGCTGCCGATCGTGCGCGACAGGCTCGTGCCCTACCATCACGTCGACGCGGAGGCGGCCCGCTCCATGTTCATCCGCCACGCGCTCATCGCCGGGGATTGGAACCGCCACCACACCTTCATCGAGCACAACGACAAGGCGCTGGCGGAGGCGGCCGAGGTCGAGGAGAAGGTGCGCCGGCGCGGCCTCGTCGTCGACGAGGACACGCTTTTTGACTTCTACGACTCGAAGCTACCGGCCACAGTAACCACCGCGCGGCACTTCGATTCCTGGTGGAAGAAGAAAAGGCGCGAGGACCAGCACTTCCTTGACTTCGATCCCGCATCGCTTATCGACGCCACCGTCGACGCCTCCGCGGAAGACTTCCCCTCCACCTGGCGCCAGGGGTCGATCGACTTTGACCTGCGCTACACCTTCGAACCCGGCGATCCCTTCGACGGGGTGCGGGTGGATATCCCCGTGCCGCTGCTCGCGGGCTTTTCCGCCGAGGGATTCGACTGGCTCGTCCCGGGCCTGCGCCTCGAGCTTGTCACCGAGCTCATCCGCACCCTGCCTAAAGCGTTGCGACGCTCCGTCGTCCCCGCGCCCGATTTCGCCGGCCTCGCCATGAGCAGGCTCTCCCCCGGCGAGGGCCGGCTCGTGGACCAGCTTGCAGACGCCCTGCGCGCGCTCGGCGGGGCGGGCATCAATGCCCAGGACTTTCGCCCCACCGCGCTACCCGCCCACCTGAGGGTTACCTTCGCCGCGATTGACAAGCGCGGCGAAGTCATCGACCACGATAAGGACCTCCACGCGCTCAAGGAGCGACAGTCGGGCAAGATCCGCTCCTCGGTGGCGAAGGCCAGCAGGTCGAGCGAGACGACGGTCGCGCGGAAGTGGACGGCGCAGACCCTCGGCGCGGTCCCCGAAAGCGTCACCACCACGATCGAGGGCAACGCAGTGGCGGCCTACCCCGCCCTCGAGGTCACCCCCGACGGCGTGAAGGTTGCGGTGCACGCCACGAAGGCCGCCGCCGACGCCTCGATGCTCACCGCGACGCTCACGCTCCTGCTGCGGGAGATCCCGATCTCGCCCGGGCAGATGACCAAGGGCCTACCGCTGCGCCAGAAAGTAGCGGTGGAGAACTACCCGCACGGCGGTGCGCAGGGGCTTGTTGACGACGCCCGGGCCGCCACCATCCGCGACCTCATGCTCTCCCACGGCGGCCCGGTGCGCACCCCGGAGGAGTTCGATGAGCTGCTCTCCGCCGTAAAGCCCAAGGTTGCCTCCGGGGTGCGCCAGAAGGTCGTCGCCCTCGCGCCGGCGCTCGTGGCGTACGGCGCTATCGCCCAGGAGCTCGACGCGTGGGAGGGCCCGGCGATTGAGGATATGCGCGCCCAGCTCGACTTCTTCCTGCCGGAGCACGCCGTGACGGTCCACGGCACCGACCGCCTCGCGCACCTGCCGCGCTACATCGAGGCGATGCGCATCCGGCTCGATGATATGGCCATCGACCCGGACCGGGACGCCGACCGCCAAGACGCGGTGGCCTCGTTAACGCAGCGCCTCGAAGCAAAGCTGCGCGCGCTGCCGGCGGCCGCGCGGAAGTCGAGGGAGGTCAAGGACATCTACTGGCAGCTCCAGGAGCTGCGCGTGAGCCTCTTCGCGCAGAGATTGGGCACGCCCAAGCCGGTGAGCGAGAGGCGGATCGAGAAAATGATCGACGCCCTGGGCACGGGGGCACGCTAGAAGTCCTCCCGGTCGCGGCGGCGCATGAGCCGGATCTCGGACTCGAAGTCGTCGGCCGATTCGAAGGACTTGTACACGGAGGCGAAGCGCAGGTATGCAACCTCGTCGAGGGCACGCAGCGGCTCGAGCACGGCGAGGCCGACATCGTTCGCGTCGACCTGTGAGCTGCCGTGGCTGCGCACCGTCTCCTCGACCTGCTGCGCGAGGCGTTTGAGGGCATCGTCCGAGACGTCGCGGCCCTGGCAGGCCCGGCGCACGCCGTTGATGAGCTTGTCCCGGTCGAAAGGTTCGCTCACCCCGTTGCGCTTGACCACCATGAGCACGGCCTTCTCCACCGTCGTAAACCTGCCCCCGCACTGTGCGCACTCGCGGCGGCGGCGGATGGCCGATCCAGCGTCGATGACACGGGAGTCGAGCACGCGGGAATGGTCGTTGTGGCAAAACGGGCAGTGCATGGGATTCGACGGCCTCCTCGTGGCGGGTGCTAACCGCCTCGATGTTACCCGGGGGAGCCTCGCTGCCAGCTAGCGGACGCTGGCGATGGAGACCTCCGCGACGCCGCCGCCCCCCTGTGTCGAGGCGTCGGTGCCGAAGGCTCCGCCCGCGGCCGATCCCACGATCAGCGCCAGACCGAGGATCACGCCCATGAGGATGCCGGCACGGTTTTCGTGGCGAGTTTCGAACGCAGGAGTAGCGCTTACTCCCGAGGCTTGCTCGAAGCGTTTTTCACGCCCATAGTTTCGATGCGGAACTCCTCTCGTTCGAACACCCGACGGGCGGCGAGGGCACCTCGGCGCCGCGGGGATGTCCCACACCTCAGCGGGCAGCACCTCAGCCAGGTGCTCGCGGTAGGCCGCCTGCGGTGCGTTGTTGCGCTCAATCTGGATGGTCATGGCGGTGTCCTTTCGTTGTGTAGCTTCATTCTATGAACGGCCCGGACACGTTCGAACGAACCATGCGCTCACGTGTTCGATTCCGCACTTCAGTTCGATTTATATCACCCCTGAGCGACGATGTCTACCCCACGCCGCAAAAAGTCGAACACACTTGCCACATCTGGTACCTTGGTAGCCACGACCGACCCCACCCGCACCGAAGGAGCACCCGTGGCCCGCAAGAAAGACGACACCACCCTCGACCTCAGCGTCCTGTCCGACCGCCAACGCCGCATCCTGGAGGTCATCCAGGATGCGGTAGTCCTGCGCGGGTACCCGCCGAGCATCCGCGAGATCGGCGACGCCGCCGGCCTGCAGTCCACCTCGTCCGTCGCCTACCAGCTCAAGGAGCTGGAAAAGAAGGGCTTCTTGCGGCGCGATCCGAACAAGCCCCGGGCGGTTGACCTGCGCCACCTGCCTGAGCCGAGGTCTACTCGCGAGCCCGCCCCAAAGGCCCCGCAGGCACCCGAGGACGCCTCCCAGGCGCGCTACATTCCCGTCGTCGGGCAGATAGCGGCGGGCTCGCCCATCCTCGCGGAGGAAAACGTCGAAAGCTACTACCCGTTGCCCGAGGAACTGGTGGGTGACGGCGAGCTCTACATGCTGCGCGTCATAGGCGAGTCGATGAGGGACGCCGGTATCCTCGACGGGGACTGGGTCGTCGTGCACTCTCAGCCCGTCGCGGAGGAAGGGGATTTCGTCGCCGCCCTGCTCGACGGCGAGGCGACGGTCAAGGAGTTCCACCGGGATTCGACCGGTGTCTGGCTGCTCCCCCACAACGACGCGTTTACCCCAATCAAGGGGGAGAACGCGGAGATTATGGGCCGGGTTGTTTCCGTTTTCCGCACGCTCTAGGGCATACTTGCGCGCGGGCACCACCCCCGTGGGGGTGGGTTGGACACGGCCAGCATCCCGCGGCGCGGGCTTTCCGGGACAATGGTCGTCAACGGCCACCGCGGCCGCCCGGTTTATTCCACCCGCTCACCACCCGAGGAGCGCGACGCATGTACGCAGAAGAACGCAGGCGCCAGATCGCCTCTCTAACGGCGATTGAGGGCCGCGTCAACGTCACCGACTTGGCGGAGAAGTTCCACGTCACGGCCGAGACGGTCAGGCGGGACCTCGCCGTGCTCCACCGGCAGGGGGTAGTGCACCGGGTCCACGGCGGCGCGGTGGCGAGCCAATCGTTCCTCACCACAGAGTTCTCGCTCGATGCCCGCTCCCGCTCCGCCTCGACGGCGAAGTCTGCCATCGCCCAGGCGGCGCTGCGATTTGTCCCGGAGCACTCCGAGGGCGGGATCTTTCTCGACGCGGGGACGTCGATTAGCGCCTTCGCGAAACTGCTCGCCACCGACCCGCGGGCGGCCTCGTGGCCAATTGTGACCAACTCGCTGCCGATCGCGCTCGATCTCTCCACGGCCGGCCTGCCCCACGTGCACCTGCTCGGCGGATCTGTCCGCGCGATCACGCAAGCCGTGGTCGGAGCGATGGCGCTGCGCTCGCTCGCGCTCATGCGCGCGGACGTCGCGTTCATCGGCACCAACGCGCTAAGCGTCGACCACGGCCTGTCCACCGCGGACGCGCAGGAGGCGGCGATTAAATCCGCCATGGTCACCAACGCCCGCATGGTGGTTGTGCTGTGCGATTCGACGAAAATCGGCAACGACTATTTGGTGAGCTTCGCCTCCCTCGACGACATAGATGTCGTCGTGACCGACTCCGGGGCGCCCGAGAGCATCGTCTCCGAGCTGACCGAGCGCGGCGTCGAAGTCGTCACCGTCGGCTCATAGCCCCCGGGTCCCGCGTTGACCGCTGCGGGCGCGCTGGCCATAATTGGGAGAGTTTCGCTGGGACCGAGCCGGAGGATAGCCGCACTGTGATCATCACCTTTACCCCCAACCCCAGCATCGACGCCACGTTGAGGCTCGAGGTGCTCTCCACCGGTGGGGTGAACCGCACGGTGAGCGCGCAGCGCGAACCCGGGGGCAAAGGCATCAACGTCTCCCACGCGTGCGCGAAGGCGCGCTGCGATACCCTGGCCATCGCCCCGTGCGGCCCCGCCGACCCTTTCACGCTCATCTGCCGCAACTCCGGTATCCCTTTGAAATCCGTGCCCATCTCCGGCCCCATCCGCACGAACACCACGCTGACGGAGGCGGACGGGACGACGACGAAGATTAATGAGACAGGACCGCTGCTCAGCGGCCAGGACATCGAGCGCATCGCCGATACGCTCATTGCCACCGTCGCCGAATCGCGCGCGGACGCCGTGGTCATGGCCGGATCCTTGCCTCCTGGCGCGCCCCCGGAGTGGTACGCCACCCTCGCGATGTCCGCGCGCAAGGCCTGCCCGGGTGCGCTCATCGCCATCGACACCTCCGATGACCCGCTGCTCCGGCTCGGCGCGCGCCTCGAGCAGGCGGCCCCGGATGTGCTCAAGCCCAACGCGTTCGAGCTCGCGCACCTCACCGGGGCCGACGGGGCGCTTCTTGAGTCCCAGGCGGCCCGCGGCGATTTCTCCCGCGTGGTCTCCGCCGCGCGGGAGCTCACTGACTCCGGGGTCAAGGAGGTGTTGGTGACCCTGGGTGCGGCCGGCGCCTGCCTGGTCACCGCCGAGGGAGCGTGGGCCGCCTCCCCGCCGCCGGTGGCGGAGGTATCCACGGTCGGGGCCGGCGATAGCGCGCTGGCCGGCTACGTCATGGCCCGGGTGGGCGGCGCGCCGCCCGCCGAGTGCGTGCGCCGCAGCGTCGCCTACGGCTCTGCGGCGACGGCGATCCCCGGCACCGGCATCCCCGCGCCGGGGGATATTGACTTGGCACGCACTGAGGTCGTGGCCCTGGCATGATCTCCGCTCGCTGCGTTGCCCTCGACGTCGACCTGGGCGATAGCCCGGGGGCGGTAATTTCTGCGTTGACCGGCATGTTGGCCGACGAGGGCGCGGTAGCCGATGCCGGAGAGCTCTGCGCGGCGGCTCTGCGCCGCGAGGGCGCATCGGGCACGGGGGTTGCCGGGCGCATCGCCATCCCGCACGCCCGCACCGACGGCGTGCTGCGCCCCGCCGTCGCTTGTGCCAGGCTTTCGCGCCCGGTCGATTTCTCCGGCCCCGATGGGGACGCGGACCTTGTGTTCTTCCTCGCCGTTCCCTCATCCGAGCAGCGCGCCCACCTCAAGGTTCTCTCGTCCCTGGCGCGGGCGCTCGCTCGGGGCGGGCTGGCCGAACGGCTGCGCGCCGCGGAATCACCGCAAGACGCCGCAGATGAGATCTCCCGCGCCCTCGGCGGTGCGGGCGCGCCGCGGTCCCCCGCCGCAACCATCGCGGCGGTGACGGCGTGCCCGACGGGGGTGGCGCACACCTACCTTGCGGCGGAGGCCTTGGAGGCCGCCGCGCGCGAGCGCGAAGGGGTGGTGTTGCGGGTGGAGACGCAGGGCGCATCGGGCACGGATGCCCTCGATCCCGGGTTCATTGCCCAGGCGGATGCCGTGATCCTCGCCGCTGATGTCGCCGTGCTCGGTGCCGAGCGCTTCGCGGGAAAGCCGCTCGTCGAGTGCTCGACGCGCGAGGCGATCGATTCGCCGGGCACGCTTATCGACGCCGCGTTGTCCGCCCCCGCCCGCAATCCCGCCCGCGAACCCTCCCCCGGCCCGGGCCTCGCGGGGAGGGTGTGGGGCGCGGCGATGACGTCGCTAAGCGTCGCGGTGCCCCTGGCCGTGACGGCTGCCGCGCTCACGGCCCTCGGCGATGTCACGGGCGCCTGGGGGCTCGTGGCCTTAGGCGCCGCCGCGCACATGGGCCTCGCCCCCGCGCTTTCCGGTTCCATCGCCTGGGCTCTCGGCGGGCGCGCTGCCGTTGCCCCCGGTCTCATCGGCGGCGTGCTGGCTGCGGGCGGGGCAAGCCCCGTGGCGGCGGTGCTCTCTGGGGTGGCCGCCGGCGCGTGCGCCGGGTGGTTGAGGGCCCTGCGCCCGCCCCGCGCGCTCGCCCCGCTGGCCCCGTTTTTTACTCTCGTCCTCACCCCGGCGCTCGGGGCGCTGGCCGTCGGCGCTCTCACGTGGGCTGCGACCGGCGCGCTCGGGGCCGCGCAGGAGTGGCACGTGCCGCCGGGCGTCGCCGTGGGCGCGGGGGTGCTGCTCGCGGCTGCGTGCGGCGCCGCGATGTGCTACGACCTCGGCGGGCCCGTGAACAAGGCGGCCTACTTCTTAGCCGTCGCGGGCCTCGTCGACCAGGGCCCCGCGAGTGCTTGCCTCGCCGCGGCGGTAATGGCCGCGGGCATGACCCCACCGCTCGCCTACAGCGCCGCCGCGGCGGTGGCACCACGGTTGTTCTCCCCCGCCGAACGCGCCGCCGCCACAACGGCCTGGCTCTCCGGCCTCGCCTTCATCACCGAGGCAGCGCGCCCCTTCGGCCCGGGCCCGGCCGTGGTGCTCGGCGGCGCGGTCGCCGGGGCCGTGTCGGTGGCGTGCGGTGCACAGACGGGCGCGCCGCACGGCGGGGCGTTTGTGTGGTTTACCTTCGCCTCCCCCCTCGCGTTCGCCGCCGCGGTGGCCGCCGGGGTGGCGGTTGCGGGTGGTGGGATCGTGGCCGCGCGGTGGCGTCCTCACGCACGCGTAGCGCAGACTGGTGCGTAGACTGGTATGGAGCAATACTGCAGACGAAAGGTAATTCGAGATGGCTTCCAAGACAGTCAAGGTCGGCTCCACCGTGGGCCTGCACGCGCGCCCCGCGACGGTGATCGCGGATGCGGCCGGCGAGTACGACGAGGAGATCATCCTCACCCTCGCCGGCGGCGATGACGACGAAACCGACGCAGCCTCCTCCCTGATGATTATGGCGATGGGCGCGGAGTTCGGCGACGAGGTCACCGTCACCTCCGATAACGCCGAGGCGGTCGCGGAAATCGCCGGGCTGATCGAGAAAAACCTCGACGGCGAGTAGCTAGCGGGAGTACTGGCCCTCCCCGATCGTGCGGTAGGCCCAGCGCATCGCCGGGTAGGCGAGGATCACGCCGACCGAGCCGAGGGCAATGCCCCCGAGCTCTACCCCGCCGACGGTGAGCGTGAGGTTGCCGATGCCAACGATGAGGCCCACCGCGGCGGTAAGCAGGTTGACCGGGTTGTTAAAGTCCACCCGGTTGTCCTGCCAGATGCGCACCCCCAGCATGCCGATCATTCCGTAGAGGACGAGGCAGGCCCCGCCGAGCACGCCGAGAGGGATGCTCAACACCACAGCGCCGAACTTCGGGTTGAAGGCCAGCACGATGGCGAAGGTGGCCGCGACCCAGTAGGCGGCGGTGGAATAGACCTTTGTCGCCGCCATCACCCCGATGTTTTCCGCGTACGTCGTCGTCGCGGAGCCGCCGAAGCTGCCGGCCAGAGCGGTGGCGATGCCGTCGCCGATGAGCGCCCGGCCCTGGACGTCGTCGAGGTTTCGCCCGGTCATCTCGCTCACGGCTTTGACGTGGCCGACGTTTTCGGCGATGAGCACCACAATGACCGGCAGGGTTACCAGGACCGCTTCGAGCCGGAACTCGGGGGTATGGAAGGTGGGCCACCCGACCCAGTCGGCGGAGGAGATCGCCGCACGCGCCTCAGCGGGCACGCCGCCGCCCAGCGCGGCGGCGGCCCACCCGACAACGACGCCGATGAGGATGGACAGGCGCGAGGCCATCCCGCGCGTGGCCACCGTCACCACGAGGATCGTCGCGAGGGTAACCGCCCCGATCCACGGCTGGGCCTGGAAGTTGGCCACCGCGGTCGGCGCGAGGTTGAGCCCGATGAGCGCGACGATGGCCCCGGTGACGACGGGTGGCATTGTGGCGTCGATAAGCGTCTTGCCCGCCATTGAGACGAGCGCGCCGACCGCGACGAGCGCAAGCCCCGTGGCCACGACCCCGCCGAGCTGCGCGCCCACGCCGCTGCTTTGCGACGCCGCAAGCGGCGCGATGAAAGCAAAAGACGAACCGAGGTAGCTGGGCAGCCGGTTGCGGGTCAGCGCGAGGAAGATCATGGTGCCCAGCCCGGAGAACAGCAGCGTCGTGTTCACCGGGAATCCGGTGAGCGTGGGCACGAGCAGCGTCGCCCCGAACATGGCGACAACGTGCTGCATGCCGATGCCGATCGTGCGCGGCCAGCTCAGCCGCTCCTCCGGCGCGACGACGGCTCCCGGCCTCACGCGGCGGCCGTCCCCGTGGAGGGCCCATCCGAAAGTATTGGTCATGGTCACACATATTAGATGGCGTACGGGGTCCAAAAAACGCCGACATTTTTGAGTCTCCAGCAGACCCTACGCAAGGGTGCCGCACAATCACCGACCCCCCCCCATACGGGTGGCGACGAAAGTACCCACCAAGTGGCAACGCGATGGCGTGCGCTCGTTCGGGGGCTAATATGGATTTAGCAGCAGAGACCTCGAAAGACTGCATGAATCGGTGCTCGGGAAGCCCGTAAACCTGAGCAGTTCCACGTCGGGTGCGCCCGTGAGTTCAGGTAGTTCGACCGCTTTCGTTGAGTACGCTTATCGCGACGGCTCATCTGTGTGCTTCGCTCGTGAAGATCTTCGCGTTGGTGCCGGGGCAGCCATCGTAGCCGCGGCTGATGTAGGGCCGGTTGCTTTGGCAGCAGCCCTAGAAGCCGCAGCAACCGCGTTCGGAGGACCCGTGGGCTCAGCGATCGGCTTGGTACTCGCAGCCATCAGCGCACCGAGCCTGATTGAGATGGGCGGCCGCGCAGTCACAGCCGTCGCCACTGGACGTGGCCTGAAAATAGGAGTTCAGGCAGACTACCCTTCTGTTTACTCGGACTACTGCTAATGGGAGATTTCATGAGTCAACGCACCACTTTAATTCAAGCCGTTTTCCACATCCTCATCCTCTCGGGGTGCACTCTCTTGTCAACGCATTTCGAGCCAGGGAATACGACGCCGGGCGATCAACTGGCCCTAGGATTGATCCCGCTCCTCGCCGGAATAGGCGGAACGGCTTACCTCGCGGTCGTGAAAAGGCACAGAGACAGCTGGCGTTACGGAATTCCCACCATCATCTTTTGTGTCGTCGTCTCGGTGTTCTTCCCATCAACGTTTTCCCGAATAATCGTTTTGGTTCTCTTCCTGCTCCTCATCGCCTCTACCGCATGGAAGGCTCAGAAATCTCGAGCTGGGACCGCCACGACACCCCATTCCCCGCCAGGCACCCCCGAGCGTTGAGAAGAGACGCTTCCCGAGACCCGTGGTGTGCTTTCCCACTGAGACCCTTGTACCCCCGCTGCGCAGTGCCATCGATAGGATCGAGGCAGACGTCCCACGCCTGACAATCGCCGAACTCGAGAAGGACGCGCGGGTGTGCATCGGTTCTCACACCCGCCCCGCCTCGGTCTCGCCGTCGGCACTCAGCCGCGCTGAACACAGCGAGCTCGGGGCTACTACTGTCGGGACCATAGGCTACCTGGTGGGGCACGACAACAACTCGCGGCCGGAGCCGTAATCCCCGGCTGCGCCGAGCTCTCCGTCTTCAGTGCTGATACCTGATCTACAGCCGAAAGGACAACATGGAAATAGTTATCCGCCCCAACGCGGAGGAGGTGGCCACCACCGCCGCCGACATCCTGGAGGGCTACGTCCGCGACGGTGCCACGCTTGGCCTGGCCACCGGGTCCACCCCTACGCCGACCTACCGCGAGCTCATCCGCCGGCATCGCGAGGAGGGCTTGAGCTTTGCCGAGTGCCGGGCATTTCTTCTCGACGAATACATTGGCCTCCCACGCGAGCACGAGCAGTCCTACTACGCCACGATCCGCCGCGAGTTCACCTCGCACATTGATATCGACGACTCCGCGGTCCGCTCCCCCGACGGCACCCACCCCGACCCGGAGGCCGCCTGCCGCGACTACGAGGAGCTCCTCGTCTCCGAAGGCGGTGTCGACATCCAAATCCTCGGGGTCGGCGCCAACGGTCACATCGCGTTTAACGAGCCCGGCAACTCGTTCGACTCCCTCACCCACGTCCAGGACTTGCACCCCCGGACGGTGGCGGACAACGCCCGCTTCTTCGAGCGCGAGGAGGATGTGCCGCGCCGGGCGCTCACGCAGGGCCTGGGCACGATCATGCGGGCACGCCACCTGCTCGTCCTAGCCACAGGTGAGGCGAAGGCGGAGGCCGTGGAGGCGATCGTGCGCGGCGAGGTGAGCGAGCAGTGGCCGGGATCGATCATCCAAAGGCACGACAAGGTCGACGTCATCGTCGACCGTGCCGCGGCGGCCAGGCTCTAGCTCACGACGAATTCGGCGAATTGCTCTGCGACGACGTGGGGCAATCGGACGTCGATAAGCGTGCCGTTTTCCTCGTAAGACTCGCTGCGCACCGTGCCCTCCTCGTGGACGCGGCTGACCACGTCGCCGCGGGTGAAGGGAACGAGCATCTGCACGTGCGCCTCGACGCTGTTGAGGTGCATCTCGATCTTGCTCTCGAGCTCGGAGATGCCCTCGCCGGTGAGCGCGGAGACGAACACGACGTCGTAGCCGGTCGCGTCGAAGGCGTGGCGCAGCTCGGCGAGCACGAGGGGGTCGGCCTGGTCGATCTTGTTCACCACGACGATCTCCGGAGGAACGCTCTCCCCTGTCTCCCGCGTGACGTCGGCGAGCACCTGGTTCACGGCCTCGATCTGCTTGAGCGGGAAGGCGTCCGAGCCGTCGACGACGTGGAGCAGCAGGTCGGCGCCGGTGACCTCCTCCAGTGTCGACTTGAACGCCTCGACGAGCTGGGTGGGCAGGTGGCGCACGAAACCGACGGTGTCCGTAAGCACGACGTTGCGGCCGTCCGCAAGCTGGGCCTTGCGGGTGGAGGGGTCGAGTGTGGCAAACAAGGCGTCCTCGACGAGCACGCCGGCGTTCGTCATCGCGTTGATGAGCGAGGACTTACCGGCGTTGGTGTAGCCGGCGATCGCGATCTTCGGGATCGTGGAGCGCTGGCGCTGCGCTCGCTTGACCTCGCGGGCCGTCTTCATCGCGCGCAGCTCGTGGCGCAGCTTCGCCATGTCGGTGCGCAGCCGGCGCCGGTCCGCCTCGATGCGGGTCTCACCGGGGCCGCGCAGGCCCACGCCGCCGTTCGAGCCGGCCCGGCCGCCCGCCTGGCGCGAGAGGTTACCGCCCCAGCCACGGGTGCGGGTGTAGAGGTATTCCATCTGCGCGAGGCTGACCTGCGCCTTGCCCTCCTTGCTCTTCGCGTGCTGGGCGAAGATGTCGAGGATGAGCATGGTCCGGTCGATCACCTTGACCTTGAGCGCCTCCTCGAGCGCGACCATCTGGCCCGGGGAGAGCTCGCCGTCGAAGACGACGGTGTCGGCCCCGGAGGCCATCACAATCTCGCGCAGCTCCTTGACCTTTCCGGAGCCGATGTAGGTGCCCGGGTCCGGCTTGTCGCGCTTTTGGTAGAGCACGTCGATCACGTCCGCCCCGGCGGTCTCCGCGAGGGCGGCGAGCTCGGCCATGTTGGCCTCCATCTCCGCGGTCGTCCCGTCGGTCCACGCGCCGACGAGGATGACCTGTTCGAGGCGCAGCTTGCGGTACTCAACCTCGAAGCCTTCCGCCTGGTCCTCGGAGTGGAGCTCCGTGGCCAGGTTGACCCGGCGAAACGAGTTGCGTTCCTCCAAGTCGAGGGCGCCGGTGGTGGGTTCCTCGGCCGCCTTCGGCTGAGGTTGCGGCGCGTTATGCCGAAACGCTCTGGCGAGCAGCTCGTCGTGAGTCATCTCGGTGCTATCAGCGTGTGTCGTTTGTGTCATTGAGTCCTTAGTCTAGCCAGTCCCTGCGTATCAGGGTGATCAGTGCAACGCTGCGCGCGGTGGAATTCTTCCCTTCAATTGCGCGGGGGTAGGATGCGGCCCATGAGCGAGACCGTAGAGAAGGACCTCTCCAGCATCGGCTTGGGATTTGCGCAGTGGCAAGACGCCGTTGAGGCGGCGATTGCCTCCGGCCGGCTCGACGTCACAGGCGAGGTCCGCGGCGGCCAGCTTGTGCAATACGCCGACGCCTCCGGGGCGCGGCTCAATATCTTGGCCGTCGAGCCGTATGCCACCTTCGCCGGCTTTGACACGCTCACGCGCGCATTCGGGCACGTCACCATGCTCGATGACGTTGTCGCCCTCGTCGATATCGTAGACCCCCACGGCCGCGTCATCACCACCGTCACCCTCAACCTCGCGCAGGGCCCCCTGCTCGTGGATTCCCCCACGCTGACCTGGCAGGAGCTGGGTATCGCCGCGCTTGCGCTGCACGTTGAGCGCTTCGCCGGCATCGAGGCCTTCCACGCCGCCCATCCCGGGCGCGTCGTCGGCGAAATCGACTCCCCCGGTGCCGCGGCTGTCGCCTCCTCGGCTGCCACCTCGCCCGACGCGGGGGCGCGCTTCTCCGCCCGCGTGCTCGAGGCCGAGTACCGCACCTCCGAGCTCACCGGGCAGCGCTTCATCCACGTTTCAGTCGACGGCGCCTTCCCGTTCGAGGTGTGCCTGCCCGACGGCGAGTTGCCGCAGCGCAACTCCGTCATCGCAGGCACCGCGGTGCTCACCGGCTCCATTCCCGCCCCCGCCGGCGGCGGCTGCGGGGGGTGCGGCGACTCCTGCGGTTGCGGGGGCCATTAGGGAGCCATGAACGCCGCGAACCGGGACCTCGTCCGAGCGCTCGCCGCCGGCCTCGTCATCGCCGCGGCCGTCGCCTTGACGTTTGCGCTCAAGCTCCCGGGCCTCATCTTGGCGCTCGCGCTGGCCGCGGCGGTGCTCACACTTGCCCACCGCGTCGACGTCAGCCCCGAGGTCGCCTCCCTGCGCGCCTCCCTGGCGATCTCGCGCGACGACATCGCGGAGACGCTCTCGCTTTTCGACGACCTCCTCACCGGCACCTCCACCGACGCCATCGCCGCCCGAACGCTGTACTTCCCCGCGCTGGCCGACATGGGTACCACCGATCCCGTGATCCAGGACTTCCACCTCCGCGCGGAGGCGGCGCGCCGCTTCATCGCGCGTGTCGATACCCTCTTAGCCTCCCCCGATCTCGACCGGCCGCAGCTAGAACGCCTCGTCGCCGTGGCTGATGAGCGAGCCCTTTCCCTCGTTGCCTCCTGGCAAGACGCGCGCCGGGTAGCGCGGGAGATCGGACCTGGTTAGCCGCTTGTTCCTAGACCGGAAGCGTCACAGTCCCCCGGGCGACAATGCGCGATGGCCCAGTCATGAGCGCCTCGCCGTCGGCAAGCTCCACCTCGATGGCGCCGCCGGGAACGTTGACGGTGACGGTGCCGTTCTCGATCCCGGCGTCCGCAAGCGCGGCGCGCGCCGCAGCGACGGTACCGGTGCCGCAGGAACGTGTCTCTCCGACGCCGCGCTCCCACACGCGCATGTGCACCTGACCCTCAGCGAGCTCGGTGAGCACCTCAACGTTGACGCCGTCGGGAAAGAAGTCGTGGTCAAAGGCGGGCTGTTCAAAACGCATCGAGGAAAGCTCCTCCGCGGAGAGGCCGGGAACGACGGCCGCCAGGTGCGGGTTGCCCACGTCCACGCCGAGCCCGGCGAAGGCAAAGGACCCCATCCGCGCGGTGGATACGCCGGTGACCTCGACCGACCCCATGCCAACGCGCACGCGCGCCCCGAAGGAGTCGGCCTCGAGTACCTCGATGTGCTTGAGCCCTGCCCGTGTGTCCACGTCGAATTCGCGCTCGGTGACCAACCCCTCGGCCACGAGGACGTGGGCGAAGACGCGCACCCCATTGCCGCACATCTCCGCGATCGAGCCGTCGGCGTTGCGGTAGTCCATGAACCAGCGCCCGTCGCGCTCGACCACGCGCAGCAGGCCGTCGCCGCCGATGCCCGCGCGGCGGTCGCACAGCGCAGCGACCTGGGCCTCACTGAGCGACAGGGAGTCCTCGGGGTCGACGATGACCACGAAGTCGTTCTCGGTGCCGTGTGCTTTGAGAAACTCGATATTCACCCCAGCGAGTCTAGCGCCGCATCGGCTACGGACTCGTCAGCCGCGTCCAGCCAGGTGATGCGGGGGTCGCGGTTGAACCACGAGCGCTGCCGTCGCACGTAGCGCCGCGTCCCGGTGATCGTCTTCTCCAGCGCCTCGGCCTCGTCCATCTCCCCGGCCAGCAGGCCCAGCACCTGCGCATACCCGATGGCACGGCCCGCGGTGGAGTCTGCGACCAGGCCCTCGCCGACCAGCCCGCGCACCTCGTCGATGAAGCCGTGGGCGAACATCAGCTGCGCGCGCAGCGCGATGCGGGGATTGAGCCAGTCCGGATCTGTGCGCAGCCCCAGGATGCGGGTGCCCCAGCGCGGCGGGGCGTCCTTCGGCGGCTGGGAGGCGGCAAAGGGCTTGCCCGTGAGCTCGATGACCTCGAGTGCGCGCACAGTGCGCCGCGGGTCCTTGTCCTCGATCACCGCTGCGGCGGCCGGGTCCACCTGTGCCAGCTCCGCGTGCAGGGCGTCGACTCCGATCTCGGCAAGGCGGGCCTCGTACTTCGCGCGGACGGCGGGGTCGGTCGGGGGGAAGGCGAAGGCGTCGATAAGCGATTGCACGTAGAGCATGGAACCGCCGACGAGCACGGGGACCTTGCCGCGCGCCATGATGTCTTGAACCGTGGCGACCGCGAGGGACTGGTACTCGGCCACCGAGGCCGTCTTGGTCACCGGCCAAATGTCGAGCAGGTGGTGCGGAATGCCGCCGCGCTCGGCGGGTGGGAGCTTCGCCGTGCCGATGTCCATTCCCCGGTAGAGCTGCATGGAATCGACGTTGACCACTTCCCCGCCGAGCTCTTGTGCGAGGCTGATGCCGAGGGCTGACTTGCCGGAGGCGGTGGGGCCGACGACGGCGATGGGGCGGATCACGGTTAGTAGCCTAGCGGGGCTAACTCCTTGTCAGCTTTGCCACGTCCGTTTCTGGGCACGCCCACCCTGTCGGGGCGGGCATACCGTACTCCTCCACAAGCACCTTCAGTGCCACCTCGGGACAGTCGCGCACAACCGCAGCGGTTTGAATCTTGCGCCAATCTTCCCTCGCCCGCTTGAGCTGATTTGCCCAAGCACCGTTTTTGACATCCAGGTCAAATTCGACACGCAGGACCTCAAGGATGTCTTCCATGCACGGCCGAAACCTATGGCCCCCGGTGGGAAAGTGGAACGAGGACAGCTTTTTGCCTTTTTTAAAGTAGTCTTCAAGCTTGCCCTGTTTCTCCACGTCCACCTTTGCGGCGAAGCTCATGAGATGGGTAAATTCATCCCGGTGCGCATGTACGTGAAAATGCGAGCTGGGTCGATATTTATTTGAGCCCCTTACGTACTCGACACGGAATAGGGGCTCCTTCGTCACTTCATCGTAAGGATGAACCGCAAATGAGGACTTCTCTACGGCGAGGAACCGACTAGCGGAATCCCACGTACAGCCGATTGTCACCGCCAAGCTCAATACGCCCTGCCCGCGGGATTTCAGTAACAGCGCGCCCGGCGCTTCCTCGCTTTGATCGAACCGGATGTTGACTAACTCGCGAGTCTGGGACGAATTCACCACAGTCGTTTTAAATGGCGGGCACTCCCCCGCAAAGGCATTCAGCGACCTAGTGAGATCGCCGACGAACTTATCAACGAGTTTTTCCAGACTCGCTTCGCCGTGCTCACTCACGACCGAGAAGCCATCTCAACTCGCTGATTCGCTCCCACACCCCTCGTTCACGAGGGGAGAGCTCATAGCGGTATGCGCGCTGCTCAAATCTTTGAATCCCACCGTCGACCGACGCCTCAAGTTGGGCCAGCTCACGCTCCGCCTGCTCGGGGGTCAACCGTTGCATCGCCGGTACAGTCATATTCTCCTCCTTCACCACTACGTCTTACCTTGCCACACATTATGCATTGGCGAAGGACATCCCCGACCAATTTATAGAACAGGTGTTCTCTTGCTTACTACTCACAACGTCCACTCCGCCACATACGCCCCCACGCCCAGCGAATCATCGGTATCCACCAGGCGCTTGTCCGCCTCCAACGCCGCAAGCTCGAGCCACAGCTGCTTCTCGACGACCCCTTCCAACGACCCCGGAAACTCCCCACCGCCGAGGAACTCTTTGAGCCCCTCGTGGGCCTCCGTCGCCCCCTCCACGAGCGCGAGCGGGGCGCACTCGGTCAGCCCCGCCGGGCCGTCGACGACAACGACCGTCAGCGCATCGGTGTCAATAGGCTGCAGGTGTTCGCGTGAGTCGGCGACGTCCGGATCCTCGACCGCGTAGCGGGCGACGAGCTCCGGCAGGTAGTTGCCACCCTTGAGCGTGACCTGCGGGGCTCCCCACGCGGCGAAAGATCCGGTGTGTGCGGTGTACCAGCGCTTATCCCGGCTGCCGACGATGTGGATCGGGCGCGGCGGGTAGCCCGCAACCGTGCGCCGGATGGTTTCCGCAAGGCGGCGCGAAGGGCCGTGCGCTGGGGAAAGTTCTCGAACTAGGGCCGGTGAACCGGGGAGGATGAGCAGATTGGGGGCGGTCACGGGCTCTACCCTAGCTTTCTCGCCCTGACCGGCTAAGACCGGAAGGGCAAGCATGACGCACATACTGCCCAGAATCCGCACCCCTCAATGTCAGTTCTACAGACGAATGGAAGCCGTCACGTCTTCAATCCAAAATCCGCCGCACCTGTCTGAGACAGGGGCGCCAGCCTATGTAAGAGCTTCACGGTAGTTCTCCGAGTCAGCGTCGTACAGTCCTAGAGCAGCGGCCTCGGATGTGAGATCCCGGAGCGCCGTTCGGCGCTGAATCCGCTTGCGCTCCTGATACCCAATCGCGTCTGCGAGCCAAACCTTTCGGTGCCGTCCCCCTGTCGTCCGCTCAAAGGCGATCTCCCCTTCCTCGAGGAGCTTCACCAGGGTGGGTCGGCTTATTCCGAGGAAGTTGGCTGTCTCCTGGGTCGTCATCAGTTGGTCAATTGGCGCCACGGTGATCGCTTTGCCCTCCTGCATGGCGTCGACGACATTGGCAGCCGACACTCCACTACCTCCACCCGTTACCACCCGCAACCCCACCAACCGCACTACACTGACCAACCAGGAAACGCTCAGGCAGCCGTGCCGCGCGGCAAAGTAGACGCAAGAAAGGACCTTCCACGATGACGCAGAACTCCACCCCGGCACCGGGCCCCCGTATCCCCACCCCGGGCGCTCTTGCCAAGAGGAAGGCCGCGCCCGCCCCGGCGACGCCGAAGCCGACACCGACGAAGGCGGACCCGTCGACGTTCGGCCGCATCGCCGAGGACGGCACCGTCTACCTCACCTTTAAGGGCACCGAGCGCGCCATCGCCAACTGGCAGGCCGGCACCCCAGAGGAGGGCCTCGCCCACTACGGCCAGCGCTTCGACGACCTGGTCACCGAGGTCGCGCTGCTGGAAACCCGCCTGTCGACCCACCCGGAGGACGCCGACTCCCTGAAAACGCAGGCCCAGAACATCAAGGACACCCTCGACGAGCAGGCCGTGATCGGCGACCTGGATGCCGTGGACAAGCGACTCGACGCCATCATCGACAACTCCACCAAGGCCCGCGAGGCCGCCAACGAGGCGAAGCAGCGCAAGCGTGAAGAAGCGATCGCGCGCAAGGAGGCGCTCGCCGCGGAAGCCGAGGACCTGGCGGAGAACTCGACCCAGTGGAAGGCCGCGGGTGATCGCATCCGCGAGATCTTGGAGGAGTGGCGCACCATCCGCGGCATCGATCGCAAGACGGATGACGAGCTGTGGAAGCGCTACTCCCGCGCACGCGACGGTTTCAACCGTCGCCGGGGCGCGCACTTCGCCGAGCTGGACCGCGGCCGGGCCGCGGCGAAGAAGGCGAAGGAGGATCTTGTCGCCCGCGCAGAGGCGTTGAAGGACTCCACCGAGTGGAACGAGACCGCGCGGGCCTACCGCGATTTGATGGACGAGTGGAAGGCTGCCGGCCGCGCCCCGCGCGACGTGGACGACAAGCTGTGGGCACAGTTCCGCGCCGCCCAGGACCACTTCTTTAACGCCCGAGATGCCGTCAACGCCGAGCGCGACCGCGAATTCGAGGCCAACGCCGCGGCGAAGGACGCGCTGATTGCGGAGTACGACTCCCAGATTGATCCGGCCAAGGGTCTGGGCGCGGCGAAGTCGAAGCTGCGCGAGCTGCAGGATAAGTGGGAGGAGATCGGGTTCGTCCCGCGCGGCCAGGTGCGCGAGTACGAGGATAAGATCGCCGCGCTGGAAAAGCGCGTGGCGGATGCCGAGGAGTCGCGTTGGCGCGCCCACGACCCTGCGGCGCAGAAGAAGGTCAACCAGTTCCAGGCCAAGGCGGACGACCTGACCAAGCAGGCCGAGGAGGCCGCGGCGAAGGGCAACGAGAAAAAGGCGGAGCAGCTGCGCGAGCAGGCCGCGCAGTGGCAGGAGTTCGCGGACGTGGCGGCCAAGGCGGTCAGCGGCAGCTAGTGCTCTCTCCGCTTATCGCCGCCAGCGACGAGGCGGTCGCGGCGTATGCGTTCTCGGCGACGCTGGCCGTGCAGGACATCACGGGCCTTGCCGCCTCCGGGGTGACGGCGTCGCACGTGGCCAAGCGCCTGGAGGGCTCGGCCGAGTCGAGCTCGTACCTCTTCGCGCTCGCGGGCCGCCACGCCCCGCGCCCGCTAGGTCCGCTCGGCTATCCCGTGCTCACGCAGGAGGATCTCTACGACGTCCACGCCTGGGTGTTCGTCTCCCTGCCGCTACTCGAAGACACCGGTGTCATCGAGGCCAACGTCACCCTGGACGCCGCAATCGCGCCGCTGCCCGGCGAGGAGGCCCCGCGCGAGCCCTGGGAAGGAGCTCTTTCGCTTATCGACGCCTTATCCAACCGCCTCACCCGCCCCATCCGCCACCTCTGGGTCACCCACGCGGTCGGCGCCCCCGCCCCACCAGCGGTCGAGCTCTCCGGCTACTCCCCCGCCTACGTCGAGGCCCAGGGCATGTTCCCCGTAGCAGACCTCCCCGCCGGCACCTGCGACGTGGTTGAGGGCATGGCGTTCTCGCGTGACGACACCCTCTCCCTCCAGCACATCCTCACCTCGTCTTCTGCCCACTACCCCCGCGGCGAGCTCACCCTCGACACCGTGACCTGGGACGCCGCACGACTGCGCGACGCCCACGCCCGGCTGAACGACCGCGGCGGCACCCAACTCACCGCGCTAGCCCGGGATGACGATGGCCGCGCGGTCGGTTTGTGCGAGGTGGTCCACTACGATTCCGACGCCGAGGAGGTCTGCGAGCTCGGGCTGGTCTACGTACTGCCGGAGCACCGGCGCCAAGGCCACGGGATGGATATGCTGTGCTCGGCGCTCGCGGCAGCCCGGGAAAAGTGGCCGAAGGTGGAGACCTGTTATTGCTCCTATCCTGCCGGCGATGAGGCGGCGGAGACCGTGGCCCGTGCGCTGGGGGTTGATGTGGTGTCGGGGTCGACGGGGTGGCAGCGGATCCCGCAATAATAGGAGGTTTCATTCCTATCGGGCGGGTGCTATCTTAGGACCAATCGTTCAGCCCGCCTCGACCGCAGTCGAGAGCGGGCTGGATCTCTGTTCCCGGGAGCATGAGAGGAGAGGTGCCATGTCGCGGCGCCTCACAACTACTTCTTCGATGCCCGGCCGGATCCAAGTATGGCGCTCTCACGTCATCGCCGTCGGCGTAGACCGCGCGCGACACTCATGGGCAAGCGTTTTCTTGTTTCCATGCTCGAGCTAGTTTCGGGGCGAGGCGGCGGGTAGGCACTCTCGACACCCCGAATCGCACTACAAAGACCAGCAATGCTCAAAGACATAGGCCATAATGTCCCACATGTCTTCGTTCGCTCAGGTCATGGATCAGCTGCGGGAGAACCAACCCGCGGGCAAGTACGGTTCCGCATTCGAGAAGCTCATGGTGAACTTCTTCCGTTTCGATCCGGTCATGGCCAACGAGTACGACGAGGTTTGCCGCTGGGTGGATTGGCGCTACAACGGAGGCAACGCGGACACCGGCATCGATCTGGTAGCCCGTCGGCGTGAGGACGGTCGCTGGGCGGCCATTCAGTGCAAGTTCTACAAGGAATCCACTTACCTGCAGAAGAGCCACCTGGACTCCTTCTTCGAGGCCTCCGGCCACAGTTTCTCCACTGAGAATGGCCCGGAATCCTTCGCCAACCGCATCGTCATCTCCACCACTGACAAGTGGTCCGCCAACGCCGAGAAGGCTTTAGAGAATCAGGTCATCCCGACTAGCCGCATCGGTTTGGCCGATATCTCCCAATCCCCCATCGACTGGGACGTCGCCTTTCCTGGCTCAGAAATTCAGGTTAACCTCTCCCGCAAGGAGACCTTTTCGCCGCGTCCTCATCAGCAGACGGCGATTGAGAAAGCCATCGAGGGGTTTGAAACCTCAGACCGTGGCAAGCTGATCATGGCGTGCGGCACCGGCAAGACCTTCACCGCGTTGCGCCTGGCCGAGCAGGTTGCTGAGAACAATGGTGGCAAGGCGTGCGTGCTCTTTCTCGTGCCATCGATTTCTTTGCTCTCGCAGACGCTGAAGGAATGGACGGCGCAGGCACGCCTGGACCTGCGCTCTGTTGCGGTGTGCTCGGATTCGAAGGTGTCAAAGAAAGCCGAGGACATCGCCTCCTACGACCTTGAAGTCCCCGTCTCCACCAACGGTGCCGAGATTGCATCCCGGATGAGCTCCGGCAAGCGCAGCAGCGGTTTGCACGTCATTTTCTCCACGTATCAGTCGCTGCCTGCGATTCATGACGCCCAGGCAAGCGGCCTCGACGAATTCGACATCGTCATCTGCGATGAAGCGCACCGCACCACCGGTGTGACCCTCGCCGGCGAGGAGGCCTCGAACTTCACCAAGGTGCACGACGCCGACTACATCAGGGCTGACAAGCGGCTGTACATGACCGCCACTCCGCGGCTTTTCGACGACGCCGTCAAGGGCAAGGCCGCCGAGCACTCCGCCGAGGTCGCATCCATGGACGACGAGGCAATCTTCGGGCCGGAGTTCCACCGCCTCGGCTTTGGCGAAGCGGTGGAGGCGGGCCTTCTCACCGACTACAAGGTGCTGGTTATGACGGTGGATGAGGACATCGCGGCGGACACCCTCGCCCGGGGCGATCAGGAGATTAACCTTTCGCTCGCCTCTGCCATGATCGGCGCGTGGAACGGCCTTGCCAAGCGTTCCGGCAAGGAGCAGGGAACCAAGTCGGGCTTCGAGCACGGTGCTGATCCCATGCGCCGCTCGGTAGCCTTTGCTAAGGACATCAAGACCTCAAAACAGATCGCCGAGACCTACCCGGCGCTGATTGCAAACTACCAGCAGTCGTTGCGCGAGGCATCGGCGGTAGGCGATATCTCGGAGCTCAACCTTGAGCTCGATGTGGAAGCGCAGCATGTCGACGGCTCCATGAACGCCCTGGCCCGCAACAACCGCATTTCCTGGTTGGAGTCCTCCTTCACCGGTACCGAAACCCGCGTGCTCACCAACGCCCGCTGCCTCTCAGAAGGTGTGGACGTCCCCGCGCTCGACTCCGTCATCTTCTTCAACCCCCGCAATTCCATGGTCGACGTCGTCCAGTCCGTCGGCCGCGTGATGCGCAAGTCGGAAGGCAAGGACTACGGCTACATCATCCTGCCGGTGGCCGTGCCCCCGGGGAAGTCCCCGTCGGAGGCGCTCAACGACAACACGCGGTTCAAGGTAGTCTGGCAGATCCTCAACGCGCTGCGCGCCCACGACGACCGCTTCAACGCCGTGGTTAATGCAGTCTCGCTCAACGAGGGCAAGCCCGACGCCCTACCCATCGATGTCGTACACGTCGACGACCCCTCCAAGAAGCTCGACGAAAACTCTGGCGACCGCACCGACCCGCCGGCAGAGCGGGAAGATGAACTTTCCTCCCAAACCCTCGCCCTGTTCTCCCTGGAGCAGTGGCAGGAAGCAATGTACGTCAAGATTGTGGACAAGGTCGGCACCCGCACATACTGGGAGGACTGGGCCGACGACGTCGCGGAGATCGCCCAGGCCCAGATCACGCGCATCAACGCAATCCTGACCAACGCCAACCCGACGCTGCGCCGAGAGTTCGACGCGTTTGTTGATGGCCTGCGCAACAACCTCAACGACTCGATCACACCCGAATCGGCCGTGGAGATGCTCTCCCAGCACCTGATCACCGCCCCGGTGTTCAACGCGCTGTTTGCGGAATACGACTTCGCCGCCCATAACCCCGTCTCGAAAGTCATGCAACGCATGATCGACGCGATGGCGAACAACCACCTCGACGCGGAGACGGAGAAGCTGGACAAGTTCTACGAGTCGGTGCGACTGCGCGCCGCCGCGGTGACTTCGGCCTCCGGCAAGCAGCAGGTGATCAAGGAACTCTACGAACGCTTCTTCCGCAAGGCATTCAAGAAGCAGGCCGAGGCACTTGGCATCGTCTACACCCCCGTGGAAATCGTGGACTTCATCCTGCGCGCGGCGAATGACGCCTCACTTGAGCACTTTGGCCGCGGGCTTAGCGACGAAGGCGTGACCATCCTCGACCCCTTCGCCGGAACCTCGACGTTCATGGTCAGGCTGCTGCAGTCGGGGCTCATCAAACCGGAGGACATGGCGCGGAAGTACGCGAGTGAGCTTTTCGCCACCGAGATCATGCTGCTGGCCTACTACGTCTCCGCGGTCAACATCGAGACTACCTATAACGCCCTGCAAGCAGAGGAAGCGCTGCGCCGTGGCGAGCCCGAGCCCGACTACGTGCCGTTTAGTGGCATAGCCCTCGCGGATACCTTCCAGATCCACGAGGACGGCGACATCCCGGACCTGAACATTTTCCGGGAGAACAACGCCTCGATCGAGCGGCAGAAGAAGGCGCGGATCAACGTGGTCATCGGCAACCCACCGTATTCCGCTGGTCAGACTAGCGCCAACGACCTCAACGCCAACCTGAAGTACCCCAGCTTGGACAAGCGCATCGCTGAAACGTATGCGGCCCTGTCCACCGCAACGAATAAGAACTCGCTGTACGACTCCTACCTGCGCGCCTTCCGCTGGGCCACGGACCGGATCGGTGACCAGGGAATCGTTGCATTTGTCTCCAACGGCGGCTGGATTGACGGCAACACCGGTGACGGCGTTCGCTTGTCGATGGAGAACGACTTCACCGACATGTACGTGTTCAATCTCCGGGGCAACCAGCGCACTGCTGGTGAGCAGTCACGCAAAGAAGGCGGCAAGGTGTTCGGAGCGGGCTCACGCAGCACCATTGCCATCACCGTCGGCATCAAAGACCCGCAGCGTTCCGGGTTCGCTCTGCACTACCGCGACATCGGCGACTACCTCAGCGCCGAGGAAAAGCTCGAAATCGTCAGCCGAAGCACCCTGGAAAACATCGAATGGCAGTCGATTGAGCCGAACGATTCCGGCGACTGGTTGAACCAACGCAGCGAAGACTTCGGCACATGGCCTGTGGTCGGCGAAAAGAAGGGCTCAGCAATGAAGTTTTTTGAGGCTTTCTCCGCTGGTCTTCAGACTAACCGTGATGCGTGGACCTACTCCTATTCCTCAATGAAGCTGGACGACCAAATCAAGGTTCTTCGAAAGTCCTACGTAAATGCGCTCAGCGCAATCGGTAATGATGAGAAAGCAAATGATTTCTTGAAAGCCAATCCGCAATATGCTGATCCGCGCAGTAGCAAGTGGTCATCTAGCCTGGAGGCTGACCTCGGGCGGGGAAAGCCCGTCTCAACTGAAGGCACGATAACGACTTCGCTTTATCGCCCATTCAATGCCCAGAAAGTGTTTTATGATAGGCAGTTCAACCACCGCCAGTATCAGCTCCCATCAATGTTCCCAACTCCGAACCATAGGAACATTGGCGTAGGAGTCTGTGCGGCTTCTCATCGAACCCCGTTCTCAGTCCTTGGACTTGACATTCTTCCAAATCTGGGTTTGTTCATGGACCCCGTACAATTCTTCCCCCGCTTCACCTGGGCACCTATCGACGCTGATGGGGGTCTGTTCGGTGAAAGGAGCGTCGTCACGAAGGCCCCTGAGCTGAGCGAGTACGGCGAGATCAGCGAGGTCGTCGATGGATACGTACGTGTGGACAACGTCACCGACGAGATCAAGATGATCTACCGCGAAGCCCTGGGATCCGACATCACCGGGGATGACATCTTCCACTTTGTCTACGGCAAGCTCCACGACCCCGCCTACCGGGGGGCGTATGCGGCAGACCTGAAGAAAATGCTCCCCCACATCGAGACGCCTGCCACGCGCGAGGAGTTCGACAAGTTCGCCGCCGCCGGCCGCGAACTCATGAAGCTGCACGTGGGGTACGAGGATGTTGAGCCGTGGCCAGTCACGATCACTGTCAAGGGAGATGAGACGGACCGCGAGACGTGGCGAGTAACCAAAATGGCGTGGGCGAAAACCGTCGACCCGGAAACGGGCAAGAAAATTAACGACGTGACCACACTGAGGTACAACTCTTACGTCACCGTCTCGGACATCCCTGCCGAGGCCGGGGAGTACATGCTCGGGTCGCGCAGTGCGCTGGGCTGGATTGTGGACCGGTATCAGGTCAAGAAGGACAAGGCTTCCGGAATTGTCAACGACCCGAACGATTGGGGTGACGAAGTCGGCAACCCACACTATATTGTGGACTTGATCGCGAAGGTGACGCGGGTCGCTGTGGAGACTGTTCGTATCGTGGAAGGACTGCGTGATGGAAAGGCTTGACCTCGTTATTCAGTTTATTGCGGCGGTGGGATCTGTCCTCGCGGCCTTTGCATCGTGTCAAGCCTTGCGTATTGCTAGACAAGCGAACGAAGTGGCTTAAAGAACTGCGGACGAATCAGCAGAGCATGTTCATGAATCCAACCGCTTGGCGCTCGAGTCAGCAGAACAAGCCGAGCAACACGCCCGCGAATCGGAACGGCGGGAAGAATTGCGCGACCAGAGACGTATCGCCGGCAGCATGAGAGCATGGTGGGTCATAAACTCGAGTGAAAACATTGATAGGTGGGGCGTAATTCTCTCCAATACTGGTCCAGAAACATCTGTTTTTTATAATGTCCTTGTACGGTGCAGCGCTAATACGGGACCAGTAGGGGCGCGCATCGCCACACTGCCGCCGGGGAATTACTTTTTAGAGAGTAATCGGGCTGTGGATGGATCTCCGAAGCTGGACTATCCCGAGTTGGTGAACCAGCTGCACGACTTTCAGCCTCTCCTGAAGGCCCGAACACACACAATCGAAGAGCTTTCTTTTACTGACCAGCTCGGCCAACGCTGGAACTGGACTCGCGAAAAAGGACTTTCCACCATTTGAGAAGCGCACGCAATTTTTCAAGCTCGGAACGCAGATTCGTGCCCTGGAGGAAGTAAACCACGTTCTCCTGCGGCACCCTGCGCTCCAGGTCTGCGGCACGGTGATCGAGCCGTTGCGCAGGCTTGTAGGTAGCCCTTATAGCACGCTTAAGCAATCAGCACCCCGAAGATGAACTCGCTTTCTTTCCTGCTCGTCGCAGCTGGTGAGCGGACTGGTCCGCACCCCAATACCTTTCGAGCAGGGCCGAAGCATGTGAAGGATGCCTGCGCAGAAGGTGGTCTAATGGATGACGGCCTATGCATACCGCTTCGAACAGCGGCACTGATCACAACTGGCGCTCTTACACAAGCACGGCAACTGAACCAGGCCAAAGGGTGGTGTTTGGTGGTGGATCAGGCTCCGCAGCGAGTAGTTGTACCAGCTTGCCTAGTTCTCTGTGTGCCCGCGAACACTTCTCAAGTCCCCGACCCCGTTAATTCTGGGGCGCCTCGTTCTCGGTAGCCGAAAAGCTCCCACTCGCCCTACTTACGAATGCCGGGCATACAAGGTATCCTTGTGCCACGTCCCGTCAATAGGAGGTGGCATCCATGGGTTCTAGGAGAAGTGAGGCACGTCAGCGACTAATACAATCCTTAGGGGAATCGGTACCTTCGTCTGCGATCCCTACCGACCGAGAGCTAGCCCTTGAGGCCTATCGAGCACTGCTCAGTTCTATTTCTGCCCAGAGTGGGCTGGCTGACACCGATGCGGCCATGAGTGTGGTGACTTCTGAGGTTTCCAGAATGCGTGCTGAAAAGAAGCACCGCTCTAACGTCGCTGCTACTTCCTAACTATCCAACTTGGAATCCTCGTGCCGCACAAGAAGATTAGGGTCGTCGTCGATGTCAATGTGTTTATTACAGACTTAATTTCTTCTCGGCCAGATGAAATGACCCTTACTGGGGCATGCCTTAGCGGCGAACTTGAACTTTTATACTCCGCGCACCTCTTAGATGAGTTAGAGGCCGTCATGGAGCGCGACAAGTTCCGTCGTTGGTTCACCGTTGAGCAGGGTTTAAAGCTAATCGATGCGATAGTCTTGGCCGGGATCGAGGTACCTGATCGTCCCCCCTCAGACCTACCACTGGTGTGCAGAGATCCGGACGACAACTATCTATTCGCCCTATACGAGGACGGCCAAGCCGACCTATTAATTAGCGGGGACAAAGACGTCAAAGCAGTAGCCCTTCCCTGGGTAACAGTTGCCCCTCCCGCGGATGCACTAGCGCTGCTTTCCGATACGCCCCTTTGGGGCACACACGTCATCAAGGTCCGTACTGAAGATGTATGGAACAAAATCGACGCGGCGGGTCAGACGGCTATTTTTAAGGCGGCCTTGAGTTTTATCGAATGCTCTTTAGGGATCTCGGCTGGTGTCTACGATAAGAAAATACTTGAAGCTCTAGTCGTACCAGGTACGGCACCCTACTGGTATCGAGATTTTGATGCTGCATTGAACCTGATGATGGGTCGATCCGTGAGCAGCCAACCCATCATTAGTTCACCCGAACTAGTAACAATTAAGTTAGTTCCAGATTTGGGCGAAACGTTCGTCGTGGTCGGGAATCCAACCGATGTGCAAGATATCCTCTGCTTAACCTTAGAGCGCTGTGAGGATGTGTTGACGCCGGAAGGGAAAGACCCGTTTGAATTGGACGGATGGCGGGTGCACAGCATCGGCCGCCGACCCCTACAACCCCACGAAGTGAGACCGGCAAGCAACCCGAGCAGGAAAAGGGCAGCTGAGCGAGTCCGGAAAATTCGGTTGCCCGGCTTAGAGGATTCGTGATTTCAATCGTTCATCGAGTCAAGCGGGCGCTGGAAACATGTAGTGCACGATCGCGTGGTGCTCGAAGTCCCCGCGCACCCCTACCCGGCCGCGCTACCAGGCCGGGCATCTTGCACCAGATGCCGCTGGTAAGAGACAGTTATGCCAACTCGATGAACCTCGCAGACTGATCTCGCCGGTTGTAGTCACTTAGCATTCCCCACCCACCTACCCGCGCGGGTCTGTCTGCCCAAAGAATCCAGCCACCCCTAGAACGCGCCCCGCGAACTAATAGGCTCGCTACCACGACAACTGACACCACCAAAACCGTCCTCATCCCCGGCGCAGGCCGCGGCATCGACCGCGCCACCGCAGAAATCCTCCTCAACCGCGGTTGAACCGTCGGGGTCTACGACGTCTCCAGCGACGAGGCGTGGGCTGCGGGGCGGGAGAACGCGGTCGTCGGCACGCTGGATGTGACAAACCCCGAGCAGTGGGAATCCGTGCTGGCGGACTTCGTCGCCGAGGCGGGCTCCCTCGACGTGCTGGTCAACAACGCCGGCATCCTATACGGCACCCCGTTCGCGGAGGGCTCCTACAAGCAGGACGGCGCACTTGTGGACGTCGACCTCAAAGGCGCCCTCTTCGGCTGCCGCGCCGCCCTGCCCTACCTCAAACAATCCCGCGACCAGGTGGTCAACCTCTGCTCGGCCTCCGCCATCTATGGCACCCCCGACATGGCCACGCGCTCCGCCACCAAGTTCGCCGTGCGGGGCATCACCGAGGCCCTCGAGGTCGAGTGGGAGCCCCACGGCATCGACGTGAAGTCGCTGTGGCCGCTCTACGTCAGCACCGGCATGCTCGACGGGGTGGAAACCGACGGCACCAACTGCGGTGTGAACTTGAGCGCCGAGGACGTCGCTAAGGACGTCGTCAAAGTCATCGACCACAAGCAGGGGCGCATCACCAAGGTGCACTTCCCCTCCGGGCGCCAGACCACGATCTTCTACAACCTCTCGGCCTTTACCCCACCGTTCCTGCTGCGCTACACCAACGCGAAGTTCACAACGAAGCGCAAGATCGAGTTCTAGGGCACCGGCCTAGGCCCGCGCTAGCTTTTGGTTAACCAAGGTGTTGAGCGAAACCCCCTCGGCCCGAGCCGTCATCACGAGCTCGCGATGCAGCGACGGTGAAGTCCTCACGTTGAACCTGCCCGAATACCTACGCTCACCGAAGGGCTCCGGAACTTTCTCACCGTTTTCCTCCATATCGGAGATCACCTCTTCGACCAAGTCAAGGAGCCCGTCTAGGGCTTCTCTCCTGTCTTCGGCCAGCCACGAAAGCGAGGGGAACTCAAGCACGGTGGCAACAAACTCCTGGTCCTCAGCAGACCAAGAGACCTGAAAGGTGTACTTTCTAGCGTCCATTTCTACATCTCCTTCAAACGGTCGATCGCTGATAGCACTTGTCTGACCTGATACGGCTTTGCCTCGCCGCCCGCGTTCTGGATGTTCACGCGAGGATTACCAATCCAAGGCGTCTTATACGTGACATGGGATCCACGTCTTGAGGAACGTCTTTCGAAGAAATGGTCGCAGACTTTCTCCAGGTCAGAAAAACTGACGTTCGTTGGCGAAGTACGCATCGCTTCGACCAGCTTCTCGATATCCTTCCCCGCACCGCGATAGTACTACGCGCGGTACTATTTACAAGGAAATTCCTGGCGCGGCGTCGAGCACTTGCCCGCCACCGCCCCGGCTCTCCCAACGCGAAGTTCACCACGAAGCGCTAGATCGGGTTCTAGCGCCCGGAGATGTCATCTTGCTCGGCAGCACCGCGGCACGCATGGTCATCCCCCTCGCAGGCCCCTTCCCCGCCTACGCCTACTCCGGAAAGCCGCCAACAAGGGAGTAATAACAGCCGGTTTTTATCTCGCTTTCAGGTACCATCGAGTTAAGCCGGGCAAGGGTGTCGCCGAGGCCCTTGCCCCAACCGCCGAGCTCGGCGACTGAAGGTGATTAGGATCATGGGCGCGAATAAGCACCCCAGCCAATACGACACCACAGAGGTTATCCGGCACTTCGAAACAGCCCCTGGCCAGGGGCTAACCGAAGAAGAAGCCCGATTGCGCCTCGAAAAATACGGCCCCAACGAACTGCGCCAAAAACCACCCGTCCCTCTGTGGCGCAAGATCCTGGCCCAGTTCCAGGACCCGCTGGTCTACCTCCTCTTCGTCGCCATGGCGATCTCCCTGGTGGCCTGGCTCATCGAGGGCGCGAGCGGTGTGCCCGTCGACGTCGTCGTTATCGCCGCCATCGTCATCGCCAACGCCATGATCGGCCTCGCCCAGGAGAACAAGGCCGAAGGCGCGGTCGCCGCCCTGTCCGAGATGACGGTCGCGACCTCCACCGTGCTGCGCGGCGGCAAGCTCGCCACCATCCCCGCCACCGACATCGTCCCGGGCGACGTGCTCGTGCTCGGCGAGGGCGACTCCGTGGGTGCGGACGCCCGCCTGATCTCCTCCACCGACCTGCGCATCCAGGAATCCTCGCTCACCGGCGAATCCGAGGCCGCCGAAAAAGACACCGAAACCCTGGACACTCTCGTCGGCGTGGGCGACCGCCGCAACATGGTGCACAAGGGCACCGCCGTGGTCCAGGGCGTGGGCCGCGCCGTGGTCACGGCCACCGGCATGGACTCCGAGATGGGCGAGATCGCCGACATGCTCGACACCACCGAGCAAGACCCCTCCCCGCTGGAGAGGGAGATCGAGAAGGTCTCTAAGATGCTGGGCGTCCTCGTCATCGGCATCGCGGTGGTGGTCATGGGCGCGCTGTTCATCATCAACGGCGTAAGCACCGCCGAGGAGGCCATCGAGGTCCTCCTCCTCGGCGTCTCTCTCGCGGTGGCCGCCGTGCCCGAGGGGCTACCCGCCATCCTCTCCCTCGTGCTCGCCATCGGCGTGCAATCCCTGGCCAAGCACAACGCGGTGATGAAAGACCTCCACTCGGTGGAAACGCTCGGGGCCGCCTCCGTCATCGCCTCGGATAAGACCGGCACGCTCACCCGCAACGAAATGACCCTGCGTACCGTGCTCACCGCCTCCGGCACAGTCGAGCTCAGCGGCACCGGTTACGCCCCCGAAGGCGAAGCCACGGGCGATAAGGCCGCCCTTGAGGAGGCCCGCCTCGTCGTCGCGGGCGGGGCGATCGCCAACAACGCACAACTCAACAAGGGCAGCGAGTGGACCATCGAGGGCGATCCCACCGAGGCCGCGTTCATCGTGGCCAAGCACAAGATGGACGGGATCGCTAATCGTACCGACTCCTTCGAGCGCCGCGCCGAGGTGCCCTTTTCCTCCGAACGCAAGCTCATGTCGGTCGCCGGCCGCGACGCCGAGGCGGGCGAGGTGCTGGTGACCAAGGGCGCCCCCGACGTGCTGCTGGCGCGCTGCACAAGCCGCCGCGTCGGCGGCGAGGAGGTCGCGCTCGACACCGATGCCCGCGAAGAGCTCCTCGCATCCGTCGAGGCCTTGAGCAGCGAGGGCTACCGCACGCTCGGCGTCGCCTACCGGCTTCTCGACTCCCCCGCGGACACGCTCACCGAGGACGACGAGGCCGGCCTGGTCTTCCTCGGCGTCGTCGGCATCATCGACCCGCCGCGCGAGGAGGCCATCGAGGCCATCCGGCTCGCCCACGACGCCGGCATCCGCACGATGATGATCACGGGCGATCACCCGCGCACGGCGGCGAAGATCGGGGCTGACATAGGCGCGGTCAAGCAAGGCGCGGAGGCGCTGACCGGCGAGGACATCGGGCAGCTTGACGACGCCTCCTTCCGCAACGCCGTCCGCACCATCAACATCTACGCCCGCGTCGCGCCGAAGCACAAGCTGCGCATCGTCGACGCGCTCCAAGACGACGGCCGCATCGTCGCCATGACCGGCGACGGCGTCAACGACGCCCCCGCGCTGAAATCCGCCGACATCGGCGTGGCGATGGGCATCACCGGCACAGAGGTGACCAAGGAAGCCGGCACAATGATCCTCGCCGACGACAACTACGCCACCATCATCTCCGCCGTGCGACAGGGCCGCGAGATCTTCGACAACATCCGCAAGTTCCTTCGCTTCCTGCTCTCTTCCAACATGGGTGAAGTGGTCACGGTGCTCTTCGGCGTCATTTTCGCCGGTTTGATCGGCCTGACGGAATCGGCCGAGGGGCTCGCCGTCCCGCTGCTGGCCACCCAGATCCTCTGGGTGAACCTGGTCACAGATTCCGGACCGGCGCTCGCCATGGGCGTCGACCCCGAAGTCGGTGACCTCATGTCTCGGCCTCCGCGCGACCCGCGCGCCCCGATCATCGACCGCTCGATGTGGGCGCGCATCCTCTTCATCGGCGGCGTGATGGGCGCGGTGACGCTGCTCGCCATCGACATGTTCCTACCCGGCGGACTCGCTACCATCGAGCCAGTAACCCTAGAGGTCGCGCGCACCGTGGGCTTTAGCACCGTGGTCTTTGCGCAGCTGTTCAACGCGCTCAATTCCCGCTCCAGCGATCGTTCCGCCTTTCGCGGACTATTTGCCAACCGCTGGCTCTGGGCCTCCATCGCGCTCGCCGTCGCCCTTCAGATCGTCGTGGTGCACGTGCCGTTCATGCAGGTCGCCTTCGGCACCTCGGCGCTCAGCCCGCTGCAGTGGGCGGTGTCGATCGGCATGGCGTCGGTGGTGCTGTGGGCCGAGGAACTAGTCAAAGCGGGGCGCAGGGGGATCCGGACTTAGGGCTGCTTCCCGTCTGGTCACCCTCCGGTAGCGAAAACTCCGTGCATTTGAATGTGGGCTGATTACTGACGCCGTCTCGGTGATAGCAGGGCCCGCGCGTACCCCCCGATCTCAGAGAGAATCATCGGGCTTCAGCGTACTAAAACAGCCGGTGGTAGATTAAAGTACGCGTAAGTGAACGACTGTCTTCCTCCTCGCGGTTTTCTCGGGAATTCTTGCCCTGCAGGTGGGTTGCGCGGCAGCGGAGAAGCGAGGTTCCATCGCCCCGGCAGCACCAGCTTGGGCGAAGCCAGGTAACTACATCGTCTCTTATGGCCCGGTCATTGAACCCTTTGGGAAGTACAGCTCGAACAGCTACTACCTTCATGCACCAACAGGTGGAGAGATTGACCTGGTACGGGGTCCTGGTAGCTGGACTCCGGTAGCCCTCCCGACAAGTGGGGGCAGCTACCTCTCCTTCGCCGACTCAATACAACAACACGGTCAACACAACGGTTCCGTTGAGATCCACGGCTACGACTACATTACGTATTCCGGAACTTCTCCGGACGGCTCTATGGCAATTTCCATTGTCAACTCATCACAGTCAGACACATTCGCACATCAAGCGATCATCCTGAAGGAAGATGGGACTACTTCAACTTACGACCTCCCGTTAGTTCCACACTCGCTCGCTGTTCGTGACGAACATGCCATCATAATCGGCTATACGACAAACGGAACAGCGAGCGACAGGAGAATGTTTCTTTTAGATGCAGAGGGAAACGGCAGGGAATGAGCGTTTCCGGACGGCTACGAGGTCAACTCCCCTGATTTTAAGTATTCACTCGTCAACTATCTAGGAGATGGACTCTTCGAGATTCTCCAGGGACGAGTGGAAAGAAACCGAAGTTTTCTCACTGCTTTTGAGGTCCACGTAAGCGGGGACGACACGCTCGACACTCAGCAAGTAACCGAGCAGGTCATGACACTCAATAATGATTTCGCGGTCACTCGCACTCTACGACGAGGCGAAAACGGGTTCATTGACAACGTGGGCAGGGTGTTCATCAATAGAAGGGATTCTGCAGATCCCGAGTTAACGGGGTCGATTGAGGGATTCTCCAAAGAACAGTTCATTCCCGTGGATTCTGCTGGCGGCGGCCCCACATTCGCACTGAACAAGGGCGGAAAAATTGAAGTCAGGAGCTGGAACGCTCCGGAGAAGCCGCTGACAATCTTCGATTACCACAGTGAAGCATGTAAGGACTCGAGCTGCAAAGTCGCTTCAATCTCCGAAATTAATTAGTGGCGTTCAGGGAATTTCCCCCCTATTATGCCAGGTAGTTCTACCGCATTGTGCGGTCGAGCCTTTGAAGCGAGCTACCTCAGATTTCGCTACCGTATCGGCTACCCACAGTCAAGCCTAAACGACGGGCAGCGCCGTTACTCCCTTTTCTGCATACCCGGGATACGCCTGTTGGTGCGCTGTATCTGTGATGCGGGATGAGATTTCGTGCTTCCAACGATCAGGTTGATGTTTCGAATCAGCTCTTGCCCATCCTCAGAGGTGGAACCGCCGCTGCCAGGCACTGGCTCGCAGGATATCGCCTGCCCCCAATCACTCTCGTCTCGGCGAACTACTCACGTACGCGTCGCGGAATCTGATGCGGGAGATGATCGGCGTGCTACACCAACGACATACTGTCTGCCCCAGATAGACAGTATGTGGGGTGGCCTGGCACGCCCCGAGTCCGCGGCCCGCGCAATGGGTACCGCGCCGCGTACTGGACACCCGCTTGGCACCATTGATACGAAAATCGCGAAGCTGCCTACTGCGAGTGGGCGTCGAGCGCCTGGCGTCGCGCGCGAGCTAAGTAGATAACGCTAGCTCATACCTCCAAAATCGAAGAAAAGACTCTTCCCGCATCGGGGGAAGCGTCGCAATTCGGTTTGCAGCCAGCACAGCGGTCTACGAACGGCCGCTGCCGTTTGAATCCGTTTTCGGGCGGGAGTAGTTCCAGACGAGGAAATCTACAAGTGTTCCGAATAGCACGAGATCGCCCCAAAGGTGCCAGTTGAAGCTAGAGTCAAAATTGAGAACCCTGCGGATTGCGATATACAGCAGGGCCCCTGCAACCATTATCAACCAGTGACCGATTAGGCCGAGAACTGTTTGCCAGCTTGACTCTTTGCTCATTCAGCTTCCTCCCTAGTTGGTTCTATCCTTGGATCCGAGCCCAAGCGCATTTTCCGCCGTAAAACGCCAGCGTCGCGGCCAGCCCCGCTACGTTCCGCTTGATGCCTTGCTTGGCGAGGAATTTGACTGCTTCTACAGCAGCCTCCCAGTATTTTTCTCGCCCGATAAGTGCGGCGATAGCGTTGATGTCGAAGATGGATTTCAGATCATCGGTGACTTCGGAACGCATGCAGGTCAAGAACTCACCAACGCTCCGGTTACCGGTACCGTCATTTACAATCTCGTCGGAGAAGAGCTCGGAGACTTGCAGTCCCAACCGGCTCGCGACAGCATTTGCGTTTTCAACGCCAATCGTTTCCACTAGGATACGCTCGCGCTCTTCGGGGCTCTCAGCCTCAAAGAGATTCTCCATCAGCTCCGCGGCTTATTGTGCTTCTTCAATCTGCTCGGGTGTCAACCCTTCGTTCCGCGCGTACTCAAGCTGCGATTGCGTGAGTTCTGCATTTTCTGAAACCGATAGCGCATTGGCAACGCTTACCCCTGACAGTGGCAGAGCTGCGGCCAGAACGACGGCGCCGAGCTTGAGACGAGTTTTTGCGGCCAATTTTGCCCCCTAGTGGAAGTTGAAGTGATCAGCACCATTTTTTCTGCGGCCTCGCACCTAAACCGCTTCCGGTGCCCAGCTTCCAATGGTACACTGTTTTTGCTCCATGCGACCGAGAAGTGTCCTAACCCCCCCATGTGGGGGTCCTCCTCCATCAAGCTCGGAGGTGGTTGTCGGTGTGGCTGCCACGAGGACGGGCCACGGTCTTTCGATGACGGGGGTTTCAACGCTATTTGCAGGAGAGATGTTGCCGTCTCCGGCAGTACTTACGCCGACGGCGGCGAGACGAATTTTGTCCTCTGAGCGTAGTCGGGTTCCTCGCCACCAAGTGGCGCTGGGCTGTGCAGCCGAGTTCGCATCATGGTTAGTGGTGTATCTGGTTGGAAACCCTGGTGATTTTTGTGGGGCTTGTTGTCAGGGGCATGGCCTACGTCCGCTGCAGTTTTCCTGATAGACAGGCCTTGTTTGCGCAGGTACCTGGTCTGTGCTTGGCCTATGCTGCACTGACTTACATATGACGAATTGATCTTACCGGGACGCGACATGCCTCCTATCAATCCCGAATAGATGATTGGACCGTACAGATATCTCGCAACCGAGGGCTTGGTCCGTGCGAACGCTAACGACTGGCTAACTCCTCTTCCAGCTGCGAGATACGCTCCTTCAGCTCGCGAATATCAGCCCGGTAAAGCTCAATGCGCTCGTCGATTTGCTCCTTATCCCATCGCGGCTTGATACGTTTCGTGCAGTTCTGGTCGGTGGCGGTGACGTCGACCACGAAGGCATGCGTAGCAACCAAATTGATCCGGCCGCCGTCCGTTTCGCGCAGCCGCTCGATGAGCTCCGGGTCTTCCTGCAGTTCCACCACGCGCGCAACACCGAAGACCTTCAGCCGCGTGCGCGTGGGGAAATCGACGAAAAACATCGCCACCCGCCCATCACGATCGATGTTGCCGGTGGAAACATACTGGTGATTACCCGAGTACTCCAGCCAGCCCAACGTAGTGGGACCGAGCTGTCTAACGAAGCCCTTGGGTCCACCGCGATGCTGCACGTACGGCCAGCCCGCTCCCGTCACCGTTCCAAGAAAGAAAAAGTCCGCCTTTCGGATGAGACTGAGGTGCCGCGGGTCAAACTCGAAGGGTCCTTCACGCTCCGGTATGTCCATAAGCTCGGAACCTTGGCGGCGACGCACGAACTCATCGTAGGCGAGCTGCTCGTAAGTGGTGTCCATGCTCCCGGAACTATATCTGGACTTCGGAGGCGATGTGGGTGGTTCGGCGACACGGTCGGGATCGTCGTCAAGCGGCCGCTCGTTTTTCGGTGAGCGCCCGTGCCGTCGTCCGCGTAAACCGCTGTTTTCAGTGAAGTGTGGACCGCTCCCCTAGCGCGCGTACCCTGTCCCCCATGGATTCCGCATTCATCCTCGCATCCGCGGAGGTTGACCAAGCATCGTCGCTGGTCAGCATAGCGTGGATCATGGGCGCCGCGCTGCTCGCGCCCATCGTTTCGCAGCTCACTCGCGGCTTCCTCCCCTCGGTGGCCTTGCTGCTCCTCTTCGGCGTGATCATCGGCCCGTCAGCACTCGGACTCGCCGAGGTCGACGGCGGCATCGGCATGTTAAAGGAGCTCGGCGTCGGCGCGCTGTTTCTCCTCGCGGGCTTCGAGATCGACCGCTCCAGCCTGCGCTCCCGCCAGGTGGGAAGCTCCCTCCTCACGTGGGTTCTCTGCCTCGTCCTCGCCACGGCGGGCGCCTGGCTTTTGCTTCGCGACGTCGCCCTCTCCCTCGTCATCGGCATCGCGCTCACGTCGACCGCCCTAGGCACCGTGATGCCCATGCTCAAGCAGGACGGTATGACGGAGACCCCCGTGGGCCGCTCCGTCATGATCCACGGCGCGATCGGCGAGGTCGCCCCGATCACCGCGATGGCGCTCCTCCTCAGCGTCCGTTCAACCCTGGCCACTGCGCTGATCCTCCTGGCGTTCCTCGTGGTGGCGGCGATCGTCGCCGCGATGCCGCGGGCGATTGGAAACCGCTTCCCCTGGGTGCGCCGCGCGTTCCTCGCCGCCTCCGGGGCGACCGACCAGACGATCTTGCGCCTCATCATCCTGGTGCTCGCGATCCTGATGGCAGTCACCGCGGTCTTCGAGCTAGACATCGTGCTGGGCGCGTTCGCCGCGGGGTTCATCCTCAACGCCGCCGCCCCCGACGACATCCACGACGACCTCGAGCCGGCCCTCGACGCCGTCTTCTACTCTTTGCTCATCCCCGTCTTCTTCGTCACCTCGGGCATGGACATCGACTGGGACGTGATCCGCGACAACGCGCTGCCGGTGATCGGTGTACCGCTGCTCATCCTGCTCGCCCGGGGCCTGCCGGTCTTCCTCCGGGAAAACAGCCACCGGACCGGCGACGACAAGCTGTCGCTGCGCGAGCGCCTCCAGGTCGCGCTGTACGCGGCCACCGGGCTGCCGATCATCGTCGCGGTGACGTCGCTTGCGGTCTCCTCCGAAATTCTGGACCAAGAGACGTCGTCAATCTTCGTCGCCGGGGGTGCACTCACCGTCGCTATCTTCCCGCTGCTCGCGACGCTGGTGTCGTTTCCAAGCAAAAAGAGCTAGCTTTCCATCTTCAGGCGGCGGTTACGCAATTCCCGTTCCGCGCCTTTCAGTGGGGATCCCGAAAACGGCAATGAGTTTAGATCGACCGCAGACGCGGCCCGCAGCGCCAGCTCGATCGAACTGCGCGCAACGGCCTGCGGCAGGTCGATGGAATCGGCGAAATCCAGCCAGTGCCTCCGGAATAGCCCCTTGACCCGTCCCGCGATTGGCAGCGCCATCGTCATATCTTGGTAGAGCGCCGTGCACGGGATGTCGTACAGTGGTGCAACGTTCCACCGCCCCTGGGAGTCACGCAGGATCGAGATGTTTTTCGCGTGTAGGTCGCCATTTCCCGTGAGCCACGCGAACAGAAACTGGAGATAGAGGTTCCGGGCCGCAATTCTCGGCGACGAACAGCACTGTGCGAGGGCAGCGACCGCGGTCTCGGCGTCCACAGTGTATTTCCGTGCTGGTAGCACGCCCATCACTTGAGCGGCGTCCTCCGTTGCTAACCGGGTAAAGGAATCCCCGTCACCCACCCGGTCGAACCGTGTTACCCACAAACCCGGAACCCCGTTCCTGTCAGCTACCGTACGCGCCCGCGCGACGGGAATCTTCAGCGCTTGGGCATGGGCGAGGTGAAGTGCCTCGTTCTCCACGAGGTGCGGGTGGTCCGGCGGATCGATTTTCAGAATTGCCTGCTCGTTTTTGCTGGGCACCGGCATATTCACCATGAATGCGGAGGCTTTTGGCTGCTCCCCTGGAATGGCGTGCGAATCCACGACCCCGGTGATCTCCAGAAAGTCCCATTCGTCCGCGGAAGATGTAACCAGTGCCTCTCGTTCTTCGGGTAATTGGCCTTGTGGGACGACCTGAACGTCGCCGGGAACATCGTGGCCAACGCCGAGCAGAAGCGTCAGCTCATCGTCGAGCGAGGTTTTCGCGCTCTTCTGCAAGACGCTTAACCGGTGTCCTTCCGGAAGCAACCCGGCGAAGAAGGCGGGCAACCCAGTTCCTCGGAATGTTTCGCCCAGAGGCAGGGTAAACGCGATCGCCTCGCCCGCATACGACGGGACGTATTCGAACTGAACTTCCCCGTTTTCCATGCGCTTGAGGTTTCCGGAAAGTGTCCCCGTTTTGTAGACGTCGGCCTGGCCGACAAAGCGGAGCTGGTCGAGAGGCGTCACCGCCTCACCTCCAGATCGAGGCCGAGCGTGCTCAACACCTTCACCACGGTGCCGATGCTGGGGCCTTCCCTGCCTGCCTCAATGTCGCGTAAGGTGCGGTCCGAGATCCCCGCCAACTCCGCCAACTGCTGCTGCGTCAGCATGTACTCTTTGCGCATAGTGCGTATCTCAATACCGATACGTTCCACGGCTCCGTTGTCGGGTGCGGGCATGTCGGCAGAATCCTTCCGATTGGCACCAAGATGCAGGAAATTCTATGCCGAAAGGCCAGCATCGGCAAGATATTTCCGGTCGCGGTGTCGGCTAGGACTCCCGATACTTCTTGTGCCGTTCGGCGGCGCGGGCGCGGCGGTCGTCGATAAGCAGCGGGTTCTCCTCGCTTACCGACGCGCGCGTGGCGGCCTCCTGCGCGAGGGCGACCTCGTCTCGCTCAACGTGACCCTCATCCTGCTCCTCGCCGCGGCGCAGCACCACCGGAATGTAGGTAAAGACCGCGACCGCGACGGCGAGGATGGCCAGGTAGATCCCCGGCCCATGGTGAAGCCCCATATCGTATGCCACGCTCGTGCGGCGCAGCCACAGCGCAAGCACCGATCCGAAGAGGGACACAGTAGTAAACATCCAGCCCAGCGCGGCCACGGCAAAGCGGCGCGTAATGAGGGTGAGGGTGGACAGTACGGCCACACCGATGAAGGACAGCAGGACGAAGAGGAACTCGGTAAGCGTCACCTGCGCCTGGTCGGAGGCGTCGGTCATCGCCAGCACCTGCCACCCGCTCGCGCCGCCGGCGAACGGGAGGAAGAGGGCGACGAGGTACACGACAATGACGCCGATAAGCACCCACCGCGCGTCCCCGAGTTCGACAGTCCGCTTCTCCTCCTGGCTCATGCTGATCACTCCCCGCTGCGTGACGACGCCCCAGGCCTGCCGAACGCGGGCATCCCCAGACCGACCCCCACCGGCGCGGTGGTGGGCACAGCACCGGTCTCCGAATTGTCTCCGGCCCTCGTGCGGCGGTGCTCGGTGACGCCCGAGTCGGCGATCAGGTAGTGCGGCTTGGCGTCGGTGACCGTCACCGTGACGTAGTCTCCCGGGCGCACCGAGCCGTCGACGTCGCCCGTGGCCGAGAAGTGCACGAGGCGACCGTCGCGCGCACGCCCCGACATCCGCTTCGTCTCGTCGTTCTTCTTGCCGCCGCCCGCCTGGACCAGCAGCTCCACCTCGGTGCCGAGAAGCTTGGCGTTCTCCTCGGCGCTGATGCGCTCCTGCAGCGCGACGAGGCGCTCGAAGCGCTCCTGCACCACGTCCTTCGGCACCTGCGCCTCCATCTCCGCCGCAGGAGTGCCGGGACGAGGGGAGTATTGGAAGGTAAACGCCGAGGTAAACCGTGCCTTCTCCACGACGTCGAGGGTGGCCTGGAAATCCTCCTCGGTCTCACCGGGGAAGCCGACGATGATGTCGGTGGTAATCGCGGCGTCGGGAAGCTTCTCGCGCACCTCGTCCAAGATGGCGAGGAACTTCTTCGAACGATACGAGCGCCGCATGTCCTTGAGCACCTTGTCGGAGCCGGACTGCAGCGGCATGTGCAGCTGCGGGCACACGTTCGGCGTCTCCGCCATCGCGTCGATAACGTCGCTCGTGAACTCCGCCGGGTGCGGGGAGGTAAAGCGCACGCGCTCCAGGCCCTCGATCTCCCCGCAGGCGCGCAGCAGCTTGGAAAACGCCGACCGGTCGCGCTCGAGCTCCTTATCGACGAAGTGAACACCGTACGCGTTGACATTCTGGCCAAGCAGGGTCACCTCGCTCACCCCCTGATCCACCAGCGCCTGTACCTCGGCGAGGATGTCGCCGGGGCGGCGGTCGAGCTCCTTGCCGCGCAGGGAGGGCACGATGCAAAACGTGCACGTGTTGTTGCACCCCACCGAGATGGACACCCACCCCGCGTAGGAGGATTCCCGCTTAGCGGGCAGCACCGAGGGGAAGACCTCAAGCGCCTCGACGATCTCCACCTGAGCTGCGTCGTTGACCCGGGCGCGATCCAACAGCGCGGGCAGCGCGGAGATGTTGTGCGTGCCAAAGACCGCATCCACCCACGGCGCTTTCTCAATCACCGTGTCGCGATCCTTTTGCGCCAGGCAGCCACCAACAGCGATCTGCATCCCGGGGTGGTTGTCCTTGACCGACTTGAGGTGCCCCAGCGTGCCGTAGAGGCGCTGGTCCGCATTGTCTCGCACCGCGCAGGTATTAAAGACCACGAGGTCGGGCTCTGCCCCCTCGCCGGCGGCGACATAACCGGCGTCTTCCAACATGCCGGAGATGCGCTCAGAGTCGTGCACGTTCATCTGGCAGCCGAACGTGCGGACCTCGAAGGTGCGGGGGGCGTTCTGGTTCAGGGTTGTCACGGTGGCACAGTCTATCGCCGGCGGCGCGGGCGTCATAACCGCGGCGGGTCCGCTAGGCGAGCGCCCCCAGCGCGCCCGCCAGCGCGTCGATCTGCTCAGGCGTGTGCGTTGCCATCACGGTCACCCGCAGGATCGCGCGACCCCGCGGCACCGTGGGCCAGCGGATGGCCGGCACGAAGAACTCAGCCTCCTTCAGCGCGGCCGAAGCCTCCATAGCCCTGGACTCGTCACCGACCGGGACGGGCAGGATGGGGCTGTCCCAGCCGCCCCAGCCGAGCCGTTCCGCCAGCCGTTCCACGTTGTCGTGCAGCGCCGCGACGGGGCTCTCAGGGCCCGAGACGATCTCGAGGGCTTCCGAGATCGCGGCGCAGGTCGCCGGGGCCGGTGAGGTGGAAAAGACATAGGGCCGAGACCTCTGCCGCAGGACGTGTGCAACACCCTCCGAAGTCGCCACCACCGCGCCTTCCGCCCCAAGTGCCTTCGAGGCCGTGGCGACGAGGATGTCCGGGGCGTCTTCCTCCATGCGGAAATGCTCGACAATCCCCCTGCCGGATTCGCCCACCGTACCAGTGCCGTGGGCGTCATCGACCATGAGCGCAGCGCCGTGCGCCCGGCACACCCGGGTCAGCTCCTGCAGCGGGGCAAGCGTGCCATCCATGGAGAACACCCCGTCGGTGACCACGAGGCAGCGCCGCGTGGGGTGGGCCTGTAGCGCATCGTCTACTGCCGCGACATCACGGTTCGGGTAGACCTTGACCTCCGCCCCGGAGGCCTTGGCAAGGCGGCAGCCGTCGATAAGGCTGGCGTGGTTGAGTGCGTCGGAAAGAATGAGCGTGCCCGGGCCCGCAAGGGCCTGGAGCACGCCCGTGTTGGCCGCGAAACCTGAGGAATAGAGCACCGCGCTGGGGTATCCCAAAAACCGGGCAAAATCTGCCTCGGCCGCAAGGTGCGCGATGGTCGTGCCCGTGGTCAGGCGCGACCCGCCGGAGCCGGCGCCGAGAGTGCGTGTGGCCCGCACCGCGGCGGCCACCACGCGCGGATGTTCGGCCAGCCCAAGGTAATTCGAGGAGCTAAAGAGCACCATCTCCCGGCCGTCGATCGTGCTTGTCGGCAGCTGCGCCGTCGAAAATGTCGCAGGGAAGCGTTCCAGACCCGCGGCGCGCCACGTATCCAGAGTGTCATCAGAGAAGTCTTCGAGCCAGGCCATGGGGTAAGCCTAGCGAGCACCTTTACCACCTTTTACTCGCCTTTACCATTTTCGGCATTTCCCAGCTCACATGCACTCTTCGAGCTCCCCGATGCGCGCGTCGAGCGCCTCTCGGGCCACCCTCATGGCCAGCTCGGCGCCGTAGCCACGGCGCGCGAGAACGCCAACAACCCTGCGCAGGTACTTGTCGTACTCGGCCCGCCCGGCCGGAGGTTGCTTGATCTCGCGGGCCTTCCTCTGGGCAAGCGTGCGCGCTACGGCCTCCTCGTCCTCCGGGGTGACCTGCTCGAGGGCCTCGCGCCGCACGTCCTGCGCCACGCCCTTTACCCGCAGCTCCGCGTCGAGCGCGCGGGCGGACTTGCCGCGGCGGGCGGCGCGCTGGCGCACCCACTCGCGGGCAAACGTGGCGTCGTCCACCAGGCCGGTGCGCTCCAGGTCGTCGATAACACGCTCGACTAGCCCGGGCTCGAACTCCGCACGAATGAGCCGCTCGCGCAACTCCGCGCGGGAGCGCGCCCGCTGGTCGAGCAGGCCGAGCGCCCGCTTGCGCACGGGGGCGAGCGCTTCTTCCTCCGCGCGGTCGACGATCCCGCCTCCCGGCGTGTATGCGTCTAGCGCAGCGCGCAGCCGAGCGACCTTCTCCGGATCCGGCTCCGCCACGCCTATTCGGCCTCGGTACCCGTCACGCCGGGCACGTCGAGGTCGTCGTCCTCGTCGTCGAAGTCGATGTTCGGCACCATGTCGACCGGGTCGTCAGTAAGCGCGTCGTCGCCGGCACCACCCGCGTAGGCACCGACGCCGAGCTTGCGGAAGATCTTGTCCTCGATCTCGTTGGCCACGTCCGGGTTTTCCTTGAGGAAGAGCCGCGCCTTCTCCTTGCCCTGGCCGAGCTGGTCGCCTTCGTAGGTGATCCAGGAGCCGGACTTTTTCACGATGCCGTTGTCCACCCCCATATCAATGATCGAGCTCTCCCGCGAGATGCCCTCGCCGTACATGATGTCGAACTCGGCGACCTTGAACGGCGGGGATACCTTGTTCTTGACCACCTTGAGCTTGGTGCGGTTGCCGATGGAGTCCTGGCCGTCCTTCAGTGTCTGGATCCGGCGCACGTCGCAGCGCACGGAGGCGTAGAACTTCAGCGCCTTGCCGCCCGTGGTCGTCTCCGGGGAGCCGAACATCACGCCGATCTTCTCGCGCAGCTGGTTAATGAAGATCGCGGTGGTGCCGGAGTTGTAGAGAGCGCCGGTCATCTTGCGCAGCGCCTGGGACATCAGGCGCGCCTGCAGGCCCACGTGGGAGTCGCCCATCTCGCCCTCGATTTCGGCCTTCGGGGTGAGCGCGGCGACCGAGTCAATGACGATGATGTCAATCGCACCGGAGCGCACGAGCATGTCGGCGATCTCGAGCGCCTGCTCTCCCGTATCCGGCTGGGAGACGAGCAGGTTGTCCGTATCCACCCCGAGCTTGCGGGCGTAGTCGGGGTCGAGCGCGTGCTCGGCGTCAATAAACGCGGCGATGCCGCCGGCGCGCTGCGCAGAGGCGATCGCGTGCAGCGCCACGGTGGTCTTACCGGAAGATTCCGGGCCGTAGATCTCCACAATGCGCCCGCGCGGCCATCCGCCGATGCCGAGGGCGACGTCAATGGCAGTGTTACCGGAGGAGATCGACTGAATAGGCGGGCGGTTCTCGTCCCCCAGCCGCATCACGGCACCCTTGCCAAAATCCTTCTCGATCATCGCCAGGGCGGCGTCGAGCGCGTTTTGCCGATCCCCGCCGGCTACCGCTGTGGCCTTCTTCTTCGTTGCCATTGTTTCAACTCTCCCTTACTTGCTTCCTGTTGCCGCCCGCGCGGTGGGCCTTCTACTTTCCTTAGACTCCCGCGACCGGTACCCCGGTTCCCGCGGGGGCCGAATTCGTTGCTGCTAACGTAGCGCGCCCCCGCGACACCATAGCTTTACGGCACCACCGTACACGCAAGCATGTTCGATTGCGGTAAGGCGCGCCGCGCGGCTTCGCTAAAACCCGGGCCTATCCACCCCGAGCTGGCGCTCCTCCGGGATGTCGTAGGCGCGGCACAACCCGGCCCAGGCTTCCCTTGGGTCGATTCCGCTTTCGATCATCTCGCTGGCGGTCTGGCTGTAGCCCGGCAGGACCTGGGAGTCGATCACCCACGACGCGTTCGCTGGGCCGAATTCGTCGACGACGAGCTGGTGAAATTCCGTCAAACGCATGGGCCCAATCTACACGCGCCCACCCCACTCAACCGAGTTGAACAGCGTTTAAGTAGGGTTTCCACCATGAGCACATCGATTTCATCCTCCCAGCACAGCGGCTCCCCGGCCACGACCGATATTGCCTACGTCGCCGTCTTCACCGCGCTCGTGATCGTGCTCGGCTTCGTTTCCGTGCCCGTCGGTGCCCTCGGGGTGCCCATCGTGCTCCAAAACACCGCGCTCATCCTCGCCGCCATGGTGCTCGGGCCCAGGCGCGGGTTCTTCGTCGCGGCACTCTTCCTGCTCGTCGGCTTCGTCTTCCCCGTCCTCGCCGGGGGCCGTACGACCTATTTCTCGCTCAGCTCCCCCACCGTCGGCTACGTCCTGAGCTACCTCATCGCGGTGCCGGTCGCCGGGTTCATTGCCGCAAGGGGTGCAGATAAGCGGCGCTCCGCACAGGTCGCGCTCTTCACGCTCGCGGGCATCCTCGGCCTCGCGCTGCAGTACCTCTGCGGGGCGGCCGGGATGGTCCTGCGCGCGGGCCTCGACGTCCCCGCTGCCCTTGCGGCCCAGCTCCCGTTCATCCCGACCGACGTACTGGAGATGGCCGTGATGGTCGCGGTCGCCCTCGGCGTCCATTCCGCGTTCCCCGGCCTCCTGCGGGGCGAGAGAAGCTAATGCCGCCGATCCGTCTCCAAGGCGCGGGCGTGAGCTTCGGCGGCAAGGAGGTCCTCCACCCAACCGACCTGGAGCTGCGCGAGGACCGCATCGGCATCATCGGCTCTAACGGCTCCGGTAAATCCACCCTCGTGCGCCTCATCAACGGCCTGGTCACGCCCACGACGGGGCGCGTGCTCTACGACGGCCTCGATACCGCTAGCCACGGCAAGCGCGTGCGCCGGCGCGTCGGCTTCGTCTTCTCTGACGCGGAAAACCAGATCGTCATGCCCCGCGTCGCCGATGACATCGCCTTCTCCCTGCGCCGCTTCAAGCTCCCGCGCGCCGAGGTTGACCGCCGCGTCGAGGAGGCCTTGGCGCGCTTCGGATTGGCCGACAAGCGCGAGCACTCCCCGCACACACTCTCCGGCGGCGAGAAACAGCTCCTTGCGCTGGCCGCCGTGCTCGTCACCGAGCCCGACACCATCATTGCCGACGAACCCACCACGCTTCTCGACCTCCGGAACCGCCGCCGGATCCTGGGCGAGTTCGCCGCGCTACCGCAGCAGCTCATCGTGGTCACCCACGACCTCGAGGCGCTCGCCGGGTTCGACCGGGTGCTCTGCGTGGAGGGCGGGCGCGTGCTTTGCGACGCCCCACCCGCCGCCGCCATCGACTTCTACCTCTCCCTCATGGAGCAGCACACGTGAGGTACGCTCCCCCGCTCGGCGTCTACTCCCCCGGCCACTCGTGGCTCCACCGCCTGCCCGCCGGGCTGAAACTCATCGTCGTGCTCGTCCTCGCCGTGGGCACCGCGGCGCTACCCACCGAACCCTGGCACGGCGTGGCCGTGCTGTGGTGCATCGCCGCGGCCTACGCCACCGCGCGCATCCCCTTCGGGTTGGCGGTGCGCCAGATCGCCCCGGTTGTGCCCCTCATCGCGCTGCTGGGTGCCTACCTAGCGTGGCAGGACGGCGCCGCGGCGGGTCTTGTGACGTCAATAAGCGTGCTCGCCTCGCTTGCCGCGGCGAACCTTGTGACGTTGACCACCACCATCGAGGAGATGATGGACGCCATCGAGGCCGGCCTCGCCCCGCTCTCCAAGCTCGGGGTGAACGTGGAGGCGATCTCGCTGGCGATTTCCCTGACCATCCGGCTCGTCCCGCTCATGGCCCACACCGTCTCGGAGGTCGCCGATGCGCGAGCGGCCCGCGGGGCGGGGCTTTCCCTTACGGCATTTGCCACGCCGGTGGTGGTGCGCAGCATCCGCCGCGCCCAGCTGATGGGCGATGCCCTCCTCGCGCGGGGCGCGGGAGACTAGCCGTGGGCTAGCTTTCGCCGCGCAGCTCGCGCATGCGGGCCTCGACAGCGTCGGAGGAGACGTTCGAGGCCGAGGCGCTTGCCTCACCGCCAGTGCGGGCCGACCCGCCCTGCTCGATCGCGGGATTCTCCGCGGACTTCAGCTCGCCTGCCATCTCCGCACGGATCTGCTCCAGGCGGCCGTGGCCCGCCATCTGGATGCCGGCCTGCTCCACCTCGGCCATGCGGCCCTGGACGGAGTTTTGGGCGAGCTCGGCCTGGCCGAGAGCGTTAGCGTAGCGACGCTCAATCTTGTCACGCACCTGGTCGAGGTTCGGGGTGCCGGAGGTCAGCGCGTTCATCGACGACATGGTCTCGGCGACCTTCTCCTGCATCTTCGCCTGCTCGAGCTGGGAGAGCAGCTTCGAGCGCTCGGCGACCTGCTGCTGCAGCTGCGCGGCGTTGCGCTGCACGGCCTGCTTCGCCTGCTGCGCCTGCTGGAGCGCCTGGTCGTGGAGCTGCTTGGTGTCCTCGATGCTCTGCTCCGCGGTGACGAGCTGGGCGGCGAACGCCTCGGCAGCGTTTTCGTACTCGAGGGCCTTTTGCGCATCGCCCTCGGCGCGCGCCTTATCGGAGAGCTGGAGCGCCTGGCGGGCGTTGGCCTGGAGCTTCTCCACCTCCTCGAGGCGGCGGTTGAGCTGCATCTCAAGCTGGCGCTGGTTGCCAATGACCGCGGCGGCCTGCTGGGAGAGCGCCTGGTGCTGGCGCTGCGCCTCGTTGATGGCCTGCTCGATCTGGACCTTCGGGTCGGCGTTTTCCTCAATCTTGCTGTCGAACAGCGCCATGAGGTAATTCCATGCCTTGGTAAACGGGTTAGCCATGGTGGGCGTCACACCTTTCGTTGAGAGCGTTCATTATGGACAATCGCTCACCCATCGTAGCCGTAAACGCCGCGCTACGGCGCGCTCTTAGATCTCCGCTGCGGCCGGTGCCGTGCGCTCCAGCTCGGCGGTGATCGAGCGCAGCGAGAGGTTCGTCACTGTCTCCACCAGCACCTCGGCCACGGTGGTATCCAGCGCGTCACAAATGGCGGCGAGGAGCTCCGAGGAGACCTCCTTGCGGCCGCGCTCGAGCTCGGAGATGTAGCCGGAGGAGACCCGCGCGCGGGAGGCGAGCTCGCGCAGAGAGACGTTCTTGTCGGCCCGGAAGGCCCGCAGGGACATACCCAGGGCCTCACGCAGCAGCGGCTCTGGCGCTGCAATGCGTTCCGGGTGGGCCGCCTGGTGTGCGGGGGCGACGCTTTCGCGGAGAAGAGTTGTGGTTGCCATCATGGGTGCTAACGCCGCAGCGATCAGTTTTGTTCCCGCACGCCGCGGATCGCGCCGACGAGCGCGGCCTCCACCGCGGCGCGCCGGATCTCCTCGCGCCCGCCCGCCAGCACGCGCACCGGCTCCGGCGCGCCCTCGAGCAGGGTGTAGCGCCCGGCCTCCGCCGGGACGAGCTCCGCCGCCGCGAAGGACGCGGTATAGCGCGGCCCGGCCAATCCCACCCACACCTCGCCGACGGGGTGCCCATCTTGGGTCTCGGGGCCGGCCACCCCGGTCAGCGCAACCGCCCAGTCGGATCCGCACACCCGCCGCGCCCCGCGCGCCATCTCCCGCGCCGTGGCCGGCGAGACCGGGCCGTGGGCCGCAAGCACGTCCTCGCCCACCCCGGCGAGGGTGCCTTTGAGGTCCGTGGCGTAGACAACCAGGCCGCCGCGCAGCACAGCTGAGGCGCCGGGGACGGTAGCCAGCGTCGCCGCGGCCAGGCCTGCGCTCAAGGATTCGCAGAAGCTGATCGTTTGGTTGCGCTGCACAAGCGCGGCGACGAGCTCGGCCGCCGTGGGGTTAATGCTCTCCATTGTTCGCCTTCCTCGCGTCCAGGATGTATTGCACGCCGGTGATCACCGTCACGGCCGTGGCCACGAGCATGACCACGAAGGTGGGTACCTCCATCCACTGCGGCAGCGGGCACAGGTAGAGCGCCACGCCGAGCGTTTGGAGCACCGTTTTGAGCTTCCCACCCTTCGACGCGGGCACGACGCGCCCGCGCCGCAACAAGACCATGCGCCACGCGGTGATGCCGAGCTCGCGGGCGACGATGAGCACCGTGATCCACACCGGCAGCGTCGAGGTGATGTTGAGCGTCACCAGCGCCGTGATCATCAGCGCCTTATCGGCAATCGGGTCGGCGATCTTGCCAAAGTCCGTGACCAGACCGCGGGCGCGGGCGATATCGCCGTCGAGCTTGTCGGTGGCCATAAGCGCGACGAACAGCCCGAACGCCCACCACCAGCGCTCAGAGAGAACGAGCCAGGCGAAAACCGGCACGAAAAGAATGCGTAGCGACGTCAACACGTTCGGCAGGTTCCAATTAGATTGCCTGCCCGGCTCGGCGCCTGGCTCCCCCGCGGTCTGGTCGTTTGCAGTCTGGCTCACAACACCAATACTACTTGTCCCCGCCGCGGGAGACGTCGAGGTGGCCAGCCTCGCGCGAGCCGGTCGCCGTGTGGTCGCCGCGGCCCGAGGTCGCCGGGTCATCGATCCACTCGATGTGGTTGCCCGCGTTGTCGACCTTGCGGCGGTTGCCGTGGTCGTCGTAATCAATGTGCCAGGTCGGCCCATCGGCGTCCTTGCGGCCCGCCTTGATATCAATGCGGTCCTTCACCAGCGAGGCCACGACCGTCACGGCGAGGATGCCCACGATCACGAGCAGCGAGGTCACTGTGCCGATCTCCGGGACCGAGACGCCCTCTCCGCCGTTGATAAACGGCAGGTTGTTCTCGTGCAGAGCGTGGAGCAGCAGCTTCACGCCGATGAAGCCCAAGATGAGGCCCAGGCCGTAGGGCAGGTAGACCAGGCGATCGAGAAGGCCCGAGAGGAGGAAGAACATCTGGCGCAGACCCATCAGAGCGAACGCGTTGGCCGTGAACACGATGAAAGGCTCGGAGGTAATCCCGTAGATCGCGGGGATCGAGTCGAAGGCGAACATGACGTCGATAAACCCGATCGCGAGCAGAGCGACGAACAGCGGGGTCGCGGCCCGCTTACCTGCCTCGGTGAAGGAGAAAAGCTTGTCACCGTGGTAGGAGCGGGTCACCGGGATGATCTTGCGCAGCCCCTTGACCACCGCCATGTCGTTCGGGTCGGTCTCCGGCTGGTCCGTCGCCTCGTCCCAGATGAGCTTGATCGCGGTGTAGAGCAGGAAGGCGGCGAAGATGTAGAAGACATCGGACCACGCCTGGATGATGGCCGCACCGAGCAAAATGAAGAGTAGGCGGCAGACGAGCGCGATGATGATGCCGAGCAGGAGCACCTTCTGCTGGTACTTGCGCGGGATCTTAAACGAGGCCATGATCAGCGCGAAGACGAAGAGGTTATCAACGCTGAGCGCGAGCTCCGTGATGTAGCCGGTGAAGTACTGGACGCCGTGCTCGCCGTCCCACAGCCACCAGACCATCCCTCCGCAGAGCGCGGACATTGCCATGTAGAACAGCGTCCAGAACGACGCCTCCTTGATCGACGGCTCGTGAGCCTGTCGCACGTGGGTGGCAAAATCGAAGATAAAGAACGCGAGGATTACTGTGCCCGTGACGAGCCAAATCCACACTGGAACTTCCATGGTTTCCCTCCGGTCAGGAACGTCAATTACGTGACCGGAGGTCTCCCCCACCCTCTCTAGGCGTCAGGCCGCCCCGGCCGGGGCCGCCATGGGGCGGTCACCGTGTTGACGATCCGGGGCGCTTGCGGGGTACTCCCCTCCAATGCGAGAGAAAGTCTACACGATGGCAACCGCGAGCTAGAAGGCCCCGCCCGTGGGGTTGCGTGTCGCCTGCACCACGCGGGTGTCCGACTCGCCCTCTGTGGTACCTGGGAGGTTGGAGGGGGCGTCGTCAAGCGCGGGCTCGTCCTTGGGAGCCTCTGCCGGGTCGGCGCCCTTGATCATCCACAAAATGGTGTCGAGCTCTTCCGGCTTGACCAGCACCTCGCGGGCCTTCGATCCCTCGGACGGGCCGACGACGCCGCGGGTTTCCATGAGATCCATCAGCCGGCCCGCCTTGGCAAAGCCAATGCGCAGCTTGCGCTGCAGCATCGACGTCGAGCCGAGCTGCGAGGTGACCACGAGCTCGACGGCCTCGAGCAGGTCGTCGAGGTCCTTGCCGATGTCGTCGTCAATGACCTTCTGCTCAGATTGCTTATCCTCCGTCACGCCCTCGACGTAGGAAGGCTCGTCCTGCGCCTTCGCGGCCTCGACGACGGCTTGGATCTCCTCGTCGGTGACGAAGGCCCCCTGGAGGCGCTGCGGCTTGCCCGCGCCCTGCGGGATGAACAAGCCATCGCCCATGCCGATGAGTTTCTCCGCACCCGCTTGGTCGAGGATGACGCGCGAGTCCGTCAACGACGATGTGGCGAAGGCGAGCCGCGACGGCACGTTCGTCTTGATCAGGCCCGTCACCACGTCCACCGAGGGGCGCTGGGTTGCCAGCACGAGGTGGATGCCGGCCGCGCGCGCCTTCTGCGTGATGCGCACGATCGACTCCTCGATCTCCTTCGGCGCCGTCATCATGAGGTCGGCGAGCTCGTCGACGACGCAGATGATAAACGGGTAGGGGCGCATCTCGCGTTCCGAGCCGGGCGGGGCCGTAAGCTCGCCCGAACGGACCTTCCGGTTGAAGTCCTTGATGTGGCGCACGCGCGAGGACTTCATGTCCATGTAGCGCTGTTCCATCTCCTCTACCAGCCACTGCAGCGCCGCCGCGGCCTTCTTCGGCTGGGTGATAATCGGCGTGATCAGGTGCGGGATCCCCTCGTACGGGGTGAGCTCCACCATCTTCGGGTCCACGAGGATGAGGCGCACCTCCTCCGGCGTCGCGCGCGTGAGCAGCGAGACGAGCAGGGAGTTGACAAAGGCCGACTTACCGGAGCCGGTGGAACCTGCGACAAGCAGGTGCGGCATCTTCTGCACGCTCGAGGCGATGAACTCGCCTTCGATGTCCTTGCCCAGGCCGATGAGCATGGGATCCCGATCTTCGACCACCCTCGGTGCATCCAACACGTCGCGCAGGCGCACCATCTCGCGATCGAGGTTAGGCACCTCGATACCAACCGCAGATTTGCCGGGGATCGGCGTGAGCAGGCGGACGTTTTCCGTGGCCACGGCGTAGGCCAGGTTCGACTGCAGGTTGGTAATCTTCGACACCTTCACGCCGGGGCCCAGCTCGACCTCGTAGCGCGTCACTGTCGGCCCGCGGGAAAACCCGGTGACCTTCGCATCGACGTGGAACTCTTCGAAGACGTCCGTGATCGCCTCGATCATCCGATCGTTGGCCTCGGTCCGGGTCTTCGGGGCGGTGCCCGCGATGAGCAGGTCGGTCGAAGGCACGACGTAGTCAGACTCGCCCTCGGGCTCGCGGCGCGCGGGCACGGCCGGGGTATCCCGCTCAAGCTCCGACTTCGGTGTGCTGGCGGGCACCGCCGAGGGGTCGATGCCGGAGCGCGCGACGATTGCTGCGCGCATCGCCTCGCGTGACGACGCCACAGCGTCGCCACCGCCCTTGTTCCCGTCTTCCTCCTTCGCTCCACGGGGCGTGGAATCTTCGTTGTTCTGGGTCTCTGGGTCCGCGGAATCCTCGCGCCTGGGCGGCCTCGAGGACTGAGCCGGGGCAGCCTTGCCCGGGCGGCCCGCGTGGACCGGCTGGACCGGAAGGACCTGGGTGTGCTCCGCGGTATCCGGCTCATCGTCTGCCGCGGGGCGCGGCGCGGGCCTGCTGAACTGCCGCGTATCGACACGCGATGGGGTCTCATCCGCCGGGTAGTTATCAAGCGGGCTGCTGCGCCGCGGCCGCGCGACCACCTCGGTCGCCGCCGGGCGGCGGTGCCTCCGCTCGCGCCCGGAGGCGATGTCATCGAGGTCCTTATCCACGTGACCGTAGAGGTCGTCCTCGCCGTCTTCCACAGGGGTGCTCAAGCCCCCCATCGCGCTCGCCGCGGACCCTTTAAGGAGGTCAACGGCCTGACGCACGCTCACCCCCGTCGTCTTGAGTGCGCCGTAGGTGATCACGAGTGCGAGCAGCGGTACCGCAACGTAGGAAGAAAAGCCGGCGGCGAGGGTGCCCCCGATAAGCGCGCCGACCGCGCCGCCGGCCACCCGGCGGCCCTCCCAGTCCCCCGGGTTGCCCGCGAAGACGTGGACGAGCCCGAGCATGCCGATCGCGATAATCGCAATTCCCGCGCTCACGCGCATCCTGATCGCGCGGTCGGCGTCGGTATCGAGCATGAGCGCGACCGCGATGGCGACAAGCCCCACCGGCAGGATGAGCGCCCCGGCACCGATAATCCAGTGCACGCCCTCGGCGAGGACGCGGCCCACGGGGCCGGCGATGTCGAACCAGACGAACGCGCCGATGACGGCGGCAAGCCCGATGAGCGCGAGGCCGACCGCGTCGGCCGAGCCGGGGCGCTTGTCGCCGCGGCCGCGGGAGTCCTCCTGCCCCCTGCCGTCCTCTAGATCCTCAGGCGCCCCGCGACGGTTGCGCGGCTGGTGCTCGTTTGCTTCGGCGGGGGCGCTATCGCGAGAGCGCCCGCCAAGGCGCGAGAACACGCCGCCGACCCCGCGCGCGGCGGCGCTAATGGATCCGCCGACGGCCTTGTACGCCGAGCCCACGCGCTCCTCTGCGGTGTCCGCGGCGAGCCGGGTCGACGTGCGCGGGTGCGTCATCGACGCCGCGTACCCGGCCGACGTCGCCCGCTGGGAGCTCCCCCGCCCACGTGGGCTGGTCTGGGAGCGCGCGGTCGAGCGTGGCGAGTTCGTGACAGACATGCAAGTCACATTAGTAGCATTCGCCACTCATTCACCATTCGCCACACCGTGCGGTGCGTAATTCCGCGCGCTTCCGCCTGGTCTAGATTCGAGACTTGACCGAGGCGATCGCGTCCGCGTCCCCCTCGACCTCGACGCGCACGGCGCGGCGGCCCACCGTCCAGAGCAACAGCTCGCCCGGCGCCCCCTTCACGCGCACGACGGCATCACCGCGCTGGGCCACCCCGCGCTTACCGCCTGCCGTCACCGGCGGCATTGAGGGAGGCGTGAGCACCACAGGAACCGGCGCTCTCCGCAGCGTGAGCAGCGCGAAGCGCTTCACCCAGGCCATGAGCTCCGCCTCGCGCTGCGCGTCGAACTCGCGCGGGACAACGCCTTCCGCCCCTCCCCCACCGCGGCGGACGTCCTCATGGTGGATGAAGTGCTCCGCCCCGTTCATGACCGCATCGATCGGTTTGATCAGCGCCGGGGGCCCGCCCGCCCATGCCGCCACCACCTCGTCGAAAGGCCGCGCGGTCTGCTTCTCCATCTCCCTGTCCAGCAACGGCTCCAAGGCGGGCAGGAAGTTCCCGCCCGCCTTGTGCGGAAGGTTTTCGCGGATGTAGAGGTGCGCCGCGAGATCGCGCGCGGTCCACCCCTCGCACAGCGTCGGCGCGTCGGGGCCGACCTCAAGAAAAAGTGTCGCGAGCGCCTCACGCTCGATCGATGCAGTAGACATAGCCCCCAGCATAGCGCCGAAAACCGGCACCTAGCTGGGGGCTATGCTGGCCTCGCCTGCCCGCTTAGAGCGACTCGCGGGAGGAGAAGACCTCGTCGTCCTCGATCGGGGCGCCGTCGCCGTTGTCGGCCGCCATCGGCACGACCGTGGGCAGGATGACAGGCTCGCGCTTGTACTTCTGCTCGATCGCCTTCGACACGTGACGACGCAGCTGCTGCACCATGCGGTACGGGTCGTTCTCGCCCTGGGCGGCGAGGTCGTTCATGACGTTTTCCACGCCCTCGGCAACCTTCTTGTTGAAGTCGCGGTCGTCGTCCGAGAAGCCCGTCGTGGACACGCGCGGGGTCTCGAGGAGCCGTCCCGTGCGATCGTTGATCACGCAGGTGATGGAGACGACACCGCCGGAGGCGAGGCTGGTGCGATCCGCCAAGACATCCAGGTCCACGTCGCCCATCGTCTCTCCGTCCACGTAGAGCTGGCCGACCTGGTATTGGCCGACAACGCTGATCTTGCCGTCGATCATGTCCACCACGACGCCGTTTTGCGCTAGGGCGGTGTTCTCCGGCTTCACGCCCGTCGAGATCGCCAGCTCCTTGTTCGCACGCAGGTGGCGCCACTCACCGTGCACCGGCATCGCACCCCGCGGGCGCGCCGCGTTGTAGAGGAAGAGCAGCTCGCCCGCGTAGCCGTGGCCCGAGGCGTGGACGTGGGCGTCGGAGTTCGTAATCACCGTCGCACCGATCTGCGCGAGGTTGTTGATCACGGCGAAGACCGCCTCCTCGTTGCCCGGGATGAGCGACGAGGACAAGATGATCAAGTCACCGTCGCGCACCGTAATCTGGCGGTGCTCGCGCCGCGACATGCGCGAGAGCGCGGCCATCGGCTCGCCCTGGGTGCCGGTGGTGATGAGCACGACCTTGTGGGGGGCCATCTTAGCGGCCTCCTCGATCGGGATGATGGTGCCCTTCGGGGCGCGCAGCAGGCTCATCTTCTCCGCGATTTCCATGTTGCGGATCATCGAGCGTCCGTTGAAGGCCACCTTGCGCCCGTTCGCCACCGCCGCGTTGACCGCCATCTGCACGCGGGCGACGTTGGAGGCGAACGAAGCAATGATCACGCGCTGCTTCGCGCCCTGGACCAGGCGGGTGAGGTTGTCCTCAATGCCCTTCTCGGACGAGGAAATCCCCGGGATCGTCGCGTTGGTGGAATCGCACATGAACAGATCGATGCCTTCGTCGCCGAAGCGCGAGAGCGCGGGAAGGTCGGTCGGCTTGCCGTCGTAAGGCGTCTGGTCGAGCTTGATATCGCCCGTCATCACCACGTGCCCCGCGCCCGTCTTGATGGACACGCCGAGGCACTCCGGGATGGAGTGACCGACGTGCCAGAAGCGCACGCGGAACGGGCCGAGGGTGAGCTCGGAGTCCTTGTTCACTTCGTGGAGCTTCGGGCGCTGGCGGTGCTCCTTCGTCTTCGCCGCGATGAGCGCGTTGGTAAACCGCGACGAGTAGATCGGGATGTCCGGGCGCAGCTTCAGCAGCCACGGGATCGCTCCAATGTGGTCCTCGTGGCCGTGCGTGACCACGAGCGCCTCGATCTTGTCGAGTTTGTTCTCGATCGGCCCGAAATCCGGCAGCACGAGATCGACGCCCGGTTCGCCAGAGTTCGGGAACAGCACGCCGCAGTCGACGACGAGGAGGCGGCCGTTGTACTCAAAAACGGTCATGTTGCGGCCGATCTCGGAGATCCCGCCGAGCGCGTAGATACGCAGCCCGTTGCGCGGAGCCTGCGGCGGGGCCGGGAGGCGCTTGGTCAAATCCGCGCCCTGCATCCCCTTCATCGGGTTGCGACGGTTGCCGCCGTTGTTGTTCGCGCCACCGTTGCTGCCGCCGCGGCCCCGGCCGCGGCGCCGTCCGCGACCGCCGCCATTATTGTTGTTGCCGTTGTTGCCGTTGTTGTTGCGACCATCGGCGCCATCGCCGCGCCCAGCATCGGCCGACTCTCCGCCGCCCTTGCGGGAGCCGGACTCTGATCCGGACGCCTGCTCGGGGGCCTGAAAGACGGGCTGCTGATCAGCCGGTTCCGGGGGACCCGCTTTGCGGGTGACCTTACGGGCGCGGTTGCGGGGTTCGTTCATACTTAGAGGACTCCAGCCTTTTCCATGTCTGCGCGGAGGTCCTCCACCTGCTCCGGGGTCGCTGCGACCACGGGCAAGCGGGGATCTCCCACGTCAATGCCCTGCAGGCGCAGGGCTGCCTTTGAAAATGTCGCACCACCGAGGATTGCCTGCTGGCGAGCCAGCACGTCGATGGTGTTGGCGTTGATTTCCCGCGTGCGGGCGAGGTCGCCTTCCTCGAAGCTTGTGATAAGTTCTCGCAGCAACTGTGGCGCGGCGTGTCCCACCACCGAGATGACACCGGTGGCACCGACGGACAGCCAGGGCACGTTGAGCGGATCGTCCCCAGAGTACCAGGCCAACCCGGTTTCCTGAATCAGGGGCGCCGCCTGGAAGAAGTTTCCCTTCGCGTCCTTCAGGCCCATCACCGTCGGGAGCTTCGCCAGCTCACGGATCGTCTCCGGCTCAATCGGGATGCCGGAGCGGCCCGGGATGTCGTAGAGGCAGATCGGCAGGTCCGTAGCCTCGGCCACGGCGCTAAAGTGCGCGATGAGGCCGGCCTGGGACGGCTTGGAGTAGTACGGGGTGACCACGAGCAGGGCGTCGGCCCCGGCAGCGCGGGAGAGCTCGGCGAGCTCGATGGACTTGCGTGTGTCGTAAGAACCCGCCCCGGCGACGATCTTCGCACGATCGCCCACCTCGTCCTTCACCGCGCGCAGCAGCGCCATCTTCTCATCCGGCGTCGTTGTGGGGGACTCGCCGGTCGTGCCCGCGAGAACGAGCGAGTCGATACCGTGATCGACCAGGTGGGCAGCCAACTTTCGCCCGGCGTCGAGATCGAGCTCACCGTGAGAATCAAACGGCGTGACCATGGCGACGCTGACGGTGCCGAAAACCTCCGCACCGGTGCTAGCTTTGTTCGAAATGCCCATAACGCTACAGGCTACCCGTTGCCCGGCCACGCGCGGGCACCACACCCCGAAAAAGCGGGACCGGGCTCGCAGCGGCGCGCGGGCTCCGGGGCCGAGCGCGAGAGCGCGATTGCGGCTAGGACACGTAGGGGCTCGTCGCCATGACGGTTCCATCCGCCAGTTCGCTGGTGAGGAAGTCGTCGAAAAGCGTCGGTGCTTGCGGGCGCAGTAGCTCCAGACACGCAACGGCGAGCGTGCGAATCTCCACGTCGGCGTGCTCGGAGGCGCGCGCGGCGATAAACTGGCGCCACGTGCGGTAGTTCCCCGTGACCACCACGCGCGTCTCGGACGCATGGGGCAAGATCGCCCGCGCCGCCTGCCGCGCCTTCTTGCGACGCAGCAGCGAGTTCGCCTCCCCCGCCAGGTGTTCCTCCAGCGCGGATAGCAGCTCGTCGTAGACAAACCGTGACTCGTCCACGGCGCGCAGGAACAACCGGCGCAGCTCGGCGTCCTCCGCGATGAGGGGCGGGAGAACCACCTCGCTCTCATTCTCCGGCACGTAGCGCTGGCTGAGCTGGGTAAACGAAAAGCTGCGGTGGCTCAGCAGCTGCTCCCCAGCCGCGCGCGAGAGCCCGCGGATGTAGACGGTGGCGGTGGCGTGCTCGAGGAGGGCGTCATTGCCGACGTCGATAAGATGGTGCAAATAATCCGCATTCGCCGCCGTGTGCGCGTTCGGGCGATCGAACGTCTCGAAACTCGCGCGACCGGCGAACTCCACGATCGCCTCCGCGTCCGTCGCGGTCGCCTCCGGGGCCCAATCCACGCCGCTCGGCGGGCGAAACGCGCTCGCCGCAATGAGCTGAACGTCGAGCGTGCTTTGCGACGCCATCTCCCTAAATCCCCAGGTACTTATCCAACCCGACCGTCAACCCCGGGTGCTGCGCAACCTGGCGAACCCCCGCGAGGACCCCCGGCACAAAAGACTCGCGCCCGTAGGAATCCTGGCGCAGAGTGAGCGACTGATCGCGCGTGCCAAAGATGACCTCCTCGTGCGCAACCATGCCCGTCATGCGCACCGCGTGGACCCGCACCCCATCGACATCGCTGCCGCGCGCGCCCTCGAGCGACTGCTCGGTCGCATCCGGGATCGTGGGCAGCCCCGCTTGCCGACGCGCCTCCGCAATGCCCTGAGCAGTCTTAATCGCCGTCCCCGACGGGGCGTCGAGCTTGTTCGGGTGGTGATACTCCACCACCTCAGCCGACTCAAAGAACGGCGCCGCCTGGCGGGCAAACGCCATCGTCAGCACCGCCGAGATGGCAAAGTTCGGGGCGATGAGCACACCCGTGCCCTCCTGCCCCTCGAGCCACTCGCGCACCTGATCGTAGCGAGCATCATCAAACCCCGTCGTGCCCACCACGCAGTGGATCCCGTGGCCGATGCAGAACTCCACGTTCCCCATCACCGCCCCCGGCGTGGTGAAATCGACGACGACCTCCGCACCGTTTTCCACCAACGCCTCGAGGGAATCGTCCTGATCAACCTCAGCCACGAGCTCCAAGTCATCAGCCTGCTTCACACCGGCCACGACCGCGGAGCCGACGCGGCCCTTCGCACCTAAGACCCCAACCTTGATTGCCACTTCATTTCTCCTTACGTTGCTCGCTTACGTGAGTGCCACTCTATCCCTCATCTCCCCGGCGCCTCGGGGGCGGGTCGGCTTGGGCCGCCGTGGTGATCCGAGTCTCATTCGCCCCGGGTGACTGCTGCCGGCGCGGCCAGGCCAGACAACACCTTGTGGTCTAGCAGCTATACCGAAAGCGCACAGGTCACGATTGCTCAACGATGCCAACCCGCTGCCCGGCGAGGCGGCGCAGGCACGTTATCGTTGAGGCATGGAATTTAAGTCACGCTACTTGCTCCCTGCGACTTTGGTTACGTCCCTCGCGCTCGCCTCGTGCGGTGCGGCGCCGGAGAGCCCGACCCAGGATGACGCGAACGGGCACACCTCGCAGACCAAGCAGCAGACTCTCTCCGGCGGTGCGGACAGCGAAAAACCGACTCCGACGCCGACGGCGCAGGCGATCTCCTCGAGTGAGGAAGCGAAGCCGGGCGGCCCGTTGAGCACCGAGAAGGTCCAGGCTTACCCGGCGCAGGGCACGCAGCTGAGCATCGCGGACGTGCGCGTCGGGGAACACGAGGGGTTTGACCGCGTGGTCTTCGAGTTCTCCGGAGAGGGGGCGCCCGGCTACGTCGCGGGGTATACCCCGAAACCGCTGCAGCAGGCCTCCGGCTACCCGATCGAGGTCGCCGGCGGGGCCTACCTGGAGGTCCTCATCCAGGGAACCCCGATGAGCATGATCAACCCGAACGATGAGCTGGTCAAGGCGGGGCCGATGAAGCGGGCGGCGGGCAACGTCCAGGGCATTACCCACGGCGGCGTCTTCGAGGCGGATACCCAGTACTTCATTGGGCTGGACAAGCAGCGCCCGTACAGCCTCTACGTGCTGGAGAATCCGACTCGGGTTGTCGTAGACGTCGCTAAGTAGCGCGCGCTTAGTCCTCGACGGGGACCAGCGAGATCTTGCCGCGGTTGTCGATGTCGGCGATCTCGACCTCAATCTTGTCGCCCACGTTGACCTCGTCTTCCACCTTCTCGATGCGACGGGAGCCGCCGAGCTTGGAGATATGCACGAGCCCGTCGGTGCCCGGGAGGATGGAGACGAAGGCGCCGAACGCGACGGTCTTCACCACAGTCCCCAGGTAGCGCTCCCCCACCTTCGGCATCTGCGGGTTAGCGATGCCATTGATCTTATCGACGGCAGCGTCAGCCGCCTCGCCCGTGGCGGCAGAGACGTAGATCGTGCCATCGTCCTCAATCGAGACCTCGGCGCCGGTGTCCTCGGTGATCTGGTTGATCGTCTTGCCCTTCGGGCCGATGACTTCGCCGATCTTGGACACGGGAACCGAGATGGAGAGGATCTTCGGGGCCAGCGGGCTCATCTCGTCGGGCCCGTCGATGACCTCGTTCATCGTGTCCAAGATCGCCTCGCGTGCCTCGCGCGCCTGCTCGAGGGCGGAGACGAGGACCTCGGAGGGGATGCCGTCGAGCTTGGTGTCGAGCTGCAGCGCCGTGATGAACTCCGACGTGCCGGCGACCTTGAAGTCCATGTCGCCGAACGCGTCTTCCGCCCCGAGGATGTCGGTGAGCGCGACGTACTTCGTCTTGCCGTCGACCTCGCCTGAGACCAGGCCCATCGCGATGCCGGCGACCGGGGCCGCCAGCGGCACGCCCGCGTTGTAGAGCGACAGCGTCGAGGCGCACACCGACCCCATCGAGGTGGAGCCGTTGGAGCCGAGGGCCTCGGAGACCTGGCGAATGGTGTAGGGGAAGTCCTCCCGGGATGGCAGCACCGGCACGATCGCGCGCTCGGCAAGCGCGCCATGCCCGATCTCGCGGCGCTTCGGGGAGCCAACCCGGCCGGTCTCGCCCGTGGAGTACGGCGGGAAGTTGTAGTGGTGAATGTAGCGCTTCGTGGTCTCCGGGTGCAGCGAGTCGAGCTGCTGCTCCATCTTGAGCATGTCGAGGGTGGTCACGCCGAGGATCTGCGTCTCGCCGCGCTCGAAGAGGGAGGAGCCGTGGGCGCGCGGGATGAGTTCGACCTCGACCTCGAGGTCGCGGATGTCGCTGACCCCGCGGCCGTCGATACGGAAGCCCTCAGTGAGGATCTTCTCCCGCACGATGGCCTTCATTACCGCGTTGTAGGCCGCGCGGATCTCCTTGGAGGCCTCGTCAACCTCGTCGTCATCGACATCGAAAGCGTCGAGCAGGTCGGCCTCGGTCTGCTCCATGAACTCGTTCGTCGCGTCGTCGCGGTCCTGCTTGCCCTTGATGGTGAGAAGCGAGGAGAGCTTCTTGGCGGCCTTCTTCTCCACCGCGGCGTAGACCTTGTCGGAATACGCCGGGAACAGCGGGAACTCCTGGGTTTCCTTCGCGGTCTCGCGCGCCAGTGCGGCCTGCGCCTCGCACAGCGTGCGGATGAACGGCTTCGCAGCCTCCAGGCCCTCCGCCACGACGGATTCCGTCGGCGCGGGGGCACCGTCCGCAACTCGCGTGACGACGCCCGCCCCAGCGCCCGCCTCCACCATCATGATCGCCACATCATCGGAGCCCTTCGACCCCACAATGCGCCCGGCGACGACCATCTCGAACAGGCACTCCTCGTGCTGCTCGTGGTTCGGGAAGGCCACCCACTGGCCGTCGGGGTGTGCGTCGTCGGCAAGCAGCGCCATGCGGACCCCGCCGACGGCACCGGAGACCGGCAAGCTAGAGAGCTGCGTTGCGGCCGACGCGCCGTTAATAGCCACCACGTCGTAGTACTCTTCCGGGGCCATGCTCAGCACGGTGACAACGACCTGGACCTCGTTGCGCAGCCCCTTGACAAAGGTCGGGCGCAGCGGGCGGTCGATCAAACGGCACGCCAGGATCGCCTCGGTCGACGGGCGGCCCTCACGGCGGTAGAAGCCGCCCGGGACCTTACCCGCCGCATACATCCGCTCCTCCACATCGACGGTGAGCGGGAAGAAGTCAAAGCCCTCGCGGGGCTTCGAGGACGCCGTGGTGGTGGCGAGCAGCATTGTGTCGTCGTCAAGATAGGTCGTGACAGAACCGCCCGCCTGGCGCGCGAGCTGGCCGGTTTCGAACCGAATCGTGCGGGAACCGAAGTCCCCGTTGTCCAAGACGGCTACCGCCTCGGTGATGCCAAAATCCTCATCGACCGCGATGTCGAACGAGTTCTTGGGTGTGTGCTTGTGCAAAAGATCCCTCTCCTTGGGTGTCTTCGGCGATCGTCGCTGTCGCCGTTCATACTCATGTCCGTGCTCTTGAGTGCAACGGTATGAAATTCTACCAGGTGAAGGCCCCAGCCGCTAGAATCCCTTTTTATTTCTCGAACAAAAGAAGGAACCGTGAGCGGGCCAGTCCCCACAAAGAAATGGTCCGTCATCGGCCCCGGACTCGTCGCCGCGGCAACCGGCGTCGGCTCAGGAGACCTCGTGGCCACCCTCATAGCCGGTCAAAAATACGGATACGCCCTGCTGTGGGCGTGCATCGCCGGGTCGATCATCAAGATCATCCTCGTCGAAGGAGTCGGCCGCTACACGCTTGCCACCGGCAACTCCATGTTCCACGGGTGGCGCACGCTCGGCGCGTGGACAACCTGGTACTTCGTGCCGTACATCGTGATCTGGGGGTTCGTCTACGGGGCCGCGGCAATGAGCGCGTCGGCAATGCCGCTCAAAGCCCTCTTCCCAGACACCAGCCTCGCTATGTGGGCGGTTGCCACAGGCGTCCTCGGATTCGCATTTACCTGGCTCGGCAACTACCGCATCTTCGAAAAGGTCATCGCCGTACTCGTCGGCATCATGTTCCTCACCGTCTGCGGCATCGCCACCTTATCTTTAAGAAACCTGCCCGAGATCCTCTCCGGTCTCGTCCCCTCCGTGCCCGACGGCTCGTTCCTCTACGTCCTCTCGCTCGCCGGCGGGGTCGGCGGAACCATCACTCTGGCCGCCTACGGGTACTGGCTCACCGAGAAAAACTGGCGCGGACCAGCATGGATGCGCGTCATGCGCCTCGACAACACGGTCGCCTACGTGGTCACCGGCATCTTCGTCGCCGCCATGCTCCTCATCGGGGCGGACCTGCTCTACTCGGCGAACATCGCCGTCTCCCAAGGCGACCGGGGCCTGCTCGATCTTGCCGACGTCCTCTCCTCACGCTACGGCCCCACCACCGCCACGGTGTTCTTACTCGGGTTCTGGGCCGCCGCGTTCTCCTCCGTCCTCGGCGTATGGAACGGCGTTTCGCTTATGTTCGCCGACTTCGTCGGCCACCTGCGCGGCCTGCGTAGCGATGACCCCCGCATCCACGTCGGCGGCCGCTACTACCGCCTCTACCTCATCTGGCTCACCTTCCCGCCCATGCTTCTATTCTTCCTCGGCAAACCGACCGCGCTCGTCATCGCTTACGGAGTCCTCGGGTCCCTCTTCATGCCGTTCCTCGCCCTGACCCTCATACTCCTGCTCAACTCCGCGCAAGTTCCCGCCCGGTGGCGCAACGGCTGGGCAACCAACATCGTCATGGCGATCGTCTCTCTGCTCTTCATCTCAATGGGCGTCGTCGAGCTGGCCAAGATAGTCACGGGCTAGGGATTGGGGGGCGAGTTGCCCGGTCTCTGCGTTTCGGCATTGCTCGATGTGGTGTCCTGGCTGGCCGCGCCAGCGTTGCGTCAGGGGTTGCGCCGGTGTTGCGGCATAGCTGCTAGACCACAAGGCACCGCCCCGCCCAGCCACACGCCAGACAGGGCACCAGACATTAAAAAAGCCCGCCCCCAATCGGGGCGGGCTCTAAGAAGCGGCGCCTAGCGGCGCAGGCCGAGGCGGGAGATGAGGTCGCGGTAGCGCTCGACGTTGTTCTCGCGCAGGTACTTCAGCAGGCCACGGCGGCGGCCGACGAGCAGGAGGAGGCCGCGGCGGGAGTGGTGGTCGTGCTTGTGGAACTTCAGGTGCTCGGTAAGCGTGTTGATGCGCTCGGTGAGCAGCGCGACCTGTGCTTCGGGGGAGCCGGTGTCGGTCTCGTGGAGGCCGTAGTTCTTGAGGATCTCGGCCTTCTTCTCGGTGGTCAGTGCCATGAGGAATTCTCCTTGGTTATTTCAGTCCGCGCAAAAGTCTCTGGCTTAGAGCGTGGCAACTGCCGCGGACCGCAGTCATCGAAGGCGCTCGAAGCCGAGGGATAACTCTATAGCACTTGAGCCCGCGGGCCCAAATTACGCGGACGCCAGGGAGGTAAGGCGGCGCATGAATTCGGCGAGGAAGCGATCGGTGTCGACGGCGACGGCGACGCGGGTGGTTTTCACTGCGTCGTTAAGCCGAGTCTCGTCGCCGATGGTGCGCCCGCGGGTCTCGCCTTCGAGGTCGGTTTTCATGTTGATGGGTAGCAGTGTGACGAGGGTCGGGTCGACGGCGACACCAACGGCGAGCGGGTCGTGGAGGCCGCAGCCGCCGAGGTGCGGGGCGGTGGTGTCGTAGGCCTTGATGTAGTAGTCGGTGGCGTCGGCAAGAAACGTGCCCGCGGGGGTGCCCAGCGCGCGCCAGGTGGCGGTCTCAGCCTTGGTCAAGAGCGTCTGCAGCGTCACGTCGAGGCCGATCATTGTGACGTCGGCGGCGCGGCGGAACAACAGGTCTGTCGCCTCGGGGTCCTGGTTGACGTTGGCCTCGGAGAACTGGGTGACGTTGCCCGGCACGGTGAGCGCGCCGCCCATCATGACGATGTGTGCGCGCTGCGCGAAGCTTTCCGACGCCTCAATCGCCGCCGCGATCGTCGTCGACGGGCCCGTCGGCACAATGACGAGGTCGTCGCCGTAGGCCTCGACGGATTCGACGAGGAAGTCAACCGCGGATGTATCCTGCACGGTAGCCGAAGGCTCCGGCAGCTCGGCCTCGCCGACGCCGTTGGTGCCGTGGATAAACTCGGAGATCTCGAGGACCTCGAAGGAGTCGCGGGCGCGGGCGTGGTCGGGTCCGGCGAAGACGGGGATGTCGCCGCGGCCGAACAGCTCCAAGATCGCTAGCGCGTTGCGCACACCGGTATCCACCAGGACGTTTCCGTAGGTGCCGGTCACGCCGATGAGGTCGAGCTCCGGGGAGCCGAGTGCGTATGCCAGCGCGAGGGCGTCGTCGATGCCTGTATCGAGGTCGAGGATGATCTTCTTGGTCACTGGTTTCTAGCCTTTCTCAAGAGGGTGCGGGTCGCATCGACGTCTCTCGCCATGTGGTCGAGCAACTCGTCGACGGAGTCGAACTTGGTCATGTCTCGGACCTTACCCACGAACTCGACACGGGCGAGCCGGTCGTAGAGGTCAGCCTCCGCGTCGAGCACGAAGGATTCGACGCTGCGGCGGGCATCGCCGAAGGTGGGGTTGGTGCCCACCGAGATCGCGGCCGGGTAGCGCACGCCGGGCTCCATGTTTCCGTCGAGCGGGCCGCGCTCGTCGCCATCGACGATGGTGAGCCAGCCGGCGTAGACGCCGTCGCCGGGCAGCGCCGAGATATCGGCGACGTACTGGTTGGCCGTGGGGTAGCCCAGCTCGCGGCCCCCGCGGCCGGCGCCGCGCTCGATCGGGGCGGTGACGGAGAAGGAGCGGCCGAGGCGTTTCGACGCGCCCGTGACATCGCCGCGGGCGAGGTCGTCGCGCACGGCTGTGGAGCAGACGCGCTCCGAGCCGTCGCACAGCAAGGGCACGACGACGACCTCGAAGCCGAGCTCGTCGCCCAGCTCCACCATCGTGCGGGCCGTCCCGGCGGCGTCCTTGCCAAAGGTGAAGTTCTCCCCCACCACCACCGTGCGCGCCCCGAGTGCGCCGAGGAGGACCTCCGTGGCGTAGCTGCGCGGGCTCAATCCGACGAGCTCCTCGCGCAGGTCGATGACCAGCAGGTAATCGACGCCGAGCCCGGCGATGACCTCGGCGCGCCCCTCGAGCGGGATGAGCGCCTTGGGTGCGCGATCGGGGGCGAAGATGGCCACGGGGTGCGGCTCGAACGTCATCACCACGCTCGGCAGCCCCGCGCGCCGGGCGCGCCCCACGGCCTCGCCGATGAGCAGCTGGTGGCCGCGGTGGACGCCGTCGAAGACACCGATTGTTACCACGCAGCCGCCGCCCTCGGCGAGGGAGGCGGGCACATCTTCGAGGCCGCGCAAAATATCCACGGTGGATAGACTACGGCATACTCTGTGACTATGACTCTTGCCCCTGACCCGCTCGCCTCCTCCGGAATCGTCGTCGTGGACAAGCCCCGCGGCGTGACGAGCCACGACGTCGTCGCCCGGCTGCGCCGCATTTTTAGCACCCGCAAGGTCGGCCACGCCGGCACTCTCGACCCGATGGCCACAGGGGTCCTCATCGCCGGCATCGAGCGGGGCACGAAGCTGCTCGCCCACATGGTGGCGCACGATAAGGTCTACGCCGCCACCATCCGCCTCGGCGCCTCTACCGCGACCGACGACGCCGAGGGCGAGGTGCTGTGCAGTGCGGACGCCTCCGGCCTCGAAGATGGCGACATCGCCGCCGCGGTGCGAAAGCTCACCGGCGAGATCATGCAGGTACCGGCCGCCGTCTCGGCGATCAAGATCGACGGCCGCCGGGCCCACGAGCTCGCCCGCGCCGGGGAGGCAGTCTCCCTCCCGCCCCGGCCGGTGAGCGTTTATTCCTTCGACATCCTCGCCGTGCGGCGGGAGGGGCAGGTTGTGGACGTCGATACGCGGGTGCACTGCTCGAAGGGCACCTACATCCGCTCGCTCGCCCGCGACCTCGGCGCCGCGCTCGGCGTCGGCGGGCACCTCACGGCGCTGCGCCGCGAGGCGGTAGGAGCCTTCACGCTTAGCGACGCCTCCTCGCTCCCCCACCTCGAATCTCACCCCGCCTTATCCCTCACCCTCGACGAAGCGCTGGCCAGGTCCTGGCCGGTGCTCACGGTCACACAGGAGGAATACGACGCCCTCGCGATGGGCAAGTGGCTAGAGCCACGCGGGCTGAAAGGTGTCCACGCCGCGATCGGCCCCGACGGGCGCGCCGTGGCGCTCGTCGAGGAGCGCGGCAAGCGCCTGGCCACGACGTTTGTCGCCCGGCCCTCGACGCTCTAGGACGCGCGCTCGAGGAACGCGGAGGCGAAAACGTAGCCGCCGCGCACGACCCACCGCCCGTACATGAGAGGCGCCGGGGTCGGCCTGGCCAGGATGTAGGCGATGAAAGTCCCATCGGCCCGGATGTCAATCTCGGCGTCTTCGAAGCCGAGCCAGCGCCTCGTGAGCGGGAACCAACACTTGTACGTCGCCTCCTTGGCGCTAAAGAGCAGCCGGCCCGCCCAATGGGCCCCTCCCGCCTGCATCGCGTCGATGCGGTGGCGCTCTCCCGAGCGGGAGATCTGGTCGATCACCCCTTCGGGCAGCGCCTCGGCGGGCTCGACGTCGAGACCGACCGAGAGCAGCTGGCTCGCGGGCGCGGCGACGGCCGCGCGCAGCCCCTCGGTGTGGCTGAGCGAGCCGACGAAGCCCTCCGGCCACAGCGGCATCCCGCTATCGCCCTTGAGAATGGCCCTGCCGGGAGGCACCCCTAGCTCAGCCAACGCCCTGTGGGCGCACCAGCGGGCGTCGCCGAACTCCCCCTTGCGCTTGTCCACCGCCCGGGCGACGAGGCTGCGCTCCTCCGGGTGGAGCTCTAGGTAGTTGCTCAGGTCCCCATCGTCCCCGGTGCGTAGGTAGACGAACCGAGCCGAAGGGGGAAACAAGTCTTTCGCCTGCATCACGCACCCGCCTCCATCACCGGGTACGGCCACGGCCGCCCGGTGCCCGGCCACATCGGCGAGCCCCACTCCCGCGGGTAGCCCAGCGAGGCCTCGATGTGGGGAATTCCATCGACGATGACCTCCCCGGGCATGTGCAGGTGGCCATAGACGACGGCCCGCGCGTTGTAGCGCCGCGCCCACGAGCGGGTGTGCCTCGTGCCGCACCACAGGCCGATCTCGGGGTAGCGCAGCGTATCGACGGGCTCCCGCACCAGCGGCCAGTGATTGACCAAAATCGTCGGCCCGTCGACCCGGGAGAGCCGGCGTGTGGTGTAGGCGAGGCGCTCCCAGCACCAGGCGCGGATGTCGACGAACGGGGCGATGGTGAATTCGTCGGTAAGCATGAGGCTCTTGCGCTTCGCAGCCTCTAACGCCTCGGCGACACTGCACCCAGGAGCGCGAAACGAGTAGTCGTAGAGCGTAAAGAGCGGTGCGACAGTCACGCCGTGGAACACCGGGTAGGGGTCCTCCGGCGTGACCACCCCGAGCTTTCGCATCCTGCGCACCAGCTCGCCGTACCTCTCCACGCCCCGGTAGCGGTCGAACGAGCGGGAGAACAGCTCGTGGTTGCCGGGCGCCCAGACCACCGTGGAAAATCGCTCGGCGAGCCTTCCCATCACGCGGGTCACCAGGTCGATATTCTCCGCGACATCGCCCGCCACGATGAGCCAATCCTCGGGCGTGCGCGGCCCGATGGCCTCAATGTGCTCCTGGTTCGCGCGCACCGCCGCGTGGAGGTCGGCGACGGCCCACAGCGTCGGGCCCGACGGTGTGTGTGGGGCGGTCATGACACCATGTCCTATCACAGGCGCTGCCCGCACTCGGCCCATTTCATCGAACGAAAACGATGCACGTTGCCAACCAGGCGCACCACCAGCGACCCCGCGAGGCCCGCCCACACCCCGCCGAGCCCCCACCCGAAGGCCAGCGAGGCCAGAGTCACCGGGAGATAGACCCCGAGCAGCGCCACGATGGTGAGCGTGCGCAGGAACTTCACGTCCCCCGCCCCGAGCAGTGCGCCGTCAAGGGCGAAGACGACGCCCCCGACCACGATCATGGCCACCAGCATCCACCACGGGGCGCGCAGCTGCGCAATGACGCCAGGATCCTGGGTAAACATCATCCACACAGCTGGCCCGAAGGCGGCGAACACCACGGCCAGCACCCCCGCAAACGCGAGGCAGTAGCGCGTAGCCAGCTCACCTACTCCCCGCGCCTGGTCGCGGTCCCCGCGGCCGAGCGCCGCGCCCGTGAGGGTCTGCGCCGCAATCGCCAAGGAATCGAGCACCAAGGTGAGCAGGTTCCACAGCTGCAACAGGATCTGGTGCGCTGCCAGGGAGGCCACCCCGAAGCGACCCGCCACCGTCGCCGCGGCGAGCATGGAGACCTGGAATGAGGCCGAGCGCACGATCAGATCCCCTCCCATCGCTAGCTGGCTGCGGATAATCGCCCACCGCGGGGCCCACGAGCCACGGTGGGCCCTGGCCAGCGCCCCAACGAAGAGCGCCGCGGTCACCGAGGACCCCAGCACGTTCGCCCAGGCAGAGCCCACCAGACCAAAGCGCCCGACAAAAAGCGGCAGGACCGCCGCGCCGGGGATGACGCCGCACAGCGTGAACACGAAGGGCGCACGGGTGTTTTGCACCCCTCTCATCCAGCCGTTTCCGGCCATGGTGACCAAGGTCAAAGGGATCGCGGCGGCGGCCACGCGCATCCACGCGGCGGCCTTGAGCGCGGTTGCCTCCTGTGCCGTGAGCGCCGCGGCAATAGGGTGGGCGAAGAGCCACACCAGGGTGGCAAGCGCAATCCCCACCGCCGCCGCGACCCACGTCGCCTGGACGCCTTCGGCCACGGCGTCGCGGCGGCGGCCCGCCCCGTTGAGCCGCGCCGAGCGGGCCGTCGTTCCGTAGGACAGGAACGTCAACTGCACCGTCACCGTCGAGTGCACCGCGGTGCCCGCCGCGAGCGCGGCGAGATCCGCCGTGCCCGTTCGTCCCACGACGGCGGTATCGAGCAGCAGGTAGAGCGGGCTCGCCGCGAGCACCCCGAGCGCGGGCAGGGCGAGCCCTAGGACCCTGCGCGGAGTGAGCGGTGCCTCCGCCTGCGCGGCGCCGCTCATGACAGCGCGGCGAGGATCCCGGTGATGACCTCCTCGCGCGAGCCGAAGCCGGTAAACCCTGCCGCCGGAACGTGCCCGCCCCCGCCGAGGCGGGAGGCCACGGCGGCGACATCGACCGTGGCCGAACGCAGCGAGACGCTCCACTCCGCCGCGCCCCGCTGCTTGAGCACCACCCCGACGTCGCTGCCGAGGGCGCTTCGCGCGTATTCAATCACGCCCTCGATGGCGGTCTGGCTCATCTGCGCCATCAGCTCGGTATCGATGGTAAACACGGCGAGGTCCAGGCCCGCGGCACGGCGCTCTTCCATGCCGGCGAGCACAACCCCGGTGTTGCGCATATCCGCAAGCGTGATGGCATCCATGAGGTCCATCGCGATCTGCCGGGTATCTAGCCCGCAGGCCATGAGCTCGGCGGCGAGCACGTGCATGCGCGGGGTGCCCCAGCGGAAGTTGCCGGTATCGGTCACCAGCCCGGCGTAGAGGCAGTGCGCGATCGTCTCGTCGAGGTCTACCTGTAGGTGGGCCAGGAGCTCGCGCACCATCGCGGTCGTTGACTCCGAGGCGACGATAAGGTTTGTGGCCCCGAAGCCCGGGTTGGAAGCGTGGTGGTCGACCACCACGACGCGCTCCGGCGCGGCGGCGATCGCCGGGGCATGAGCGCCAGTGCGATCCGCCGAGGCGCAATCGACGGTGACCCACAGCTCCTCCGTCGGAGGCTCGTGGCCGTAGACGATGTCGTCGACAAAAGGCACCGTCGAGAGGTTCTCGGCGTGCGGGTGGGCCTGCCCGATGTAGGCGCGGGCGGTGCCGCCCGCTTTCATGATCCCCGCGACCAGGGCGCAGGCCGAGCCCACCGCGTCCGCGTCGGGGGATACGTGCGCGATCACGGCGACGGACCGGGCTTGTGCGATGGTAGCGGCCACCTCGGCGAATTGCGCGGTGTGCGCGGGAAACAGTGTGTTCATGGTCCTACTCGTCGCCGCCCTTGTAGGGGTTGTCCTCCCCGGCGGGGCGTGCGCCCGCGCGCAGGCGGGCGAGCTCCGCGTCGCGGGCGCGGGCGCGCTCAAGGAGCTCTTCCAAGCGTGCCGACGCCTCCGGCACCGTATCTAACTCGAAGGCGATCGTCGGGGTGAACCGCACGTTGAGGTTATCGCCCACGATCTTGCGAATCTGCCCGCGGGCGCGGTGGAGCGCCTCCGCCGCCTGGTCGAAGTCCGGCTCGTCCTCGATGCGCCGACCACGCACGGTGTAGTAGATCGTCGCGTCGTGCAGGTCGCCGGTGACCCGGGCGTCGGTAATAGTGACCAGCTCTAAGCGACGATCCTTGACCTCGCGCTCGATGGCCGAAGCGACAATCGTTTGGATCTGCTTCGCCAGGCGCTGCGCACGCGAATTGTCAGCCATGTCCTCTCCTCACACTTCCCGGGTGCTTGCAACAACACCCGCTCATTCTAATCATGGGCAAGGCCCCACCCCCGGTGGCGGGGAATGGGGCCAAGCACCGGTTGCGCGGTTAGGTGCGCGGCACCTCAACCATCTCGTAGACCTGGATCACGTCGTCGACCTGGATGTCCGGGTAGGACAACACCATGCCGCATTCGTAGCCCTTGTCTACCTCAGTGACGTCGTCCTTCTCGCGGCGCAGCGACTCGATCGTCGCCTCGTTGGCAATGACGTTTCCGTCGCGCACCAGGCGGCATTTTGCGTTGCGACGCACCTTGCCGTCGGTAACCATGCAGCCAGCGATAAGCCCGACGGAGGAGGCCTTGAAGATTTGGCGGATCTCCGCGGAACCGATCTCGCGCTCCTCGTAGATGGGCTTGAGCATGCCCTTGAGAGCGGACTCGACATCTTCGATGGCCTGGTAGATCACCGAGTAGTAGCGGATCTCCACACCCTCGTTGTTCGCCTCCTCGGTCGCCTTGCCCTCGGCGCGAACGTTGAAGGCAACGATCACAGCATCCGAGGCGGCGGCCAGGACCACGTTGGTCTGCGTCACCGCGCCGACGCCGCGGTCGATGATGTTGACCTCGACCTCGTCGTCGATCTCGATCTTGAGCAGAGCCTCCTCGAGAGCCTCGACGGCCCCGGCGTTGTCGCCCTTGAGGATGAGGTTGAGCTGGCTCGTCTCCTTCAAGGCGGCATCCAGGTTCTCCAGGGAGACGCGCTTCTTGCGCCGCGCCTGCATCGCCGAACGCTTGCGCGCGTCGCGCTGGGCCGCGATCTGGCGAGCCACGCGATCGTCCTCGACGACAAGGAGGTTATCGCCCGGCCCGGGCACGCCGTTGAGGCCCTGGACCTGCACGGGGCGCGACGGGCCCGCCTCTTCGACGTCGTTGCCCCACTCGTCGACCATGCGGCGCACGCGGCCGAAGTTGCCGCCGACGACGATGGAATCGCCGACGCGCAGGGTACCGCGCTGCACAATGACGGTGGAGACCGGGCCGCGGCCGCGGTCGAGGTGGGACTCGATGGCCACACCCTGGGCGTCCATGTCCGGGTTCGCACGCAGATCAAGCGCGGCATCGGCGGTGAGCAGCACGGCCTCCAAGAGGTCGTCGATACCCTCGTTGTTGCGCGCGGAGATGTCGACGAACATCGTGTCGCCGCCGTACTCCTCGGGCACGAGGCCGTACTCGGTGAGCTGGCCGCGAATCTTCTCCGGCTGCGCCTCGGGCTTATCGATCTTGTTCACCGCCACCACGATCGGCAGATCCGCGGCCTTGGCGTGGTTGATCGCCTCCACGGTCTGCGGCATCACGCCATCATCCGCGGCGACCACGAGGATCGCAAGGTCGGTCGACTGGGCACCGCGGGCACGCATGGCGGTAAACGCCTCGTGGCCCGGGGTATCCAGGAAGGTGATCCTGCGCGACTCGCCGTCGAGCGTGACCGTTGTCTGGTACGCGCCGATGCCCTGCGTGATCCCGCCGGCCTCGCCGGAGGCCACGTTCGCCTGGCGGATCGTATCCAGCAGGCGGGTCTTGCCGTGGTCGACGTGGCCCATGACGGAGACCACCGGAGGGCGGTGGGCGAGATCTTCGTCATCGCCCTCGTCCTCACCGAACTGCAAGTCGAAGGACTCAAGCAGCTCGCGGTCCTCGTCCTCGGGGGAGACGACCTGGACCTCGTAGTTGATCTCGGCACCCAGGAGCTGCAAGGTCTCCTGCGGCACGGACTGCGTCGCGGTAACCATTTCGCCGAGGTTGAACAGCGCCTGGACCAGGTTGGAGGCATCGGTGCCGATCTTCTCCGCGAAATCCGCGAGAGACGCGCCCTGGCGCAGGCGGACGGTCTTGCCGCCGCCATCGGGCAGCCGCACGCCGCCAATGACGTTCGGCGCGTGCATCTCCTCGTACTCGTGGCGCTTCTGGCGCTTGGACTTGCGCCCGCGGCCCGGAGCACCGCCCGGGCGGCCGAACGCGCCGGCGGTTCCGCCCCGGCGACCGCCACGCCCGCGGAAGCCGCCGCCCACCGGAGCCCCGGGGCCTCCCTGGCCGCCGCGGCCTCGGCCGCCGCCCTGGCCGCCACGCCCGCCACGGCCACCGGTCGCGGCCTTCGAGGGCATCTGCTTCGGCGACGGGTGTGCAGCCATGTCGGCCGGAGACGGCCGCGAGCCCCCCGGGCGGGGGCCGGGACGCCCCTGCCCAGAACCGGCGCGATCCGCGCCCTGGCCGCCGCGGCCACCACGACCGCCTTGGCTCTGCGCACCCGGCCCACCTTGGCCGCCCCGGCTTCCGCCCGGGCGCGGCGCGGGGCGCGGTCCGCCTGTGTTCGACGAGAACGGGTTGTTGGCCACCCGCGGGCGTCCGCCCGGCTTCGGCATCGGGCGCGGCATGGCGCCCGGCGTCGGGCCGGATTCGCCGCCGGAAGGCTTACCAGCCTGGGGCGCCTGCGGCTTGCGCGCGCCGGGCTTCGGCGCGGGCTGCCCGGACTGCCCGTGCTGCGACGCAGCGGCGGGTGCGCCCGGCTTCGGGGCCGGGGCAGGCTTGCGCGCACCCGGCTTCGGGCCGGGGGCAGGCGCGGGCTTCGCCTGCGCGGCGGGCTGGCCGGGCTTAGGCGCCGGCTGGCTCTTCTGGGGCTGCTGGGCCTGCTTCGTGGGGCCCGGCTTCGCCCCGGGCTTGGCCGCCTGGCCCGGCTTCGGGGCGCCGGGCTTCGGCGCGGCGGGCTTTGCGGGCTTCGCGGCATCGGACGAGCCGGAGCCGTCCTTCGCCCCGTAGTATGTCTTCATCTTCTTGACCACCGGTGCCTCGATGGTCGACGATGCTGTCTTTACAAACTCGCCCTGTTCCTTCAGGGTTGCGAGCAGTTCCTTGCTGGTAACACCAAGCTGTTTTGCCAGCTCGTGAACGCGTAGCTTTCCGGGCACGTGTCTCCTCTTAGTTCATGCTAGGAGCCCGTGCCGCAGGCTACAGACCCCTAGACGTTGTCATCGACGCTCATCGCTGATGCTGCTTCATGGTTGCGTACTCATCAGTGTTCGGTCTTCCTATCCTTTTGTTGGGTCGTTCGCGAGGCTCGCGAGGTACGTCCGTACATGACCTACGTCCACCGGTGTGGACACGCGGAGCGCGCGAGCGAACGCCCGCCGCTTCTCCGCGAGCTCTAGCGCCTCCAGTGTGGGGGTAATCCACGCCCCCCTGCCGGGGAGCCGCCTCGACGGATCCGGCAGGATCCGCCCCGGCGCCGCCGGGTCCGCCACGACCCGGAGCAACTCCGCGTCAGGCTTCGTCTCCCGGGTTGCTATGCAGGTCCTGGTGGGCACGTGGCGCCCGCTACCGCCTGCGGTATCGGGCGCCGAATGCGCCGCCGTCGTTCCCTTCACAGCAACCCCTCACACATGGATGCGGTTTTTAAGCCGTATCCAACCCTACGCGAAGTCGGGCCGGAATAGTATTTCCTGCCCTCGCGGCGATTGTTGGCTACTCGGCCTCGATCGGGTCGGCGTCGGAGTGGATGTCTATTTTCCAGCCGGTGAGGCGCGCGGCAAGGCGGGCGTTTTGGCCTTCCTTACCTATCGCGAGGGAGAGCTGGTAGTCGGGCACGATGACGCGGGCGGACTGGGCTTCGCGATCCAAGACGTCAACACGCACGACCTTGGACGGCGCCAGCGAGTTGCCGACGTAGCGCGCCGGGTCGTCGGAGTAGTCAATAATGTCGATTTTCTCGCCCCCGAGCTGGGACATGATGTTGCTCACGCGCGCACCGCGCGGGCCGATGCAGGCCCCCTTGGCGTTGACGCCCTTGACCGTTGCCCGCACGGCGACCTTGGAGCGGTGCCCGGCCTCGCGCGCGATGGAGACGATCTCGACCGTGCCGTCGGCGACCTCGGGCACCTCTAGGGCGAAGAGCCCGCGGACGAGCTCGGGGTGAGTGCGCGAGAGGTTGATCTGCACACTGCGCTCTCCCCTGTTGACCCCCACCACGAAGGCCTTGATGCGGTCGCCGTGGCTGAGCTTCTCCCCGGGGATCTGCTCGGCGGGCAGCACGATGCCGTCCTGGGGGTCGGCCTCTGTGCCGAGCTGCACCACGACTAGGCCGCGGGCCTCCGCCGGGGCGTCGCGCTGGACGACGCCCGAGACGACCTGCCCTTCGAACCCGGAGTATTCGCTAAACACCCGGCCCGCCTCGGCCTGGCGCACGCGCCGCTTGATCGCGCCGAGCACAGCGGGGGCGCCGATGCGGGAGAAGTTCACGGGCGTGTCGTCTCGCTCGGAGATCACCGCGCCGTCTTCGTCGCGCTCGGAGACGAGCACGGCGACATCGCCGGTGTCGGTATCGATCTCCACTCGGGCCCGCTCGCCCTCGGAGCCTTCCCCGGCGGCCTCCGCCGGCAGTTCGCGGTACTCGCGGTAAGAGGCCAGCAGTGCCTCAGCGATGGTGCGCAGAAGGTCATCGACGGGGATGCCGTGCAGCGCGGAAATGTTCTTGAGTGCATTGAGATCAATATTCACTTGTTGCCTTTCAGTTGGCAGCGTCTTCGCTGGCTGTGTCGAACGTAAGCTGCGCCAGCTCCACTTCCGCAGCCGGCGGGGTCGTAAACTCCACTTCTACCACCGCGCCCGCCAATGCGGAAACCGGCCGCACGTGCACCCTCGGCGTCTTTCCCCCGACCTCGATGAGAACGACGTTGTCCTCCGCACCGTCAAGCGCGCCGATGCGGTACGCCTCGCCCTCGATCGTGACACGGCGGCCGCGGTTGCGCCGCCAGTGCCGCGGGCGCGTGAGGGGCAGGCCGACGCCGGGGGTGGTTACCTCGAGGGTGTACCCGGCGCCGAAGTTGAGCTCCCCGGCGTCTTCTTTGGCGTCGAAAAGCGCGCCGAGCTCGTTGCTCACAGCTTCCAGCTCTTCGAGGCCGGGGCGCTCGTCCGAGTCAAGCGCGACAACGACCTGCGATTTCTTCCCTGCGGGCACCGTGGCCACGTTCTCGACGTCCATGCCGTGCGCGGCCGCGAGTGGCTCGATCATGCTGCGAAGATCTTCGGGTTTGGGAAGTGCCATGCGCTATAGCCTAACGTGTAGCATCTCCCGGGTGAAGAAGCTGCTCGCCATCCTCCCCGCCTTCCTGCTTGCCTCATGCTCGGTGATGGACGTCGTGGGGCCCCGCGCGAACGGGGAGATCATGGCCTTGGCGCGGCAGGCGAGCGCGGACGAGCTCTCGCTTGGCGGCACCCCGGCGAGCGAGCTTCGCAAAGCCCAGGCCGACCAGCTCGCAGGCGAGGCCCTGCGGCTGTGCGGCACGAGCCCGAGCGGCGAGACGCCGTCGACATGCAACGTGAGCTACGGCGATACGGACCTCCCCCGCGGCGCCGCAAGCGAGAGCGAGCTCATTGCCCGCCTGCGCGCGGATACCGTGGCGGCCGCCGCCCGCGTCCCCGAAAGCTCGGTGGACCTCGTCGTTGCCCAGGCGGTCGACACCGTCGCGCTCGAGCCGGTCCGCCTCGCTCCCCCCTCCCTCGACCGCGCGCCCGAGGCAGATGTCGAAGCCACCCGCGAGGCGCTGCGCGGAGAGTACGCGCTCGAATACGGCCTGGGCCTTGCCACCGCGTGGGCGGATGACTCCTTGCGGCAGCGTATCGACGCCCTCCGCAAGGCCGCCGATGAGCGCCGCGAGGCCTTAGTCTCCGCGCTCGCGCCCACCGGCGAGGTCCCGGCCCCCGCCCCGGGTTACGAAACCTCAGCCGCGCCTTCTGATGCCGCCTCCGCCGCCGCGTTTGTCGAGCAGCTGCGAGCCGCGCAGGTTGCCCGCCTGCGCCGTTTGGCCGCAGAGGCGCAGGGTGAGGCGTGGCGCGATGCGGCAATCGGCCTCGCCGCCCACGCGCAGCGCGCCTAGCGTCGCCCTTAGCAGGGGCTGGTGTAGTCCGCGACCTGCCTGAGCTGGCGGGCGTAGCCCTCTCCTCGGGCTTCCGCGGCGCACACGCCCGCGCGGTCGGAACCATAGTCAACATAGACCGGGTAGACCAGGGCGCCGTCCTTTTCGGGGCGCAGCGAAGCGCACTGGTGCGGGTAGGTAGCCTGCGCGCCCGAGTGGCGGGCCATAGCCTGGTAGACCGGCGGCTGCGGGTCTTGTCCCGAGGAGACGAGGACGGATCCCACGATGAGCACGTACTCGCCCGAGCAGGACGGGATGGGCAGCCAGTCCCCGGAGCCTTGGGTCCTCGGGTCGCGCGGGACGGGCTGGGACGCCGCGGTCTCCGCGACGCAGATCATCTGGTGGGCGTCCATCACCTTGAGCAGGCTATCGGGCGCGTGCGCAGCCTCGAGTCGCTCGCGCTCGAAACACGCCAACTGGGACAGGGAATGAATGGAATGGCTGTCGTATGGGGCCCAATGCGCGCCGTCCCAGATGGCGACGGCCAAGGAATCGGTGTGCGCCTTCCCCACAATCTTCCACGCACCGTCGCAATAGACCTCGATCACCTCTCCTGCCCTCGGGTTCGACGGGGCGGGCTCACAGGGCCCGAGAGTTGCCGCGGCGGGCTCGTTGCGTGGCGACGCCTCGGTGGGCGATTCCTCCGCAGGATCTTGCCCGGATTCGCTCGCGGACGGCTGCTCCACGGTTGTGATCACAACCAGGCTCGCCGCCGCCTCGTCCCCTCTGGACTGGGCCGCGCCCCTGCCCAGCCACCACGCCGCGCAGGCTACGGCGATGAGCACGACGAGAGCCGCGAGCGCAATAGCCCCCTTGGTCGCAATGGTCCCTGCGCGCGGTCCCTCCCCGGAGCCGCAGGGAGGGGGCGGGGTGGTCACGGGGTCGTCGTCACGCATGCGGGTTGTCCTTCCCTGGAGTCGTTATGCCCCGCAATCCTAACGTATACATCTGCCACTGACACCAGCGATGTCGCGGGCGTGCTGTAGCTTCTTATTCATGACTGAGACCTTGATCCGCCGCGCCCGCTGGGTAGCGCTCGCGATCTGCGCGCTCGCCGCCTTCCTCATCAGCCTTGGCCCCGCCGCCGCCCCAAACTCGCCGACCGCGATGCTTCCCGATGGCTTCGATTCCACCACCGTCGCCGCGGCCCGCGCCGCCTCAGGAGACCCCGGGGCGGGCGCCGCGGTGGTGCTCTATACGGGCCTAGCACCAAAGGACCTGGCGCTGATTAAGGACAAGGCCGCCGAGCTCGGCGGGCCTATGATCCCGAACGAGGCGGGCGACGCCGCCATCGTGCCCGTCACTGTCGAGTCGGAATCCCTCACCGACAACGTCGACGTGATCGGATCGCTGCGTGAGGCGGCGGCAGTCGGCCTCCCCGAGGGCGCGGAATCGAGCGTGACCGGCCCCGCCGCCATCGAGGCGGACCTCTCAGCGGTGTTCTCCGGGGCCAACGTCACGCTGCTCGCCGTGACCGCCTCCATCGTCGCGATCCTGCTCGTGCTCACCTACCGCTCACCGATCCTGTGGATCCTCCCCTTGCTCGTGATCGGGCTCGCCGACAGGCTCGTGGCCACGACGTATACCCGCGTCCTCGACACCTTTGGCATGCAGTTCAACGAGTCAACCGGCGGGATCCTCTCCGTGCTCGTCTTCGGCGCGGGCACGAACTACGCCCTGTTGCTTATCTCCCGCTACCGCGACGAGCTCACCCGCACGCCCGACCGCTTCACCGCGATGGCGAGGGCGTGGAGGCCGACGGTGGCGACGATCACCGCTTCGGCGGCCACCGTCGTCATTGGTGTGGCCTGCCTGCTGCTCTCCCACACGCCCTCGACACGCGCGCTCGGAGCCGCGGCGGCATTCGGCGTCGCCGTCGCCTTGTTCTTCGGCGCCGTGGTCTTACCCGGCATCCTCGTCATCCCCGGCCGCTGGGTCTTTTGGCCGCGGCGCCCGCAGCTCGGGGAAGAGCCCACGCACCGCCTGTTCGACTCCGCCGGCCGCCTCGTGGCGGCGCGCCCTGTGGCGGTCCTCGCGGCCTCCCTCGGCCTGCTCGGGGCCTTGAGCCTCGGCGCCCTGGGGATTCAGACTGGGCTGACCCAATCTGACCAATTCATCGACACCCCCGAATCCATCTCCGCCGCCGACGATCTGGCGCAGGCCTTCCCGCAGAAGTCGGCCACGCCGGCGATCGTCGTGAGCGACGACCCAGCGCGCGCCACCGCCGCTCTCGAGCAGGCGGGGCTCGACGTCATGAGCACCGGCGGGACAGAGCTCCAGGTCTCCGGGGGCGATACGGAAACCATCCGCGCTGCGCTCGAGGGCACCGGGGCGAAGGTCGGCGGGCTAGACGCAGAGCTCTTCGACACCGAGCAGGCCGCGGAACAGGACCGGGCGCTGATCTTCCCCGTCGTCTTGCTGCTCATCTTCGGCGCACTCGTCGTCCTCCTGCGCTCGCTGGTCGCCCCCCTCATCATGACGGCCTCGGTGCTGCTCACCAACGTCGCAGCGCTCGGGATCGGGTGGTGGGTCTCCCACCACGTCTTCGGCTTCGAGCGCTTCGATTCGGCCACCCCGCTCTACGCCTTCGTCTTCCTCGTCGCCCTCGGCATCGACTACACGATCTTCCTGGTCACCCGCGCCCGCGAAGATGCCTCCGAGCTGGGCACGCGGCGCGGTGTCCTCACCGCGCTCTCGACGACGGGCGGGGTGATCACCTCGGCCGGGATCCTGCTCGCCGCGGTCTTCGCCGCCCTGGGCGTGCTCCCGCTCGTCGTCCTCGCCCAGATCGGCATCGTCATCTGCCTTGGTGTGCTGCTCGATACGCTCATCGTGCGCAGCCTCGTCGTCCCAGCCGTGGTGCAGGTGCTCGGCGAGAGGTTCTGGTGGCCGTCCCGGCCGGGGGCGGCACGGGAGGACTAGGAATTCACAAGCTCTCGTACCTTGGCCACGACCTCACCGGCCGGCACCTCGAGGGTTTCGCCGCCACGGATGCGCAGCTCGACGATTCCGTCGGCGAAGGAACGCCCGAGGATGACGATGAAGGGCATACCGAGCAGCTCGGCGTCTTTGAATTTCACGCCCGGGGAGACCTTGGGGCGGTCGTCGAAAAGCACCTCGAGCCCGGCGTTGCTGAACTCGGTGACGATGCGCTCGCCCGCCTCGAGCGCGGCGGCGTCCTTGTTGGCCACGGCGACGTGGACCTGGTAGGGCGCGATCTCCACCGGCCAGATGAGGCCCTTGTCGTCGTGGCGCTGCTCTGCGACGACCGCCATCATGCGCGAGACGCCGATGCCGTAGGAGCCCATCGTGGGCACGGCGCGCTTGCCGCCCTCGTCGAGGATCTGCACGTCCATCGCCTCGGTGTATTTTCGGCCGAGCTGGAAGATGTGGCCCAGCTCTATCCCGCGCGCGCGGGTGAGCGTGCCGTTGCCGTGTGGTGCCGGGTCGCCCTCGCGGATCTCGGCGGCCTCGACGAAGCGGTCGACGGTGAAATCGCGCCCGGCGATGAGCCCGACGACGTGGCGCTCGGGTTCGTCTGCCCCGGCGATCCACGCGGTGCCCTCTACGACGCGGGGGTCGGCGTAGACGGGAAGTTCGTGGGCGTTGAAGGAGCGCGGGCCGACGTAGCCCTTGACCAGGAAGTCGTGGGAGGCGAAGTCCTCCTCCCCTGCCAGCTCAAAGGTGGCCGGTTCGAGGGAGGCCTCGAGCCGCTTGACGTCAAGTTCGCGGTCGCCAGGGATGAGCACCGCGGCCAGGCGCGGGCCGTCCTCTTCGCGCGGGTCGTCGACCTTGATCACCATGCACTTGAGGGTGTCGGCGGCGGTCGCCGCGTGGGCGTCGACAAGCACGCCCTGCTCATTAGCCCACTCGACGAGCGCCTCGATGGTTGCCGCGCCCGGGGTGTCGCGGACCTCCGCCTCCGGCCGGCCCTCGATGGGCAGCGGGTCGGGCGCCGGGGTGATAACGGCCTCGACGTTGGCGGCGAACCCGCCTGCGGTGGAGACGACAAAGGTGTCCTCGCCGTTGTCTGAGTAGGCGAGGAACTCCTCTGAGGCGGACCCGCCCATCGCACCCGAGGTGGCCTTGCAGATCTCGTAGCGGATGCCCACGCGGTCGAAAATGCGCTGGTAGGCGGCGCGGTGCTTCGCGTAGGACTCGTCTAGGCCCTCGTCGGTCATGTCGAAAGAATAGGAATCTTTCATGACAAACTCGCGCCCGCGCAGGATCCCGGCGCGGGGGCGGGCTTCGTCGCGGTACTTCGTCTGGATCTGATAGAGCGTGACGGGGAAGTCCTTGTAGGAGGAAAACATGTTCTTCACCGCGGTGGTGAACATCTCCTCGTGGGTAGGCCCGAGCAGCATGTCCGCGCCCTTGCGGTCTTTGAGCCGAAACAGATCGTCGCCGTACTCGGTCCAACGGTTCGTCGCCTCGTAGGGCTCGCGCGGAAGCAGCGCCGGGAACAGCAGCTCTTGGGCGCCCATCGCGTCCATTTCCTCGCGCACGATGGTCTCGATCTTGCGCAGCGTGCGCAAGCCCAGCGGCAGCCAGGTGTACACGCCCGGAGCGGCGCGGCGCACGTAGCCGGCTCGCACGAGCAGCCTGTGGCTGGGCACCTCGGCGTCGGCGGGGTCTTCGCGCAGCGTGCGCAGGAAAAGCTCGGACAGGCGTGTGATCATGCGCAACATCATATCCTCTAGTCTGATGCGCATGCTGATCGTCCTGCCTCCTTCTGAGACCAAGGCGCCGGGCGGCTCCCCCGGGCCGATGGCGGTGTCTTTTTCCGCGCTCGATTCCGTGCGCGCCTCGCTTCTCGACGACCTCGCGGCCCTCCCCCTCGACGAGATGGTGTCGCTGCTGAAAATCCCGCCGTCGAAGCGCGACGAGGCCGAGGAGAATCGCTCGTTGCGCGCCGCTCCCGTCATGCCCGCGATCGTCCGCTACACGGGCGTGCTTTACGACGCCCTCTCCCCCGCCTCCCTTCCCCCTGCCGCTCTCTCGCGCCTAGCCATCGGTTCCGCCTTATTCGGCATCGTCCGCGCCACAGACCTCATTCCCCGCTACCGGCTCTCCGGCTCGGCGAAGGTACCCGCCCGCGACGGCTCCTTGCCGACGATGAAGGCGCGCTGGGGCTCGCTGGTGACCGCCGCCCTTGAACAGGAAGGCTTCGTCGTCGACCTGCGCTCGGGCACATATGCCCAGCTCGGCCGCGTACCCGGCGCGGTGACCGTGCGCGTGGAATCCGTGCAGGGGGACGGATCGCGCAAGGTGGTCAGCCACTTCAATAAGCACTACAAGGGCGAGCTGGCCAGGGCGCTGGCGCTGGGGCCGTCCTGTTCATCGGTGGCAGAGGTGGTGGAGTCTGCGCGCGACGCGGGGTTCAGCGTCGAAGTCTCCGGAACTCAGCTCACCCTGGTGGTGTAGGCGGTCTTCACCTCGTTTAAGAAGCCTTGCGGGTTTTTCAGCAGGAAACCCGGCCGATAGCGCAGAACCCTATAGCCTTGGTTTTCGATCTGCTTTTTGCGGTCGTTTTCCTTCCTTATCGTCTCAGCCGTGCCGTATTCGTACTTGGAGTCCCCATCGATTTCAATAAGTAGCCAGCCGTCTATGCCGAGGTCAGCACGGTAGCGTCCGACGCTGAACTGGGGGACGGGGTCGAAGTGGGCGGCGATCAAAAGTGCTCTGGCCAGCGACTCGTAGGGGGATTCCGATAGTGGGGTGGCGTGTGCGAGGCACTGCCTGGCAATCCTGGCGCCCTTGAATCGCCCCATTGCCTCGATCTGCCGCCTGATGTGCTGTGTGTCTACTCCCACTCGCAGCAGCCAGTCGAAAGCGACGAGCCCTTCCGGGAATCCGTGGGTGCGCGCAATGTCAATGGCGGTTCTGATTAACTTAGTCGCGCGGCATCCCTCAGTCGTGTAGGTCTCCGCCTCGGTGAGACGGAAGTGCCTGGCTTGGTACCGGGGGTTCTTTCTTATCGACGCCCCTATGCTCCGCGCCGTAGCACTTAGTTCAACCCTTTCTTCCGTCGTTGCGACGACCCACATCCCCGCAACCCGTGCCGCCGACCTACCGACCAGCACCGATGTGTGAGTGTTGCGCCCGGCCGCGACAGCTTCTAGCAGCTTGCGCTCATGGTTGGGTAGCTGGTCCCACTCGGCCGCCGGGTAGTAGAGCTGAGGGGACAGCGGGACCAGCGAACGGTCCGCTATGGCATGCCATATGTGCCGTTCACCGTGCGAAATCCTTCGCGTATCGATGATCCCATCGGATAGCTTTCGGCGCCGCTGCGCCTCCCGCGCAACTTCCACCTGGTTTCTTCTATCGAACCCCATACCCTTGTTAGACCGGATTCTGGCGATTCCGGTTCCGTCCCGACGTCAGGCTCGTGCCCGGCAGCACTGGCGTCTGGGCCAAAGTCGTACATTCAAAAGCAGATAGATCGCCGTTGCCATTGTTCATACCATTTCGCCATGGCGATCTATCTGCCTTTGGATGTATGACTCTCGGTGTATGACTGTGGTTGTATGACCCTGGGACACGGCTCAACACACCGACCCCACGCCAGACTTATCAATTTATCAATCGCGTAGGATTGCGGCCATGAAGAACCCTTTCCGCCCCACCTTCGGCGCCAGCCCCCGCGTCTGGGTCGGCCGCCAGGCGGTCCTCGACGAGTTCGCCCGCGCGCTGAACAACGGCCCCGGCGACCCGCATCGCAGCGTCGTCATCTCCGGCTCCCGCGGGATCGGCAAGACGGTCCTACTCACGGAGCTGGAGGACGAGGCGCGCAGGCAGGGGTGGATCGTCGTGCGGGCGTCGGGACGCGAGGGCATGGTTGAGGCGCTCACCGACTCCGCCATCCCCGAGGCGGTCGAGGCAGTAAACCCTGGCAAGGAGCGCCGCATCACCGGCGTCACCATCGCGGGCCTCGGCGGGGTGCGCAGCGAGCTGACCGAACCTCGGGCCGCCCCTCGCCTGGTCACCCGCCTGCGCGAGCTGCTGGCGGCAATCGACACCGGGGTCCTTATCACCATCGACGAGGTGCAGGACGCCACACCGGATGATCTCACCCACATCGCGGTGGCCTACCAGGACCTCGTGCGCGACGACGCCGAGATCGCGCTGTCCATGGCGGGACTCACCCAGGGGGTGAACAAGCTCCTCGACCTGCCCGGCGCGACGTTTTTGCGCCGCGCCCGCCACTACGAGCTCGGGCCGCTTTCGCTTGACGACGCCACCTCCACCCTCATCGACACAGCAGAAGGAGCCGGCCGCGCCTTCGAGCTGCCCGCCGCACAGGCCGCGGCACGGATCACGCAGGGCTACCCCTACCTCGTCCAGCTGGTGGGCTACCTCGCCTGGGAGGAGGCCCGCGGCCCCATCACCCTGGACGCGGTAGAGGCGGTGCGCGAGGAGGCAATTTTGAGGCTCGGGACGCAGGTCCACCAGCCGTCGTTACGCGACGTGCCCCCGCGACAGCGCGAGTACTTAGAGGCGATGGCGCACATCCAGTCCCAGACCGGGCGCGAGACCATAAGCGTGAAGGACCTGGCAGTGGCGCTGGAGCGGCCGTCGACGGGGCTATCCGATACACGCTCCAAGCTCATCGAACGCGATCTTATTGTGTCCGCCGGTTGGGGCGAGGTGGCCTTCGCGCAGCCCTACCTGGGGGATTTCCTGCGCAACCAGAACAAGCCGCGGCGGATCAGCTAGCATGTATCTCTTCAATATTTGTGCTGGGTGAGCAATACTAGAAGTCGGTTTCGCGTCCTGACTGACCAGCAGCGGGAAACCATCGAACCCCTCCTACCCGGTAGCGATGGCCGTCGCGGCCGGCCGTTTCGCACCAGTCGGCTTATCGTCGAGCGCATCATCTACCGTTACCGCACTGACATCCCGTGGCGGGTTCTTCCCCGCGAGGAATACGGTCCCTGGCAAACGGTCTGGAAGCGCCACCGCCGCTACCGTGCCGACGGCACAATCGACTGGAAGGCCAGCGTCGACGCCTGGGCCCGAGGCGGGCGAGGACTCGCCCGGATGCGGTCCTGGATGAACGTGCGCTTTCCCTGGCCAAGCAGTGGCGCGGAATGGCCACCCGGTATAACAAGCACACCGTGGCTTACCGCGGGGCCTTCGTCGTCTACGCGATAATCACCTGACTCAAAACTCGAGGAGACTCACCCTAGCTCGGGCGAAGCTGCCTCTTCTCCTCCACCTGCACTACGACGATCCACAGCATTGCAATCACAAGGATCAGCGCCCAGCTGAAGGACAGCGAGCTCCACGAGAGACCGAACAAGCACGCGCCCGCTACGAGGTCCCGCAACGCCACTCCCGCGCCCACCTTCACGGCAGCGGCTACACACCACGCGAGGGCACCAACCCACAACGCACAGTAAACGACGAAGAATACGGTGGGCACCGCGTCCTTCACACCGGACTCGAGGCTCATACTCATCGCCAACGCCACACCCCCAATGAGCACCGGGGAGAGCATTCGACTTGCTCGCTTCATTCTCAATCACTCTCCAGACAAAATAATATTCGTGCATGCGCGGAGTCCCTCGAAGTGGACCAGCACCCCGGATACTATGCACGGTTTGTACATAATCACCGCAGAAGTCCCATAGGATACTTTAGTCTCCACCCTCTACCGGGCCGATAGCGAACAAACGACGACGTCAGGAGCCTTTTGCGCAATTGCTCGCGTGGGTGACGACGTCGCCGAGTGCCATTTCACGTCGCCGATCTCGCGCCCGAATGGAACCCGTTGAGATCCCCAACTGTCGGATGCCACTGCCTCCTCGGCTTGCGGCGCCGTCAGCTAGCCCGCAGCACCGTATATCGCGCGTCACGAGCAACCTGCTCCACCCGCGCGAAGCGCCGCTCGACCTCCCCGCGGTAGCGAAGGTGAGAGTTGTGCACGAGGTAGAGCGAGCCGCCGGGGGCGAGGAGGCGCCGGGAGGCGTCGAGGAGGTGTTGGACCAGGGTCGCATCCACGGTCGTGCCGTCGTGGAAGGGCGGGTTGAGCGCGATGGTGTCGAAGCTGGCCGGTATGAGGCGCGATCCCGCGTCGTCCCACGTGCACTCAAGCCCGATCGCACGGGTAGACAACACCGCATCAGCGTCCGAGTCCGTGCAGGTCACATCTCCCTTGAGAAAGCGCGAGACCGAACCGTTGCCGCAGCCCATGTCCAAGAACCTGCCCAACGAGCCCGGCAACGCAGAGCGCAGCAACTCGCCGCCGAAGTCCGGCTTGGCGCCGGAGAACACGCCGCCGACGGCGACGAGTCCCTCGCCACGCACGGGCTCGTAGGCAACCTCCTTGGGTCCGGAGGCGACAAGACAGCGAAACTTCCCGCGGCCGAGCGAGGCGGCAACGTCCACGAAAGACTCCCCCATGACGGTGTTCATCGAACGGGAGAGGTGCTTGTTGTTCGCGCCCAACGCCATCGTGACCTCGCTAAAACCAGCCCCGGCGATAGAGCGCGCGAGGTAGTCCAGCCGAGCGAGCGACTTCGGCATCTCCCCGATCGCCACCACGGTCCCTGAAGACCCGGCCAAGAACTCGTCGAGGCGAGTATCCCCGGCGATCGACGCACCCGCCGCCAATGCGGCCTGGGCGCGCCGGTAGTCAGGGTCCACAAACACCACCTGCTTACCCGTCTCCAGAGCGGCGGAAAGCAGATCCCCGGTGGGATCCTCGCAGACCACCACCATGTCCGCGCCGTCGACCGGCGCCGCTGACCAGATGAGGCTATCGAGCGTGCGCAAGGCCTGCCACCTCCCCGATGACGTAGACAGCGGGCGCGGCGACGCCGTTGGCGGCCATGACCTCTGCCAGGGAGGCCGCGTCGCAGGAGAACGCGCGCTGCGCCGCGGTCTCGCCGTCCTGGATGACGGCGGCTGGTGTGTCGGGGGCAAGGCCGGATGCGATAAGCGCGGCGGTAATGGCCGCGACGTTGCGCACGCCCATGATGACCACGATCGTGCCACCGACGCGCGCGAGCGCATCCCAATCCACCAGCGACTTCGGGTGCCCGGGCGGGAGGTGGCCGGAGACAACGGTGAAAGCGTGTGTCATCCCGCGCTGGGTCACCGGCACCCCAGCCGCCGCAGGGACGGAGACGGCGCTGGTCACCCCCGGCACCACGGCGCACGCGATGCCGGCGGCCGCGCACGCCTGGGCCTCCTCGAAGCCGCGGCCGAAGACGAAGGGGTCCCCGCCTTTCAGGCGCACGACTTTCTTTCCCTCCCGGGCGCGGGAGATGATGAGCTCGTTGATGCGCTCCTGGGCAACGGATTTGCCGTAGGGCAGCTTGGAGACGTCGATAAGCTCCTTGCCAGATGTATCCAGGAAGTCGGTGAGCTGGGCGGCGGGACCGAGGTGGTCGGTCAAGATGACGTCGGCCGCCTCAAGCGCGCGCATCCCGCGAATGGTCAACAGGTCCCACTGGCCTGGCCCGCCGCCGACAAGGGTTACCTCTCCTGTGCTCATGGCTTACCAGTCTAGGGTGGGGAGCATGCACAGACCGACGCTAGCCCACACGTTCGCCGAAAGGCTTCCCGACATGGTCGCCGAGGTCGTTCCCACCGATTTCCCCAACCCGCAGGTGGCGGTGCTCAACGAGCCGCTGGCCGCGGAGCTCGGAATCGAGACAGAGTGGCTGCGGACCGCGGAGGGCACCGCCTGGCTCGCGGGCTCCTCCGGCGGCCACGCCACCGCGTACGCGGGCCACCAGTTCGGCCAGTTCGTGCCGCTGCTTGGCGACGGCCGCGCCCTGCTCCTCGGGGACATCGACGGCCGGGAGATCCAACTCAAAGGGTCAGGCCGCACCCCGTTTTCCCGCCCGGGCTCAGACGGGCGCGGAGCCATCGGCCCGATGCTGCGCGAGCACCTGGTCAGCGAGTTCATGCACGCCGTCGGCATCCCCACGACTCGTTCGTTGGCGGTGGTGGCCACCGGCGAGCACGTCATCCGCCAGCAGGGGCGGGTGCCCGGCGGCATCCTCGTGCGCGTCGCCACCTCCCACCTGCGCGTCGGTTCGGTGCAGTACGCCGCGACGCAGTCACCCGCCCTCGTGGAAGAAGTCATCCGCGCCGCGGGCTTTGACACCCCCCTCGAGCTGTTGAACACCGTGGTCGACCGCCAGCTCGGCCTCGTCGCGCAGTGGATGCGCATCGGCTTCGTCCACGGGGTGATGAACACAGACAACACCGCGCTGTCCGGGGAGACGATCGACTACGGGCCGTGCGCGTTTACCGAGGATTTCGACCTCTCCGCGGTGTTTTCCTCGATCGACACAGCCGGGCGCTACGCCTTCGGCAACCAGCCTTCCATCATCGCGTGGAACCTCGCCAGGCTGGCCGAGGCGATGTTTCCCCTGCTCGACCTCGACGCGGCGCGGGAGGTCTTCGCATCCATCCAGTCGCGCTGGGATGAGCTATGGGCCAGGCAACAAGAAAGCGGCCCTGAGGTGCCGCTGTTCCTGCCGCGCAACCGGATGCTGCAGGACGCGCTTAACGCCGCGGAGGCCGGCGGCGACTACGCGCCGTACCGCGCCCTGCTGGCCGCCGTGACAGATCCCTACAACCCGGAGGCCGGGCCGGAGTGGATGACGAGGCCGGAAGAAAGCGGCCCGTTTACCACCTACTGCGGTACCTAGAGCTCGATCTGCTCGTCCGCCAGCCCGAGCGCGCTTTGGGTCATCTCCCACTGCGACTCGTAGGCCTTGGCGTCGCGCTTGAGAGAGGTGCCGTACGTCGGGAACATCTCGTGGATCTTATCTGCCCAGTCGATGAGGTGCTCGCCGAAGCAGCGCTCGATGAGCTCGAGCATGGCCGCCGGGGTGATCGAGGCGCCCGGGGATGCGCCGAGGATGCCCGCGATGGTGCCGTCCTGGTCGTTGACCAGAGCGGTGCCGAACTCGAGGGAGCCGAAGGTCGGCGCACCGACCGGCTTGATCACCTGGACACGCTGGCCGGCAATCGCGATCTCCCAGTCCTTGCCGTTGGCCTCCGGGTAGTAATCGCGCAGCACGTCGATGCGGCCGTCGAAGTCCTTAAACACCTCCTCGACGAGGTACTTGACTAAGTCGACGTTGGTGGCGGCAACGCCCAGGTAAGACGGGATGTTATCGGGGCGGATGGACTTGAACAGGTCGAGGTAGGAGCCCTTCTTCAAGAACTTCGGGCTCCAGCCGCCGTAGGGGCCGAAGAGGAGGGACTGCTGGCCGTCGATGACGCGCAGGTCGAGGTGCGGAACCGACATCGGGGGTGCACCAACCTTGGCCTTGCCGTAGACCTTCGCCTGGTGCTGGGAGACGAGCTCGGGGTTCGTCGTGCGCAGCCAAAGCCCGGAGATGGGGAACCCGGCGTAGCCGCGAACCTCGGGCACGCGGGCCTTGCGCAGCAGGTCGAGCGCGTAGCCGCCCGCGCCGACGAAGACGAAGCGCGCACGGACGACCTGCTTGTCGCCGGTGTGAACGTTGCGGACGCTCGCCTCCCAGAACTTGCCGTTGCGCTTGAGCCCGATGACCTCGTGGCCGTAGCGGATGACGGTGCCCTTCTTCTTCGCGTCATCGAGGAACTGCTTCGTCAGGGCGCCGTAGTTGATGTCGGTGCCGACGTTGGTCCAGGAAATCGCCACCGGCTCGGCGGCGAAATCGCGCCCCTTGGCCATCAGCGGCAGCTTCTCCGCGAACTCGGAGGCGTCCCGGGTGAACTGCATGTTGGGGAACATGTGGTTGGCCGAGAGCGAATCAAAACGGCGGCGCAGGTAGTCGATCTGGTCCTCACCCTGCGCATACGAGACATGCGGCACCGGGTTGATGAATTCCTGCGGGTCGGTCAACACGTCGTCACCAAGCTGGTGCGCCCAAAACTGGCGCGAGAGCTGGAACTTCTCGTTGATCGTCATCGCCTTCGAGACGTCAACCTTGCCGTTTTTCTCCGGCGTGTAGTTGAGCTCGCACAACGCCGAGTGTCCCGTGCCGGCATTGTTGAGGGCGTAGGACGACTCCTGCGCGGGCCCGTCGAGGCGCTCGAAGACTACCTGGGTCCAGCTCGGCTCGAGCTCTCGCAACAGCGCACCCAGGGTCGCGCTCATGATTCCGGCGCCGATGAGCAGGACGTCTGCCTCATCGCTCAACCTCTTTTTGCCTTGTTCAGACATCCGTTCATCCTCTTCGGTAGTTCAGTGGGGCTGACTCGATGCCCTCTCACACTAGGTCCGGACCTTTGCGCGGCTAGAACCCTCCAGAGCCTTCCGGCCGCACAAATCCCCGGCTCGACCGTCTACTGTACGCGTACCGGCCGATCTACCGGTAACATGACTCGACTTCTGCGTGCCACACCCCAAGCACCCCCAGCACAGCCCCTCACGCCCACCGGCCATAGCCCCTACTATCGGAGCCATGAATAACTCCGATGAAACGTTCACGGAAACGCTCGCCAACCTCTCGTGGTCCGAGGACATGTTGGGCCCCGGGTTCGAATCCGCCGACCTTCCCCTCGCCCCGGCGCCTGATGGCGACGACCAGGATCGGGCCGTCATCGTCCGGGCCACCTCCGAGCCTTCGCCGGGCAAACCCGCCATCGTGTGGATCCACGGTATGACCGACTACTTCTTCCACTCCCACGTCGCGCAGCACTACACCGCCCAGGGATACCCCTTCTACGCCGTTGATATGCACGGCTGTGGGCGCGCACACGTCGACGGCGGGCGCTGGCACTACACGACCGACATGGCCCACTACTTCACCGAGCTCACGAGGGCGGCCAGGCTCATTGCCGCCGAGCACGGTCAGATCATCCCCATGGCGCACTCCACCGGCGGCCTCATCGTCCCCCTGTGGGCGCACCACCTGCGCAGCAAGGATCCCGCCTCGCACTCGGCGCTGCGCGCAATCATCCTCAACAGCCCCTGGCTAGACATGCAGTTCCCCCGCCTCGCGGTCGCCGCGTTGCGCCCCCTGGTGACGTTTTTGGGCAACCGCTTCCCCACCTTGATGCTGCCGAACAAGGGCGAGGGCACCTACGGGGAGTCCATCTCCGCCTCCGCCCACGGCGAGTGGGAATTCGACACCACCTTCAAGCCCGTCGGCGGGCACCCGAAGTACCTCGGGTGGCTGCGCGCGGTCTTCCAGGCCCAAAAAGACATCCACGAAGGAATCATGACCGGGGTACCCACCCTCACGCTGTGCTCGGCCCACTCTTACCTGGGCAAGCCCTACTCTCCCGCCGCGGATACCGCCGATACCGTCCTTGACGTCGCACAGATCCGGCGGTGGGCCCCGACGCTGAGCCACCGCTCCACCGTCGAGGTCATCGAGGGCGCGCGCCACGACGTGTTCCTCTCCGAGCGGCACGCCCGCGAGGCGGCTTTGAGCGCCACCGACGCGTGGCTCGATTCCCTCGGAGAACAGGCGGATAAGGAGGCGCACCGATGAGCCATGCAGGCGCCTGTGCCCACTACGACCTCATCATCGTCGGGGCGGGCTCGGGCAACTCGATTCCTACCCCGGAGTTTGACGGTTACTCCATCGCGATCATCGAACCAGGGAAGTTCGGCGGGACGTGCATGAACGCCGGCTGCATCCCCACGAAGATGTTCGTCTACGCCGCCGATACCGCCTACAACGCTGCGCATTCGCAGCGCTTGGGGCTGGAGACGTCGTTTAGCGGCGCGAACTGGCAAGACATCACGAAGCGGATCTTCACTAACCGGATCGACATCATTGCAGCGGGCGGCGAGGAGTACCGCCGCGGCGAGGGCAGCCCCAACGTCGACGTCTACGACCGCCACGCCTCCTTCGTCGCGCCGAAGACACTGGCCACCGGCCAAGGCGGTGAGAGCAAGATCATCAGCGGCGAGACCATCGTCCTCGCCGCCGGGGCCCGCCCCGTCGTTCCCGAGTGGGCGGAGGGGCTGCCGGTGCACACGAGCGAGGACATTATGCGGCTGGAGAAGCAGCCGGAGAGCCTCACCATCGTCGGTGGCGGGTTCATCGCCATGGAGTTCGCCCACGTGTTCCAGTCGCTGGGCACCCACGTGCGCATAGTCAACCGCTCCCCCTTCCTGCGCGCGCTCGACCGGGACATCGCGGATGCCTTCAACGACATCGCAGACTCCACCTACGAGGTGCACAAGGGCCGCACGGTCGCCAGCGCGAGCGGCGACGAAGGCTCGATCACGCTCACGCTTGACGACGCCTCAACCATTACCTCGGAAAGCGTCCTCATCGCGATGGGGCGCCAGCCCAACGGCGATACGCTCAACCTCCCGGCCGCCGGGATTGAATCCGTGGGCGGGCGCGTGGGCGTCGATAAGTATGGCCGCACGAGCGCCGAGGGCGTGTGGGCGCTCGGGGATATCTCCTCCCCCTACCAGCTCAAGCACGTGGCCAACGCGGAGACCCGCGCCGTGCGCCACAACATCCTCCACCCGGAGAACATGGTGGCCATGCCGCACGACAACGTGCCCTTTGCGGTGTTTACGCACCCACAGATCGCCACCGTGGGGCTCAGCGAGCAGCAGGCGATCGACGCCGGGTACGACGTCACCACCAAGGTCCAGCGCTACGCGGACGTCGCCTACGGCTGGGCGATGGAAGATTCCACCGGCATGGCCAAGCTCGTGGCGGACCGCTCCACCGGCAGACTCCTTGGCGCCCACTACATGGGGCCGCAGGCGCCGACGCTGATCCAGCAGCTGATTACGCTCATCGCCCACGGAATCGACCTGCGGGAGACCGTGCGCGCGCAGTACTGGATCCACCCCGCGCTGCCGGAGGTCACCGAAAACGCGATCCTCGGCCTTGACCTCGACTTTCCCGAGTTCTAAGGGTTTGCTGGCAAGAGGTTGGCAGGGGCCAAGAAAGTAGCCGTTCTTCGGCGTCGACGCCTTCGGCAAGGAAAAGAACGTCGAGGCCATCCCGCAGTGGGCCCGCATCTGGCTGGATCTCACCGCCATCGCCGGCATCGCCGCCGTGCTCGGTGTCATCGTCACCGCCGTTAACACCGCTATGTACAACGGCTTGATCACCCTGCCGGAGATCAAGCTGCCGTTCTAGGACTCGCAGCGGCGCGATCGAGGACAAAGGGGAGGGGCGTGTTAGACGCCCCTCCCCTTCGGCTTTGGGTGGCACCTACTCCTCGGGCAGGGTGAGGATCTCGTTGCCGTCTTCCGTAATCACGATGGTGTGCTCGAACTGGGCGGTGAACTTGCCGTCGTCGTTTTGCACGGTCCACCCGTCGTCCCAGATGGTGTACGGCAGCTCCCCGAGGTTGATCATCGGCTCAACGGTCAGCGTCATGCCGGGCTCGAGGACGTCTCGATAAGCGTTCGAGTCGTAGTGCAGCACAACCAGCCCGTTGTGGAAGGTCGTGCCCACCCCGTGCCCCGTAAAGTCGGTGACGACGTTGTACCCGAAGCGCTTGGCGTAGGACTCGATGACGCGGCCGATGACGTTGATCTCGCGGCCGGGCTTGGCGGCCTTGATGCCGCGCATCGTCGCCTCCTTGGTGCGCTCGACAAGCAGTCGGTGTTCCTCGGAGACGTTGCCGGCGAGGAAGGTCGCGTTGGTGTCTCCGTGCACGCCGTTTTTGTACGCGGTCACATCGATGTTGACGATATCGCCGTCCTCGATGACGGTGGTATCGGGGATCCCGTGGCAGACGATCTCGTTGAGCGAGACACAGCAGGACTTCGGGTAGCCACGATATCCCAGCGTGGAGGGGTAGGCGCCGTGATCGACCATGTACTCGTGCGCCACCCGATCGATCTCGTCGGTGGTGACGCCGGGCGCGACCGCCTCGCCGGCAGCTTTGAGCGCGTTCGCCGCAATGCGGCTGGCCTCGCGCATTTTCTCGATGGTCTCCGGCGTCTGCACGAAGGGCTCGCCGACGTTTTCACGTACCTCGTCCCTCCAGGCGTACTCGGGGCGCTCGATGGAATCGGGCACCCTGCGGATCGCGGTGGGTTCACCTGGTCGAATTTTTGCTCGTTGACTCATATGGGCCATGCTAGACCCCGCTAGATCCCGCCGCGCCCACGCATCTCGTCGATGTTGAGAAGCATCCTGTCCGTGGCTGCGACGGCCGATTCCGAGCCGCCGCCGAGCACGATGAGTGTGGCAAAGGCGATGTCGTCGTCGGCGCGGTAGCCGGTAAACCACGCGTGCGAGCCTTGGTTGATCTCGGCCTCTCCTGTCTTACCGCGGATGTCTCCAGCTGCCTTCATTCCCGCCGCGGTGCCGCCCGGTGCGGTGACAGACCCCATGATCTGCTGCAGCTGGGCGATGGTCTCGGGAGTCGGGGGCTCGGCGTGATCGGAGACCTCGGTGCGCTGGCCGTCGATAAGGTAGGGCACGGGCATGGAGCCGTGCGCCGCCGTCGCCGACACCAGCGCCATGCCGAATGGGCTGGCCAGGTCCGCGCCCTGCCCGTACCCGGCCTCCGTGCGCTCGAGCGGTTCGTGCCCCTCGGGAATGGAGCCGGTGATCGTGTCGAGCCCGGGGATTTTCAGGTCTCGTCCAAGGCCGAACTGCTTGCCGACGCCCGCGAGCTGCCCCGGCTCAAGCTTCGTCGAGACGTCCGCGAAGGTGGTGTTGCACGAGCGCGCGAAAGCGGTCTCTAAGGGGACGCTGCCGAGCGAGAAGCCCGCGTAGTTGGTCACGACCCTCCCGTAGAGGTTCATCGTGCCGGGGCACGGCACCGTGGTTCCAGGCGTAAGGCCGGCAAGCTCCAACCCGGCCGCAGCCGTGATGATCTTAAACGTCGACCCGGGCGGGTATTGGCCCATCGTGGCGATGTTGCCCTCGCGGTCGGCCGCGGGGGTCTGCGCCACCGCGAGCACTCCCCCGGTCGACGGGCGGATCGCCACAATCATTGCCTGCTGCCCGGCTAAGGGTTCGAGCGCCTTCTCCGCCGCCCGCTGCACGGTGTGGTCGAGGCTGATCTTCAGCGCCGGCGCCGGCACCGGGTCCTCCCCCGCGATCTTTTCTAGCGCGGCGCCGTGCTCGTTGACCACGCTGACGTTCCAACCGGCCCTGCCCTCGAGCTCGCTGCCGACGAGCTGGCCGACGCGCGCCATGATGTCGGGGGCAAAGGTGGGATCAGCGTTGACGATCGCGGCTTCCTCGTTGAGCCGCACCCCCGGCACGCCGGCAACGGCATCGGCCACCGCCTGCCGGGCGCTGGCCGGGACGAGCACCACCGAGTATGTCCCGGTGGCCTGGCCCAGCTCTCCTGCGAGGTCGGCGGCGCTCGTTGTTGGCACGGCGGGATCCTGCGCGGCCGCCTGGCCCAGCGCGGCGGCGATGCGCTCGGCGGCGTCCTCGCGTGCGGTGGCTGTAGGCAGAGCATTCGTATCGACGAGCAGCCGGTAGGCCACCCCCGGGGAGAGCAGCTCCGCGCCGTCTGAGGACAGGACGCTAGCCGGCTTCGACTCCTCCGCGCGCAGCTCGAGGTGCTGGCCGGCCCCCAGGTTGGGGTTGAGCACCGAGGGCTGCCAGCGCACGGTCCACTCCCCGTTCGCCTGCGTCAGGGTCATCTGCGCGTCGTAGGTCAACGTGCGCTCGTGCGGCAGCCGCCAGTCCACCGAGTACGTGGCCGTGGCGAGGTTGTCCTGCTGGCGGACCTCTTTGAGCTCCACGCTCGCGCCATCGGCCTGGAGGCCGTCCATGGTCTCGCGGATGGATCCGGTGGCGGCCGAGGGGGCGTCGACAAGCGAGGCGATCTCGTCGTAGTTTTGCTGCGCAAGGGCGTCGAGGAAGGCGCTAGCGGTGGGCTCCGCATCGCGCGGGCGCGGCGTGCACCCCGCCGCACCGGCCGTGCACACGGCGGCCGCGAGGAGGATCGTGGCGGCTCGTTTCATGCCCAAAAGGTAGCAGCGCCGCCCCGCCGGGAGGGGCCGCCACGCACGAGCCCGCGAAAGTCTAGCTCGTGACCTTGACTTCCGCCTTCGCGCCCTCGATTTCCTCGAGGCCTTCTTCCTCGGCGATGCGCATCGCGTGGGAAATCAGCGTCTCCACAATCTTCGATTCCGGCACGGTTTCCACGACCTCGCCCTTGACAAAGATCTGCCCCTTGCCGTTGCCTGAGGCGACGCCCAGGTCGGCGTCGCGGGCCTCGCCCGGCCCGTTGACGACGCACCCCATCACCGCCACGCGAAGCGGGAACTCCATCCCCTCCAGCCCCGCGGTGACCTCCTCAGCGAGCTTGTACACGTCCACCTGGGCGCGACCGCACGACGGGCAGGAGACGATCTCGAGCTTGCGGGGCCGCAGGTTGAGCGACTGCAAGATCTGGTCGCCCACCTTGATCTCCTCCACCGGATCCGCCGAGAGCGAGACCCGGATCGTATCGCCGATGCCCTGGGAGAGCAGCGCGCCGAAGGCAACGGAGGACTTGATCGTGCCCATCTGCAGCGGCCCGGCCTCCGTCACCCCGAGGTGCAGCGGGTAGTCGGTGACCTCCGCGAGCTGGCGGTAGGCCTCGACCATGAGCACCGGGTCGGAGTGTTTGACCGAGATCGCGATATCGCCAAAGCCGTACTCCTCGAACAGGCCGGCTTCATAGATCGCCGATTCCACGAGGGCCTCCGGGGTGGCCTTGCCGTACTTCTCGAGCAGCCGCTTATCCAGCGAGCCGCCGTTGACGCCGATGCGGATCGGGATGCCGGCCTCGCCGGCGGCCTTCGCCACCTCCTTGACGCGGCCGTCGAACTCCTTGATGTTGCCGGGGTTGACGCGCACCGCCGCGCACCCGGCGTCGATGGCGGCGAAGATGTACTTCGGCTGGAAGTGGATGTCCGCGATCACCGGGATCGGCGACTTCGCCGCGATCGCCGGTAGCGCCTCCGCATCGACCGTCTTCGGGCAGGCCACGCGAACGATGTCGCACCCCGTCGTGGCCAGCTGCGCGATCTGCTGCAGCGTGGCGTTGATGTCGTGGGTCTTCGTCGTGGTCATCGACTGCACGGAAATCGGGTAGTCCGAACCGACCCCGACACCGCCGACCATGAGCTGCCTGGTTTTGCGCCGCGGGGCGAGGGTGGGGGGCGGGCCTTCAGGAATACCGAGCCCAATAGGTTTTCCAATAGGGGCGTTCATGGGTGCCCACTCTAGCACCGCTACCCGAAGATCCTGACCGGGTTGACCACATCCGCCACCATGACGAAGACACCGATTGTGAGCAGCAGCGCGGCCATGGCATAGGTCAGCGGCATCAACGCCGTGTAGTCCACCGCCCCACCCGGGGCGAGCCCCCGGGCGCGGCGCAGCCAGTCGCGCATGCGCTCGTAGGCAATCACCGCGATGTGCCCGCCGTCGAGCGGCGGCAGAGGCACCAGGTTAAACAGCGCGAGGAAGAGGTTGAGCGAGGCCAGCATCATCCAGAAGGACTCCCACATGCTGCGCTGGACAAGCTCCCCGCCCACGCGCGAGGCCCCGATGACGCTCACGGGCCCGTTCACGTCGCGCTCCGCACCGAAGATGGAGGCCATAACCCCGGGGATCTTGCCGGGAAAGGAGAGCAGCCCCTCCCACGTTGCGTCCACCATCTGACCGGTCAGCCTCGCGGTGGCCGGCACGGCCTCAAGGGGACCAAAGGAGGCCATGGCGTTCTCAACCGGGGCGCTGGTCACCCCGATCGCCCCGGCGCTCACACGCTGGCCGGTCGCCTGGCTGTACCTGTCGACCGCCTCGACGACGACCGGCACGGTGAGCTCCTCGCCGGCGCGCCGCAGCGTCAGGCGAACCTCCTCCCCCGGCCGGGCGGAGACGACGTCGCGCACCTGCGAAAACGCCTCGACGCGGCGCCCGTCAACCGCGAGGATCTCGTCACCAACCTGCACTCCCGCGCGCTGCGCCGGGCCAGGCCCGTCGCACGCCTCGAAGGTGCCGTCGGCGGCCTGGTCGGCGGCGCACACGAGCTCGCCCACCCGCGGGGTACGATCCGCGTACGGGTTCGGGATGGCGGCGAAGACGGCGACGAAGTAGGTAATGGCCATGGCGAGCACCACGTTCATCGCCACCCCTCCGAGCATGACGACAACGCGCTGCCACGCCGGCTTGGAATGCATCGCGTGCGGGAGCTCCTCGGCAGTGAGGCGGTCGTTCGCGGTCATGCCCGCGATGTCGCAAAACCCCCCGAAGGGAAGCGCGGCGAGGCCATATTCCGTGTGCCCGCGCGTCGCAGACCATACCTTCGGGCCGAAGCCGATGAAGTAGCGGCGCACCCGCATGCCGAAGGCACGGGCGGCCACCATGTGTCCCGCCTCGTGCAGCGCGATCGACGCCGCGATGCCGAGTGCGAACAGCGCAATGCCAACGATGCCCACTAGCGCCCAGTCCCCGCCGCGATCGCCTCGATGCGCTCGTTCGCGCGGCGCCGCGCCTGCGACTCCACAGCGACGACGTCTTCGAAGGTTGCCATGTGTGAGGAGGCGTAGCCCGCGGCGCCGGCGACGACCTCTGCGACGACGTCAACGATCTCCGGGAAGCGGATCCTACCGGCCAAAAACGCCGCCGCTGCCTCCTCGTTCGCGGCGTTGTACACGGCCGGGTAGCCCTGCCCCGCCGTGGCAACCTCCCGGGCAAGCGCGACGGCCGGGAACGTCTCGTGGTCGAGCGGGGCGAACTCCCAGCACTGCGCTCCCGCCACGTCCGTGAAGTCGAGGCTCGGCTGCGCGCCTGCGACCCGCTCCGGCCAGGCCAGCGCGTGCGCAATGGGCAGCTTCATCGACGGCGGGGAGGCCTGGGCGATGGTCGCGCCGTCGCAGAAGGTGACCATGGAGTGGACGACGGACTGCGGGTGGACTGTGACGTCGATACGCGAAGGTGCGATCCCGAACAACAACGCCGCCTCGATGAGCTCCAAGCCCTTGTTTACCAAGGTTGCGGAGTTGAGCGTGTTCATCTGCCCCATCGACCACGTGGGGTGCGCGGCGGCCTGCTGCGGGGTGACATTGACAAGCTCCGCGCGCTTCCGGCCGCGAAACGGCCCGCCGGAGGCCGTGAGCACGAGGCGGGCCACCTCTCCCCGATGACCCGCGCGAAGGCACTGCGCGATCGCGGAGTGTTCCGAATCTACCGGCACGATCTGGCCGGGCCGTGACCTGTCCAACACCATCTGCCCGCCCGCCACAAGCGACTCCTTGTTCGCCAGCGCAAGGCTCGCCCCCGAATCCAGCACCGCCAGCGTGGAGGCCAGCCCGAGCGAGCCGACAAGCGCGTTGAGCACCGTATCGGCAGGATGCACCGCCACAAGCTCCTCCGGGCTCGCAAGCACACCCGCCCCGAGCGCGGCGGCAACCTCCGCGCGAGCCGCCTCGCGCGAGACCGCCACCTGGTGCGGGCGCAGCCCAAGAGCGCGAGCCTGCGCGACCACGCCCGCCGGGTCGCGCCCCCCGGCGGCAATACCAACAACCTCGAAGCGGTCCGGGTGAGCGGCGATCACCTCGAGCGCCTGCGTGCCAATCGATCCCGTGGAGCCAAGAATTACAATCCTCTTCACCGGAGCCATTGTGAGCCATTACGGCGAAAACTTCTCAACGCGGGGGTATCTACTCGCCCGCCGGGGCTGGGGTGTGACAAGATATAGGGCAGTGAACAGCCTTACGTAAGGAGAAAACTGTGGCGACCCACGCGAAGGAAAAGGCACCCCAGGTCTACAACGGCGTGTCCGAGGCGGACGTACCCTCCGCCAGGCTCGGCTGGAGCGAGCTCAACCCCGGCACCATCCAGATCGCGGGGTGGATCTCCGTGGTCGTCCTCATTGCCTACAACTTCGGCAACCACCACGGCCACGTGGAGACGATCTACCTCATCTCCCTCGCCGTCCTCATCGCGCTCGGCCTCATCCTCTTCGCCGTGCGCCCCCGGCTCAACCAGGTGCGCACCGTGACCGCGCACAACAAGCCCATCGGCCACCAGGAGCCCGACTGGGCCTACGACCAGCGCACCCTCTCCGGCGCCTACGCCCAGCTTGACGACGCCTCCTTGCGCTCCCTCAACATCGAGCCCTCCCGCGTCACCCACCTACGCGCCGTCGAAGGCTCCACCACGGCCACCCACTCCTAACTGGCTCGTGGTCGTTCGGGCTCCTTGGGCACTGCCGGTGTCGCATTCTTTTTCTTCGCGACGCCGGCTTTTGCGTGCCCCTAGGGGGCGCTGCAGCTTCTCCTAGGCCTGAGCCCGGGCCCGGGCTCAGGGGCCTTCCCGTCTAGCTCACCTAATAGGCCTAGCCGACTTTCTCGTCGGCGGCGAGCTGCCCGCAGGCAGCGGCGATCTCCTGGCCCTTCGTGTCGCGCACGGTGCAGGTCACGCCCTGGGCGATGACGCGCCGGACGAATTCGTCCTGGCGGCCGCGCGGCGAGGCATCCCACTTCGATCCCGGGGTCGGGTTGAGCGGAATGAGGTTGACGTGGACTTTTGAGCCCAAGGCGTCGTGAAGCTTCCGGCCGAGCATGTCGGCGCGGAAGTCGTGGTCGTTGATGTCTCGGATCAAGGCGTACTCGATGGAGACGCGGCGGCCGGTCTGGTCGGCGTAGTAGCGGGCGGCGTCAAGCACGTCCGAGACGGCGAAGCGGTTGTTCATCGGGACGAGCTCATCGCGCAGTTCGTCATCCGGGGTGTGCAGGGATACTGCGAGGGTGCAGGAGAGTCCTTCGTCGGCAAGCTTGCGTATCTGCGGAGCCAGCCCGACGGTGGAGACGGTGACGTTGCGCTGGGAGATGCCGAAGCCATCGGGGGCGGGCTGGGTGATCTGGCGCACGGCGGAGACCACGCGGTTGTAGTTAGCGAGCGGCTCGCCCATGCCCATGAATACGACGTTGGAGAGCCGCCCGCCTTCCGCAGCCATCATCGCGGCGGCGGCGCGCACCTGGTCGACGATCTCGGCGGTGGAGAGGTTGCGGTCGAGTCCGCCTTGTCCGGTCGCGCAGAACGGGCAGGCCATGCCGCATCCTGCCTGGGAGGAGATGCACAGGGTGGCACGGTCGGGGTAGCGCATGAGGACGGACTCGAGGAGGATTCCGTCGTGAAGCCGCCACAGCGTCTTCGTGGTATCGCCTTCGTCGGTCTCGAGTGCGCGCACGGGGGTCAGGAGCGTGGGAAAGAGGGCGTCTTTGACCAGCTGGCGCTGCGACTCAGGCAGGTCAGTCATGGTCAGCGGGTCGGCCTCGAATTTGCCGTAGTAGTGGCGCGCGATCTGGTCGGCGCGGAACTTGGGCAGGCCGAGCTCGCCGAGCGCGGCGACGCGCTCGTCCTTGGTCAGGTCGGCGAAGTGCTTCGGGGGCATGCCCCGCTTGGGGGCGAGCAGCTGGATTTTCGGAAAATCGCTCATAACGTGCACTAGTGTCGCACGTCGCGGGTGAGTTTACGAATCAGGCCGAAAACGGGCTCAAAAGCGCTGCCGCGTTGAGCAGGATGTATGTGGCAGAGGCCGCCGGGAGCATGCCGTCGAGGCGGTCCATGATGCCCCCGTGGCCCGGCAGGAGCGCGGACATGTCCTTGATGCCGAGCTCACGCTTAAATTGGCTCTCGACCAAGTCCCCCATCGTCGCGCAGATGACCAGCGCGACGCCGAGGGCGAGGCCCACCCACCAGGGGCCGCTGATGAGCAGGCTGACGGAGAGCGCGCCCGCGATCGCGCCGAAGAGGATGGACCCGGCGAAGCCCTCCCACGACTTGTTCGGGCTGACGGCGGGTGCCATGGGGTGGGTGCCAAACATCACCCCGGCGACGTACCCGCCGATGTCGGAAGCGACGACACAGAGCATGAACGTGAGGATGAACAGGCTGCCTGGCTGCCCGCCTTCGTCGATGGTCGAGATCATGGCAGCAAACGCGCCGAAGAGCGGGATCCACACCAGCACGAAGATGCCCACGGAGGTATCTCGTAGGTAGTTTGCGGGGGTTTTGTCTTTGCCCCGGTGGAAGAGCCGGTAGTACATCAAGACGAGCACGGCGAAGGCGAAGCCGCCGAGCGCGCCACCGGAGTTGTATGGCAGCGAGGCCCACACGATGACCTGGCCGAGGATGACGAGCAGGGTACGTGGCTGGGCGTAGCCTGCCTCGCGCAGCCTCGTGAGCACCTCCCACATGCCCAGCCCCACCGCGGTGGCGACCAGCGGGTACCACGCCCACGGGCCGATGATCAGCGCCACGATGACCAGCGCGCCGAGGACCACGCCGGTGGTGATCGCCTCACGCAGGTTGCGGCCTGCGGAGTTCTTCGGCTTGATGCGCTTGATGGACTGGGATGCGCGCGGGGCCTGCCCGCTTGGCGACGTCACAAAGGAGGCCTTTCCGCTCGAGAGAGAATCGGGGGTTCTGGCTGCGGGAGAGCTAGACCTCGAGGAGCTCCGCTTCCTTCTTGGAGACGACCTCGTCGACCTGGGAGACGTACTGCCCGGTCGTCTTATCCAGGGTCTGCTCCGCGGACTTGACCTCGTCTTCGCCGGCGTCGCCTTCCTTCTGGATTTTCTTGAGCGCCTCCATGCCCTGGCGGCGGATGTTGCGGATGGAGATCTTGCCCTCCTCGCCCTTCTGCTTGGCCTGCTTGACCAGCTCCCGGCGGCGCTCCTCGGTGAGCTGGGGGACGGTCACGCGGATGACCTGGCCGTCATCGGTCGGGTTGACGCCGAGGTCGGAATTGCGGATCGCGTTGAGGATATCGCCCATCGTCGACATGTCGAAGGGCTTGATGAGCAGCATGCGCGGCTCCGGCACGGAGATCGTGGCCATCTGGTTGATCGGCGTGGGCGCGCCATAGAATTCGGCGACGACGCTGTTGAACATCGCCGGGTTTGCGCGGCCGGTACGGATGGAGACGAGCTCCTCGCGGGTGTGGTCGACGGCCTTGGTCATGCGCTCCTCGGCGTCGAGCAGTACGTCATCAATCATGGTGTGTCCTTGGAATCGATCGGGAAAGTTGCTTACAAACCTACTTCACGAGGGTACCGATGCGCTCCCCTGCCACGGCACGGGCGATGTTGCCCTCCTTGAGCAGGTTGAACACGAGGATCGGCATGTTGTTACCCATACAAAGGGAAAACGCGGTGGCGTCGGCGACCTTGAGGCCCTTCTCGATGACCTCGCGGGGGCTGACCTCGGCGTAGAGCTTCGCGTCCGGGTTGACCCGCGGGTCGTCGTCGTAGACCCCGTCGACGGCCTTGGCCATGAGCAGCACGTCGCAGCCGATCTCGAGGGCGCGCTGGGCGGCTGTGGTGTCGGTGGAGAAGTAGGGCATGCCCATGCCGGCGCCGAAGATGACCACGCGCCCCTTCTCCAGGTGCCGGGCCGCGCGCAGCGGGAGGTACGGCTCGGCGATCTGGGCCATGTTGATCGCGGTTTGCACTCGGCAATCGACGCCCTTTTGCTGCAGGAAGTCCTGCAGTGCGAGGCAGTTCATGACGGTGCCGAGCATGCCCATGTAGTCGGAGCGGGCACGGTCCATGCCGCGCTGTTGCAGCTCCGCGCCGCGGAAGAAGTTGCCGCCACCGATGACCACAGCGATCTGGGTTCCGCCTCGCGCCACCTCCGCGATTTGGGACGCGACGCTGTCGACCACGTCGGGGTCGATGCCGACGTTTCCGCCGCCGAACATCTCACCGCCGAGCTTGAGCATCACGCGCCGAAATCCGGACCTGGGGGTTGCGTTTGTCACCGTTAAGGCTCCTTAAAGGTTGTCGGTTACCAAGGTTTTCGCTGCATCCGATCATAGTCGGCGTTCCGCGCGGGCCGTCGAGCGCGCACGCGAAAGCCCCGCCGAAGCGGGGCTGTGGGTCGCACTGGCGTCTAGGCCTGGCCAACCTCGAAGCGGACGAAGTCGGTGACCTCGATGCCGGACTCGTCGGCGTACTGCTTGACGGTCTTCTTCGAATCGGCCAGCGAGGGCTGGTCGAGCAGGACGACGTCCTTGAAGAAGCCGCCCATGCGGCCCTCGACGATCTTGGCGATGGCAGCCTCGGGCTTGCCCTCGTTGCGGGTGATCTCCTCCTGCACCGCGCGCTCCTTCTCCACGACCTCGGCCGGGATGTCCTCCTGCTTGAGGAAGCGGGCCTTCATCGCGGCGATCTGCAGCGCGATCTGGTGCGCGGCCTCGGCGTTGTCGCCGGTGTAGGCGACGAGCACGCCCACTGCGGGCGGCAGGTCAGCGGAGCGCTGGTGGAGGTAGACCTCGACGTTCTCGCCGTCAAGGGTGCGGGCGCGGCGCAGCTCGAGCTTCTCGCCGATCTTGGCGGAGAGGCGCTCGATGACGTCGTGGGCGGACTCGCCGTTCACGTCTGCAGCGGCGAGCTCTTCCGGGGTGTTGGCCTTCACCGCGGCAGCGGCGTCGGCGATCTCCTGGGCGACGCCGATGAACTCGGCGTTCTTTGCCACAAAGTCGGTCTCGGAGTTCACCTCGACGATGGTGTGACCAGAAACGGCAACGAGGCCCTCGAGCGCGTTGCGCTCGGCGCGCTTGCCCACGTCCTTAGCGCCCTTGATGCGCAGGACCTCGATGGCCTTCTCGTAATCGCCGTTGGTCTCTTCGAGAGCCTTCTTGCAGTCGAGCATGCCGGAGCCGGTGGCCTCGCGCAGCTTCTTCACGTCTGCAGCGGTGTAGTTCGCCATAGTGGGGCGATCCTCCTCGTAGTGGAAGTTTGTCGTACCTGCGCCGTGGGCGCGGGTATCTCATGAACGGTTTTACAGACTAGCCGAGATGCGGTGCGTCGGCACCTCTAGGCGCGCGGGGAAGGGGCATCGCCGCGCAAGAGCCCTGCAAAAAGCCCCGCGTCTCCCGCACGGGCGTGTGCGAGACGCGGGGTACTTTTGCCAAGGGCGCGCAGGCGCACCGCTCGTGATGCGTCGGCTACTTCGCATCCTGCTCGGCGGCGCGCACGGCGTGCGGCTGCTCGACGGGGGCCACGACCTGCTCCTTGGCCGCCTCGGCGGCTGCGGCAGCCGCAGCGGCGTCGGCCGCGGGGACGTCCTCGCTGGAGGCCGCGGCTGCGGCGGCCTCTGCTGCCTCGGCCTGGATCTTGGCGTCGGTGTCGCCCGCTGCCTCGCGGGCGGCGGCGAGCTGGCGCTCCTCGCGCTGCTGCTTGCCCTCGATGACGGCCTCGCCGACGATGTGGGTGAGCAGCTTCACGGCGCGGATCGCGTCGTCGTTACCCGGGATCGGGAAATCGACGGTGTCCGGGTCGCAGTTGGTATCGAGGATGGCCACGACCGGAATGCGCAGCTTCTGCGCCTCGGAGATCGCGATGTGCTCCTTGTTGGTATCCACGATCCACAGCGCGGAGGGCGCCTTGGTCATATCGGCGATACCACCGAGGACGCGCTCGAGCTTGATGCGCTCGCGGGTGAGCATGAGCACTTCCTTCTTGCCGCGGCCGGCGTAGCCCTCTTCGGCAGCGTCCATGGCCTGGAGCTCCTTCATGCGGGCGATACGCTTGGACACGGTCTGGAAGTTGGTGAGCATACCGCCGAGCCAGCGGTGGGTGACGTACGGCATGCCAACGCGCTGTGCCTCTTCTTCGATCGGCTCCTGCGCCTGCTTCTTGGTGCCAACAAAGAGGATCGTGCCGCCGTGGGCAACGGTCTCCTTGACAAACTCGTAGGCCTGATCGATGTAGGTCAGGGTCTGCTGCAGGTCGATGATGTAGATGCCGTTGCGGTCGGTGAAGATGAAGCGGCGCATCTTCGGGTTCCAGCGACGCGTCTGGTGGCCAAAGTGCACACCGGCGTCGAGGAGTTCGCGCATGGTAACAACTGCCATGGGAAGTTCTCCTTCGGAGAGAGATAGTTCGGTTACTGTGTGTCGTACTGCGCGGGTTTTTATCCCGCGCCCTAGCACCGTGCCCGCCCGGCACCCTCGTACTGTGGGACCGTCGCTGAGCGGGCATTATTCGGCGCGCGAAGTCAGTCTGTGCAGACTGCGCGGTCAAATATACGCCCCCCGTCCCGAAAAGACTAATTGAGCTGCACGGTTATCCACAGCATAGCCGTTATCCACAGGGCGCTCGCTTCTCGACGCCCCATCCGCCCGCACCGGTGCTACAACGTGCCCATGCGCACCCTTCTTGCCCCCGTCCTCGCAGCCGTCTTCCTGGCGCTCCCGGCCCCAGCCGCCGCCTACGTCGACCCGACCACCGGCGAGCCGCACGCGAGCCGGATCACCCGCTCCGCCGAGATCCCCGAGCGCAACTGGCTGCCCGGCCACCGCGGGGTGGACCTCGCTCTCGGCATCGGCGGCGACGTGCTCGCCGCAGGTGACGGCACCGTCGCCTTCGCCGGGGTTGTGGCGGGCACGCCGGTGGTCTCCATCGACCACGCGGACGGGATCCGCACCACCTATCAACCCGTCTACGCCTCGGTCTCCGTTGGCGATGTCGTCTCCGAAGGCTCCGTCATCGGCCGCCTCGCACCCGCGGCGCGGGGCCAGCACGACGGGCTGCACTGGGGCGCGCTGACGGGCAAGGACGCCTACATCAACCCGCTGACGCTTCTCGACGCCCCAGCGATCCGCCTCAAGCCCGTGGATGGGCCTGGTTATAGACGTTTTTGAGCCGCTGCGCGGAGACGTGGGTGTAGATCTGGGTGGTCTGCAGGCTCGAGTGCCCGAGCAGTTCTTGGACCACGCGAACATCGGCCCCGCCCTCGAGCATGTGCGTCGCCGCGCTGTGCCGCAGCGAGTGCGGGCTGAGCTGTGGGGCGCCCGCGCGTATCGACGCCCTCTCCACCACCCTCCTCACCTGCCTCTGATCGATCCTCTTGCCCCGCTCCCCTACGAAGAGCGCCGTGGTCTGACCCGCCAGCTCCGGCCGGCCCCTTGCCAGCCAGTTCTGCACGGCCACCTTCGCGTGCTCCCCGAAGGGCACGACGCGCTGCTTATTACCCTTGCCCGTCACCTTGGCGGTACCTCGCGCAAGGTCGACATCCGGCACATCGAGCCCGGTGAGCTCCGCGACACGCATGCCGCTGGCATAGAGTAGCTCGAGTATCGCCCGGTCTCGCAGAGCGAGCGCGCCGTGGTCTTCGTCGTTGATCTCGGCCTCCACAACGTCGACGGCGGCGTCGGGGCTGACCACCGTGGGCAGGTGGCGGTTGAGCTTCGGGGTTTTCAGACGCGCCGCCGGGTCCGAATCCAGGTAGCCCTGGTTGTGCGCCCAGGTCGAAAACGCCCGCACCGCCGCCGTGCGCCGGGCCAGCGTCGAGCGGGCGAGGCCTTGGGATAGGGCGTCGGCAAGCCAGGCGCGAAGCGTGGGCAGGGTGAACTCTGCGAACGTTGGGGCAAAGGGCAACAGCGTCGTGAGATCGGAGCGGTAGCCCTTCACCGTGGCCGGCGAGCGGCCGAGGACCAGCTCGGCGTGCTCGGCGAAGTCCTCGATGGCCTCGGCGAGCTGGCCAGAACTGTTACCCATGTGACGCATGATACCCGCGTGCACCGATGTTGAATATCTCCCTAGGTGGGAGTCTATTCACAACACCGCGCCCGCGCCCCTGGTCGCTTCCCGTCTAGGACCCCAGAAAGCGAACTAGACCGGAGCCGGTCCCCGGCACCACACCGGGGACCTACCTCCGCCACACCACCCCCTCCCGCGTCACCATCCCGCGCCCGGCAAGGTCCACGAGGATGTGCACCGTAAGCCCCACGCCCAAACCGGCGCGCGCCGCGATGTCTTCCGCTGCTGCTCCCCCGGCGCCGAGCGGCACTGCATCGAACACGCGCAGCTCGTTGCGCGAAAGCTTTTGCACATCGCTGGCCGCGAAGTCCAGCTCCATCTGCGCTGCCGGGTCGACTTCCCCCACCCTGCTGAGCAGCGCGTGGACCTGCTCGGAATTGAGCACCATCTCGGCCCGGCGCTCCTGGATCGCCAGGTTGGTCCCCAGCGAGCCCGGCCCGAGGATCGGCCCCGGCACGGCCATCACCGGCCGGTTGTAATAGTGCGCCCACGCCAGGGTGTTGAGGGCCCCGGAGCGAAACGCCGCCTCGACAACCAGGGTCCCCGCCGTCAGCGCGGCCACCAGCCGGTTGCGGGTGAGGAAGCGGTGCCGGTCCGGGCTCACCCCGGGCGGGTACTCGGTGATGACCGTGCTGACCTGATCGAAGAGTTCCGCGTGGCGCTTCGGGTAGATCACACCGGGCCCGCAGGCGGCGACGATCACGGTCGCGGCCCCGGCGGCAAGCGCCGCCTCGTGGGCCGCGGCGTCGATACCCACCGCGCCGCCGGAGACGATCGTGTATCCCCTCCCCGCCAGACCCGTCACCAGGTCGGCGGTGGCGTTGGCACCATAGCGTGTCGACGCCCTCGTGCCCACCACCCCGACAGACCTCGCGAACATCCCGCCCAGGTCCTCTCGCCCTTTTACCCACAGCGCATGGGGCGGCGCCCCGTCCGCCTTGCGGGCGTGGTGGTTGGCGTGGGCCGCCGCCGCGCCGACGGCAAAGGACTCCTCGATCGCCTCTGCGGGCCAGCCGCCGGATTCCGGGGTGAGGAGCCGGTACCCGGCGGCCTGCGCGATCTCAAGGTCGCGCCCCGTGGCGTCCCAGGAATATCGAGCCTCGGTCTCGCCGGCGAGGCCCGCCAGCCAGCTCGCGCGCGAGCGCACACCGGCGGCGATCTCGTCGGCGTCGCGCCCGGCGCGCAGGAGCGCCTGGAGGTGCCAGGACGGGCCTTCGATCACCCGGCTGAGGTAGGCCCAGGATTCGAGCGAGCTCACGATGCAGCCTCCCCGAGGCCCGGTGCGCGCAGCTCGGCGGCGGCGCCGACGTGCCCAAGGTCGGGGCGGGCGGCGCCGTCGAGGTCCGCAAGCGTCCAGGCGAGCTTGAGCACGCGGTCGACCCCTCGCTGGGTGATCGCGCCGTTGGCGAGGTAGGCGCTGATCAGCGCCATCGCGGAGTCGTCGGCGGGGTATGCGCGGCGGATGAGCGTCGCCGGGACGCGGGCGTTGACCCACTCCTCGGCACCGGCCGCGGACCAGCGGTAGGCGGCTCGCTCGCGGGCCTCCATGACGCGATCCGCAATCGTCTCTGAGGGCTCGGCGTCTCCCCTCCCGATGGCGCTGCCCTGGGAGGCGAGCGCTAGCGAGATGTCGATGCGGTCGCGCAGGGGTCCGGAGATGTTGCGCAGGTGATTCGCTCTCTGTGAGGGGGTGCAGCGGCACGCGTCGGCCCGCTCCGCCCCGCAGCGGCACGGGTTGGCCGCCAAAATCAGCTGAAAGCCGGCAGGGTAGACCACCTCCCGGCGGGCCCGGGTGAGCACGACCTGCCTGCGCTCCAAGGGGATGCGCAGCGCGTCAAGGGTGGACGCGCTCGCCTCGCTGGCCTCGTCGAGGAACAACACCCCGTGGTGGGCGAGGCTCACCGCCCCCGGGCGCGGGTGGCCCGAGCCCCCGCCGATGAGCGCGGCACGGGTGAGCGAGGGGTGCGGGGAGACGAACGGGCGGGTGGCCACCACCTCTCCTGCTGACACGCCGGCCAACGAATGGATGGCGGTGGCCTCCACCGTCTCCTCCAACGTCATGGGCGGCAGGATGGAGGGAAGGCGCTCGGCCAACATCGATTTTCCGGAGCCGGGCGGGCCGATCATGAAGACGTGGTGGCCGCCTGCCGCGGCGACCTCGAGGGCGTGCTTGGCCTCCTTTTGCCCGGCGACGTCGCGGAAGTCCGGCAGGTCGCGCCCCTGCGGCGGGGCCTTCTGCGCGGCCGGGGAGAGCTCGCGGGTGCCGAGGGCCCACGACCAGACGTCGACAAGCGAATCGGCGACGAGGATGCGGCCGCGGCCCACCAGCGCGGCTTCGGCCTCGTTGGCGCGGGGGACGATGATGGTGGAGAAGCCGGGCGCGGCGAGCATGGGCAAGATCCCCTCGACCCGGCGCAGCGCCCCGCCCAGGCCGAGCTCGCCGAGCAGGAGCGTCTTTTCGAGCGCCGCGCGCGCCCGTGGCTCTAGGCTGGCGAGCACGGCAATCGCAATGGGCAGGTCGAAGTGCGAGCCGGACTTGGGCAGGTGCGCCGGGGAGAGCGAGACCATGATTTTCGTGCGCGGCCACGGCAGCGTGGCGTTGGCCACGGCGGTGCGGATGCGCTCGCGCGATTCCTTCACCGCGGCATCCCCCAGCCCCACGACGTGCATGCCGGGAAGTCCGGGGCCGACGTTGGCCTCAACCCGCACGACCTGTGCGCCCACCCCGTCGATGGCGGCGGCGAACGTGCTAGCAAGCGCCATCTTCCACCCCCGGGAAGATGCGGATCTCCTTGCCCGTGCTGGTGACTAAGACCTCGGCGACGTCGAAACGCGCGGGAGCGAAGGGTTTTCCTTCCAGCCACTCCACCGCGCAGCGGCGCATCGTGGCCAGCTTCTTCGGCGTAACCGCCTCAGCGGTGCCGAAGCGACGGCCGCGGCGGGTCTTGACCTCCAGGAACACGTAGGTGCCGTCGAAGGCCCGCAGGATGACATCGATCTCGCCGGAGCGAGTGCGAACCCCGTAGTCGATGAGCTCGTAGCCGAGCCCGACGTAGACCCCGGCGGCGAACCCCTCGCCCTCGGCGCCCAGCATTTTCTGTGATGCGTAGCGCGTGTGCGCCATGCCTCCCCCCTCCAATAAAGCAACGATCCTTGTGCCTTATTGGACTGGCGCGGGTGCTCGCCGGTTCCCTGGGCAGGGGTGGCGTGGTCACTGAAGTGGGCACGCCCCGATTGATAAATTGATAAAACCCGGGGCGTGAGACTCCCCTAGGCCTCCGGGAAGGTGATGTCGGGCTTGTCCAGCTCCTCGATGTTGACGTCCTTGTACGTGATCACCCGGACGTAGCGCACAAAGCGCACGGCGCGGTACATGTCCCACACCCAGCAATCCGACATGCGCACCTCGTAGTAGACGTCCTTGCCCTCCGTGTGCGGGATGAGCTCGACGGCATTCGCAAGGTAGAAACGGCGGTCCGTCTCCACCACGTAGGAGAACTGGCTGACCACATCGCGGTACTCGCGGTAGAGGGAGAGCTCAACCTCTGCCTCGTAGTTGTCCAGATCTTCAGCGCTCATTTATGACCTCAAATACTGCTCGTGGGCAAGTCTGACGTTGGCATAACTATAACGATGCTCACGGCTCGCACCGTGGCGGCGCACCGCAGCCATGTGCGCCGCCGTGCCGTAGCCCTTGTGCTTCTCCACCCCATAGCCGGGATAGGTCTCGGCCATCTCGACGACGAGCCGGTCGCGCGAGACCTTTGCCAGCACGCTCGCGGCGGCGATGCAGCGCGCGGTGTAATCCCCGCCGATGATGGGCAGCTGCGGGCAGGTGAGCCCGGGGGTGGTGAAGGCGTCGACAAGCACGTAGCCAGGAGCGAGCTTCAGCTTGGCGACGGCCCTCCTCGCCCCGCCCAGATTCGCCGCCTGAATGCCCCGCCGATCGATCTCGGCGGCCGGGACGTGGACGACGGAAAAGGCCAACGCGACGGAGCAAATCGCCTCGAAGAGCTCCTCGCGCCGGCGCGGGGTGAGGCGCTTGGAATCGGTCAGCCCCTCGAGGTCCTTCAGCGGGCGCGGGGGAAGCACGCACGCCGCTATGGTCACCGGGCCGAAGCACGCCCCGCGCCCGGCCTCGTCGACGCCCGCCACCGGGCCGAGACCTGCCTTGTCGAGGGCGACCTCGTAGGTGCGGAGCTGCTTGAGCCGGCGCACCTAAGCCTGAGAGCCCTGGATGTCCGGATCCGCCACCCCGCCCGCGCGGCCCAGCGGGAAGACGATCGCGGCGACCTTGCCGCGCAGGTTTTCCTTCGGGATCGTGCCCTGGAGCGGATCGCCCATGTGCGCGCGGGAATCGAGGGAGTTGGTGCGGTTATCGCCCATCATGAAGTAGTGCCCCTCCGGCACCGTGACCGGGCCGAAGTAGGCCCCGCCGCAGGCCTGCGAACCGGTGAGCGGGTCGATCGGGTTCTCCGGCGGCTGCAGAGTATACGACTGCTCGATCGGCCTGCCGTCTACCATGACGGCCGGGTCCCCCTCCTGGCAGGAGACGGTCTGCCCGCCCGTGGCGATAATGCGCTTGACCAGGTTATTCTCATCCGGCGGGACGAGGCCGACCCAGGAGCCGACGGTTTGCAGCCCCGCGACGAGCGGGTTGTCGGAACGGTTGGAGACGTAACTGGCGTTCCACGAGTCCGTGCCCTTAAACACCACGACGTCCCCGGGTTCCGGGTCGGAGAAGTAGTAGCTGACCTTCTCCACCGCCACGCGATCCCCGGAGCCGTGGAACCCGTGTAGTGTCGGCTCCATCGAGCCGGAGGGGATGACATACATCCGCCCGATGAAGGTCTGGATGATAAAGATGAAGAACAGCGTCAGCGCGATGACGACCGGGATCTCGATGTACCAGGGCATCTCTTTTTTCTCTTCGCGCTGCGTGTCGACGTCTAAGCGCTCGCTCCTCGTAGTCACTCGCCTCACTCTAGCACCACGGAACGCGAAACCCCGCCCGACCCAGATGAGGTCGAGCGGGGTTGAGCGGCGCGCGGGCAGGAACTAGCGGCGTTCCTTGATGCGGGCGGCCTTGCCGCGGAGGTTGCGCATGTAGTAGAGCTTGGCGCGGCGCACGTCACCCTTGCGCAGCACCTCGATCTTCTCAATGTTGGGCGAGTGCACCGGGAAGGTACGCTCGACACCGATGCCGAAGGAGACCTTGCGCACGGTGAAGGTCTCGCGGATTCCGGAGCCCTGGCGGCGCAGGACGAAGCCCTCGAAGAGCTGGGTACGGGTGACGCTGCCCTCGATAACCTTCACGTGCACGCCGAGGGTATCGCCCGGGCGGAAATCGGGGATGTCGTCGCGCAGCTGGCCTGCGTCAACAAGATCAATGATGCCGTTGCTCATAGAAGCAATCCTTTACGTGTTCGGACAGAGGACCCTAGCGGCTTCTCCCTGGTCAGGGCGCTCGGCTGGTTCGTGTCGCCGTCAATAACTGTGAAAACCTTACACGCCGGGGCGCCGCGCTCCAAATCCCGCCTCCTTGAGCGCCTGCGCCATCGCCCCGCCCGGCTCGGGGCGTTTCTTCTTCCCTGGCTTGCCACTGCCCCCGCCCGGCTTGTTGTCGCGGCGCGCAGGCTTGCGGGCCTGGGCGTCGAGACGCAGCGAAAGGCCTATCCGGTGGCGCTGGGTGTCGACGTCGACCACGCGCACCTTCACCACGTCGCCCGAGCGCACGACCTCGCGGGGGTCGGAGACGAACCTCTCGCTCATCTCGGAGACGTGGACGAGCCCATCGTGGTGCACCCCGATATCGACGAAGGCCCCGAAGGCGGCAACGTTGGTGACCGTACCCTCCAGGATCATGCCGGGGGTGAGATCCGAGACCTCGTTGATGCCTTCCTTAAACGCCGCCGTCTTAAACTCGGGGCGCGGGTCGCGGCCCGGCTTGTCCAGCTCGGCGATGATGTCGGTAACGGTAGGAACGCCGAAGATCTCGGTGGCGAAGTCGGCCGGGTCGAGGCCGCGCAGGACTGCCGCATTGCCAATGAGCTCCCGCGCCCCGAGGCCCGTGGCGGAGGCGATCCGCTCGACAACCTCGTAGGCCTCGGGGTGGACCGCCGAGGCGTCGAGCGGGTTGAGCCCGCCGCGAATGCGCAAAAATCCCGCCGCCTGCTCGAAGGCCTTCGGCCCGAGCCTGGGCACCTTGCCCAGCTCCTTGCGCGAGGTAAAGGCGCCGTGGGCGTCGCGGTAGTCCACGATGTTTCTCGCCAGGGTCGGGGTGATGCCGGCGACGCGCTCGAGAAGCGGCACCGAGGCCGTATTGAGGTCCACTCCGACTGCGTTGACGGCATCTTCGACCACGGCGTCGAGCGCGGTGGCCAGCGCGTGCTGGTCCACGTCGTGCTGGTACTGGCCCACCCCGATCGACTTCGGGTCGACCTTGACCAGCTCGGCGAGCGGGTCTTGCAGGCGCCTGCCGATGGAGACGGCCGAGCGCAGCGAGACGTCTAGCTCGGGGAACTCGGCCGCCGCGAGCTCGGAGGCGGAATAGACCGAAGCTCCCGATTCGGAGACGGTCACGGGCGTCGGCCGCCTCGCCCCTCCGGCTGCCACGCGATCGGCGACCTCGCCGGCGAGCTTGTCGGTCTCGCGGCTGGCGGTGCCGTTGCCCACGGCGATGAGCTCGACGTCATGGGCGGCGGCGAGCTGCGCAAGCGTATCGACGCCCTCCTCCCACCGCCCCTGCGGCTTGTGCGGGTAGATCACCACCGTGTCCACCACCTTGCCCGTGGAATCAACCACCGCACACTTGACCCCGTTGCGGTACCCCGGGTCGAGCGCGAGGGTGGCCCGCTCACCTGCCGGTGCGGCGAGCAGGACGTCGCGAAGGTTGTTGCTAAAGACCTCCAGCGCACCGGCGTCCGCCTTCTCCTTGAGCCGCATCCGGGTATCCAGCGTCGCCGAGACCTTTAGCTTGGTGCGCCACGCCCAGCCCACGGCCTTGGCCAACCAGGCCGAATCCTGCAACGGCAGGCCGCGACGCGCGGCGATCGTTCCGGTGTAGAGCTCGTCTTCGCCCGGGTCGAAGTCGAGGGCAAGCACGCCCTCGGACTCGCCGCGCAAAAGCGCGAGGATGCGGTGGCTTGGCAGGCTGTCGAAGGGCTCGGAGAAGTCGAAGTAGTCCTTGAAGTTCGCCCCCTCGGATTCTTTTCCTTCCACCACGCCTGCGCGCATCGTCCCGGAGCGGTAGAAGCGCTCGCGGACCTCGCCGACCAGGTCGGCGTCTAAGGCGATGTCGTCGGCAAGGATCGCGCGCGCGCCGTCGAGGGCCGCCTTGGTATCCGCGTAGCCGTCGGTGATGAACCTCTGCGCTGCGGCCTCGGGGTCGGTCGACGGGGCGTCGATAAGCAGCTGCGTCAGCTCGCCCAGCCCCGCCTCGCGCGCGGCATCCGCCTTGGTTTTGCGGCGCTTTTTGTAGGGCAGATAGAGGTCTTCGAGGCGCGCCTTGGTCTCGGCCCGGAGGATCGCCGCGCGCAGCTCGTCGGTGAGCGCGCCTTGTTCCTCGATGGCGGAAAGGATCGCCTCGCGGCGCTGCTCCAGCTCAACGAGGTAGGCGTGGCGCTGCTCGATGTGACGCAGCTGGTTATCGTCGAGCCCGCCGGTGGCCTCCTTGCGGTAGCGGGAGATAAACGGCACGGTGTTGCCTTCGGCGAGCAATTGCAGCGCTGTGCCCACCTGGGCGGGGCGGACGGAGAGTTCTGTCGCGATCGTGGCTGCGAAATCAGTCATTCGCGCGATTCTAGCGTGCCTCCAGCTTCTCGACGACCACTTGCAGCTCCCCCTGGCCCGTATCCGTCCTGCCGACCACGCGCACGTGCCCCTCGGCCGTCCGCTCGATCCCCGCGACCTCCACTCCGGCGGCGCGAAACGCCCTGCGCACAGCCTTGTTGTCCGCTCGGGTGTCGAGGGTGAGCTCGATGTCGCGGGCGTTGAGCGCGAATAAGTCCTCGGGGCTCAGCTCCGCGCTCTCAAAAAGCTCGGGGCGGACCATTTTCGTGCGCAGCAGCGACTGCTCGCGGCGCCAGCGCTCGATCTTGCCGTGGTCGCCGCTGGTGAGCACCTCCGGGGCGGCGATGCCCCGCCACACCCGGGGCGTGGTGTAGGCCGGCCCCTCGAGCAGCCCGTCGGAGAAGGAGTCCTCCTCGTGGCTCTCCGTGTTGCCCAGCACCCCGGGGACGAGCCTGGTCACGGCCTCGGCAATGACGAGGGCGGCCACCTCCCCGCCGATGAGCACGTAGTCGCCGATGGAGACTTCGCGCACCCGGTACCGGTTTCCGGCGTCCTCGAACACCCGCTGGTCAATGCCCTCGTAGCGCCCGCACGCGATGACGATGTGTTCCTCGCGCGACCACGCGCGAGCGTCAGCCTGGGTGAACGGCGCACCGGCCGGGGTGGGCACGAGGAGGAGCGGGCGCGAGCGGTCCGCCTCCGCCGCCTCGTAGGGGCGAGGAGCAATCTTTGCGACGTCATCGTGGCGCGCCTTGTCGTTGCGGTGCGGCGCCGCCGACTCGAGGTCGTACCCTGCCCGGCCCGCGGCGACGTCATCGAGCGCCGGCCCCCACACCTCGGGCTTCATCACCATGCCGGGACCGCCGCCGAGCGGGGGCGCATCCACAGATTTGTGGTTGCCTGTCGCCCAGTCCCGCAGGTTGTGGATGCCGACGCTAAGAATGCCCTGCTCAATCGCTTTGCCCAGCAGCGCGTGGCGCAGCGGCTCGAGGTATTCGGGGAAGATGGTGATGATGTCCAGGCGTAGCTTAGACATCCAGCAACCCCTCGGGCGGGGTGATCGTGAGCGTTCCTGCTTCGAGGTCGACCTCCGGGACGAAGTCCATGACGAAGGGGACTAACACCTCGCGGCCGCCGTAGTCGATCTCGAGGATCTTGCGGTTGGGGGTGTCCATGATGCCGGAGACCTCGCCGATCTCCTCGCCACCCATGTGCACCTTCAGCCCGATGAGCTCGTGGTCGTAATACTCCTCGTCGTCCTCATCGCGCTCTAGGGGCTCGGCGAAAAACTGCATCCCGCGCAGGGAATCGGCGGCGGTGCGGTCGGGCACCTCCTCGAAGCTCACAAGCAGGCGCTGCTGGTGCGGGCGCAGCGTCTTGATGGTGAGCTCGCGCTCCTTTCCGGCCTGCCTTCCCGTCAGGGAGTTGCCAACGACAAAGCGCTGCTCGGGGGCATCTGTCAACACCTCCACGGCGACTTCCCCCTTGACGCCGTGGGACTTGACCACCTTGCCGATGAGTAACTCCATGGGGTTAGAGACTAGCAGGTCTTTTTCGGGGGCCGAGTTGCTGGCTTCGGGTGCCACGATCGGGTGGGCCGGCCGCAAATCTGGCACTTTCCCAGCTCTTATCCACCCCGCCGACAAAATTTGGCACCGGCACCCCAGGAACGATGACATCAGTGGCACCTCGGCGGCCGGCGACCTGGGAAAAGTGACATCGGTGACATCGAACCTGTCGCCGATGTCACTGGCGCACCCCAAAGAACCCAAAGAACCCAAAAAGCCGCCCGGGGCGAGGTCCCCAGGCGGCGCGACAAGCCGGAAAGGCTTAGTTCTCCTCGGACTCAGACTCCTCGGAAGACTCGGAGGACTCGGAAGCCTCCTCCGAAGCAGCAGCCTCGGCGGCGGCCTTGGCCTCTGCCTCTTCCTTGGCCTTCTTGCGCTTCTCGGTGATCGCCTCGGCGGTCGGGCCGTTGTTGGCCTCCTCGAGCGCCTTGTTGAACAGCTCGAGCTTGGACGGCTTTTCCTCGGCCACCTTGAGGGAGCCCTCGGCGCCTTCGAGGCCCTTGTGCTTCTGCCAGTCGCCGGTGATCTTCAGCAGCGCGAGCACGGGCTCGGTCGGCTGGGCGCCGACGCCAAGCCAGTACTGGGCGCGCTCGGAGTCGATGCGGATGAGCGAGGGCTCTTCCTTCGGGTGGTAGATGCCGATGTTCTCGATGTACTTGCCATCGCGGCGGGTGCGGGCGTCGGCGACGACGACGCGGTACTGAGCGTTGCGGATCTTGCCGAGGCGCTGCAGCTTGATCTTGACAGCCATGGTGTGTCCTTTTCTAGTCACTGGGCAGTTCGGTCACCCGCGACGGTTTCGCGGGCCGGTTCAACCCTTGGGTTTAGGCTGCGTGTGACGTACCGGTCGACCGGGGTCGATCACGGTGTAACGCAGCAAGCGTTGTGCTGTAAACAGCCGTTGAAACTATACCGGGTCGATTGCCGAGAGCGGAAATCCCTGGCGCTACAATAAACGAATCATTGCAAGCGCCGCGATTTTCTAAGGAAAAACCATTAATACGCCCGTGAAGTCACCCCCGCACCGCGCAGACCTCGACGGGCTGCGCGGCCTGGCCATCGCGCTCGTCGTGGTCTTCCACATCTTCGCCGGCCGCGTCTCCGGAGGCGTCGATATCTTCCTCCTGCTGTCGGGCTACTTCTTCCTCGGTTCGCAGCTGCGCTACGCCTCGCGTGTCGACGCCTCCTTTAACCCTTTCTGGCCCATCTGGCGCACCCTGCGACGCCTCGTGCCGGTCCTCGCCGCCGCCATCGCAGCCGTCGTCTCGGTGGCGTATGTCTTCCTGCCGCAGTGGTTTAGGCCGGAGATTTTGCACCAGGCGTCGGCAAGCATTGCCTACGTGCAGAACTGGTCGCTCTACGCGCAGGGCGCGAGCTACGACGTCGCCTCGGACGGCGTGAGCCCGCTGCAGCACCTCTGGTCGATGTCGGTCCAGGGGCAGTTCTACCTCTTTGCCATCGCTTTCTCCCTGCTCCTTGGGCTCGCCTTCCGCCGCCGCCCCCACCTCGTGATGACGGTAGCCGGCCCGATCCTCGCGCTCATCACGGCAGCGTCGTTCGCATTCGCGCTCTTCCTCGGCAGCCGCGACCAGGACCTGAACTACTATTCCACCTACTCGCGCGCCTGGGAGCTCACCTTGGGCGCGGTGCTGGCCATCTACGCCTCCACGCTGCGGATACCGCGCCGCACGCGCGGCGCGGCGATGACCGCTGGGCTATTCATGGTGGCAACCACGGGTCTGCTTTTCGACGGCGCCACTCAGTTCCCCGGCCCGGCCGCCCTCTACCCCATCGGCGCGGCAGCACTGATCATCCTCGCGGGCTCCGCCGATGACGCCGCGGCGCCCGCGAGCGCTGCCGTGCTCACCAACCCGGTGAGCCAGTGGCTCGGGCGCATCTCCTATTCGCTCTACGTGTGGCACTGGCCGATCCTCATCGGGGCCACCATCGTCAGCGGGAGGCAGACCCCCTCGATCGCCCTCGGCCTCGCGGTCCTCGCGCTCTCTCTCCTCGCCGGGCAGGCAAGCTACCTTATCCTCGAGCGCCCGCTGCGGCAGCACCGACGCCGCCCACGCGCGGGCGAGCACCCGCTAAGCGATGCCTGGGCCGCGCTCCGCTCCTCGCTCCAGGCCAGAGTGCGGGCAGCCGGGGGAACAGCTGTGGCGCTGGTGGCTATAGGGCTCCTGGCCTTAAGCCCCTCTGTCACCGCATACCGCGACAGCGCTCTCGCGCAACCGCTCGATCCGGCCCTCTACCCTGGGGCGGGCGCGCTGCACGGCGCCCCTGTGCCCCGCGCGGAGGCGATGCCGAGCCCGCTGATCGTCTCCGAGATGTACCCGGTCGTGGGCGGGCAGGGGTGCATGAGCTTCTACTTCAACGACCCCACGCAGGTCATCACCCACCAATACGACGACCAGGCCATGCCCGAGTGCGTCTACGGCGACCCAGCGGGCGAGACCGTGGTCTACCTCATCGGCGGCTCCCACGCCGAGCAGTGGGCGAGCCCCCTCGATACCATCGGTACGCGCCGCGGCATCAAGGTCATCCCGCTGCTGCGCCAGGGCTGCCCCTTCGCTCTCGGGCCACAGGCGGAAGACTACTCCCCGGAGTGCCGGCGGTTCAACGAGACGGTCATAGGCCACATCGCCGCGAACCCACCGGACGCGGTGGTCTCCACCACGACCCGCCCACTCCCCTTCAACGACGGCCCGGGCAGGCCCGACTACGTGCCCGAGAGCTACGTCGCCGGGTGGGACGCGCTCGCCGAGGCGAACATCCCCTTCTTCGGCCTGCGCGATAGCCCCTGGCACATCGACGAGGCCGGACACCCCATAAGCCCTGTCAGGTGCGTCGTCGAGCTCAAGGACGAGGAGGCCTGCGCGTTGCCGCGGGAGTGGGCCTACGCCCCCGAAGACCCGGCTGCTGAAGTCCTGCGGAGCTACCCGGGGATGATCTCGATCGACACCGCGGACTGGTTTTGCACCCCGGATTCCTGCCCCGCCATCGTGGGAAACATCTACGTCTACCGCGACGACAATCACATCTCCGAATCCTACGCGGCAACGTTGACCGACACCCTTGACCGGGCGCTCATGACGTTCCTCGACACGATCGCCGCCCGCTAGCACATCTCACCACCCCGAGGGTGAGCGGCGCCCCGGCCGGGAGGCGCCTACTTCTTGCCGCGCAGACGCTCCATCGCCGAGTTGAAGTCGAGGTTGTTGAGGTCGAGCCCCTCCATCCCGGGCGGCATCTGCTTTTGCAGCTCCGCCAGATCGGGCATCCCGCCGGGCGCACCGGGCATTCCGGGCATACCGGGGAGCTCGGGCATGCCGGGCAATCCACCCGGCGCCTTCGGCGCCCCGGCTCCGCGCCCCTTCGCGGGCTTGCGCTTGCCGTTTTTGCCCTTGCGCCCCTTCGGTTTCTTCTTCGTCGCGCTGCGCCCGCCGCCGGGGACGCCGGGAAGACCGAACTGGCTAGCCATCTGCCCCATCATCTTCTTCGCCTCGAAGAAGCGCTCGACGAGCTGGTTGACCTCGGCGACGCTCACGCCAGAGCCGTTGGCGATGCGCTTGCGGCGCGAGGCGTTGAGGATCTTGGGATCCTGGCGCTCGGCCGGGGTCATGCCGCGGATGATGGCCTGGATCCGGTCGAGCTGCTTTTCGTCAACCATATCGGCCATCTGGTTCATCTGCTTGCCGCCCGGCATCATCTTGAGCAGGTTGCCAATCGGCCCCATGCGCCGGATCATGAGCAGCTGGTCGAGGAAGTCTTCAAGGGTGAGCTCCCCCGAGCCGAGGCGCTGAGCGGTCTTTTCGGCTTCCTTCTGATCGAAGACCGTCTCCGCCTGCTCGATGAGGGAGAGCAGGTCGCCCATGCCGAGGATCCGGCTGGACATGCGGTCGGGGTGGAAGACGTCGAAATCCTCAAGCTTTTCGCCCGTTGAGGCGAACAGGATCGGCTTGCCGGTGACCTCGCGGATAGAGAGGGCCGCGCCGCCGCGGGCGTCGCCATCGAGCTTGGTCAACACGACGCCGGTGAAATCGACGCCTTCGGCAAAGGCCTGGGCGGTGGCGACGGCGTCTTGGCCGATCATCGCATCGATGACGAACAGGACCTCGTCGGGGTTGACGGCGTCGCGAATGTTGCGCGCCTGCGCCATGAGCGTCTCGTCGATGCCGAGGCGACCGGCGGTATCGATGATGACCACGTCGTTCTTATTCCGCCTGGCGTAGTCTATGCCCTCGCGCGCCACACCCACCGGATCACCGTGGGAGGTGCCCATCTCGTGGTCGAGGGAGTCGATGGAGGTGCCCGGGTCGGGGGCGAAGGTGGGCACGCCGGCCCGCTCGCCGACGATCTTCAACTGGCTCACTGCGCCGGGGCGCTGCAGGTCGCAGGCCACAAGCAGCGGGGTATGGCCCTGCTTGGCCAGGTGCTTGGACAGCTTTCCGGCCAGCGTGGTCTTACCCGCACCCTGGAGGCCGGCGAGCATGATGACGGTGGGCGGGTTCTTGGCCAGGTGAAGCCTGCGGGTCTCACCGCCGAGGATCGCGGTGAGCTCCTCGTCGACGATCTTGATGACCTGCTGTGCCGGGTTGAGCGCGGCGGAGACGTCCGCTCCGAGCGCGCGCTCCTTCACCCGCTTGATAAAGGCGCGAACGACGGTCAGCGAGACGTCGGCCTCGAGCAGAGCGAGGCGGATTTCGCGGGCGGTGGCGTTAATGTCGGCCTCGGTGAGCTTGCCTTTTCCGCGCAGGCCGCCGAGGGCAGTTTGGAGGCGGTCGGACAGTGACTCAAACACTTTAGGGGCACGCTCCTCATCGGGGACAGGGGTTTTAGATATTCTTTCAGCTCGCACTAGCCTAGCGCGCGTGAAGGGGGCGGAGATAAGCGAGCCCGCTTATCTCCGCCCCATCGCCGGGCGCCTACCCCGTAATAGCGGCGTCGTCAGTCTCGCCCGTGCGCACGCGGATGACGCGCTCGACCGAGGTGACCCAGATCTTTCCGTCGCCCACCTCGCCGGTGTAGGCGGCGCGGACGATGGAGTCGAGCGCATCTTCGACCAACTCGTCGCGGACCAAGACCTCGACCTTGGCCTTGGCCACAAACTGCGAGGAGTACTTCGCGCCGCGGTAGTACTCGATGCTGGCGTGCTGCCGGCCGCGGCCCTGCGCGTCGGAGACTGTGATGCCGTTGATGCCCGCGGCCTCGAGGGCCTCGACGATGTCAGTGAGCGTAAAGGGCTTGACCACTGCGGTGATGAGTTTCATCTCAGCTCTCCTTTTATGCCTTGTAGGAGGCGCGATCTGCGCTGGCGGGGCCAGCGGCGGGCGCGGGATCTTTGGTGGAGTGCTGCGAGCGGGCCTCGTTGAGCCCCATCTCCGCGGCGGACTTGTTGCCGGCCGGCACCCCGCCGGGGCGCAGGCCCGGGCCGCCGAGATCGTATCCGGTCTCGCGGTGGACAGCGTAGTCGACGCCGTCGAACTCCTCCTCGCGGCTGATCCTCCAGCCCATCGTGGATGTGATGGCAAGGGCGATGAGCAGGGTCATCACGCCGGCGAAGAGCATGGAGACCACCGCGATGACGACCTGGACGGCGAGCAGCTTCATACCCTCACCAAAGTTGCCAGTGATCATCCCTCTCTCCCCCGCGAAGAAAGCCAGCCCGATGGTGCCCCAGAGCCCGGCGACGAGGTGGACGCCGACGACGTCGAGTGAGTCGTCGTAGTTAAAGGTGTACTTCAGCCCGACGCCGAAGCAGGCGAGGATGCCGCCGATGAAACCGAGAACCAGCGCGGAGACGGGCTGGAGCGCCCCGGCGGCCGGGGTAATGGCGACGAGGCCCGCGACGACGCCTGAGGAGGCGCCGAGCGATGTGGCGAACCCGTCCCGGAGCTTCTCCACGAGCAGCCACCCCATCATTGCGGCGGCCGCGGCAGCCGTGGTGTTGACCCACGCCAGGCCGGCCAGGCCGTCGGCGGCGAAGGCCGAGCCGGCGTTGAAGCCGAACCAGCCGAACCACAGCAGCGCTGCGCCGAGCATGACCATTGGCAGGTTGTGGGGGCGCGAGTTGGACGTCGGGAAGCCTCGGCGGCGCCCGATGACGAGCGCGAGGACGAGCGCCGCGGTGCCGGCGGAGATGTGGACAACGGTGCCGCCCGCGAAGTCGATCGGGGCGACCGCGGCCTCGCCGTCGGCGGTGCCGAACATGGCCGCGGCGATGGAGCCCTCCGCGTGGCCGAGCAGCCCTCCGCCCCAGACCATGTGGGCGAGCGGGAAGTAGACCAGGCTAGCCCAGGCGGCGGAGAAGGCGATCCACGCGCCGATTTTCACGCGGCTGGCGATCGCGCCGGAGATGATGGCGGTGGAGATTACCGCGAAGGTGAGCTGGAAGCCGATGTCGATGATGTTGGCGTAGCCAGAGACGCCCTCGACGTAGTTGCCCTCCGCGTCGACGATGGAGTTTCTCAGCCCGAAAAACTCGAACGGGTTGGCAAAGACCCCACCGATCGATTGGCCGCCGTAGGACATCGACCATCCCCACAGGACGTAGACGACGGTGACAATTCCGAGCGAGGTAAAGGACATCATCATCATGTTGAGCACGCTGCGGCGCGAGGACATCCCGCCGTAGAACAGCGCGAGCGCAGGTGTCATGAGCAGGACGAGCGAGGCAGAGACGAGCATCCAGCTCGAGTTACCTGCCGTGGCCGCCACTTCTTCTGTTACCACCGTGTACCACCTCTCAGTAAACCTATCGTGCGACAGTTTGTCCACGAGCAACTATAGATTGACAGGTAGAAACACGGGAACTCGACACCCACTTTTGCGACGAACACCACAAAACCCGCCTTCCTCACTGGAAGGCGGGTAGGAAAAAGCCTGGGCTCCTAGCCCAGCAGGGCGTCGACAAAGCTCTCGACCTCGAACGGCGCGAGGTCATCTGCGCCCTCTCCGAGCCCGACGAGCTTGACCGGCACCCCGAGCTCCCCTTGCACTTGGAAGACGATGCCGCCCTTGGCCGTGCCATCGAGCTTGGTCAACACCACGCCGGTGATGTCGACGACATCGCGGAACACGCGCGCCTGCGTGATGCCGTTTTGGCCCACGGTGGCGTCGAGGACGAGGAGCACTTCGTCAACGCGCGATTTCTTCTCGACGACCCTTTTCACCTTCCCCAGCTGGTCCATCAGGCCGGTCTTTGTGTGCAGCCGGCCCGCGGTATCCACCACGACGACATCGGCGCCCCGATCCACGCCCGTGGCCACCGCGTCGAAGGCGACGGAGGCAGGGTCGGCGCCCTCCTTGCCGCGCACCGTCGCCGCACCGACGCGGCGCCCCCACGTCTCCAGCTGGTCCGCGGCGGCGGCGCGGAACGTATCGGCCGCGCCGAGCACCACCGTATGCCCCAGCGAGACCAGCACGCGCGCCAGCTTGCCCGTGGTCGTGGTCTTGCCGGTGCCGTTGACGCCGACGACCAAGATCACCGCCGGCTTGCCCTCGTTCGGCATGGCCTTGATCGAGCGGTCCATCTCCGGGTGGGCGGCCTCGATGAGCGTCTCGCGCAGCATCGCGCGCGCCTCGGCCTCGCTGGACACGCCGCGCTCGGCGATCTTCACCCGCAGAGACTCGGTGACCTTCATCGTCAGCTGGGTGCCCAAATCCGCCATGATGAGGGTGTCTTCGATCTCCTCCCAGGCGTCTTCGTCCAAGTCGCCCGCGGTGAGGATGCCCAGCAGGCCTTGCCCGATCGCGTTCTGCGAGCGGGTGAGCCGCCCGCGCAGCTTGCCGATGCGCCCGGCGGCCGGTGCGATCTCATCGATCTCCTCCCCCGGTGCTGGCGTATCGACGACCGCCTCCGGGGACGCAACCGCACCCTCCTCGCGCGCCTGCCCGGCGACCTCTGCGGTCACGGCCGCGATGTTCGCGGCCTCCTCGGCCTCCTCGCGCTCATCAGCATTGGCGGGCTCAACAACATCGACGGGCTCGGCAGGCTCCCCCTCGGGCGCGAGGCCGGCTGGCGCGGTGGCGCCGTCGTCTTCCCCACCGGTCTGCGCGGCGGCCTCTTGCCCCTCGCGGGAGAGCTCAATGTCGGGCTGGTCGTCGTCGGGTTGCGCAAGCGCGTGGGGCTGCTCGAGCTGATCGCCTAACGCGCTCAACGCGGTCGAACCCCCTGCTGCAGCACCCGCAATACCCGCCGCAGCACCCGCCGCGGGGCCCGCCTCCACCGGCTCCGCCTCCGCCGGCGCAAAGGAAAATCCCCCCTTGGCCTGGTAATTCCCTGACTTTTCCTGCTGTGTGAGCTGCTTAGCCTCTGCGGGTTTTTCGAAAGAGACCGTCTTCGACTTCTTGCGGTTGTTTCCCACCAGCACGACGATGCCCGCGATGAGCAGGGCAAGGACGATGACGGCGAGGAGGATCCAAATCAGCGTGGTGTTCATAGCACCCATGGTGCCAGCAAAGTGTCTACTTTGGTGCATAGCGCGGGGGCGGGGTGTGGTGTTTGAATCGGGGCCATGTTCGGAAACATTCAACTCTCCAGTCTCCTGCCCGCTTCCTCCACCGCTCTCGGTGCCTGTACCACCCTGGTGCTCGGCGCCTGCACCTCCCTCGGCGCCGCGCCTACCGCCCCCGCCGAACCCTCCGGCCCCGAGCTGCCCGACAACGCAACCGTGGCCACCGGCGAGGTGCTCACCGAGGTCATGAACACCGAGTGGATCCCCCAGCCGCCCTACACGGACGGCGCTGATGGCAAGCCGGTGACCGTGTCCTTCGTCCCGCAGGGCGGCGTCGAGGGCTTCCGCGTCGAGGGTGGCCCGTGCAACGGCTACGGCACGGCGATCCACCCGAACGTCGACAACGGCACCTACACCACCACCCCGCTGCCCGTGACCAGGATGGCGTGCGACTCCATGGAGTACGAAGGCCAGATCACCGAGGCGCTGCGCGATGGCTCGACGTTCTACACCGTCGGCGATGACACCCTCTACATCGCCGGGGATCACGGGGCGCTCAAGCTCAACCGCGCCTAAGGAGCCCGCGTGCCCTCCCCCACCGGCGCCGGCCTCATGCGCTGGGAGAGCACCCGGGTGACGCCGTCGCCACGCATGGTGACCCCGTAGAGCACGTTCGCCACATCCATCGTGGGCTTTTGGTGCGTGATCACGATGAGCTGCGAGTCCTCGCGCAGCTCCTCGAGCAGGGCGATGAGGCGGCGCAGGTTGACATCATCGAGCGCCGCCTCGACCTCGTCGAGGACGTAGAACGGGCTCGGGCGCGCACGGAAAATGGCCACGAGGAACGCGAGTGCGGTCAGCGACTTCTCCCCGCCGGAAAGCAGCGAGAGACGCTTGACCTTCTTGCCCGGCGGGCGCGCCTCGATCTCGATGCCGGTGGTGAGCATCTCGCCCGGCTCGGTGAGAATGAGCCTGGCCTCCCCGCCGGGAAAGAGCGTGTGAAACACCGCGGGAAACTGCCTTTCCACGTCCTCCCAGGCGTCGGTGAAAAGCTGTAGGATCTGCCCGTCGACGTCCTCGATGACGCCGATGAGGTCCTTGCGCGCCTGGAGGACGTCGGCAAGCTGCGTGCTTAAAAACGAATAGCGCTCCTCTAACGCCTTATATTCCTCCAGCGCCAGCGGGTTGACCTTACCCAGCGCGCGGAGGTCCTTCTCGGCCTGGGCGAGCCGGGCCTTTTCCGCAGCGCGGTCGAAGTCCGCCGCTGGCGCGTGGGTGGATACGAGATCGGCGACGGCGATGCCGAGGGTCTCGGTCGCCTTCGCCTCCGCCTCGTCGAGCCGCACCTGGGCCTGTTCGCGGGCGATGTCGGCGCTGTGGGCGCTATCCCCAAGCCGGGTGAGCTCGGCTCGCGCCGCGCTGACGTGCGAGCGCGCCTGCTGAGCCCGGGCGCGCAGAGCGGTGAGATGCGCCTGGAGCTCGTCGCGGCGGGCGGCGGCCCGCGCCTGCGCGTCGGCGACGCGGGCGGCAACCTCCCGAGCGTTATCGGCCACGGCAGCCGCGAGCTCGGCGTGCGCCTTTTGCTTGGCGACGCCCACCTCGAACCTCACCTTGGCAGCCCGCTCCTGCTCCGCCTGGCGCCGCAGGAGATCGCCCTTGCCCGCGGCCGCCTGCGCCTCCTGCTGGGTCGCGCGCGCTGCCATCGCGGCCTCGAGCTCCAGAGACTTCGCCTGGTTCAGTGCCTGGGCGGCGCGATCGCGCGCGGCGGTCGAGGGCTGCTGCTCGGCGCCTGCATCGTCGACCCGCGAGAGCCGATCCTTCGTCTCCGCAAGCTCCGCCTGCTTACCGCTTAGCCTGGCTTCGGCCTCCGCGGCGCGCTGAGCCGCGCTCTCGACCTGCTGCGCAAGCGCGTCGCGGGAAGTCGCCGCCCGGGCCAGCTCGCGCTGCACCGCCGTGGCGTCGGCGTCGTGCTCGCGCAACGCCGCTTTCGCCCCCGCCGCCGCGACCCTGGCTTCCTCCGCGGCAACCTTCGCCCCCTCGAGAGTGCCGGAGAGCTCGCCGAGCGCCGCGCGCGCCTCCTCGAGCTCGGACGACGCCTTCTCAATCGCCGCGCCCACCTCCACCGGCGAGGCTGTGCCGGCGCCGGCGGCGACCCACCCCTGGCCGACGAGGACGCCGGCGCGGGTGACCGCCCGCAGCCTCGGGTCGGCGCGGATGACGGCGCGGGCGTCGTCGACGGTGTCGGTGAGTGCGACGTCGGCAAGCAGGCGCGTGACCGGGCCTGCCACGGCGGCGTCGATACGCACGTGATCGAGCAACCAGTCCACGGGCGCGTCGGTATCCATGCGCCAGCTATCGCCGCCCTCGCGCGCGATGACGATCGCACGCTGCGCCCCGGTCAGCGCCCCGACGACATCGCCGCTGCCCACCAGCGCCTCGGCGAAGGGGCCAAGCGCCGCCGAGAGCGCCGTGGCCACGCCAGCCTCCGCACCGATCGAGCTGGCCAGGGGCTCGAAGCCCTCGCCGAGCACATCCGCTGCCGCCGCCCGCGGCGCCTGCTCAACGAGCGTGGCTAAGCGGGCCTCGAGGGTAAACACGGCGCGCTCGCGCTCGCGCTGGTCCTCCCGGAGCTGCTCGAGCCTCTCATCGGCCGCATCCGACTCCGCGGCCGCGCGCGCCTGTCTCGCCGCGATCGGCTCGCGCGCCGGCGCCAACTCATCGCGCTGCCGCTGCAGGTCCTCGACCTCCGCTGCCGCCGCCCGCAACCGCATGCGCGCCTCCTCGACGGCCTCGCCGATGCGCTCGATCTCCCCGCGAGCAGCCTCGATTGCCGAGCGCTGGCTCTCCTCGAGGGCGAGCAGACGCACCACGCCCTCGCGCCTATCCGCGATCGCGCGCAGTTGCGCCTGGTGCTCCCTGTCCGCTTCGTCGTACTCCGCCTGGCGCTCGGCGATTGCCTCGCGGATCTCCTCGAGACGCTCGGCGGCCTCCTCCGCGGCCTCGAGTGCCTCGGCGTAGCGCTCATCGGCCACGCTGGCGCGCGCCAGCAGGTCATCGGGGTCTGGACCTTGGTAGACGGTGTTCACGGCGGTGTGGGAGGCGCGCTCCGTGGCAATGCGCAGCGTCGCAGAGATCCGTTCCGCCAGCGTGGAGAGGGAAAACCACAGCTGCTGTGCCTCCTCGGCGGCCGGTTCGGCCTCCCGCTGGGCCGCCTCGACCTCACCCTGGAGCGCCTCGGCGTCCTCGAGCGCGGCCTTGGATTCCTCAAGTCTCTCCGCGGCGCGGCTAGCTGCCGATGCGGCGCTGCCTAGCGCGGCGCGCAGGGTGAGGATCTGATCGGCCGCGAGGGTGAGCTTGGCGCTGCGCAGCGTGGCCTGCACGCTCGCCGCGCGCTTGGCTGCCTCTGCCTGCCTGGCCAGCGGTTTGAGCTGCTTGCCCAGCTCGTCGGTGAGGTCCTGGAGGCGGTCGAGGTTGGCCTGCATGCCCGTGAGCTTGCGCTGGGCCTTTTCTTTGCGACGCCTATGCTTCAGCACACCCGCCGCCTCCTCTATGAACGCCCGGCGCTCCTCCGGGCGGGACTCCAGGATCTCGGCGAGCTTGCCCTGGCCGACGATGATGTGCATCTCCCGGCCGATACCGGAATCCGACAGCAGCTCCTGGATGTCCATCAAGCGGGCCTTGGAGCCGTTGATCTCATACTCGGACGCCCCGTCGCGGAACATCCTCCGCGTAATCGCCACCTCCGTGTACTCGATGGGCAAGCGATGATCGGAGTTGTCGAAGGTGAGCGTCACCTCGGCGCGGCCCAGCGGCTTGCGCTCCCCGGCACCGGCGAAGATGACATCTTCCATCTTCCCGCCGCGTAGGTTCTTCGCGCCCTGCTCCCCCATCACCCACGCCAGGGCGTCGACGACGTTCGACTTGCCCGAACCGTTGGGGCCGACCACGGCGCAGATCCCCGGCTCGAACTTCATCGTCGTCGCCGACGCGAAGGACTTAAAGCCCTTGAGCGTGAGCGATTTGAGGTGCATTGTGACGATTCTAGAGCATGGGTCACTCGAAATGGTTTATGCGCCACAGTTCCCGGACGGGCTGTGATGCGGAGGTACCCAATCCAGCGAGCCAGTTGCCTGGACCGAAAAGGTCATTTCTTGAATGCATTCACCGTCGCAACGGTGCAGACCTGTGCAGCCATGTTCAAGACTCCGGAAGTGTTCTTCACGACACTAGCCATGCTGGAAGGTGAAGGTCACAGCAATTCGGTTGAACCAATCTCGTCCCAACGCTCACGAGCGGTACCACGTGCCTTAAACCCGGAAATCACATCTCGTGCCGCGGCCTCACTGCCCACGATTTCCTCCACATCGCCGACGAGTGCTTTTAGATCAGTGCTGGTCGACTCAAGAAATTCGACGATCGCTTGCCTTGCTCGCGCTTCCTGGTCGAAGGTTAGATTGTAACGAAGGCAAGCGCGATCAAATGCTTTCACTTTTTCGGACGCGTCAATCGTGAGAATAGCAAGACGACGTTGATTGAGTTCAAGCTGAGCAATTCTACTTTCCAAATTCTCCATGAAATTCCTACAGAGCCATCCAAGCAATAACGTCAGCGATCATCAGTGAGAGGTCGTTTCCGACTATCGGCCTCAACGCATACGTAAGCTTTTCTTTGACGACGTGGTGGGTTAAATCAGGTAATTCCGCTACTTCATCGACCTTGTCAGCGATAACGCCACCTCTCTTCTTAATCGCAAGTCGAGCTGCATCGTCAAGGGTATTGCCAGCCAAATCAATAAACATGTCAGGCGTTTCTCGAATCACCCACGAAACGCCCTTGAGCGCACCTTTAGTGATAGTTCCCTTTAGTCCATAAGGTTGAGGTGATGACACCCTTGGAATCAAGGTGCCGCTGAAAACCTGGCTGTTCAAACTGGCTTCGACGTTCTTACTTTGCGCTTCCGCGAAAGTGGCAGAACCCAGGGCCACGAAAGACGCCAATACGAAAGCCGGAAGCAAGCCGGCGGATTTTGTTACGAAATTCCGAATCATCGACTTCTTCAACAAGTTATTTGATGAATGCGATTATCGCTCGGCGATGCCACTAACCCTACCACAAGTTTTCAAGCCCACCAAGCAATCGATTTGGAACCATGAGCTCTCTACTCACAGTCACGAAGTTCGAAACGGGGTTGGCGCTCCTCCGGGCGCGACTCGAGGATCTCGGCGAGCTTGCCCTGGCCGACAATGATGTGCATCTCCCGGCCGATGCCCGAATCCGACAGCAGCTCCTGGATGTCCATCAAGCGGGCCTTGGAGCCGTTGATCTCATACTCGGAGGCCCCGTCGCGGAACATCCTCCGCGTAATCGCCACCTCCGTGTACTCGATGGGCAGGCAATGATCGGAGTTGTCGAAGGTGAGCGTCACCTCGGCGCGGCCTAACGGCTTGCGCTCCCCGGCACCGGCGAAGATGACATCTTCCATCTTCCCGCCGCGTAGGTTCTTCGCGCCCTGCTCCCCCATCACCCACGCCAGGGCGTCGACGACGTTCGACTTGCCCGAACCGTTGGGGCCGACCACGGCGCAGATCCCCGGCTCGAACTTCATCGTCGTCGCCGACGCGAAGGACTTAAAGCCCTTGAGCGTGAGCGATTTGAGGTGCATTGTGCCGATTCTAGGGGATGCGCCCGGGGCTGTTTTTGTGCGTGGTGCGTGACTCGCGCGGTTGTCGGGGAGTCCGGGTCGTGAGATGGCGCGGTGAAGGGTCGGGGGCGACTGTGACATCTCGGCGGTGAGAAGTCACAGTGAAGCGGTTCTTCACCGTGACCACCTGGGCTTTTGCCGGCCGGTTCTGCTTCAGTGTGACATCTGACCGGTGAGAAGTCACAGTGAAGCGGTTCTTCACCGTGACCACCTGGGGAAACGCCAACCGAAAATCTTTCACTGTGACATCTCACCAGCCAGATGTCACAATGAACTACCACGTCGACTCAGCCGCGAATGCAACCGCCACACTCCCGCCCCCGGCAGCCCTACCGCTCCTCGAACCCCCGCGCACCCTTCGGCTCCGAGTACCGCTCGACGACGGCGTCCACGCGGCCCGGCCGCCCCGCGCTCGAAGGCTGCTCGCGCAACAGCTCCAGCAGCTTATCGACGCCTTCGCGCTGCCCCTCGGCGACGACCTCGACGCGGCCGTCGTCAAGATTCTTCGCGTAGCCCGAAAGCCCCAGCTCGAGCGCGCGCGATCTCGTCCACCAGCGGAAACCCACGCCCTGGACGTGACCGTGGACGAACGCTGTGAGCCGAACCTTATTCACGACGCTCCGCCAAGGTGATGCGGTCCTCAATGCTACGGCGGGTCACGGGGTCGGAGCCGTCCCAGAACTCGACGTTTTTCAGCTCGGGCAGCATGTTGCGGTGGAAGACCGGGTCGACGCCCTGGCGGCGCTGCTCATTGAAGTTTTTCAGCAGCTTGATGGCCACACCACCGAGCGGGACGATCGCGATGATGTTGAGGATGGCGAGGGCGCCGGCCATGGTGTCGCCCAGCGCCCACACCAGCGGAACCGAGCCGAAGGCCCCGAAGATGACGAAGCCGATCACGGCGAGGCGGAATACGAGCATGGCCGTCTTGGATGTCGTGAGGTACTCCAGGTTGGCTTGCGCGAGGTAGTAATTGCCAATCACGGAGGAAAATGCGAGGAAGAACAGGATAAAGGTCACGGCGTGGGCGCCCCACGCGCCGACCGAATCCGCCAGGGCGGTCTGCGTCAGGGTCGCGCCCTGAATATCGTCCTTGCCATAGGTCACGGCGGGGCCGAGCAGCACGATAAACGCCGTGATCGAGCAGACGAGAAGGGTGTCGAAGTAGACGCCCAAGGTCTGCACGAGCCCCTGCTTGACCGGGTGGGACACCGTCGCGGTGGCCGCCGCGTTCGGAGCAGAGCCCATGCCCGCCTCGTTGGAAAACAGGCCGCGGCGCATTCCCTGGGTGAACGCGAGCCACACCGTCGCCCCGGCGACCTCGCGGAAACCAAGCGCGCTACCGACGATGAGCGAGATCATCCCCGGGATTTCCTTCAGGTTGACCGCAACCACGATCAGCCCCAGAATGAGGTAGGCACCCGCCATGAACGGCACGATGACCTGGGTGGCAGTGGCGATGCGGGTCACCCCGCCGAAGATGATCAAGGCCGTGAGCCCCGCGACGACGATGGCGACGGTGCTTTTCACGGCAACCGAGTCGTTGCTGAGCGAGCCGCCGAGCGCCTCGGCGATCGAGTTGGTCTGGATTGCATTGTAGACAAACCCGTAGGTAAAGGTGAGGCCGAGCGAGAAGACTACGGCGGCGGGCTTCCAGCCGAGCCCGCGTGTCATGTAGTAGGCGGGGCCGCCGTGGTAGTTTCCCTCGTCGTCCTTGGTCTTCCACAGCTGAGCGAGCGTGGACTCCACGAAGGCGGTGGCACCGCCGAGGAGCGCGAGCATCCACATCCAGAACACGGCACCGGGCCCGCCGATCGAGATCGCCAACGCCACGCCCGCGATGTTGCCGGTGCCCACGCGGGAGGCCGCCGAGATGGTAAACGCCTTGAACGCCGAGATTCCCCCGTACTCCGAATCAAGGTCCCGGCCGTCGCGGTCCTTCCCCTTCGGGGTCTCCGCCACGGCCCTGAACATGTCCGGCACGTGACGAATTTGGACGAAGAACGTGCGCAGGCCGAAGTAGAGCCCAGCAAAGATGAGAAAGACGGGCACGGCAGCCCAGATGGAGCCGTTGATCCTGCCGTCGAGGACCTCGAGAACTCTTTCCATGCGAGAGATCCTAATCAAAGGCGGCAGCGTGGCGAAGTCAAACCCGCGCTAGAGCGTCTGGCACCCCGGGCAGTAAGAGCTTGAACGGCCACCCACGACGACCCTCACCAGCGCCTCCCCGCAGCGCCGGCACGGACGGCCGGCGCGCCCGTAGGCGTTGAGGGAGCGGGAGAAGTACCCGCTGGCCCCGTTGACGTTGACGTAGAGGGAGTCGAAACTTGTCCCGCCCTGCTCTAGCGCAGAGGCCATCACGGCGCGGGACTGCTCGATCAGCCGGAGCGCGTCGCGCTGCCGCAGGGAGCGTGCCCGGCGGGTGGGTTTGATCTGCGCCGCCCACAGGGCCTCGTCGGCGTAGATGGACCCGATCCCGCTGATCACACCTTGATCGAGCAGCACCGACTTGATCGCGGAACGCTTCGTCCGGATCAGGCGGGCGCGAGAGACGTCGTCGAAAGAGGCCTCGAAGGGGTCGGGGGCGATGTGCCCCATCGTCGTCGGCACGCCGTCCTCGCCGAGGGCGACGTATTGCCAGGATCCGAAGGTGCGCTGGTCAACAAAGCAGAGCTCCACGTCGCCGAGTCGGGCGCGGATACGCAGGTGCGGGCTTACGACCCCGCCGGGTTTACCCACGAGCATCTGCCCGCTCATGCGCAGGTGAATGAGCAGCGCGCTGCCGCCGTCAAGAACGAGCCACATGAACTTGCCGCGCCGCCCCGTTGCGGTGACCGTCTGGCCTGGCAGGACGCGCGCGAGGTCGACCGCGCAGTCGCGCACCGCGCGCGGGTGGTAGACCTCGACGGCATCGAAGGTGCGCCCGCGCAGGTGGGCCTCTAGGCCGCGGCGCACCACCTCGACCTCCGGGAGCTCAGGCACCTATTCCTCACCGGGCTTCGCCGCAACCTCGGCGTAGTGGTCGCGCAGGTACGCCACGGCCTGTCGGGCCGCCTCTTGTTCGGCGAGCTTCTTGTTCGGTCCGACGCCTTGGCCGAGGCTGCGCTCGCCGACGTAGACGTCCGCGGTAAATGTCTGGTCGTGGTCCGGCCCGACGGAGGTGGCGCGGTAGTCGGCGTTGGGGGCTTTGAGCTCCGCGAGGCGCTCCTGCAAAGCCGTCTTCCAGTCCTGGTGGCGCCCAGTGGCCGTGGCGGTGGCGAGCTTGTCGTCGAAAAGCCGCAGGATCACCGCGCGCGCGGGCTCGAAACCGTGCTGGCGGTAGATCGCGCCGAAGACCGCCTCGGTGGTATCCGCCAGGATCGAGTCCTTCTCGCGCCCGCCGGTGACCTCCTCGCCCTTGCCCAGCAGGATGTGCGCGCCGAGCCCGATGTCGCGGGCGACGTCGGCGAGCCCGTAGCGCGAGACTATCGACGCCCGCATCTTCGAGATGTCCGACTCCGGGCGCGAGGGGAACTGCTCGTAGAGCCTACCCGCGATGCTCAGGCCCAGCACCGCATCGCCTAAGAACTCGAGGCGCTCGTTATTCGGCAGCGGGCCGTGCTCGTTGGCGAAGGAGCGGTGAGTAAGCGCCAGCCGCAGCAGCTCGGGGTCCACATCGATACCGAGTGTGGTCACCAGCGGGGCGTGGTCAACGGCAGCGAAGGCCGCCTCCCAGGCCTGCTCGCCCGTCATCTTGGAGCGACGCGATCGGCTCATAGGAACTTCTCCAACCCCGCCCAGCGCGGGTCAATCCGCTCGGCCTCGCCGGAGACACCGTCGGGCTGGGGCACCTCCCCGGTGTCCTTGCACTCCGGCTCGCAGGCCGGGTTGAAGGGCAGGTTCATGCCCATCTCGTCGACGAACGCTTGCTCGAGGTCTACCGTGTCGTCGATCACCGGGAAGACTTCGTCGCCCGAGCCCTTGTCCTCGTCGGCCTCGGCGCCGGTGATGAAGTCCTCGGAGGCGGAAAACACCTGGCTGACGGTGGCGCTGAACTCAGGTGTCAGCGGGGCGAGGCAGCGCACGCACTCGCCGTCGAGGGTGCCGGTCGCTGTGGCGTCGACAAGCACGCCGCTGCCGAGCGGGGTGATGGTGGCCTCGACGGTGACGTGGCCGCCGGCGGGCAGTGCGATCATCTCGGGCCCGATGCGCGAGGGAGAGGGCCCCGACTGGGTGTAGGTCACCGGCATTCCATCGCCGTTGACTGCTTCGGCGACGTTGAAGACAAAAGGATTAGCCATAACAGCCCCAACACTACAGCGACGTGGACGAACTAGTAATCGAGATCCGCGCTGCCGGAATCGGTGCGCGGGCGGCGGGTGCGTGAGCTGCGCTCGACACGCTCGACACGCTCAGTGCGCTCGGGGCGCAGTGTGCGCTCGTAGCGCTCGGAGCCGGAAACGCCCGAGGCGCCCGCCCCGCGCCGCAGCGCGGAACGGTCGGCGGAGACAGTGCGCAGCACCGAAGAGAGTGTCTCTTCGAACTCGGCGAGCTTCGCGTCAACGTAGCTATCGCACTCGGAGCGCAGGCGCGAAGATTCGGAATGTGCCTGCTCGACGAGGCGGTGGGCCTCCTCGTCCGCCCGGCGGGTCACCTCCGCCTCGGAGACGAGGCGTTCCTGATCCGCCAGGCCCTGCTCCACGGAGCGCTGGTATTCCTGGTTGCCGTTCTCGATGAGGCGCTGCGCCTCGCGCTGGGCCCCGGCAATGGTCGAGTCGGCCTCCTCGCGCGCGCGACCCACCGTGACCTCCGCGTCCTCCTCCGCGTTGGAGACGAGGAGGGTGGCGCGCGACTGCGCGTCGGAGAGCATGTCCTCGCTCTGGGTGTGGGCCTCGGAGACGATGCGCTGTGCCTGCTCCTCTGCGTCGCCGAGGATCGCGTCGGCGCGCTCCTGGGCTCCGCGGAGGATTTCGTCCTGGTTGTCGAGCACATCCTGGGCATCGTCAACCTCGACGGGCAGGGCGTTACGGATGTCGTCGAGCAACGCGAGCACGTCGTTTCGCGGAACCATGCAGTTTGATGTCATCGGCACGCCGTAGGCCTGCTCCACGGTCTGGACGAGTTCATCGAGGGCTTCAAATACGCGGTACATGGTCTCCCAGCGTAGTGCCTTTGAGCACGCGAAAAGGTTCGGCGCGCGGGGCAAAACCTGCGGCGCGCCGAACCTTCTCACGCTGCCTGCTAGATCACACCCTGGGCAAGCATGGCATCGGCAACCTTCTTGAAGCCGGCGATGTTGGAGCCGACGACGTAGTCGCCCTCACGGCCGTACTCCTTCGCGGTCTCGTCCGCCATCGTGAAGATGTTGGACATAATGCCGTGGAGACGCTCGTCCGTGTAGTCAAAGCTCCAGGAATCGCGCGAGGCGTTTTGCTGCATCTCCAGGGCCGAGGTGGCCACGCCGCCCGCGTTCGCAGCCTTGCCCGGCCCGAAGCTGACCTTGTTGTCGCGGAATACCTCGATGGCCTCCGGGGTCGAGGGCATGTTCGCGCCCTCGGCAACGTAGCGCACACCGCGCTCAACAAGGCCCTTGGCGTGCTCGCCGTCGAGCTCGTTTTGGGTTGCACACGGCAGCGCGACATCGGCGGTGAGGTCCCAGATGCTGCCGTTTTCGTGGTAGGTCGCACCCTGGGCTTCCTCGACGTACTCGCTGACCCGCTCGCGCCGGACTTCCTTGATGTCCTTGAGCAGCTCAACGTCGACGCCGTTCGGGGTCTCCACCCAGCCGGTGGAATCGGAGAAGCCGAGCACGGTGGCGCCGAGCTCCTGGGCCTTTTCGATAGCGTAGATGGCCACGTTACCGGAGCCGGAGACGATCACCTTGGCGCCGTCGAGCGACTCGCCGCGCGCCTTCATCATCTCGTTGGTGAAGTAGACGCAGCCATATCCGGTGGCCTCGGTGCGCACGAGGGAGCCGCCCCAGTTCAGCCCCTTGCCGGTAAGGACACCGGATTCGTGCTGGTTGGCCAGGCGGCGGTACTGGCCGAAGAGGTAGCCGATCTCGCGGCCGCCGACGCCGATGTCGCCGGCGGGCACGTCGCGGTACTGGCCGATGTGGCGCCACAGCTCGGTCATGAACGCCTGGCAAAAGCGCATAATCTCGCCCTCGGACTTACCCTTCGGGTCGAAGTCGGAGCCGCCCTTGCCGCCGCCAATGGGCAGGCCGGTGAGGGAGTTTTTGAAGATCTGCTCGAAGCCCAAGAACTTGATGATGCCGAGATTGACCGACGGGTGGAATCGCAGGCCGCCCTTGTAGGGGCCGAGCGCGGAGTTGAACTGGACGCGGAAGCCGCGGTTGACGCGGATGTCGTTGTTGTCATCCATCCAGGGCACGCGGAACATAATCTGGCGCTCGGGCTCGCAGAGCCGCTCGATCAGGCCGTAGTCCGCGTAGTGGCGGTCTTTTTCAAGGACGATCTTGAGCGAGTCGAGGACCTCGGCGACCGCCTGGTGGAACTCCACCTCGCCCGCGTTGCGCCGAACGAGCTTGTCGTAGTAGCCGGCTACTTCCTCATCAATAGTGGTCATGCATATCCCTTTCCGTGGATGTGTGGCGCCCGCTGGGGCACGCTGCCTGGCGCGGGGCATTCGCGAGCATAACCGCGAAAATATACCTAACGTTCGGCAGTTTTCTTCCGTGCCCACCTTACAACCCCGCGGCCTGCACGCAATGCCGGGTGGCCGGCCGCCCGCCGCGGCTGGCGCGCCCGGGCTGCGGCTAAAATGCGCGCTGAGCGCGAGTAACACCGCTCGGGTTAAGCAGCTACTACCAAGGATCACTATGACGCGTATCACCCCCGAGAACCCAGCATCCTGCCCGACCATCGTCATTGCCCCGGACGCTTTTAAGTCCACCGCCACCGCGCAGCAAGCGGCGCAGTGGCTTAGCGACGGCGTCGCGAGCGTCACCCCCCACGCCCACGTCATCACCTCCCCCATGGCCGACGGCGGCGAAGGCACCTCCGCCCTTTTTGACGGCGAGCTGATCACGCTGCCCACTACGGACGCAGCCGGCCGGCTCACCGAGGCGAGCTACACCTTCGATGCTGCGAGCGCGACCGCCTACATCGATGTCGCGGCCGCCAGCGGCCTGCCCAAGGTCGCCGATCACCCCGTCGCCACCACCGGAGACACCTTCGGCACGGGCGTGCTCATCGCCGACGCCGAGACCCGCGGCGCGCGCCGCATCGTGATGGGCCTGGGTGGTTCGGCCACCGTCGACGGCGGCACAGGAATCCTCGTCGCGCTGGGTGTCAACCCGCTTAACTCCGCCGGCTACTCGCTCAACCCCGGCGGCGCCGCGCTGATTGACCTTGCAGATTTCGACACCGCGAAGGTCAACATCCCGGCTGCCTCCGTCGACTGGGTCCTGCTCGCAGACGCGCTTGTACCCGCCACCGGGCCCGACGGCGCCGCAGCCGTCTTCGGCCCGCAAAAGGGCGCGAGCGAGGCCGATGTGGACGCGCTCGACCGCGCCCTCGCCCGGTTGTGCGAGGTCACGGGCGTGGACGGCTCCACCCCCGGCTTTGGAGCCGCCGGCGCGATCCCGGTCGGGCTGCACTGGCTCTCCCGCCTGCTCCACGGCAACGACGATCACGTACAGGTCCTGCCCGGCGCGCAGGTCGTTGCCGAGGCCAGCGGGCTCGCCGCCCGGCTTGCCGGGGCCGATTTCGTGATCACGGGCGAGGGCCGCTGCGACTCGCAGACAGCGAAGGGAAAGGTCGTCTCCGTCGTCATCGACGCCGCGCGGCGCAGCGACGCGAACCCGGCGGTCGCGGTGGTCTCCGGCGAGTTTCGCGCGCCTCTCCCCGAGGGGGTTACCGCCGTGACCCTCGATGAATTAGGCGACGATGTGGGCGTCCAAGAGCAGCTCACCCGCGCCGGCGCCCGCGCGGCTGAGGCCTACCTGAGGATCTCCACGGCCCAGGGGTAGATGGAGGGCTGCTCGAAGCGCTCTTCGCGCTCGAGCGCCGCCGGGTCGCGGGGCAGCTGCGCCTTCGGGGTGAGGATGCGAGAGAGCCCCATGGCGAGCTGGTTGTAGCTCGCCGCACCCTCGGCGCGCACGATATAGCGGTGCACGACCGCCCCTGCCTCGTCCGGGTCCTCTCCGCGATCGTGGCGGTAGGTGTCTGCGAGCAGGGCGGCGAAGGAGGCGTCGACAAGCGGGCGCTCTGCGTGCTCCACCGAGCCCGCCGCAAGCTTGCCGCGGCGCACGAGGGTCTCGACCGCTGTCTCAAAGGCCTCCCCCACCTGGGCGGCGGCGGAATCGGGGACGAGGACATCGAATTGGATGGCAGGCATGGATGTAGGTTAGCGAATACCCTGTGACTTTATGACCCTCCCCGTGCTCACCACGATGGCCGACGGCACCATCAAGCAGATCAACCCCTTTTCGGGCACCGAGGTGTGGATGGTGCCGGGGCGCGGCAACCGCCCGCTTATGAGCCCGCCGCGCGACGTGCGGCCATTGGGGCCGGGGGAGCTGACGGATACCTGCAACTTCTGCCAGTCCAGGCCGCTGGCAACGCCACCGGAGAAGTCTCGCATTGTCAAAGGCGGCACGGGGTGGGACATCCAGCGCGACCTGCTGCCCGATCAGCTCGGGGCGAGCGTGGCGGAGTTCCGGCGCGTCCCCAACCTCTTCGAGATCGTCTCCTACGACTACTGGAGCAAAAACTACGGCTACGAGATGCCGTCGGCGCGACGCCGCCACATGGAGCGCTACCTGGGAGATCCGGCCGGGCGCGCACACGTCCTCGACATCGTGCGCACGCGGCTGCGCGCGAGCGGGCTCGACGCCTCGCGTGACGACGCCTCCTTGCTCGCCCACGCCCCCGCCTACTTCGCCGGTGGCCACGACGTCATCATTGCCAGGCGCCACTTCTCCGAGGGGGCGAGCGATACCTCTCAGCTCGCTTCCTCGGGCACGCTGACCCCAGAGGAGCACTACGCCTACATCGCATTGACCATCGACGCGATGCGCGACCTCTACGACCTCAACCGCTACGTGCCGTACGTGGCGGTGTTCCAGAACTGGCTCTCAGCGGCGGGTGCCTCCTTCGACCACCTGCACAAACAGCTCGTCGCCATCGACGAGCGCGGAGTGCAATCCGACACCGAGATCGCCACACTGCGCCGCAACCCCAACATGTATAACGAGTGGGGCGTCAACTACGCGTTCTACAACAACCTCGTCATCGCCGAGAATGACCACGCTATCCTCATCGCCGGCATCGGCCACCGCTACCCCACCGTGAGCATCTACTCGACGTCGGCAACCTGCGAGCCGTGGAAGCTCAGCGAGGAAGAGGCACGCGGGTTCTCCGACCTGCTCCACGCCGCCCACGCCGCCACCGGCGCGGGCGTGGCTAGCAACGAGGAGTGGCACCACAAGCCAATCGACCTCGATATGCCCATGCCCCTGCGGGTGAACCTGAAGTGGAGGGTATCCACGCTGGCCGGGTTCGAGGGCGGGACGAAGATCTACGTCAACACGCTCTCCCCGCACGACATCAGGGATAGGATGGTTGCCAGCCTGTATCAGCTGCGGGAGGCTGGCGCGATAGCGCCGGGGATTCGCATAGCTACCGAATGCCGCCCGGCGCGAAACGTATTGCGCTACAACCCGTGGCTGCGCGCAAGCGAGACGTAGAAGGAAGAGATTTTGTGAGTGATAAAGCCAGGGTTCGTGAGATCGTCAACAGCTACACCGTCGACCCGGTGTGGCAGCGCCGCCTCTACGAGATTCTCCACTCCAACCCCGAGCTTTCCATGCAAGAAGAGGAGACGCACCGCCGGATCCTCACCGAGCTCAAACGCTTCGACTGCGAGATCATCGCCCCGATCGGCGGCTTCGGCGTCGTCGCCATCTTCCGCAACGGTGAGGGCCCTCGCGTGCTCTTCCGCGCCGACTTCGACGCGCTGCCCGTCACGGAGGCCACCGGCGTGACCTTCGCCTCGCACAAGGTGGTCACCGGCCGAGACGGAAAGCACGTGGGCACCATGCACGCCTGCGGCCACGACGTGCACACCGCGGCGCTGCTGGGGCTTTGCGACTTCATGGACAACACCCGCGCGGACTGGGCGGGGACGTTTATCGCGCTGTTTCAGCCGGGCGAGGAGACCTCGGAGGGGGCGATGAGCATGGTCGACGACGACCTGACAACCCGCGTCCCCCGCCCCGACATCTGCCTCGGCCAGCACGTCATGCCCGGCCGCGCCGGCCAGGTGATGTCCAAGGCGGGCCCGCAGTTCGCCGCCTGCGACTCGATCCGGATCACCATCCCGGGCCGCAGCGCCCACGGCTCGATGCCGCATAACGCCATCGACCCCACCTTTACCGCGGCGATGATCATTGCCAGGCTGCAGGGCATCGTCGGCCGCGAGGTCGACCCCAACGACTTCGCCGTGATCAGCGTGGGCACCATGCAGGCGGGCTCGGTCACCAACATCATCCCGGCGACCGCGGAGCTGACGTTGAACTGCCGCTTCTACTCCGATAAGACGAAGGGGAAGATCTACGGCTCCATCGAGCGGGTCGTCCACGCCGAGGTGCTCGCCTCCGGCATAACTGACAAGCCCACAATCGAGTACTTCGCCCACGGCGAGATGCTCACCAACGACCCCACCGTCTTCCACCGGGTGCGCCCCTACTTCGACGCCGTCTTCGGCACCGACTCGGTCAACGCCCCGCGCAAGACGGTCTCCGAGGACTTCCCTTTCATTCCCATGGCGTTTGGCGTTCCCTACTTCTTCTGGCTCATCGGCTGCACGCCGCGCGAGCAGTGGGACGCCGCCGTGGCCGCCGACCGCGTCGCCGAGGATATCCCGGTCAACCACATGGCAACGTTCTTGCCGGAGTACGAGCCGACCATCGAGGCCGCCAACCGCGCGGCGGCCACAGCGGTGCTCACGTTTATGGCGCGGTAGGTGGCTGCCTCGGCGGTCTTCTCGCCGCCTCTGGAAAATTCATACTTCCACAGGCAGATAGATCGCCACACCATTTGGGTATCATCTTTCGCGACGGCGATATATCTGCTTCTGCAGGTATGCCTTTGCCAGAGAGACACGCGCCCCCCGCCCCAACCCCCACTCCGGCGGGTAGGCTCGTGGCTGCATGTCTAGCCGAACTGCAGCAGGAGGCACCCAGATGACCGACCACGCAACGCCCCACGACAACCCCTCGTTCTCCCAATCGATCCCCGGCCATGTCCGCGGGTTCTCGGGGGCGAGGCCGGAGAACTCCACGGTAAAGAAGTATTGGACGGGCCTCTCAGCTGCCGTTATAGACCAGATCGCCGGCAATTGGAACGCGACGAAACAGGCCTACGCGGCCACCAGGAGCCAGGCATATTTCTCCGCCGAGTTCCTCCAGGGCAGAGCGCTGCTGAACAACCTCACCAACCTGGGTCTTGTTGATGACGCCAAGGCCGTCGCCGCGCAGCACGGCTTCGATCTCACCGACGTGCTAGAGGCCGAGCACGATGCGGCGCTGGGAAACGGCGGCCTGGGCCGCCTCGCCGCCTGCTTTCTTGATTCCGCGGTAACCCTGGAATACCCGCTGACCGGCTACGGCCTGCTCTACCGCTACGGGCTGTTTCGCCAGGAGTTCGTGGGCGGGTTCCAAAAGGAGCACCCGGACGCGTGGAAGGAGTCGTTCTACCCGTTTATCGTGCGCCGGGGCACGCAGCAGCGCGTGGTCACGTTCGATGACATGAGCGTGCGCGCGGTGCCCTACGACATGCCGATTACCGGCTACGGTACGAAAAACGTCGGCACGCTGCGCCTGTGGGACGCCAAGCCGATGCACGAGTTTGACTACGACGCCTTTAACTCCCAACGCTTCTCCGACGCGATCTTGGAGCGCGAGGCCGTCCACGACCTCACCCGCGTGCTCTACCCCAACGACACCACTTTCGCCGGCAAGGTGCTGCGCGTGCGCCAACAGTACTTCTTCGTCTCCGCTTCGCTGCAGGAGATGATCGACAACTACATCGCCCACCACGGCGAGGACCTCTCCGGCTTCCACAAGTACAACTCCATCCAGCTCAACGACACCCACCCGGTCATCGCCATCCCCGAGCTCATGCGCCTGCTCATGGATTCCCACGGCATGGGCTGGGAGGACGCGTGGGAGGTGACCACGAAGACCTTCGCCTATACCAACCACACGGTGCTGGAGGAGGCGCTGGAGCGCTGGGACGTGGCCATTTTCAAGCAGCTGTTCTGGCGCATCTGGGAGATCGTTGTGGAGATCGACCGCCGCTACCGCATCGACATGGAGGCCCGCGGGATCGGCCCGGAGGAGGCGCACCACTTCTCCCCCGTCCACGACGGCCAGGTCCACATGGCGTGGATCGCCTGTTACGGCTCCTACTCGGTCAACGGCGTGGCGGCGATGCACACCGAGATTCTCAAGCGCGACACGTTGAGGTACTGGTACGAGCTCTACCCGGATCACTTCAACAACAAGACCAACGGCGTGACCCCGCGCCGCTGGCTGCGCATGTGCAACCCGCGCCTCTCGGCGCTGCTCGACCGCCTGATGGGGTCAGACGCTTGGGTGACCGACCTGCCCAGGCTCGAAGAGCTCGCCCACTTCGCCGCCGACGACGCCGTGATGGGTGAGCTTGCCGAGATCAAGGCGGCGAACAAGCGCGACTTCGCAGCCTGGATCTCCCAGCACCAAGGTATCGAGGTCGACCCGGATTCCATCTTCGACACCCAGATCAAGCGGCTTCACGAGTACAAGCGCCAGCTCTTAAACGCCCTCTACATCCTCGACCTCTACTTCCGTATCAAGGACGACGGGGAGCGCGACCTGCCCAAGCGCACGTTCATCTTCGGCGCGAAGGCGGCGCCGGGCTACGTGCGCGCGAAGGGCATCATCAAGCTCATCAACTCCATCGCCGAGCTGGTCAACAACGACCCCGAGGTGTCGAAGTACCTAACCGTGGTGTTCGTCGAGAACTACAACGTCTCCCCCGCCGAGCAGATCATCCCGGCCTCGGATGTCTCCGAGCAGATTTCGCTGGCCGGCAAGGAGGCCTCTGGCACCTCGAACATGAAGTTCATGATGAACGGCGCGCTCACCCTGGGCACGATGGACGGCGCGAACGTCGAGATCGTCGATGCGGTGGGCGAGGACAACGCCTACGTCTTCGGCGCGCGCGAGGAAGAGCTTCCCGAGCTGCGTGCGAGCTACAACCCCTACGCCGCCTACAAGTCGGTGCCCGGCCTCAAGCGCGCGCTCGACGCGCTCGTCGACGGCACGCTTGACGACGCCTCCTCCGGCGCCTTCCACGACATCCGCGGCTCCCTCCTCGACGGCCAGGGCGGCACCCCGGACGTCTACTACGTGCTCGGCGACTTCGCCGACTACCGCGCCACCCGCGACCGCATGGCCCGAGACTACGTCACAGACCCGCTCGCCTGGGCGCGCAAGTGCTGGATCAACATCTGCTCTTCCGGCCGCTTCTCCTCCGACCGTACGATCAACGACTACGCCACCGAGGTGTGGAAGCTCGAGCGCACGCCGATCGAGGGCGAGTAGCCTAGGAACCCTGGGGATTGCAGGCACCGGCATCGCGGGCCTGTGACAACGGTGGCACCCCCGCGGTCACCGTTGTCACTTTCCCCAGGTCGCGCGCCGACCCCACGTCACCGTTGTCACCCCTCCCCGGCCGACGACGCGGAATGAGCCAGTGCGTCCTGCAGCGCCTCCGCCCCCGCAACGCTCAGCGGCGAGGCGGGCTCGATGAAAGATAGATACATCGGTACAACCTCGCCAGAGCGCACCGCCGCAATGGAGTCCGCTCCGGGCAGCGATGTCACCGCGCCCACGGCGTCGTCCTCCCCGGAGTTGAGCACGACGATGACGTCGGGGTTTGCCGCCACGAGCTGCTCCGCGCTGATGTCGAAGACCCGCTCGCCCACGTCCGCGAAGACGTTGCGCAGCCCGAGCGATGCGGCAACCGGCGCCGCCATCGAGGCCGCCCCGTAGCCGTAGGTCGTCCCGCCTTCGAGCCCGGGGTAGACGAATGCGACGCTCCTGCCCTCGCCCACGGAGGCATCGAGATGGGCAATACGCGTATCGACGCCCTTTATCACCGCCCCCGCCCGCTCCGGCACCCCCATCGCGCGGGCGTAGAGGTCAATCTGGGCACCCACATCCGCCCAGCTCGCGGAGGTGATTTCGCCACAAAACCCCGGCTCGGAGAGGATCGGGACCGCCCCGGCGGTCTCCGGGTTGACGGTGTCGCTGTAGCCGACGATGAGGTCGGGGTTGTCGGCCATGACGGCCTCTTTGGTGATCTGGATGTGCCCGGTGTTGTTGAGGCGGTCCGACAGCGACGGGATGGCGTCGAGCTGGGCGTTGACGGCATCGGTGAAGTACTCGCGCGGGAAGAAGCCCGCCTTGGCCACGACCTTGTCAAGCACGCCGAGGCCATCGAGCGTGGCCACCGCCGTGGAGTCCTGCAGCACGACGCGCTCGGGGGCGTGGGTAAACGCAACCTCGCGCCCACAGTTGGCCACGGTGTAGGCGGCCTCGGAGTCTGGGGCCGGCGCGCAGGAGCACAGCAGCGTTGCGGCGGCTAGAATCATCCCGGTTCGGGCGAATGTGGGGTTCATTGTTGTTCCTCTCGTGTGAACGCAAAAAGGTCGCCCGCGCGGTGGACGCGGACGTTGTAGATCGGCTCAAGCACCTCAGGCACGAGCACCTCTCTCGGTGCTCCCGCGGCGGCGACGCGACCGCCGTCAAGGACGTAGACCACATCGCAGTACGCCAGCGCCTGGTTGAGGTCGTGGAGCACGACCACGGCGCCGCCGTCGAACTCGCCCAAGATGTAGAAGAGGTCGAGCTGGTGGTGGATGTCGAGGTGGTTGCCGGGTTCATCGAGAAGCAGGTAGCGGGGGCGCTGCGCGAGCGCGCGGGCGATCATCACCCGTTGCCGCTCCCCGCCGGATAGCTGCGCGATCGGCCGGTGCGCCAGCCCCAGCAAGCCCACCTTCTCCAGCGCGGTGGCGATCTCTTCTTCCCCGCGCCCGCGCCGGTCCCTATGCGGCAGGCGCCCGAGCGAGACGAGCTCGGCCACGCTCATCCGGTCGTTGAAGGAAGGCTCTTGGCTCACCACCGCGACGCTCCGGGCGAGGTCGCGCGGGGAGAGTGTGGCGAGGTCTGTGGCGTCGATACGCACCCTGCCCGCCGTCGGTGTGAGCGCGCCGAACAAGCACTTCAGCAGGGTTGTCTTGCCCGCCCCGTTCGGCCCGATAATGCCGGTGACTCCCCGGTCCGCGAACTGCGCGTCCACCCCGCGCAGGATGGAGCGGTACTCGATACCGCGTGCCTCGATCACAGCTTCTCCCCCGAGCGTGCGACCAGAACGACCAGGAGCGGGGCGCCTACGAGCGCGGTGAGCACGCCAATCGGGATCTCCTGGGGTGCGAGCAGCGTGCGCGAGGCCACGTCGGCGGCCACGGTCAGGCTTGCTCCGAGCGCGGCCGCGAGCGGGAGGACGCGACGGTGGAGTCCGCCCACGAGGCGGCGAGCGATGTGGGGCACGACCAGGCCGACGAACCCGATCGAGCCGGCGACCGACACGACGGCACCGACCACGAGGCAACACACCACAACGAGGAGCAGGCGGGCGCGATCCGGGTTCACCCCGAGGGTGCGGGCGGTGTCGTCGCCGAGCGTGAGGGCGTCGATACGCGTGCCCAGGACCCACAAAGCCAGGCAGCAGGCACAAACCACCGCGATGGTGGCCCACAGGACCGGACCGCGCGAGGCCATGGCGAGCGAGCCGAGCAGCCAAAACATCACTGAACGGGCGCCCTGCGCGTTATCGGAGGCAAAGACGAGTAGGGAGGTCAACGCCGATAGCGCGTAGCCAACGGCAACTCCGCCCATGAGCAAGCGCGCCGCGGATAACCCGCCCCCGCCCCGCGCCAGAGCGAGCATGAGCACGGAGGCGGCGACCGCACCGAAAAAGGCCATCGCCTGCAGCGCGAGCGCGCCGAACACCCCGGCCCCGACCCCGAAGAGGATTGCGCACGCCGCGCCCGTCGACGCGCCGGCGTTGATCCCGAGGATGTAGGGATCCGCCAACACGTTGGCCACCACCGCTTGAAGCACCACGCCGGCCACCGCCAATCCCGCGCCCACCGTCGCCCCGAGCAGGACCCGGGGCAGGCGGATGTCCCAGACGACGCTGCTGTACGTAGCCAGGTTTTCGGGAATCGGCGCGCCTTTGATGTGGCGGGCGATGACCTCGGCGGCAACTGACGGGGGCACGACCGTGGGGCCGATGGCTACGGCGATCACGCAGACGGCAACCGAAGCGGTCGCGGCCACGGCCAGCCACCCCAGCGCGCGGGTGCGTGCGCGGCGCAGCCCCAGCGTGTCGCCCATGCACACCTCCTACATCTGTCATTCAATTGATTATTAGACTATGAGGCAAAGGAACACACTACTCCCCCGATGGATAATGGAGCCTGGGAGGATCCATAATGTCTGATCTCAAGCACACCATCGCCATAGCCGACGAGTGGGCGCCGACGTTTCGCCTGCTTGGCGACGCCACACGCCTCAAACTCCTCTGCTCGATCCACTTCTCCGGCCAACACGCTCTCACCGTCAGCGAACTCGCCGATGCCACCGGCACCCGGCTAGCAACCACCTCCGCCGCGCTACGTTCCCTGGAAGCCGCGGGCGCGGTCGCGGCTCGGCGCGAGGGCAGATCGGTCTACTACGCAATAAGCGACGAGCGCGTCCACGAGCTGCTGCACTTCTTCGGCGCCGAGCACGCGGCAAGCTAGAAGGCTCATCGGCGTCATGTGCCGTTCGGGGCCTGTGGTACGGCTGCGGTGGTACGGCTGTTTAGTTCATCGTGCGCGAGTGGCGGGATTAGTTTAGGGCAACGGTTGGACCGTACTGGGTGTATGAGAGACATGGACCTGCAAAGGAAAGTATGAGACCATGTATAACGTGAAGTACGACCAGCAGACGCGGGAACGCGCGCTGCGCCTGGACCACGAGGCCTTGGGAGAGGGTGGAACCTCGAAGGCGGGAACCTGCCGCAAGATCGGCGCCATGCTGGATATCAACCCAGCGACACTGCACAACTGGATCCGCCGGGCTGAGAATAAAGCGCAGGCAGACAAGACTGCATCGGAGGCGGACAAGGACGCCGAACGTGCCCAGCTGCGCAGGGAAAATGCAATTGAAGGAAGCCGACGAGCGCTTGACGTTGGTCTTAGGCTTTTTCGCCCAAGCGGATCTCGACCGCACACTCACATAGTCGTGGATTTCCTCCACGTTCAACGGCGCCTATAGTCCATCGAGCGGATGTGCCGAGTGTTACAAGAACACCAGTATGCCATGTCACTAGCCGCCTACTATCGGTATCAGCAGCGCGGTTTTGGTCCTACACCAGCAGCCTGGTTCGCTTTGGCTTTGATGGAGGGTAGGATATTGGAGAAGGAAACTCTTTCATGCCCACTGAGTACACTGCCGAGCTCAAGCAGCGTGCCATAGAACTCGTGCTCCACGCTCAAGCCGGCCCTGCCACGGCCCGCAGGGCGGTGACCCGCATCGCGGCAGAACTAGGAGTCAGCAGGGAAACGCTGCGCGTGTGGGTCCGCAAGGACAATAACTACGACCACGCTGGGCTACTCTCTCAAAGAGCGCCAGTGGGCTACATTTCGAAGAGCACTCACTGCCGGTTGCGGGGGTGAACTCGCGGAAGCGAAACGCGCCAACGAGATCCTCGAGAAGGCCTCGGCTTTTTCGCGGCGGAGTGCGAGTGCCCACAGAAATTGTCGTGCGATTCATCGACGATAACCGCGATGAGTTCGGGGTCGAGCCCATCATCCGGGCGTTACAGCAAACGTCCGCGAAGATACCCCTTGAGAAGGCATTACGCCCTCACATCACGGCCTGAATCAGCCCGGTCCATCCGGGACAAGCTGGTCATCCGGGCACTGCGCCGGATCTTCGAAGACAACTACTCCTGCTACGGTGCACGGATGCTGTGGGCGGAAATCAACCGGGAAGACACCTTCGGGCACGTCGCCCGGTGCACCGTCGAGCGCCTCATGGCCGCCGACGGGCTGGCGGGGATCCGGAGGCGGAAGAAAAGGCCGTCGGCCCGCAGCGCCGAGGCCGGTGAGTGACCCGTCGATCTGGTGGAACGGGACTTCGCTGTGACCGCGCCGAATATGTTGTCGGTAGCGCGGATATCACTTACATTCCCACCTCTCATGAGTGGGTGTACGCGGCGTTCGTCTTGCACGCCTACTCCCGTGAGATCGTCGGCTGGCAGGTCACAAAACCATGTGCGAGCCTCGCTGGCCCGCGACGCCTTGGACACGGCCTTTTCTGCTCGTCTTCGCGCTGGTGAAGGCGTTACTGGGCTGATCCATCACACGGATAAGGATGTGCAGGGCGGATTCAACTGGTCGTCGCAACACCTTGAGGTGAGAAAGGTGTTCAAGGATGGCGACCAAGGACTGGAGCATGAAGACCAGCGAGGTCCCGGAGGGGATGCGGCGGCAGTGGCGCGCGGACCGGGCGTTGCGGCCAGCAATGCGCTCTCCGGGCAGACCGCAGCCATCGAGGGCGGTGCAGCGACAATTCTGGCGCCTGATCGCGGCCGGGGTCACGACAGCGGAGGCAGCGCTGGCGGTGGGGGTGTCGGTGCCGGTCGGATCACGGTGGTTCCGTCACGCTGGCGGTATGCCACCGCTGACGTTGACGGAGCCAACTGGTCGTTATCTCAGTTTCGAGGAGCGAGAGGAGATCGCGATCTTGCGTGCTCAGGGACGCGGTGTCCGGTCGATCGCGCGTACCCTTGGGCGGGATCCGGGCACGATCAGTCGGGAGTCGCGCCGCAACGCTGCTACCCGCAGCGGGAAGCTGGAGTATCGCGCCACGGTGGCCCAATGGAAAGCCCAAGAGGCCGCGAAACGACCCAAGACCGCGAAGCTGGTGGCCAACCTGCGGCTTCGCGACTATGTCCAGGACAGACTCTCTGGGAAGGTCACTGGCCCGGACGGGACGCCGGTGGAAGGGCCGGTCACGCCGACGTGGAAGGGGTTGAACAAGCCTCGTCGGCAAGATCGACGGTGGGCCACCAGTTGGAGCCCGGAGCAGATCAGTCACCGCTTGAAGCTGGATTTCCCTGATGATGAGTCAATGCGTATCAGTCATGAGGCGATCTACCAAGCGTTGTTCATCGAAGGCCGCGGCGCGCTGAAGCGTGAGCTGGTGGCTTGCCTGCGAACGGGCAGGGCGTTGCGACAGCCCCGTGAGCGTTCCCGGAACAAACCCGGCGGTCATGTCGGCGCCGAGGTCGTGATCAGCCAACGCCCCGCAGAAGCCGCTGATCGCGCTGTTCCAGGACACTGGGAAGGTGACCTGGTCATCGGGACCGGCCGCTCTGCGATCGGGACCTTGGTCGAGCGTCGCAGCCGCGCGACGATCCTGGTCCACTTGCCCCGCCTCGACGGCTGGGGCGAGCACCCTCCGGTCAAGAACGGCCCCGCGCTGGGCGGCTACGGTGCAGTCGCGATGAACGCGGCTCTGGCCGCTGCGATCACGACCCTGCCCCAGCAGTTACGCAAGACGATCACCTGGGACCGCGGCAAGGAACTATCAGGACATGCCGCGTTCACTCTTGAGACTGGCACCAAGGTGTTCTTCGCTGATCCGCACTCCCCGTGGCAACGGCCCACCAACGAGAACACCAACGGCCTGCTACGTCAGTACTTCCCCAAGGGCACCGACCTGTCCCGCTGGAGCGCAGACGACCTCGAAGCGGTGGCCCACACCCTCAACAACAGACCCCGCAAGACCCTCGGCTGGAAGACCCCCGCCGAAGTCTTCGGTGAAGCACTACAATCCCTGAAACAGGCCGGTGTTGCAACCACCGGTTGAACCTGCCCAGTACCGCTCGGTGGTTTACGGTGAATCCCTGTCCGAGTCGAAGGTCATGGCCTCGGTCGGATCACGCGGTGACTCATACGACGATGCCATAGCAGAAGCCTTGAATTCGCTGTTCAAGGCGGAGCTGATCGACCGGCGAAGGTGGGCAACGTTGACGGAAGTTCTCGTGACGACCTTGGCGTTGATCGGGTGGTACAATAATCGCCAACTGCACTCCGCACTGGCTCATCGCCCGCAGAAGGGAGTGCATCAGGAATGGCCGAAGTGTCAGGCCTACACGGCCTGATCGGCAAGTAAATCACCCTCTACAAAGCCCGGAGCTTGACACCCCGTAGTCAGTCTGAGACGGCACCTGGGAGCAATAGCCGCTAAGCGACGCATCAAACTCGAGGCCGTTCCCAACCAAAAACCCGACCGACACCGCAAAATATCAATGGCCGCACACCCCCGAAGCGGTATACTATCCACACGCCACAGGCCAAGTCAATCGAAAGGAGGGATACACCGCTCCCAGGGCCTTGAACCGGTTTCATCAGTCTGCTACCATCCTAAGTTATGCTGAGATCAGCCTACTGCCATCTCGCTAGACGCCCAACTATCTGTCCACGACTTATGGGCACATTCAGTCAATGCTTTTTACTGGTCCAATCATCGGTTCAGTGCCTTAGTCTTAACGTCGGGAAGTTTGAAAGTGGTTGAAGTTGATATCTACGTTTGTAGACCTAGCGCCCAGCGTTAAGAACGCAATTTAATCGACATAGGACTATTGGATGACGTGATGACTACAATGAAAGAAAATGTCCTCGTAACAGCTGCAAACATCGATGTGCGACGGGGTTCTCGCAGCGTATTTCAAGGCGCATCGCTCGAGCTTGTCGCAGGGAACATTTACGCCATCGCTGGTCCTAACGGGGCAGGCAAAACGACCCTATTAGATGTGATCACCGGGTTATTGCCCCCCGAAAAGGGGGACATCTATTTACTTGGGCGTACACCCCCCCTGACAGATGGAGACAGCCTCAAAGAAATCAAAGTTCTGCGTCAAGATGGGAGACCGTTCAGCGATCTAACAGTACGGGATTTCATCTCGTTTGTAGAGCAAGTCGACGGTGTGGAGATTGATGTTCATCGCGAGCGCTTTGGGTTGAGCACTTCCTTATTAGACCAAAAGGTCTCTAGCCTATCTGGCGGCGAAGCAAAGCGCCTCCAACTCCTCACTACTGTTGTTTCTGAACCTTCGGTAGTGATCCTCGATGAACCAACGACCGGGTTGGATCCCACCTCTCGTGAGATTTTGTGGAATGAAATCAGACGGCTGCGCGATCATGGCGCACTCATTCTCCTAGTTACCCACTACCTCGAGGAGATGGAATCGCTGGCTGACGCCCTGATCTATATCAAGGCTGGGAAAGTGCATGGTCCTTACCCTCTTTCGGAACTAAAGGCGGACTTTGGCTATGTCATTACTTTCGATTTCACCGACGAAGCGGCCGTCTCTGCATTCGTTACTAAGCTCCCATCGGACGCCGTTTACCATGAGGTGCGGGAGTTGACACTACGTATCGACGTCAGAAATTCTTCTGAGGCTCTCGCGATGGTCGCCTGCGTCAGCGGAGATTCATCCGCCCGCAAGCTCGTCCAAGACTTCGCAGTCTCTACGACTACCTTGGCCACCGTTCTCCAAAAACTCGAGGAGGCTGAGGAGCTATGAAAACCGTCTTTCGATACGTCCTCTCTATGGTCGTTAGTGGGCGGATTAACCGCCTAATGATTGTTGGTGCCCCAGTACTAGCCCTCGCATTGGCCCTGTGGATGGGGAGCGGGGCCGATCCCGCGGTAAAGGTTCAGATGTCGCTCTCCATGAGCTTCATCGTCCAGTTGTTCGGCGCCTATATGGCGTTGGCAGGAGTGGTGGTGACGATGCGTTCTAACGGCTCTCTTCTGTGGCTTTTCGACAGAGGTTTCAGGCAAGGGCGAATATTGACAATATTGATGCTGGTTGGCGCCCCCCTCGCTTTTGCTCAATCACTCTTCGTATTACTAGGCGTATACGCATCAGGAATTATCACGACGGATACCATGGGACTTGCTATTCTAGGTGCACTCTTAGAATCGCTGGGGGTATCCGCAGCAGGCATCTTAGTTGGTACGATAAGTCGCGATGTTGCCATCTTGCAATGGGCTAGCCTGCCACTTCTTCTTTTAGGCGCACTGGCCATCAACCTCGCGCCAGCCTTCGGCGCGACCGTTACAGCGCTGGTGCCATTCGGGGTAGGAATGGCGATCGGCCTCGCTGGAGCGGGCCAGTCGGCGTTGTTGGTCGTGGCTCTCGTCATCGCGGTAGGATGGTCACTAGTTTTCCTGGTGGCGAGCAAGAAAATGTGGTCCTGGAGTGATCGTGGATAGTAACGAAGACTCGAACGCGGTCCGAGAGGCTTTTGATATTTTCCATGACTCTTTGTTGTGGGTCGCCGGCGGAGCTCTTGCTTCCCAGGTTCCGTTTTGGCTGCAATATGCGTATGGTAACTTCGGTGCTCGGTTTCACTCTATCGTGGTCACCCCGGCTGCGCAAAGGTTTGTCACGATGGATGCATTGCGTCCCTTTGCTAGCGAGGGTTTTTTTATCGATGACTGGAATTCGCCGATGTCACCCGACCATGTCCGGGTGATCGACGAGATCACCGACGTCGTGGTCTATCCAGCCACATTCAAATTGATTGCAGACCTATCAAGCTTTGCTAGTTCTACCCCACTACAACTAGCAGTGAATGGAAGAGATGACCGGCATATCCACCTTTTTAGTTCCCTACCGCCTGATGCTGAAAGCACAGTAGCGTACGAGCATTTTCGCAGAACTTTCCGTGACCGAAGTAATGTACATCTCTACGATCCAATGACGGGTGGGTCCTTTGTGGGTGATCGCGAGGGAAGGCCTGCCGTCTTTTTCCCTCGCGCTATCAAGACCGTTGCGGAAAGGAGGAATCCATGAAGTCTCGCTGGTGGGGAGTAGCTAACAGAGCAAGAGAAGACACGCTAGAGTTCCATTGTGTCCCGCGACATGAGATTAATGCTTTAGTTGCGTACATACAGGGGATTAGGAAGGTGGTCACGGTTCCAATGCCCACTTTTTACGCCGATACCATTTCTTATCAGACAGGTTATGCTAGCTCGCTCACCGAGCTGCTATTGAACCCGGTGATGCCAGGCAAGCTCAAGCACCATGCGCTGCTCGCTGCCTTGTGCATTGCGCAATCACTCGACCATGGCTCGACCGGAGTGCGCTTATACCCAGCCTTCACCTTTTGTTCGCGCGAGGTAGCGCCAGGCGAAGCGCTAATTGTCTGTCAACCTCCATTTATCGAGCAGATTTCTCCTGGGACGACCATGTACGGCCCCCTCCTAGAGGTAGCGTTGCTTACGCCATCGGAGTCAGATCGCTTTGATTTCGTGTCCCAAATCGATGATGTAATTCCGTCATCGGCTGCCACTGTTCTCGACGAGTGGTTAGAAGAGAAATTTTCCAGAATGTTGTATGCTGGGATCTCCAATGAGCCGGAAACTCGCCGGTACGCCGATGCCCTTACTACTGAACCGCGAAGAGTCAATGCCCTTAGATGACTGGACTGTAATCAAGAACACCATTTATTACCCCGGCCCCCGATTCGTGGAGGACAAGAGTATGCGAGGCGCATGCCACTTGCTCGAACATCTCATTGGGTGTAATTTCTCTGGCCGTGACCATTACGGCCCGGATGGGGCCGTCTCCCACACAGCTCATACGTTTCCAACAGTAATCAGGATTGAGGAAATTCAAGTTGTTCCGCATGCAGTGGCTGAAGCTATTGTTGATAATGAATTCCTAGAATCTTCTCGTCAACCTTGTTGGGGACAGTTTCCGCAGCAGAAACGTTTGTTACTTGATGAGTTGGCCGACTTGGAGCGAAGCCTGGGTCAATCAATCAATGCCGCGGAGCATGGGTCAAGAACGTTTTTTGCTTGCGGATCCGCTGAGGCCATCAAGGCTCTTACGATCAACGACATCTCCATGGTCCATTCGCAAATACAAGACTACAGTATTCATACTCGAAAGAAGAAGGATTTAAGAGATAAAGATTTTGGTTGGACCGACGTCATTTACCCCTCGTCTTTCGCTGAGATGGGGGTACGCACACGGGCGCATCAACTGAAAGAAGAGACAAGAATTTTGCTCTTATCATCGCCTAGTGCTGCTGACACTGTGGACCCGGAGCGATACCCGGCGTGGCCGTGTGATGATATGCTCGTGAGTACAGCGGCTCCATCTGCTGAGGAATATTTCTCCGATATTTACCTCGCTAGCGGTGCTTACCTGGAACGTTTCACAGAAATGGAAAGGGACTAACTCATGTCTGCTATCGACTCTGAGCTTATATATGATGCTCAGCAAATAATTGAACATCTTGATCCTCTGCCGGGTTCGGTAGCCCGAATTGCGGTACAGGAAGGGCTACTCAGCTCTAAAGAACCGGTTTCAGTAGCTGAAACGCAAGAGCGGTTGGGAATCGACAAGCACTCCGTACGGTCCTTCTTGGCGGTGTTACGAGATATTGGTTTGATTACTATAGCTCCTGGATGGGATACATACCGGACAAGCGGCGTGGGAGCACTGTTTGCGGAGCAATCGGATCCTTTTGGAATACAAGCACTTTTTGGTGACACGCCCATCGCGACGAGCTTCTGGAACACTGACAATATCCTCGATACTCTGCGACAGTCTCGAGAGAACCACAGGGTTAGTGTAGATCGCTGGGATTCTTTTGATTCTTCTGCTCTTGCCGCGCAGCGTGCCGCCTTCGAAGCGCAACCAATGGTAGGACAGCTTCCTTTCATGTCTGATCCCTTCTGGGAGGGCGTTAGCACCGTCTTAGACCTTGGTGGTGGAATCGGTCTGCGTTCCGCGGCGTTATCTGCCTTGAACCCGCACTTGCACATCACGGTCCAAGATATTTATCCAGAGTCAGAATCTGTTGAGGGGATTGGGTATCGTCAAGCCTCCTTTTTTGAAGACGTTCCCACTGGCTACGATGCCTACCTTCTTTGTCAGATTTTGGAGGATTGGACGGATAAGCAAGTGGTGACGCTACTACAAGAAGTACGCGATTCGGCCGGTTCCGACGGCATTGTAGCGATTGCCTCTCATGAATATTCTGTATTCGCTGATGGCGATTACGGGGTCACCGCTCTGCGGTTGTACAACGGTATGGTCGCGCCCGCTCGCAGCCGAGAAGACGTGACCACGCTATGCACTTCGGCAGGGCTCACACTCATCGCTTCCCATGAGTATACCGAAGAAACTAACCAGCGCCCCTACCTCAATATCTATCGTACTTAGAAAAGGGAATCCTTTATGCGCTTTCAGTCCAGAATGGCTGGCAGGAACGAATTTTGGGTTTATACCGACGCGCGATCAGGTCGGCAGTTCTTCAAAAAGAAATTTGTGGGCGATGGCGCCGCCTTGCGCTATCACAAGTGCAAGGCGGCTGGATCCATTCCTGGTATCGACAAATATGTGGCTACCCCCTGCGTGGTGGAATTCGACGATGAGCAGTTGGCCTTGGTCTTCGAGCACGTGTCTGGATTCACCATGTTTGACATGATCCTTACGCAAAAATTGGAGATAGAACATGGCAGGGTCATCGGCGACGGACTGGCACGTTTTCATCTTGGCATGGAGGAAGCGTTGCCTATTGCCGAGGAGAAACTCGGGCTTTCCCAAGCGCCTTTTTCCCCGGCATGGGCGTTCTTGGAGTGCCCGAAGTTCGCGGAACTAGGGCGTTTGAGTTCGGCGAATCTCCAACTGCTTCGGATAGTACAGCGTGATGACGCGCTTCTTGACGCTTTGAAGGACACTTCCATTGACACGGATCCGGTCATCACTCATCATGACCTGCGTGGGAATCAGCTGCTTCTCAATGAGAACGGTGTTTACTTTGTAGATCTCGAGGAGATTGCACTTGGATATGTCGAAGGTGATGTTGGTGCACTCCTCGGCGAGCTTTACCTGCGCGCATTGATGGATGTCTGGACGGATCGAATTGATCATCAAGACTTCGATGCCACTATGGACGCTCGAGATCAAGCCGGAAGGTTTGAACTTGCTAAAAAGTACTACGCGCCAATTGCCACGGCTCTTCTTCAGACATACAGTGATAGTTACAAACGTCCCATTATGATCGACGATGTCGCGACTGAGATGCTTCGTTTCATGCTTAACCGTCTGATAACCACCAATATGTGGCGCTCAACTATGTCCCCCCGTACAAGTGCACTACTTAATGGCGTTTCATTTCTCGCTCGTGATGCTGAATCTCTCAAGGAGTTTGTTTCTTATGCTGACGTCTGATGCTATTTCGATCTATCGTCGCTGGCATGTGCGCAACCGATCCTTGCCTACTGAGATCAACCCATGGCTCATCGACCATGATTTGCTTAACATTCTCAGGCGGTCGGCTGACACCCTCGAACCAGGCCACCACACCGTATACGGCGTGAACACCGCCGTTTCCGAGAAAGAGTCAATTGTATTTTCAAATTTAAGCCCCGGCTTTCATGCGGCTACCTTGGATCGTCGCTTGCTTTCAGTGGACAAACGAGGCCTGCCGATCGTTCGGATTTATATTGGGTTTTCTTCAAAGAAGGCGATGCTCGCTGAGGCGTCTTCAATCATCGAAATGATTCGCGCGCACACGAGCCTTGCGGAGGTAAAATGTTTAGTAGGAGAATCTGCTTTTCCACGTACTGACGCACTGACTGCCTACCTCTACGGCTCAATTAGCCGCCCAGAGAAGCTGGCACTGGCTTTAGCGAAGTGCGGAGACATGGGGCAAGCTTCGGCTTTCTGCCTTCCTTTAGGCTCAAGTGCCAGCGCCATTTTGGAGACGCCGGAGATGGGCCGCGCGTCCGGTCTGAGCTACGGTTTGTATGCCTCACAAATAGTGAGTTCCGAAGCAAAATCATTGGGCGTCGAGCCTAATGACCTAGTTCACTGGCTTGCTAGCGACAACAATTATTGGCTTCCCCCACTGGTTCGAGAAAGAGGCGACTCTTTTCAGGACTGGGCCGCACTGCTAGCTTCGTTTCAATACGGCGACGTATCATGACACCACAGCAGATATCTGAAACTTTAGAACTAACCAAGCGCAATGTATGGGAAAAGATGAAGGGAAGGAGTAGCCCGGAAGAATTAGAGCAAGTAGCAACGCTCCTCTCTCTTCAGAGCACGTTGGTGCGCTTGGCTCATGAGGACGTCTTCGGGGAACAGTTCGCTCCTGATATCCTAAGAGCCCTCCACGATTTATACGGGGCGCGAAATCTTCCGAATGATCCAGTAGAATGATCTCTACTGAAAAATGTGGGCACCATAAAAGGTCGCGCCCAATCTAACCCCGCACTCGACTGCCTGAATTGCTACGGCGATGATGTGACAGGCGCTTTCTTCCAAAAAGGCGATGGGACGTTGCGAGACAGCAAGGATCCTTGGTCCTCCCGCTTTCCCATAAGGGCCGGTCCTTGTGGGTGGTGTTGCTGTTCTGTTGATTGAGTGTAAGGTCTCGCGGTTTCAGGGATCATCGGGATTCTGGTGCCGTTGCGGGCTCGTGCAGTCTATCTATTTAGCCGGTGTGTCGCCCTCGCTGATCCCGGCTGTCATCATTGTTTTTGCCTGCTCTAGGCGTGCTCGCAATGTGGCGCTTTTGCTGAATTTAATCATCCGCTGCTCGGCGGATACCGCCGTCACTAGGCACATGAGGGTGTCGCGGTCGGGATGATGCCAATAGCGTCGGTGTGGTGATGAATCTTCCTGTTCAACCGTTCGGTGGTTTTTTTGACCACAAGTTCGTTTGCAATGTTTTTCAGGGCGTAGGTAATTGGCAACAGGTTGTCGGGAGATTCCTCCGGGTAATCGGCAACATTGTCGTTTCGGGGTAGTTGGTACAGTGTTGACCTTTTTCCCATAGTTGGTGTTGGCGATGCCGCAGGGCGGTGTAGCGGCGACGTCGATATGAAGTGTTCTAGGTTTAGTTCCTACCTCAGCTAATGAAGGATTGGATACTATCCCCATTAAGCATTCCGTCGTGTTCATGGAAGAGGGAGGGTGTCAAATTGTTTGTGTGTGGGGCCTTCTTAGAGGTATGTGTTGAAGCGGTCGGGGTAGGCGACCGCCATGTGGTTGATGGCTTGCTTCCAGCCGGTGACGCGTCCTCCTTCGATGAGTCTGCTGGTGGTGCTTCGGGCCTTTCTGCCTTCTTTGATGCGGCGTCGGGCGCGTTTGTCTTCGATGTTGCAGATCATCAACCACAACGTCTTCAACGCGGATTCATCGTTGGTGAACTGGACCCTGTTTCGGGTGGCTTTACGCAGCTCGTTGTTGAACGACTCGATCGAGTTCGTGGTGTATATCACCTTCCTTGCCGTGGGCGGGAACTGCAGAAACGGGACAAACCTATCCCAGGAGTCGTGCCACACCTTGACTGATTGCGGGTACTTCTCACCAAGCTCAGATGCGGCGAACTCGGCGAGTGCTTCATTGGCTGCCGCCTCGTCGGCGGCGGTGTAGATCTTCTTCAACGCCTGCGAGACCCCCTCTACGATCCCCATAGGCCACCCACCTGTTCGCAGCCCGAATCAAGGAGAGCGTCCGATAGTTTGTGTGCGGGGGTGGTTTACAGGTAGTCCGCGAATCGGTCTGGGTATGCCACAGCTAGTTGGTTGATGGCTTGTTTCCAGCCATTGGCCTTCGCTCCTTCAACATACCCGTTGCACTCAACGGCGCGCTTGGCTTGCTTCGCGCGTGTGGCAGCGCGTTTGTCTTCGATGTTGCAAATCATCAGCCAAAGCGTCTTCAGTGCTGCTGTATCGTTCGGGAACTGGCCCCGGTTTCGGGTAGCTTTGCGCGAGGGTGTCAGGAAGTTTGTGTGTGAGGCTCTGATCTAAAAGGAGTTTCACCGATAATGACTACGGTGTCACCGAAGAAAGGCCACGACCCGGCAAGGGTCAACGAGATCAGCGAGAAGCTGATGGAAAATCCTGAACTCGCCAGCTTGATCGGCGAGTTGTCCACCTCCACTGACAATGCAAGCGATCTGGTCAAAGGCCTGTTACAGGCATCGATCAACGCTGGTCTGCAGGCGGAAATGGATGCCCATTTGGGCTACGGCCATGCCGACCGGAAGATGAAGGCCCAGGTTGAACCAACACAGGGTAGTAACCACCGCAACGGGTCGTACACCAAGACCGTTAATTCTGGGTACGGCGCGTTGGAAGTGACCATGCCGAGGGATCGTGCCGGCACGTTTGCTCCAAAGATGGTGCCCAAAGGCTCCCGTCGGCTCACAGAGCTCGACGACATGATTATCTCGCTGTACGCCGGTGGGATGACCGTGCGCGATATTCAGCACCATCTCGCCACCACCCTCGGGGTGGATATGAGCCCAGATACGATCAGCACCATTACCGACGCGGTGTTAGAAGAGGTCATGATCTGGCAAAACCGCCAGCTCGACGAGTTCTACCCAGTGATCTTCCTCGACGCGCTGCGAGTGAAGATCCGCGATGGCCACCGCGTGGTCAACAAGTCTTGCTACATGGCGGTAGGCGTCGACATGGACGGCATCAAACACATCCTGGGATTGTGGATCGCAGACAATGAAGGCGCCAGTTTTTGGGCATCCGTGTGCGCTGACCTTGCCAACCGTGGGGTCCAAGACGTGTTCATCGTCTGCTGCGACGGGCTCAAAGGCCTGCCGGAAGCCGTGGAGGCAACCTGGCCGAATTCCATGGTGCAGACCTGTATCGTGCACCTGATCCGGGCGGCCAACAGGTGGGTGTCCTACCAAGACCGCAAACCCGTATCAAGTGCGCTACGGGAGGTCTACACCGCACCGAACGAGGACACCGCCCGCGCCGCCCTGGACGCGTTCGAGGCGTCCGAGCTGGGACGGAAGTATCCGCAATCGGTCAAGGTGTGGCGTGATGCGTGGGAACGGTTCGTGCCGTTTCTGCAGTTCCCGCCTGCGGCACGGCGGGTACTCTACACCACGAATTCGATCGAATCGCTGAATGCTGAACTGCGGAAAGCCACCCGCAACCGCGGCCAGTTTCCGAACGATACCGCGGCGCTGAAAACGCTGTGGCTGATGATCTGCAACATCGAGGACAAGCGCGCTGCCCAGCGAGCGAAGAAAGCCAAGCGCGCCATCGAATGCAACGGCTATATTGAAGGAGCGAAAGCCACCGGGTGGAAACAAGCCATCAACCAACTAGCCGTGGCTTACCCCGACCGATTCGCGGACTACTTGTAAACCAAGCCCCCCGCACACAAAGAATCGGACACCCTCGCAGGGTCGGCTTGAGCGTGGAGCACGAGTTCTATGGCACGCTGCTTGAGCTCGGCAGTGTACTCAGTGGGCATGAAAGAGTTTCCTTTTCCAATATCCTACCCTCCATCAAAGCCATAGCGAACCACCTATGGCTCACCCGCATCGACACTAACCGACAACGGACTGGTCTTCACCGCACGCCTGGCCGGGCGCAAAGGCGGGAGAAACGCCTTCGAGAAAGTCCTGAACACCCACCACATCCAGCAAAAGAACGGCAGGACGGGCCACCCGCAAACCCAAGGCAAAATCGAACAATTCCACCAAACACTAAAAAAATGGGTCAACGCACGCCCACCAGCAGAAACCATCGCACAGCTGCAACACCAACTCGACGAATTCGCCGCCTACTACAACACACAACGCCCACACCGCTCGCTGGGGCGCCGCACCCCCGCAACCGCCTACACCACAGGGCCGAAAGCCACACCCGCATTCACACCGAACGAAGAATGGCGCGTGCGCAACGACATCGTCTCCCCCAACGGGAAAGTCTCCATCCGCTACGCCGGCAGGACCTACCACCTAGGAATCGGACGAGCATGGGAAGGGAAAAATCCTCATGATCGTCACCGACAACCACGTCACAACATCACTGAAAAACACCGGCGACATCATCACCGAACACTACATAGACACCGGCCGCCACTACCAAAAACCATTCTGGCGACAAGGCGACCCACCCCTGGCCTGACACACAAAAACCGGCGCCCCACAAGCACCGGGGCGCCGGTTTCTCCACCATGTCGCGACTGATGACAATGGCCAGTACTAAATACGCCGATTTGTAGATTTCTCGTTCTTAGCGGCCAGACCCAGTCGGACCATCCCGTAAACAACAAGGAGGGCTCCGACAATGGCGAAAACTGCTCGGTCGAACGCGAGGTAAGCGGCGCCAATGGCTACGCCCACGGCCAGTAGGAACACGAATGTTTTCATTTCTCCACGGACGGTGGGAGCCGGTTTGTTGCTAAACATGCTGTGCGTAGGCATTGAACTACTCCCCTCAAACTTACAGATGATTGATGCGGGCGAACCTAGCAGCCCAGGTTCGCGGTGAGGATGGTCGCGCCCACACCGCACGGGAACGAGGTGGCTGCCTCGTTCACTGCGTTATCCTGCGCGAGGTCTTCCGCAGCAATTGCGGAAACCATGGTGTCAAAAAGCTTCTGATCAGCGGTCATTTTTTTCTCCTTGGGTACGGGTGATGGAACGGTTCAGGAAACAGCTTAATAAGTGACGTATCGCGAGATCAGAGGGTTCCGTACTCACGCTCGTGACTTTGCGTACGGTCGCCTAGAGCCCTGTTCACTTTTCGCCGCTACGCCAGGCTATTACCACAGCTCAGACGTCGCAATGGGGCTACGAGACTTTTGCAAAATAGAAACCCGTAGTTAACTACATGTTAACTTTAGTTCTAAAGTTTTGGGTCTCCGTTGATCTGCTTGCACCTGGCGTGGACCTGGACCGCAAGATGGGCACCCCGTCCATGAAACGTAAACGCCTTGATGTCCATCCCTGCGAGGATAAGGGCGCCGGTGAGGGGGCCGTCGGCAAGTACGACCTCCGCGAAGCCGTTGAGCACGCCGAGGCCAAGTCCCTCGACCGCGCCGGCGTCCGATGTGGGGCCCGGCCCCGCGGATTGCGCCGGGATGAGGAAAAACATCGCGGATGCGAGCAGGCAAAACGGCGCCGTGGACACGGGTAGGCCGATGCGCGCCAGGGCGGGGGTGCTGAAGGCGCGCTCGACAAGCTGGAAGACAATGACGGTGGCAAAGCCGCCGCACACCGCGAGCAGCGCCCCCCGATGCGATCGTCGGTGCTAAAAGCCACGAGACGACACCGACCAGGGCCCCGTTGAACCCGGCGATGCCCTCGCGCCGCACGTGCCGGTCCTGCCCCATCGCCCACGCGCCGAGCTCCTGCGCGGCGGCGCCGAGCAGCATGAAGATAGCCGCCAGCGGGTTGTGCGCCGCTACTCCGGCGGTGATGAGCAGGCCCGTGCGCCAGTCGGCGATGAAGAAAATCTGGGATACGCCCCTAAGCACCGGCGCGACGGCGCCCGCCGGGGTGTGCATGCTCAGCGCGCTCATGGCGCGGTTGCCTCCTTGTTCCTGGGAAAACTAGTACTTGCGCAGCCGCAGCGGCCCGCGGCCATCCGCCTCTCGGCAGATATCAACGACCGCGGCGTGGAGTGCTGCGATGTCGGCAGTATTCGATGAGAGCGAGCGGATCGAAAACGCCGCGGGCGCGCCAGGCCACGGCGCGCCGATCCGGCTGAGCGCGCAGTGCAGGCGAGGCGAGCGCGCGGCATCGACGGCGCCGGCTAAGGCGTCGGCACGCGAGGCGAGCTGCGGGCCAGCGACGATGAACTGCCCGCTGTGGGTGTAGCCCTCCATCACTCCCATACCGAGGTCGCCGGCGGCGGGGATGAGCCGCAGGTTGTCCACGGCGAACGGCACCTCCCTACCATCAGTGGAGAGCCGCAGCTCTGTGCGCATCCGCAGCTCGTCGAAGCCAAACCCGGTGCCCTCCGGCGACCACCCCGGTGTGACGATCTCCCCCATCACCAGCCGCGACGAAGGCCCGATCACCACCACGGACTCCTGGCGGTAGGTGCCCTCGCGGTAGACGATGAGCTGATCCGGCAGGTACTCGAACGTCGCATCGCGCCCCACGTTCACCCTCATCCGCTGCCGGGCCGGTCCTTGCGGGGTGCGGTAGACCTTCGTGGCGGACTGCGTGGTCACCAGCAGCGAGGCTGCGTCCTCGACGTCGAAGGCCAGCGAGTAGGAATCCGCCCCGAAGTACGCCCCGCCGGGGTTGATCACCGTGTAGGCGACCTGGCCGGAGTCGTCGAGGTAGTGCGGGCGGATCACCCGCAGCGCGCCGCAGAAATCCTGCTGCGTTGCACAACTCCGGCCGGAGGAGTCGCGCGCGACGCGCAGGCGCAGGTGGCCTCCCCGCATCAGCTAAGGTCCAGCATGAGGGCGTCGTGACGCAGCCAGTCCAGCACGACGTCGAGGCCCTCGTCTGTCTTCAAGTTCGTCAGCGCGAACGGCTTGTCCTTGCGGAACACCTTTGAATCGCGCTCCATCACCGCCAGGTCGGCGCCGACGTAGGGCGCGAGGTCGGTCTTGTTGATGATGAACAAGTCGGACTTGATCATCCCCTGGCCCGCCTTGCGCGGGATCTTCTCACCCTGGGCGACGTCGATGATGTAGATGGAGAAATCCACCAGCTCCGGCGAGAACGTCGCCGAGAGGTTGTCGCCACCGGATTCGACGAAGATGACGTCGAGGTCCGGGAAGCGGGACTTCAACTCCTCGATGGCCGCCTCGTTCATGGAGGTGTCCTCGCGGATCGCGGTGTGGGGGCAGCCGCCGGTCTCCAGGCCGATGATGTGGGCGTCGTCAAGCACGGAATTGCGCGCGAGGATGTGCGCGTCCTCGATGGTGTAGATGTCGTTGGTGATCGCCGCCATGTGCAGCTCGCCCTCGACCGCACGCGAGATGCGCTCGAGCAGCTGCGTCTTGCCCGCGCCGACGGGGCCGCCGACGCCGATAATGACCGGATCCATGTGATTCTCCTTCAACTCATAAACAAGCGCGAGTGCTGGCGCTCGTGGTTCATCTGCGCGATCTCCAAGCCCGGCGCGATCGCACCGAGGTCTTCTTCGCGCAAGCTTTGCGACGCCTCCACCGCGCCCACCACCCACGGCTGCGCCTGCCGGATGAGGCGCTGCCCGGCGTTCTGCCCGAGCGGGATGGCGCGCACGGCGTTTTGCACAAGCGAGATGACGCAGGCGTAGACGTGCTGGGCCACCGCCGTGTCGGGGTCGATACCCTCACCTCGCGCCACGAGCGCCCAGACGATCGCCGGGTGCCCGAACGCGCGACCCTCCTCGATCGCCTCCGCGTAGGCGGAAAGCGCCTCGCTGGGGTAGTTCGCCGCCGAGATGGTGAGCAAGCGCCTGCCCATCGTCATCCCGGCCTCGCGCACCTGGGCGGGCAGGGCCTGGGCGGTGACCAGCTGGTCGAGGCGCTCGACCAGATGCGCCTCGCCCGCACCCATGACCAGGCGAATTGCCAGCGCGTCGGTAAAGGTCAGCTGCTGGCCGATAAAGGATTCCAGCCAGCGCGCAAACCCCTCAGCGCTTTCGATCACCCCGGACTCGAGGTAGCTCTCGAAGCCGAAGGAGTGCGCGAACGCACCCGTCGGCAGCGCTGAATCCGCCAGCTGCATGCCGGTGAGCAGCCGGGTGAGATCGGCCATCAGTGCGTGTGCTCCGCGTGCCGGAAGGGCACTTCCATGACGCGCTCGCGGCGCTCGAACGCGACGCCGTGGTGGGTGAGGAAGTCCTCCACGGTGTGGTCGTATTGCACCACCATCACCTCGGCGCCGAAATCGCTCTCGGCGCCGAAGAACTGCGCTTGCAGGTGGCGGTTTCCCAGCGAGTGCGCGACAAACCCCATCTGGCGGATGGAGGTGGGGCGGATGACTAAGACGTCGCTAGGCAGCGTCGCCACCACCACCGCGTTGAGCCCGCCGTCGGTCTCCTCGACGAGCAACACGTCGCCGTCTTTCAGGTCGGGCGCGCCCGCGGCCAGCCTGATGCCCAGCTCGCGGCCGTGGTCTGTGGTGACGCGCTGGATGCGCTTGACCAGCTCGTCGCTCGGCAGCGAGACCTTCTCCACGTGCGCCCCCTCCAGGCGGCGCTCCATGTCGGGGTCACCCAAGGTGCCCGCGATTTCGGTGATGATCATCTGCCCACCTCCTAGAACAGCATGTAACGGCGGGCCAGCGGCACCGTCTTCGCCGGCTCGCAGGAAATCCGCTCCCCGTCGACGGTGACCTCGTAGGTCTCCGGGTCCACCGCGATATCGGGGGTTGCATCGTTGAGCTTGAGGTCCGCCTTGGTGAGTTGTCGGATCCCGTGGACGGGGCGAACCTTCTTGCGCAGCTGCAGGATCTCCGGGACGCCGCGCTCGATGGCGGCCTGAGACATGAACGTGATCGAGGAGCGGTAGAGCGCGGAGCCGTGCGCGCCGAAGGACTCGCGGTAGATGTTCGGCTGCGGCGTCGGGATGGAGGCGTTGGGGTCCCCCATGGCCGTGTAGACCACCTGGCCGCCCTTGATCACGGACTCCGGGTGCACGCCGAAGAACTGCGGCTCCCACAGCACCAGATCGGCGAACTTTCCCACCTCGATCGAGCCCACCCACTCGTCGATGCCCTGGGCGATCGCCGGGTTGATGGTGTATTTCGCAATAAAGCGGCGGATGCGGAAATTATCGCCGAAAATTCCCTCATCTTCCGACAGCTTGCCGCGCTGCTTCTTCATCGAATCCGCAACCTGCCACGTGCGCGAGATCACCTCGCCGACGCGCCCCATCGCCTGGGAATCCGAGGAGGTAATCGAGAAAATCCCCATGTCGTGCAGCACGTCCTCCGCGGCGATCGTCTCGGCACGGATGCGCGAATCCGCAAACGCCACATCCTCCGGCAGGTCGGGGTTCAAGTGGTGGCACACCATGAGCATGTCCAAGTGCTCATCGATGGTGTTGACCGTGTACGGCAGGGTCGGGTTCGTCGAGGCCGGCAGGATGTTCGACTCTCCCGCCAGCGCGATGATGTCTGGGGCGTGCCCGCCGCCGGCGCCCTCGGTGTGGAAGGTGTGGATGACGCGGCCCGCGATCGCGTTGCGGGTGTTTTCCACGAACCCGGCCTCGTTGAGGGTATCGGTGTGGATGGCCACCTGGACATCGAACTCGTCGGCAACCTTCAGCGCGGTATCGATCGCGGCGGGGGTGGCGCCCCAGTCCTCGTGGACCTTCAACCCGGCGGCGCCCGCGCGGATCTGCTCTGCCAGAGGGGCGACCGAGGAGCCGTGGCCCTTGCCCAGGATGCCGAAGTTCATCGGGTAGGCCTCGAAGGAGCGCAGCATGTTAAAGATGTTCCACTCGCCCGGGGTGATCGTGGTGGCGCGGGTCGATTCGCTCGGGCCGGTGCCGCCGCCGAACATGGTAGTAATCCCCGAGGCGAGCGCGGTGGGGATCTGGTCCGGGCTGATGAAGTGGATATGGGTGTCGATGCCGCCGGCGGTTAAGATCCTGCCCTCGCCGGAGATGATGTCGGTGGCCACGCCGATGGTGATGTCCACGCCCTCCATCACGTCCATGTTGCCGGCCTTGCCAATCTGCGAAATGTAGCCGTCGCGCACCGCCACATCCGCCTTGTACACACCGGTGTAGTCGATCACGAGCACGTTCGTGATCACGAGGTCGGGGACGTTGTCGTCGCGCACGTGGCGCGAGTTCTGCCCCATCCCGTCCCGGATGACCTTTCCGCCGCCGAAGGTCGCCTCTTCACCGTAGGTGGTGTAGTCGCGCTCGACGGTGGCGAAAAGCTCTGTATCCGCCAGGCGCACGGAATCACCCGTGGTCGGCCCGTAGAGCGCCGCGTAGTTCTCCCGGCTCATCTCAAAACTCATGTACTGCCTTCTTTCCTCAAAGTGAGATCGCTAATGGGACTCTCACGAGCTCTAGTGGGCGGGGTCGACGGACTTCGGGTCGGTGCGATCCACACCGTGTTCGAAGAAGCCGTAATCCGTCTCGCTCATGACGTGGACGCGCGCGGGATCGCGGGGATCGAGCGAGCCATCGACCAGGTTGTGGAAGCCGAAGACTTTGCGCTTCCCGCTCAACGGGATCAACCGCACCGTGCGGGTATCCCCCGGCTCGAGCCGCACCGCGGTGCCCGCCGGGATGTCGAGGCGGCGACCCAGCGCCGCGGTGCGGTCGAAGGACACCTGCGGGTTGATCTCCGCGAAGTGGTAGTGGGAGCCAACCTGGACCGGGCGGTCGCCTGTGTTGGTCACCTCGAGCTCAATGGCCTCGCGGCCCGCGTTGCACACGATGGGCTCACTGGCCAGTACGTATTCTCCTGGGCGCATGGTTACTCCTTAGCGGATTTAGCGGATCGGGTTGTGGACGGTGACGAGCTTGGTGCCGTCGGGGAAGGTCGCCTCGATCTGGACGGCGTCGACCATCTCGGGCACGCCCTCCATGACGTCGTCACGCGAGAGGATGGTTGAACCCCAGTTCATGAGCTCGGCGACGCTGCGGCCGTCGCGCGCGCCCTCTAAAAGCTCGTAGGAGATGATCGCCACCGCCTCCGGGTAGTTGAGCTTCAGCCCGCGCGCCTGCCTGCGGCGCGCGAGATCCGCCGCCACCACAATCATGAGTTTTTCCTGCTCCCGTGGCGTCAAGTACACCGCGTCACGCCCCTTCCTCGCATGCCAGGCAGCGCCGTATGCGCCGCAACGTTGTGCGAGACTACTCCGGCCGCCACGCAGCGATCATCACAACTTCCTGATTTATCCATCAGTGGCGGCCCAGGCCCCGCCGCACAGCGCAGGCGAGCAGGGCTTTTACGCGCTTCGCCTAGAACCGGGCTGCTAGAGTATCCACACTGGCGAGAAGGAAAGAAAGGCGGGTATCAGGCGGTGATCCTGCTCGTTGACAACCACGACTCCTACACCTACAACCTCGCGCACCTCATCGCCGCGGCAGCGGGGAGCGAGCCCGAGGTTGTTCTTGCCGACGCCGTGTTTTCGACCGGCACCCTCGAGCGCGTGCGCGCCGGCGACTACACCCACGTCGTCATCTCCCCCGGGCCTGGCACCGTGGCCTCGGAGGACGACTTCGCCGGCTCCCGGGCAGTCATCGAGGCCTCCGCCGACATCCCTGTGCTCGGCGTGTGCCTCGGCCACCAGGGGCTCGCCTACCTCGCGGGGGCCGAGGTCTCGCGCTCCGCGCCGCGGCACGGGGCGCTCAGCCGGATCACGCACACCGGCGAGGGGATCTTCGCCGGCCTGCCGCAGGGCTTCGAGGCGGTGCGCTACCACTCTCTGTGCGTCTCGGAATCGCCCGGCATCGCAGTCCACGCCCGCAGCGAGGACGGCGTGATCCAGGGCCTCGAGGTGGTGGGGCGGCCGCACTGGGGCGTGCAGTTCCACCCCGAGTCCGTGCTCACGGAGCACGGACTCGCACTCATGGCGAATTTCCTCGCCCTCGCCCCGCTGGCCGCGCCCCGCCCCGCGGAGCGTGTCGTGGCGCCGACGACGAGCGCGCGGCGCGCCCCCGCGTGGCGCGTCGCGCACGAGGCCATCGAGGGCGAGATCGATACCGAGGCGGCCTTCCGCGAGCTCGTCCGCGGCGGCGCCAAGGAGGCGGTGTGGCTCGATAGTGCCGACGTTTCGGGGTTTTCCATCATGGGCACCTCGGCCGGCTCGCTCTCGGAGGTTCTCACCTTCAAGCGCGGCTCGCCCGGGCCCGACATCCTCACCCGCCTAGAGGCGGAGCTCGGCACCGGAATAGACGCCTCGGAGGTGCTGGAGGCGGTGCCCTTTACCGGCGGCTGGGTGGGCTACCTCGGCTACGAGTGCGCGGCGCTGACCGTGCCCGGGTTTCACCCGCGCCACCGCAGCGCGGCTCCGGATGCGCAGTTTTTGCGCCCGCAGTCCTTCATCGCCTACGACCACGCCCGGCGCCGCGCCCACCTCATGGTGCTCGAGCGTTTGGGCGCCGATCGCGGCGATCGCAGCGAGACTGCAGCGCTCATGGGCCAGCTTCGCGCGGCGGTGCGCGGGGCCGCGCCTCCGGCCCGGGCCGCGGGGCGGGTCGAGGCGGGCGCCTGGCGGCTCTCGCGCCCCGCATACCTTGAGCGCATCGCATCTGTGAAGGATGCCCTCGCGCGCGGGGATAGCTACGAGGTGTGCCTCACGGACACCTACCTGGCGCACTCCACGTGCAGCGGGGTGGAGCTTTACTCGCGGCTGCGGCGCGCCAACCCCGCGCCGTATGCCGCGTACCTTTCGTTCGACGGCCTCGAGGTGCTCTCGAGCTCCCCGGAGCGCTTCCTCACCGCCCGTGGCGGGGCGGTGGAGTCGAAACCGATCAAGGGCACCCTGCCGCGGGAGGCGGACCCGGCGCGGCTCTACTCCGATGCCAAGACCCGCGCGGAGCTGCTCATGATCGCCGATCTCGTGCGCAACGACCTCTCCCGCGTGTGCGAGCCAGGCTCGGTGACCGCGCAGCCGGTCATGTCCGTGGAGTCCTACGCCACTGTCCACCAGCTCTGTTCCACGATCCGCGGGCGCCTGCGCCCCGGGGCGAGCGCGGTCGATGCCGTGCGGGCGAGTTTCCCGCCGGGCTCAATGACCGGCGCCCCGAAGGAGCGCACGATGGAGCTCATCGATGCGTTGGAGGCGGGCCCGCGCGGGGTGTATTCCGGCGCGTTGGGGTATTTCGGGTTTGACGGCAGCGCCGACCTCTCCGTGGTCATCCGCACCGCGGTCAAGCGCGGCGGCGAGGTCACCGTGGGGGCCGGCGGGGCGATCGTGTGGGATTCGGATCCGGAGGCGGAGTACGGCGAGGCCCTCCTCAAGGCGAGCGCAGTGCTGGGGGCGCTGGCGTGAGCGCCTATGCCTGGGTCGGCAGGTGGGTCCCCTCGAGCGCGCCGGAGGTTGGGTTTGAGGCGGCGGAGTCGTGGCGCCATCGCTTCGGCGCCGCGCGCGGCCTTGGGCTGCACAGGCGGCGCTTCGAGGCCACGGTCGGTCCCCTGCCGCAGGGGCTGTGGGAGGGCGCGATCGAGCTGTGCGATCCCGCGGCTGACCTCTTTCCCCGGCTCAGCGCCGCCTGCGGGCGCTACTTCTTCGAGCTGCGCCCCGCTCCCGCCGCGCGCTCATCCACGGCGCTCACGCTGCCGCCGGCCGGGGCGGCGGACCCGCGCCGGTTCCCGCGCACGAAGGGGCCCGACCTCGCCCGGCTCGCCGAGTTCAGGAGCGAGATGCTTATCGACGCCACGCACGACGTCGTCCTCGGCCATTTCGCCGAGACGACCACAGGGGCGCTGGTGGGGTGGAGCGATAGCACCCTCGTGCTGCCCGCGGGGCGCCACCTGCCGAGTACGACGCAGTACCTTATCGCCCAGCGCGCCCGGCGCCTCGGGGTGCGCGTCGCCGTGGGCGCGCTGGGCGTGCGCATGCCCTTGTGGTTCCTCAACGCGGTGCACGGGGTGAGCCCGGTAGCAAGGATTATCACACTTTCAGGAAATTCTTATATTCTTCCGCAGCGCTCTGACCAGAATAAATGGCAGCGGTGGTGGTGGAGCTTCCCTTAATGAAAACCATTGTAGACACGTCATATAAAAGTCAGCGTATGGTCTGTGGTGTACCGCTCAACAAGGCGGGACGAACAACTCCCCGATAGATTTCCAAACGAAAGGAACACCGCTGATGAAGGCTGTGACCTGGCAAGGCGCAGACAAGGTCTCCACAGAGACCGTCGATGACCCCACCATCCAAGAGCCCACCGACGCCATCATCGAGGTCACCTCGAGCGGCGTGTGCGGTTCCGACCTCCACCTCATCTCCGTGCTCGCCCCCTACATGAACGAGGGCGACATCATGGGCCACGAGCCGATGGGCCGCGTCGTCGAGGCCGGCGCCGCCTCCGGGCTGAAGAAGGGCGACCGCGTCGTCATCCCGTTCAACATCTCCTGTGGCCACTGCTGGATGTGCCAGCACAGCCTTTATTCCCAGTGCGAGACCACCCAGGTCAAGGAGAAGGAATCCGGCGCCTCCCTGCTCGGCTTCTCCTCCCTCTACGGTTCCGTCCCCGGCGGCCAGGCTGAGTACCTGCGCGTCCCGCACGCGGACTTCGGCGCCATCAAGGTCGGCGACGAGCTGCCGGATAACCGCTACGTGTTCTTGAGCGATGTCCTCCCCACCGCCTGGCAGGGCGTGAAGTACGCCGACGTCGGCGAGGGCGACACCATCGCCGTCTACGGCCTCGGCCCGATCGGCCAGATGGGCGCACGCATGGCGCGCCACATGGGCGCACGCGTCTTCGGCATCGACCCGGTCCCGGAGCGCCGCGAGATGGCCGCACGCCACGGCATCGAGGTCTTTGAGGGCGGGGAGGACTCCATCGGCGAGATCCGCGAGCTCACCGAGGGCCGCGGCCCCGACGCCGTCCTCGACGCCGTCGGCATGGAGGCCCACGGTTCCCCGGTGGGCGGCGCCATCCAGGCTGCCGCCGGCCTGCTGCCCGACGCCGCGGCGCAGAAGGTCATGGAGACCGCCGGAGTCGATCGCCTCAACGCACTCCACGACGCCATCGACCTGGTCCGCCGCGGCGGCACCATCTCCATCAGCGGCGTCTACGGCGGCGCTGCCAGCCCGATGCCGCTGCTAACCCTGTTTGATAAGCAGATCCAGATGCGCATGGGCCAGTGCAACGTGAAGAAGTGGATCTCCGATCTGCTCCCGCTCGTCGAGGACCCGTCCGACCCGCTCGGCGTCGACGACCTCATCACCCACCGCGTCTCGCTCGACGAGGCTCCCGAGGCCTACCGCAAGTTCCGCGACAAGGACGACCACTGCATCAAGGTCGTCATCGAGCCGCAGGCAAGCTAGACCCGAAGGGCCCCGGGCCCACCGCAGCGCCCGCTCCCCCACCTTCCCGGGGGGAGCGGGCGCTCGGCTTTGTCAGCGCCGCTGGGGCCGCGCGGGCTACCTGCCCAGGTTCTCCCCGAGCTGGTGGACGCGGATCATGTTCGTCGTCCCCGTCACCCCGGGCGGGGTGCCAGCGATGATGACCATGGTGTCGCCCTCGCTGTACTCGCCGATCTGCAAAAGCGCTTCATCAACAACCTTGACCATGTCGTCGGTGTGGACAACCGGAGGGCACAAAAACGTCTCCGCCCCCCACGTGAGCGCGAGCTGGGAGCGGACCTGCTGCTCCGGGGTGAACACGAGCAGCGGGTGTTCCGGGTGGAGCCGGGCCACGCGCCGAGCCGTGTCGCCGGACTGAGTAAAGGTGACGATCGCGCGAGCGTTGAGCCGCTGGGCGATATCGTAGGCGGAATACGACATCACGCCGCGCTTCGTGCGCGGGATGTGCCCCAGGGGCGGCACCGTCCCCATCGATTCGGCGACCCGCACGATGCGCCCCATCGTGCGCACAACGTTGTGGGGATCCACGCCCACCGAGGTCTCGCCCGAAAGCATCACCGCGTCGGCGCCGTCGAGCACGGCGTTGGCCACATCGGAGGCCTCCGCGCGGGTCGGGCGCGAGTTCTCGATCATGGAATCGAGCATCTGCGTGGCAACGATGACCGGCTTGGCGTTCTCCCGCGCAATCTGGATCACCCGCTTTTGCACCAGGGGCACCTGCTCAAGGGGGATCTCCACACCCAGGTCGCCGCGCGCAACCATCACCGCGTCGAAAGCGAGCACGATGGATTCGAGCGCGTCGACCGCCTCCGGCTTCTCCAGCTTCGCAATCACCGGCACGCGGCGCCCCACCTCGTCCATCACCTCGTGAACCAGGTCAACATCCGAGGGGGAGCGCACGAAGGACAGCGCGATGAAATCGACGCCGAGCTTGAGGGCGAACTTCAGGTCCGCGATGTCCTTCTCGCTCAGCGCCGGAACGGAGATATCCATCCCCGGCAGGGACACGCCCTTGTTGTTCGACACCGGCCCACCCTCGGTCACCTTGGCCACGACGTCGTTGCCATCGACCTCGGTGACAACGAGGGCGACCTTTCCGTCGTCGACTAAGAGCCGGTCTCCGGGCTTGGCGTCGTCCGCCAGCTGCTTATAGGTGGTGGAGACGCGGTCGTGGGTACCCGGGACGTCCTCGACAGTGATACGGACGACCTCGCCGGTCTCCCACACCGTCGAGCCCTCCTCGAAGCGGCCGAGGCGGATCTTCGGGCCCTGCAGGTCGGCGAGGATGCCGACGGCGTGGCCGGTCTCGTCGGTAGCCTCGCGCACCCAGCGGTAGTTGCGCTCGTGGTCGGCATGATCGCCGTGGGAGAAGTTCAGCCTCGCCACGTCCATCCCGTCGCTGACCAACCCGACGATGGCATCCTTGCTGGCCACCGCCGGGCCGAGCGTACACACGATCTTGGTTCTTCTATCCACTTCTTCTCCCACCTTCGCTCGAGGGTGCGCATGAGTGCGCGGGCCACACGCTGCCTATCGCTTCCCTACCGTACCGTCTAGAGCACGCTCCCGCTCGCCACCCAGCTCTCCCCCGGCGCGCTCGCGCGGGTCAACCTCCCGCGGGCTCTCCTGCCCGCGGGGAAGCCGCAGGAAGACGATGAGCGCAACAATGAACAACACGCCGGAGACCCACGTGTTGACCCGGAGGCCGAGGATGAGGTTGGCTGCGTCGGCACGCATGAGCTCAACAAAGAACCTACCCAGGGCGTAGGTGGCGAGGTAGAGGGCGAAGACGCGCCCGTGACCGAGGCGGAAACGGCGCTCGGCCCACAGCAAAAACGCGAACGCGGCGAGGTTCCAGATCATCTCGTAGAGGAATGTCGGGTGCACGCTGGCAACGACCTCGCCCGTCGAGCGCCCTGTCAGCGGCGCGTACCGGCCGGCGTCGTCGACACGGTAGTAGATGTCGAGCGCCCACGGCACGTCCGTGGGGCGGCCGTAGAGCTCCTGGTTAAACCAGTTGCCCAGCCGCCCGATCGCCTGGGCGAGGATCACCGTCGGCGCCGCCGCGTCCGCGAACGGGGCCAGGGGTACCCCGCGGTAGCGAAACAGCGCCCACACAGCCGCGGTGCCCAGCGCGACTGCCCCTAAGATTCCCAGCCCACCGGCGGAGACGTTGAAGGCTTGCCACGGGTCACGGCCCGGGCCGAAGTACTTGTCGTAGTCCGTGATCACGTGGTAGAGGCGACCACCGATGATGCCCGCCGGGATGGCCACGATCGCGGCGTCCCACACGAGGTCCGGGTCCCCGCCCTTGGCCTTGTAACGGCGCAGCGTGAGCCACAGCGCGACGATGATGCCTGTGATAATGCACAGCGAGTACGCGCGGATAGGGACGGTCCCGATGTGCCAGACGCCCTGCGGCGGGGACGGAATGTTAGCCAAAATCATGGAATCCACGCGCACCAGTGTGCCCCACCGCGGCGAGAAAACGCAGCAGGCACGCGCGCTAGCTTCTCGACGGGCACGCCGGGTGCTGCCCCGCCGCCGCGAGCCTGCGCGTGGCCGATTCCACGTCCTGGGAGCTCATCACGGCCTCGGCGGCGAGCACGGCATCGGCGCCGGACGATGCGGCGTCGATAAGGTCGCGCGCCGTGCGCACCCCACCGAGGCTGATTTTTAACACCTCAGAAGGCAACCCCGGCGCGATCTCGGCGAACGCGTCGGGGTTGAGCGAATTGGTATCAAAGGTCCAGGAGTTCACGGCGATGACGGAGGCGCCCGCCGCGAGAGCACGATCGGCCTCCTCGTCCGTGCGCACCTCGGCCATCACCGCCATGCCGAGCGACTCTGCACGGTCGATCAACGCCGATAACCGGTACTGATCCAAAATCCCGACCTGAAGCGGGATCATGTCCGCCCCGAAACAGCGCGCCTCGTGAATCTGGTAGGGATCAACGATGACGTCGCGACAGACCATCGGTAAATCAACGGCGGCGCGGGCGGCGGCCATGTCGGTCAACGAGCCGTCGAAACGCAGCCGCTCGGTCTGACACGCGATAAGGTGCGCCCCGCCGGCCTCGATCGCGCGCGCGATGTCTTCGACGCTGAGCGCGCTGCCGGCAAACGGCGCGGTCGGGCCGAAGACGGGTGAGTTGCGCTTGATCTCCACAATCACCCCGCAGCCGTGCCGCAGCAACGCTGCCCGGGCATCGCGGGTCGGCCCCATTGCCCGGGAGCGGGCCTTAATGTCGTGGAAGGAGATGACGGATTCGCGCGCCGAGACGTCGCGCAGCACGGCTTCGACAACGCCCGATGCCTTCTGCGTGTCCATAGCCCTCCCTTCCGCCTGTGATTAGGGTAACTGCGACTTACCGCTCGGCGGAAATCGGCCCTCCCTGCGGGTCGGTCGGGTCGATATCGGCGTCAATGGCGTCCCACATCACGCGCCCCGAATCGGGGTCATCCTCCAAATCGGCGCCGATCTTTTCCCGGCGCACCGATTCCTTTTCGTACTTATTCACACGCCGCGAATCGCTCCCCGGCCGCAGCGCCACCGCCAGGCCAGAGGCCACTGCGACGGCACAACCCACCACTGCCAGCGCCGCGTAGCCCACGTTGACGTCGACGGAGACGATCTGCGCCAGCGGCGAGAGCGCGTTGTCCGCGCCGCGCCCGGCCGATTGGGCCTCGCCCGCCCCCGCGGTGAGCAGCGCGCGCACCCGCTCGACGTCGGCGCCGCGCGCGATGAGCCCGAGCGGCGAGAGGGCGGCGAAGGCGGCGGCGACGGCGACGACGGCGGCAACGATGCGCCTGGGGAGGCGTCGCAAAGCGAGCGTTGCGACGCCTCCCGCGACGAGCAGGAGCGCGACCGCCAAGGCCTCCGTCGACCACTGCGCGCCGGTGACCTCGCGCACCCCGCCGCCGACCCGATCGTCGAAGTAGCTCACCTCGAGCCAGGGTGCCCGCGCGGCGAGCGCCACCAGCGCGGCCGAGATGCCGAGACCGGCGGCGCCGGGGCGGGTCAGTCCCCTATCCACAGATTGCTCAGTCATGGGCTCGATCCTAGAGCAGGGCTGCAGAAGAGAACCCCCGGAGATCGCGCCCTGGCTCTGTCTGCTCAAAATCGTGAACAAGAACGAAAGTACCGAATACGTCTAGCTCCCTTGCGCGCTAGGTACGACCGTGATAGCACTCGCTGCGAGTGCGTCTTCTGGGAACGTGATGCTGGTTGACCACATCGGTGCCAGTCCCGGCTATTCCATCAGTGGTTCCCTCAACCCAATGCCCTTATTCATCAAGTCGAAGTGCTTGAAAAGAGGTCACTTTAATATGCCGCAAGAAAGAGGATCGAAGAGAGCACGTGCCGCTTTGACTTCGCTGGCCGTGGCTACATTCCTAGCTGCCCAGTGCATCGCTGCTGCCCCTGCCTCGCAGGCGCAGGAGCGACGGTTGGATACCCACATCAAGGGCCCGCTGGTCCTGGCGGAGGCAATGTACTACGATGCCGGGGCCGACGCGATCCGCCTCGACCAACGGAGTATCGACTACAGCCGGGTGACCCCTGCAGAGGTCGAGGAAGTCCGCTCCGGACTCGAGAAACTCTCCGACGATCTGCGCCGCTCCGCCGGCGTGGAAGGAACGACCGATTCCGGAGCAGCGAGCCGAGAAGGAGGCTACCGATTCGAATGCCAGAAATAGACCAAGCCACCAGCGAGGTTAAAACAACAGCACCTACCGTGGTCGTCGCAATCCTCGCGGTCGGGACAGTTCTTCTCCTGCTGCTCTACCTCGGGTTGAGCCGTTACTACAACGGGCAGGAGCTCAAGGCTCTCGTGGAGGGCGCGGAAGCCACCGGGCAGAGCTACAACGTTATCATTCATAACGGGCTGACCGGCAGGTACTCATTCAACGTGAACTAGCTGCACTAATCGGGGAGGCTGGTGCCCCCTGGGGCATCCGGGGGCGCTGGGGTGTCGTCATCGCTGCGGCGCTGCAGTTCACAGCAGCTTGTCGGCGTCGAAGCAGGTTCGGTCTCCGGTGTGGCACGCCCCGCCCTGCTGGATGACTGTCACCAGCAGGGTGTCCCCGTCGCAGTCGAGGCGCACGCCGGTGACTTCTTGGGTGTGGCCGGAGGTCAAGCCCTTGATCCAGTATTCACCGCGGGAACGCGAGAAGTAGGTGCCGCGGCGCGTCGCCAGCGTGTGCGCAAGGGCGTGGTCGTCCATCCACGCCATCATGAGCACCTCGCCGGTGCCACCGGCCTGCACGATCGCGGGGACGAGGCCGGCGTCGTTACGCTTGAGGCGCGCCGCGATCGCAGGATCGAGCTCGAAGTCCCTCGGGTCACTCACCGCACCTCCAGACCGGCACTGCGCAGAGCGCCCTTGACCTCGGCGATCGAAACCTCGCCGAAATGGAAGATCGAGGCCGCCAGCACCGCATCGGCCCCGGCCTCAGCCGCGGGCGGGAAGTGCTCCGGTGCCCCGGCCCCGCCGGAGGCGATGACGGGAATATCCACGGCGGCGCGCACGGCCTCGATGAGCTCGATGTCGAACCCCTCTTTTGTGCCGTCGCCGTCCATCGAGTTCAATAAAATCTCCCCCGCCCCGAGCCGCTGCCCGGTCCGCGCCCACTCGACAGCGTCGATACCCGCCGAGCGGGTCCCGCCGTGCGTGGTCACCTCGAAGCCAGAAGGCTGGGGAGTACCTCCGGCCGGGACGCGCCTGGCGTCGACGGAGAGCACGATGCACTGCGCGCCGAAGCGCCGGGAGAGCTCGCCGATGAGATCCGGGCGGGCGATCGCCGCGGTGTTGACGCTGACCTTGTCGGCCCCCGCGCGCAGCAACTCGCGCACGTCGTCAACGCTGCGCACCCCGCCACCGACGGTCAGCGGGATAAACACCTGCTCCGCCGTGCGGCGCACCACATCGAGCATCGTCCCCCTGCCCTGGCGGGAGGCGGTGACGTCGAGGAATGTCAGCTCGTCGACCCCGGCCTCGCCGTAGGCCTTCGCCAGCTCGACCGGGTCCCCGGCGTCACGAAGGTCTGCGAAGTTCACGCCCTTGACCACGCGACCGTCATCGACGTCGAGGCAGGCAATCACGCGAGTAGCCACAGCCATGTCAATTCCCTCGTTCTTTCCTTTGGGTCACTTTTTAAGTTCTTCGCACGCGGCCGCCTACGGGCACACCGACCTCATCGTACTGAGCGCGATCTTGTGCGCCCTGCGCGTCCCGGCGATCGCGCCGACGGACTCCATCGTCCACGGCTCGCCGTTCGTGCCCGTCACCACCGCCCCGGCGCTGCGGGCGAGAAGGATGCCCGCGGAGTTATCCCACAGGTGCGGCGAGAAGCTCACCGCCGCCTGGTAAATCCCCTGTGCGACGAAGGCGAAATCGACACCGACGGAACCGGAGATCCGAGGCCGCAGGTCCGTATCGGCCAGCGTGGCCATGAGGTTGAGTCGCACGTCGGCGGGGAAGCGCTCGGAATCCGGAGAGCGCACCGAGCCCACTCCGACCTGGGAAGCCGCCTTCGTCTCCGACTCGATGGGCGGGAGCTCCTCGCCGTTGAGGTAGACCGGGGAACCCTCCAGCGCTGTCAGACGCATGTTCATCAGCGGGATCTCGGTGACGGCCACGATGGGCTGCCCGCGATAGATCAGGGAGACGAGGATGGAGCAGTTCGGGTTGCCGGAGGAATAGTTCGACGTCCCGTCGATCGGGTCGACCACCCAGCACGCTTCCGAGTTGAGGTCCCCTCCCTGCTCCTCGCCGTAGACGGGGATGCCGGTTTCCCCGGTCAGGCGGGAACGCATGAGCTCCTCGATGGCGAGGTCCGCCTCCGTGGCAAAATCGCCGGATGCCTTAAACAGGGCGGGCGCGGCGCCGAGGTGGGAGATGAATAGCTCGCGCGCCTCGCCCACGACCGATTCGGCGATTTCGAGATAGTGCTTCGTGCTATCCATAAGGTCACAATACCCGCAGCGGTACGCGTTGGTCTTCTTAGCGTCAACTCCCCCGCCGGCCGCTCCCCTCGCTACCGCTCCGCGGAGGCGAGCGCGGCGAGGGCGTCTTCAAGGGTGAAGCGGCGCTCGTAGAGAGCCTTGCCGATGATGACGGAATCGATGCCTTCCGAGGCGTAGCGAGAGATCTCCACCACGTCATCAACGCGGGCCACCCCTCCGCTGGCGGTGACCATCGCATCCGTGGCGGCGGAGACGTCGCGCAGCAGGTCGACGTTCGGGCCGGTGAGCGTGCCATCGCGGCTGACGTCCGTGACGACGAAGCGTGCGCACCCCACGGAGTCGAAAAACTCCAGCACCTCCCACAGGTCCCCGCCGCTGGAGGTCCACCCGTTGCCCTTGGTGCGCCACTGGCCCCCTTCCTCGCGCACCGCGATGTCGATCGCGATTGCCTCGCCGTAGCGGTCAATCGCCCGGGCCGTCCACTCCGGGTTCTCCAGCGCGGCGGTGCCGATGTTGACCCGTCTCGCGCCGGTGGCCAGGGCGCGCTCCAAGGAGGCGTCGTCACGTATGCCGCCCGTGAGCTCCACATTGATGTCGAGCTGGCGGGTGATCTCGGCCATGAGCTCGTGGTTGGACCCGCGCCCGAAGGCGGCGTCGAGGTCGACGAAGTGGAGCCAGCTCGCCCCCGCGTCGCGCCAGCGCAGCGCTGCCTCCAGCGGCGGGCCGTAGCTTTTCTCCGTGCCCGCCTCGCCCTGGTCGAGGCGCACGGCCTGGCCACCGACGACGTCGACGGCGGGCAAAAGTGTGAAACTCATGCCAGCCACTATATCGGAGCCGATTGTCCCCTTCGGCAGCTCGACCCCAGGCTGTGAGCACGTGAGGCTGTGAGCACGTGCTCCTTCAACTCGTGAGATGGGTAGACGCTGCCTCGGCCAGGCGTTCGCGTTGGCCCCGAAACCATAGCAGCGATAGCGCGTGCCAACCTACTTCTCATTATCCGGCCGAATCCAGCGCTGCTTCCACATATTCGAATAAAGCGGCAACAACATCTGTGCCAGGAACGCTACAACGGCAGTTGCGACGACGAAGCTAATAATTGGATGTTCAGCGAAAAGAGGGGGCACATGAATGTTGAGTGAATCAAATCTTTGGGAGATCTCGAACCGCACGTTCCTAAAAAACTCCGTAATTCTATTCGGTTCCCTCTCTCGGATGCGCTCCAAAGGTGCATCCAATCCTACAGCCGAAATCACTGATGATACTAGACGTCCAAGAATTGGTCCTACGATAGCCGCCAGCATTGCGAACGCCGCGACGACCAGCGGAGCTAGCGCCACGTACTTCCATCTAATTTTGTCTGCGTCCCGGAAACCCGGGTGCTGCTCGCTTGGAGTGAGGTAAACACGCTCGATCCCATTGCGAAAGACTGCCTCATGGCCGTCCTCATTGTCCGGCGTAACCTCAATGTACGGGTGGCTTGGCCTATCGGGGTACTCTTCGTTATCGTCCCTCAGCATTTTCAGAGAGACGATTCGTGGAGTTCGCTCGAATATCGACATTTCACGTTGATGCGGGCCGATCGATATGTTCATTTTGTACTTTTTCTTGCGGAGCGTCCGGCCTAGGATTGCCTGTATCGGATCATTCCGGAAGTAGGACCTATCAATTTTCGTCTTCCCCGGCACGCTCTCCAGGGAAACATAGCAATTCCCATATTTCGGATGTGCAAGATACGCTTCAGAAAACATTCGTCAATCCTCATACATAGATTTTTGTAGACCGAGATGAGTGGGGCTTCACATAACCTGTGAAGCCCCACTCCTGCCCTGTGCGCATTTCTATCCGAAAATAGCGTCAACTGCGGCCCAGTCCGAGAAAACACGCCAACCGAAACGTGCGAGCGCCCACATTTTCCCCTCCTTCCCTTCGTAGAATTGATTAAATTTGCCATGACGTCTCTTTGAGTAATTTAAAGGTAAGTTAAAAATTACCCCATCGATTGCCGTGACACGACTGATGATAGGTTAGGTCCCCCCCCTCGCAACCGATCACAGAATTCTGCGCAATGTGCCAGGTCAGAAACACATACGTGGCGCATGGAATCGTGTTGATTTAGCGGCAATCCTCGCGCCATACCCCCCGCCCGAAGCGGGCACTACCCCAGCGTGCCCACCCAGTTGCGCAGCAGCGCCAGGCCGGCCTCGCCGGACTTCTCCGGGTGGAACTGGGTGGCCCATAGCGGACCGTTTTCCACCGCGGCGACGAACCTCTCCCCACCGTGCTCTGCCCACGACACGAGCGGTGCGGCGATGTATGGGTCTTCCTCCATCTCCCACGAGCGCACGCCGTAGGAGTGGACGAAGTAGAAGCGCTCAGCCGGGTCGATCCCGGCGAAGAGCGTCGAGCCGGGGGCCACGTCGACCGTGTTCCAGCCCATGTGCGGCAGCACGGGGGCGCGCAGCTTATCGACGACCCCGGGCCACTCCCCCATCCCCTCAGCATCCACCCCGTGCTCCACGCCGCGCTCAAACATCACTTGGAAGCCGACGCAGATGCCGAGGACGGGCCGCCCGCCGGCGAGGCGCTGGCCAATGACCCGGGGGGCGCTCACCTCCCGCAGGCCTTCCATGCAGGAGGCGAACGCGCCGACGCCGGGGACGACGAGCCCGTCCGCCTCCACGGCGAGCTTCGGGTCCGCCGTCACGGTCACATCGGCCCCGACGTGCTCCAGTGCGCGCTGGGCGGACCGGATGTTTCCCGCGCCGTAGTCGAGCAGGACCACGGTGGGCGCGGCCTGTGGGGTCTCTCCGGATTCCGCTGCAGTCATGGGGTCATATTCTACCGCCCGGGCCGGCCGAAGCGCCGCTTTGCCCGCGCCGCACTGAGGCGAGTCGAGAGGTTGTCTACCTCCGCGATGCGTTGGCGGCCGAGGATGTCATCGGCCACCGTGACCGCGATTCCGGCAGAGACGACGCAGCCGGCGATGAAATACATCAGCGCCATCGGGTGGGCCACCCCGGACGAGGCAGCGCCGAAACCGGCCAGCATCATTCCGTAGACCGTCGAGCCCAGCCCGGTACCGCCGTCGAAGGAGATGTTCCACATCGCCGAGGCCTCCGACGCCTTCGACTTGGGCAGCCGGTAGAACAGCATGGTGAGCGACTCGTTTTGCACCGCCCCGAAGCCGGCTCCGTAGAGGAACGCCGCGAGCAGGAGCCAGAGCACGGAGGCGTCGGTGACCATCACCACGGCGATGGTGAAGATCCCGGCCGCCGCGCACATCTGGAACGGAATGATGACGGTGCCCGGCACCCCGCGCCGGTCGAGTACGACGCCGGCGAAGTAGCGCGAGAACATCGCCGCGAGGTTGAGCACGGCAAGCAGCACGCCGCCGAAGGCCGCGCCCGCGGCCGGGCTCATCTCCCGCACGCTTGCCGGCAGGAAGTTCGTCACCGCCCCGTAAGCGGTGGTCACCAGGGACAACGCGAGCATGGGCACCGCGACGAGGCGCCACAGCGGCACCCGCACCCCGGCCAGCTCCCCGCCCCCGGCACCCGCCTCTGGCGTGGGAGGAATGCCGAGGCAGACGACCAAGCCCACGAGCCCCAGGGCCGTGGCGATGATAAAGACCACGGGGTAGCCCACCACCTGCGCTAGGGCGAGGCCGGAGGGCAGGGCCAGCATCTGCGAGAACCCGACGAAGAGCCCGAAGATTCCGCTGGTGCGCCCCAGCAGCCGCAGCGGCACGAGCTCGGCGATGATCGCCGCCTCGGCCACGGAGAGCGCGCCGAAGCCGATGCCGCGCACGACAGAGACGCTCAGCACGATGGCGGGGTCCATCCCCAGGATGTATCCCAGCGAGGGCACGCCGAGCAACACGGAGGCGACCGCGATGACGGCGCGGTAGCCGAAGCGGCGCAGCAGGGAGGGCACGAAGACCTGGGTGAGCACGGTCGCACCCATAAATGCCCCCGTCGACCCGCCGGCAAGGGTCTCAGACCCGCCTGCGTCGAGCACCGCGGTGGGCACCACGGGAAGCAGCAAGGACCACGCCCCGAACGCCGCGGCCACCGCGACAAGCGTGGGCACGAGCCCGCGGGCGCGCCACGGGGAGGTGACCGCCTCCACTTCTTCGACGGTGAGCGGTTTAGCGCGCAGCATGGAGTATCACCACCTTTACGTTGTCGCGACCATCTGACACCTAGAGCGCCCCCTTCGTCGAGGGCACGCCCGTGATACGGCCGTCGAACTCCACGGCGTGGCGGATCGCGCGGGCCACGGCCTTGTACTCCGCCTCGGTGATGTGGTGTGGGTCGCGGCCGTAGCGGACGTTGATGTGGAGAGTCAGCGCCGCGTTGGTGGCCAGGGTTTCGAAGAAGTGGCGGTTAATCACGGTGGCGTAGTGGCCGCCGATGACCTGCCACGCCATGTGTTCCGGCTCCCCGTTCATGACAAAGTAGGGCCGCCCGGAGAAGTCCGCCGCCGCCTCGACGAGCGTTTCATCCATCGGCAGCAGGAAGGAGCCAAAGCGGCGGATCCCCGCCTTATCCCCGAGCGCCTCCTTGAGCGCCCAGCCGAGCGTGATGGCGGTATCCTCCACCGTGTGGTGGGCGTCGATGTGGATATCGCCCTGCGCCTTGACGCTGAGGTCGAAGGCCCCGTGGGTGCCGAAGGCGGTGAGCATGTGGTCGAAAAACGGCAGCCCGGTGGCCACGTCGACGTCTCCCGTGCCGTCGAGGTCGATGGCGACCGTGATGTCGGATTCGCTTGTCTTCCGCGTCGCCTCAGCGCGCCTGTGAGCCATTGGCAATCTCCTTCGCAGCCCGCAAGAACTCGTTGTTTTCCTCGTCCAGCCCGATGGTAACGCGTAGGCGGCCGGGCACGCCGACGTCGCGAATGAGCACCCCGCGATCGAGGAACTCCTGCCACGCTGCGTGCGCGTCGCCGAAGTGGCCGAAGAAGAGGAAGTTCGATTCGCTCGGCACGACATCGTAGCCCATCCCGGCAAGCTCCGCGGCCACGCGGTCGCGCTCGCGCGCCAGCTTATCGACGCCCGCGAGCGTCACCCCCGAGTGCCTCAGCGCCACCCTCGCCGCGGCCTGGGTGAGAACGGAGAGGTGGTAGGGCAGGCGCACGAGCATGACGGCCTCGATAAACGCCGGGGCGGCGACGAAGTAGCCCAGGCGCACGCCCGCAAAGTCGAACGCCTTCGACATCGTGCGCGAGACAACGAGCGTGGCCGGGTACTTCTCCACGAGCCCCACCGCGGAGGCCGAGGGCGAGAACTCCGCATAGGCCTCGTCGACGATGACGATGCCCGGCGCGGACTGGCAGATGCGCTCGATGTCCTCCAGCGAGGTCACATCGCCCGTCGGGTTGTTCGGCGTGGTGATGAAGATAACGTCGGGGCGGTGGCGCTCGATGGCAGCGAGCGCGGCATCGACATCGATGCGGAAGTCCTCGCCGCGCGGCACGCCGATGAACTCGGTGTGGGTGCCCGCGGAGAGGATCGGGTGCATGGAATAGCTCGGGGTAAAACCCATCGCGCTGCGCCCTGGCCCGCCGAAGGCCTGGAGCAGCTGCTGGAGCACCTCGTTGGAGCCGTTGGCGGCCCAGAGGTTCTCGCGCGTCACCGCCACGCCGGTCTGCCGGGTGACGTAGGCGGCAAGGTCGTCTCGCAGCTCCACCGCGTCGCGCTCCGGGTAGCGGTTGAGGGTGGAGCCGAGCTGCGCCGCGGCGGCGAGGAAGTCGTCGATAATCTCCTGCGTCGGCGGGTAGGGGTTTTCGTTCGTGTTCAGCGCCACCGGGACCGAGAGCTGTGGCGCGCCGTAGGCGCTTTGCCCGCGCAGCTCCTCGCGCAGAGGAAGCTCATCGATGCCCGTGCGTGGGGCGACTGTGTCCTTGTGGAACTGCATGCTCATGACCCTTCGATTCCTCGTGCTTTGATCGCCTCACCGTGGGCGGGCAGCTGCTCCTCGGCGGCCAGCGCGATAATGTGCGGGCCAACCTCGCGCAGCGCGGCCTCGTCGTATTCGACGAGATTGACCGGCTTTAAAAACGTGTGGGTAGACAACCCGGCGTTAAACCGCGCCGTGCCCGAGGTGGGCAGGACGTGGTTGGAGCCCGCCGCGTAGTCGCCCAGCGGCACCGGGGAGTACGGACCGATAAAGATCGCCCCCGCGTTGGTGAGGCGCTCGGCGACCTCGCGGGCGTTTTCGGTGTGGACCTCGGTGTGCTCCGAGGCGTAGGCGTCGGTAGCGGCGATGGCGGTGACGAGGTCGTCGACAAGCACGATGCCCGACTGCCGCCCGCCGAGCGCCGAGCGCGCGCGATCGGCGTTGAGCGTGAGCCCAGCGAGCCGCTCCACCTCTGCATCGACCTTCCGGGCGAGGCTTTCCGACGCCGTGATGAGCACGCTGGCGGCGTTTTCGTCGTGCTCGGCCTGCGAGATGAGGTCGACGGCAACCAGCGTCGGGTCCGCAGAATCATCCGCGAGTACGGCGATCTCGCTCGGCCCCGCCTCGGCATCGATGCCCACCACGCCATTGACCAGGCGCTTCGCGGCGGCCACGAAGACGTTGCCCGGGCCTGTCACCATGTCAACGGGCTCGAGGCCCGCAGCGTCGTCACCGTAGGCCAAAAGCGCCACCGCCTGCGCGCCGCCCACCGCCCAGACCTCCTCGACGCCGAGCAGGGCGCACGCCGCGAGGATCGTCGGGTGCGGCCACCCGCCGAATTCCACCTGCGGCGGGGTGCACACCACCATTGACGACGTCCCCGCCTCCTGCGCCGGGATGACGTTCATGAGCACGCTCGAGGGGTAGACCGCCTTGCCTCCGGGCACGTAGAGCCCGACGCGGGAAATCGGGATGAACTTCTCCGTCACCGTCGCGCCGGGGGCGAGCTCGGTGGTGCGAGGCTGCGGCTTTTGGGCGGCATGGACGGTGCGGATGCGCGCGATCGCGACCTCGAGCGCCTCGCGCACCTCCGCGGCCAGGCCCGCGAGCGCCTCGTCGATCACCTCGCGCGGCACCCGCACGTTCGCCGGGCGCACGCCGTCGAACCTCTCCCCGTAGGCCAGCGCCGCGCTCGCCCCGCGCGCGGCCACGTCCTCAACGATCGGCGCCACTGTCGGCAGCACCGCATTGACGTCAACGCTGCCGCGCGGCAGCGCCCGGCGCAGCTCGGAGGTCGAGGGCTTGCGACCTCGCAAATCGGTCAAGTGCAGCATGGCGGTCACGCTCCTGGTTCGTGTGATGAAAGCCCGACGGGCCCGGCGGGGTGGCACGAGCCGTCTCTCATGCGTTCCTAGTCTATTCCCCGCCCCGCGGACCGGCCGCTGCGGCACCCAGCCCACCCCAACCCGGCTTTACCCTCCCCGCCCCGGCACCTTATGCTCGAAGGAGGTCGCGCTCCCCGCGGATCCGGCGGCCGGGGAGCACAGCGAAGGCTAGAGCGAAGGCTAGGAGGTGCACATGGGCTCGCATAACTCGCCCGCCGCGCGCTTCGGCGCCCAACCCGAAGAGGTCACGCTCGCCCGCGTGGGCGCCGCGCTCACCGGCCTGGGCTTTGATGTCATCGAAGCGGGAGACCGCCTCGTCGTGCCCACCTACGCCTTCATCGCCACCGCCTGGATCTCCTACGACCGTCCCCTCATGCTGGCCATCGACTTCACCGAGCGCATCCCTATCGAATTCGAGCGCTCCCACGAGCTGGCCCGCTTCATCAACAGGTGGAACCTGGAGAAGGTCGGCCCCACCGCCTCCTACCGCCTAATGGATTCTGGCGACTTCCAGGTCAGCATGCGGCTCGGGGTGCACGCGAAGTGCGGTCTCACCGACGAGCAGATCATGGCCGAGGCGATGGACGCCTTCCAGCACGCGGCGGCGTTTTCGACCCAGCTGCGCGAGGGATTCCTCCCCATCGAGTTCGACCAGCCGCTCCCGCCTGCCCTCGCGCGGGCCCAAGACACCGAAGCCCTCCTTGGGCGCCACCCCAGCGAGCGCCACCTTCCCCGTGGCGGGCATGCCGACGCCGCCTGCGCACCGGACGCCTTCGAGGCCCAGGCGGACGATCCGTGCGAGCCCATAGACCTCGGCTCCGTGGGAGATACCCTCGATATGCTCGATTTCTCCTACCCGCCGCCCGACCAGGGCGCGATCACGACGTCGGTCAACGGCATCCCGTACGCCTTCTACGTCGACGCCGAGACCTACGTGCGCGTCGCTGCCATGTGGGAGACGGGCTGCTCCTTCGACGTCGGCTTCCTCCCGCTGTGGCTAGCGTGCAACGACATCAACGAGCAGTTCGTGGGGTTGCGCGCCTACGTGCTTGAAGACGCCGGGGATCTCGACCTCCACGTCGAGACCACCTGCATCATCACCGAGGGCCTCGGCGCGGCGCAGCGCCATAACTTCATTATCTCCTCGCTCGTCTCCACTCTCGGCGCGGTCGACGCCTTGAGCACCGATGTCCGCGGAACCACCGCGGTGCAGTGGCCTAGGCACTAGGGCCCTGCCTACGCGGCTGCGTCGGCGCGGGGCTGGCCGCCCTCCGAGCCTCCCAAGCCCTCGGAGCCCTCGGAGCCCTCGAACGCTGAGACCAGCGCGAGCGTGTAGAACATCAGTCCGGCGACAAACGGGCCGACGAGCCACGCCACGCCAGGATCGAGCGACGGCACGAGAGACAAGACCTCGCCTTCGGTGGGCCCGCTGCCGCGGGCCCCGGCGCTGCCGTGTCTAAGAGACGCAGTCGCCGCGCCAAAGGTCGAAGTAGCATAGGCCGCCGCGCCGGCGCACACCATGCACCACATCAAGGCCCCCACTCCCGTGAGCCTGCGCACGTACGCCAGCGCGGCGATCGATAACCCCAGCGCCGCGCTGAGCAGGACGAACCACCCGTATGAGGCGAACTCGACCCCGGGCGGGCTCGCCTCGGTGTCAAGCAGAAACCCGCCGTCGTGGTAGGTCCCCACATAGGCCGGGCGGAGAAGTCCCCAAGCCGCGCCGACGATGCAGCCCGCGACCAAGGCATAGACCAAAAGGCCGGCGCCCGCCCCGGCCGCGGACGCGCGGCGGGGCGGGCGGGGCTTGGTGGTAGATAGCTCGCTCACCCGGGTGAGTCTAGTTGCACATCTTCCAGCGACCGTCTTCGCGCTCGAAGATCTGAACCTGGGTATCGGTTCCCGCATCGCTTGTCACGGTGGCGTTCGCGGAGGCACGGTTGCCGTCGACGCGCACGTCGCTGAGGCTGACTTTGCTCTCCGGCAGCGTCATGGCCTGGCCCGCCTGGGCCTGCATGCGCGCGGCCTGCTCAATCTGCTCGAGGCTGTAGCCGGAGCGCTCCATCTCCGCCCGCGCAGGATCGGCGATCTTGTGGCATGTGTTGTCTAACAGCGCTCGCGTCCACAGCTCCGGGCTGGCCGGGTTGAGCGAGTCGTGCAGCGCCTTCTCCATCTGCGCCTTGTCCTCATCAGTTCCCGCCCCTCCAGTGTTAAGCGGCTCAGCCTCGGGCGGGGTGAAGTTCGGATCCTCGAACGGGTTCGTCAGCGGTTGCGCCCCGGGCGCCGCGGCGGCCCCCGGGGCCTTGGGATCCGCCCCCGGGGCTGGCGAAGACGCCGCTGCACCAGACTCGCTTGCAGACGGGGAGGGCTCGGCCGGAGCGGCAGGGGCCGCCTTATGGGTCGCGGTTTCGGTGGCGGTGGCCTCCACGACCTCCGGGGTCTCCTCGTTGGCCCCGCACGCCGCAAGCGCCGCGGCGGCGGTGGCCACGGTGGCGGCAAGCACGGATGCTCGGGCGGATCGGTACAACATCTTCACAGGTTCGATTCTCCTTGTTTGACCTGACGAGCCGTGATGGCCAGGCGGGCGTGCCCCGCTTTTGCGTACTGCTCGATAGTAAGCACACACTAGCGAGCGTTGCAGCATCAGCGGATGACATTTGTCTGTAATGTTGCTGTGAGGAAACACCTGCCGGGGCGGGTGCAGGGCCTTCGGTATGTTTGAGCCATGCAGCTGACACGCGAGTCCATTAGTCGGGCGGCGCTGGCCATCCTCGACGAATACGGCCTCGCCGATGTGACCATGCGCCGCGTCGCGTCCTCCCTCGGCGTCGCGCCCGGCGCCCTCTACTGGCACATCGAGAACAAGCAGGACCTCATCTACGCCGTCGCAGAAATCATTTGCGCCCCCGTCCTCTCGGCCGACGCAGAGCCGGGAGACACCCCCGGGGAGGTGTGCGCGGCATTAAGCGCCGCCCTGCTTGCCCACCGCGACGGCGCAGAGGTCGTCTCCAGCGCGATGTCCCAGCCGGCTTCACCGCTCACCGCGGGCATCTCCGCGCTCCTGCGGGCCGCCGTTGCGCGGGAGGTCGAGGCGGCGGGCGCTGAGGCGTCGATAAGCGCGCAGCACGCCGCCGCCGACGGGCTGCTCTACCTCACCCTCGGCGCGGTGACCGTGCGGCAGCTCACCGCACAGTTCGCGGAGGCGACCCACGCCCCGAGCGCGCCGCCCGGCAGCGGGAGCAGCGACATCGGCACCGCCGCAGACTTCCTCATCGCGGGCCTGCTTGCCAGCACCCCCTAGCCACCCCGCTCCCGCCCGCGCAGTCCCGGCCCCCGCCCTGCGATACCATTGGCGCTTATGACAGATGTGAATTCCCCCGACCTCGTCGTCTGGCCCGGTTCCGCCTACCCGCTCGGCTCGACCTACGACGGAGCCGGGACGAACTTCGCCCTCTTCTCCTCCGTTGCCGAGCGCGTCGAGCTCTGCTTAATTGACAAACAGGGCGCGGAGACGCGCGTCGAGCTCGAGGAAGTGGACAACTTCGTCTGGCACGCCTACCTGCCCGGGATCACCCCGGGGCAGCGCTACGGCTATCGCGTGCACGGGCCGTGGGACCCGCAGCACGGAAAGCGCTGCGACCCCTCCAAGCTGCTGATCGACCCCTACGCGCGCGCCTTCGACGGCGCCTTCGACGGCGACGCATCCCTGTTTTCCTACGACATCCACGCCGAGGAGCCCGGCGCGGGGCGCAACGAGGACGACTCCCTCGGCCACACCATGCTCTCCGTGGTCATCAACCCGTTCTTCGACTGGGGCGACGACCGCAGCCCGCGGATCCCGGACGAAGAGGCCGTCATCTACGAATGCCACGTCAAGGGCATGACGCAGACCCACCCCGATGTGCCTGAAAACCTGCGCGGCACCTACGCCGGCATGGCGCACCCCGCAGTCATCGACTACCTCAAGGACCTCGGCGTGACCTCCGTCGAGCTCATGCCCGTCCACCAGTTCTACCAGGACGATCGGCTCCGCGAGCTGGGGCTACGCAACTACTGGGGGTATAACACCTTCGGGTTTTTCGCCCCGCACCAAGACTATGCCGCCGCGGAGAAGCCCAGCGACGCCGTCGCCGAGTTCAAGGGCATGGTGCGCGCCTACCACGAAGCGGGCATGGAAATCATCCTCGACGTCGTCTACAACCACACCTCCGAAGGCAACCACCTCGGCCCGACCTTCGCCTTCCGCGGCATCGACAACCAGGCCTACTACCGGCTTGTCGACGGCGACGAGTTCCACTACACGGACTACACCGGCACCGGTAACTCCTTTAACGTGCGCTACCCGCACTCGCTGCAGATGATCATGGACTCGCTGCGTTACTGGGTCTCCGAGATGCACGTCGACGGGTTCCGCTTCGACCTCGCCTCGACGCTCGCGCGGGAGTTCTCCGACGTCGATAGGCTTGCCACCTTCTTCGACCTCGTCCAGCAAGACCCGATCGTCTCCCAGGTCAAGCTCATCGCCGAGCCGTGGGACGTTGGCGAAAACGGCTACCAGGTGGGCAACTTCCCCGCCCTGTGGAGCGAGTGGAACGGCAAATACCGCGACACCATGCGCGACTTCTGGCGGGGCGAGCCCTCCACGCTCGGGGAATTCGCCTCCCGGCTCACCGGCTCTTCCGACCTCTACCAGCACAACGGGCGGCGCCCGACGGCCTCGATTAACTTCATCACCGCCCACGACGGGTTTACCCTCAACGACCTCGTGTCCTACAACGACAAGCACAACGAGGACAACATGGAAGACTCCCGCGACGGCGAGAGCCATAACCGCTCGTGGAACTGCGGCGAGGAGGGCCCGACCGACAACCCGGAGATCGCCCAGCTGCGCGCGCAGCAGCGCCGCAACTTCCTCACCACCCTCCTGCTCTCCCAGGGCACCCCGATGATCGCCCACGGCGACGAGTTCGCGCGCACCCAGCGCGGCAACAACAACGTCTACTGCCAGGACAACGAGATTGCCTGGATGAACTGGGAGCGCCTTGGCGAGGCCGAGGAGCTGCACGATTTCACCCGCCGCCTCATCGCGATCCGCAAAATGCACCCGGTGTTCCGCCGCCGCCGCTTCCTCGCCGGTGGCGCGCTCGGCCACGACGTCGTCGAGCGCGAGATCGCCTGGCTCGTGCCCTCCGGCAAGGTGATGACGCAGCAGGACTGGGACTTCGCCTTCGGCAAGGCGCTCATGGTCTACCTCAACGGGGCCGCCATCACCGAGCCGGACCGCCGCGGCCAGCGCGTCGTGGACGATTCCTTCATCTTGATGTTTAACGCCCACTTCGAAGACATCGAGTTCACCCTGCCGCCGCAGACCTTCGGGCAGAAGTGGGACGTCGTCATCGACACCACCGAGCCGCTGGGCTACCCGGCGCAGAAGCTCTCCCTCGAGGCCGAGGCGACGATCACCGTCCCGGCGCGCTCGACCATCGTGCTCAAGCAGATTGAACCGCCGCTTATCGACGGCAGCGGCACCGCCCCCGAGACCAGCGAAGCCACCGAGGATGCTGCTGACGCGAAGTAGCGGCTGCAAAGGAGTAAGAGAAGTAGTGGACCACGACCACAGCGCGCCCACCGTGCGCGCCCACGGCCTGCTCATCGAGCCCGGGCCGGGATCCCTCGTTATCCGGCGCGCGCCGCTCGCCGCCGCGCTCGAAGGGGCCGGGCAGTGGGACATCGCGGCCGAGGAGATCGAATCGATCTTTGCCACCGAAGGCGACGAGTGGGCCGGCCCCGCCTGCACCATAGCCCACACCGGCGGGCGCACCACGGTGCGTTTCCACCCCGGCGACGAGGCCGGGCCGCGGCGCCTTGCAGAGCTCGTCGAACGGATGCGCGCGGGGGGTGGGCAGAGCGTCGAGCCGCCCGCCAGCGGGCGCGCGGTCGCGAGCCTGAACTTTGTCGGCTTCGACGTCGAGACCGCCAACCCGTCGTGGGGCTCGATCTGCCAAATGGGGCTGGTCAAGATTATCGACGGCCGCGAGGTCGAGCGCGCCTCCTGGCTGTGCACTCCCCCGCCCGGCCTCGACGAGTTTGACCCGAACAACGTGGCCATCCACGGCATCACCGCCGACGACGTGGCCGACGCACCGCCCGTCGGCGAGCGCATCGCGCAGTTCAAAGAGTTCGTCGGCGACCTTCCCATCGTGGCCCACAACGCCCAGTTCGACGCCACGGCCCTGCGCGAGGCCAGCCTCGCCACCGGCACCAAGGTGCCCACAGTGTTGTTCGCCTGCAGCCTCGCGCAGTCGCGCGCGGCCAAGCTCAAGGTAAAAAACCACCGCCTCAACACGCTGGCGGAGCACTTCGGCGTACCCCTTGAGCACCACCACGATGCCGCCGAGGATGCCGCGGCGTGTGCCGGCATCATGGTCGGGCTCACGCGCGCGGCCGGCTACGAGGGCAGCCTCATGGGATTCGTGCACTCCACCGGCTTCACCCTCGGTGCGATCAGCGATGAGCGCGTGATCCCAGTGCTGAGGGACCGCTCGGGCGCAGGGCGGGCCATGCAGGCCAAGCTCGCCCAGTCCGGCGCCAAAGCGGCCGCCGACGGGGCCGCCGCGCCGCGCGGAAGCAACCAGCAGGATTCAGCGTCCCCCTCCGGGAAGGGACGCGGCCCCGCCCCGTGGCAATCGGTGGCCACGCCCGACACCGTCCCGGAGCCGCACCCAGACGCGGACCCCGCCGCGGAGCTCTACGGCCAGCACGTCACTCTGACCGGCGACTTCGAGCCCCACGACAAGGGCGAACTGTGGGCGGGCATCGCCCAGCAGGGCGGCCAGGTGGGGAAGAACGTGACCAAAAAGACGACGATCCTCGTCACCGGCGAGTGGGCCACCATGACGTCGAAGGAGAAGCGCGCCCGGGAGCTCATCGGCAAGGGCCAGGACATCGAGATTTGGCCCGCCTCGCGCCTCTACACCGCGCTGGGGTTGGCCGATTCGCAGGGCAGCGACCTGGGCGATCCCGCGGAGGAGCCGCCGTTTTAGAACCGGTTTTGAGCGTCGGCTGCCGGATTGGTGACTCTCCGCAGAACTACGCATATCCCCAATACGGGTGTGCACGAAAGTACCGAGTTTTCTTGAAACCCTTGAGGGCGCCAAGGCCGATTGCTAGCGTCAGTTTTGACAGAGAAAACCACCATCGTATCCGACGAATCGGTCGTTCAGGCTCATGAGCCTTGTGCCTGTTTTTCTCCGTCACCGGCCCCTATTTGACTGTATTACTTGACAGGATTTTGGGATGCCTACCGAAAGAACGATCTTTTCCTTCATCCTTCATTAAGACCACCCACAGCAGCGTAGTCGCTGCGCGAACGGTACCAAAGGAGTACTATGCGTTTTCATCAGTCCGTTACTGTAGCCACAGTTGTCGCTGTAGCTCTTTCCACTCCGGCATTGGCAGGCGCATCAGCACCAGAAGCACTTAAGGAACCCGTTCCGGCGGTGAATCAGTTTCATGCGACTTCAAAGTAGGACCGTGCAATTCCTGGGGCGAGGTATCAAGATTTTCGCTACAGGTGGCTGCTGGGCTCAGTAGGGGTTGCTATGACTAAGACTGGAGTTATCCTCATCGCGTTCACCCTCGTGGGAGTTATCCTCACGATCATACGGATGCTGCTGCCCGATGCCCCGGATACATTTCTCGCGATTGGCCCCACAATGAGCAGTATCGGCGGCCTTTCGTGCGTGATGTACAGCGCCTACATTACAAAGAACAGGCGCAATTGACGGCGTAAAGGTCTCGCTGCTCCAGTCCAGTCAATGCGCTGCGACAGGGCTGGAGCCCGACACTGCGAAAACCGCCATGGAACCGCAGCGCCGCCGCGCCAGTCTAACTGTGTATGACGGTTTCCACTGCCTCCCCGGCCCGCGCCCGCGCCGACGCGCGCCCGATTGAACCCCGCCGCTGCGTGCCGCAGCTGACCCGCCTGGCCGATGCCTGCGGGCGCGGGGAGCCGTGGCGCGCCTGGTCCAGCCCCGCGTTCGACTCCGCCGCGGCCTTCCTCGCCCTCTCCCCCGGTGTGGGGTGCGTGCTCGAAGATTCCGCCGGGCGGCGCCTCACCCACCAGCGCCTCGGGGCCGCCGGGCTGAGCGTCCAGGCGGCGTGGAACGGCGCGGCCGCCGGCGTCATCGACGCGGCGCTGCGCCCGCGTGGGGCGGCCCGCCTGGAGCTGTGGGCACGCGACGCCACCATCGCGCTCGGCGCAGGCTGCCCGCGCGGACTCGAGGTGCGCCGGGGAGTGATCCCTCCCGCCGGGTGGCTCGCGCACCCGCAGCTGTTCTCGCTGCTTCACTCCCACTTCACGCAGGTCCTGCGCCCCCGCCACGGCCTGGCCTACCTCACCCGTGACCTTCGCGGCCTTTTCGTCCTCGACGCCACCGACGGCCTCGCCGCCAGGTTCGCCGCGGGTCTTCCCGGCGCGTGCGTGATGCGCTATTCGGTGGGTTTTCCCCTCATCATTGGTGGACATGGCGGCGGCGGGCTCGGCAGCGGCGCTACTGTGGGGCGGTGATGTCGGCCGCCCCTCGAGCCGCATCCCCGATGCTCGACCCGATTGACGCCTAGGAGCTTCTCATGCGACGCCCGATCACCTCGACCTACCGCCTCCAGCTGCGCGGGCCCCACGCCGACCCGACGGGGCGGCGCTTTGGGTTTGCCGAGGCCGCCGAGCAGGTCCCCTACCTGCGCTCGCTCGGCGTCTCCCACCTCTACCTCTCCCCGATCTTTACCGCCGTGAGGGAATCGAACCACAACTACGACGTCACGGACCCCACGGAGGTCAACCCCGAGTTAGGCGGCATCGAGGGCCTGCGGGAGCTCGCGGCCACCGCGCACGAGGCGGGCCTTGGCATCGTGCTCGACATCGTGCCCAACCATCTCGGTGTGGAGACTCCCCTCCTGAACAAGTGGTGGTGGGATGTGTTGAAGCTCGGCCGCGAATCTGAGTTCGAGTCCTACTTCGACATCGACTGGCACGCCGACAACGGCGCCGACGGCAAGCTCGGCCTGCCGGTCCTCGGGGCCGAGGGCGATGAGGACCGGTTCGAGCTCGTCCACCTCGACTCCATCGACGAGGACGTGCTGAAGTACTACGACAAGTTCTTTCCCCTCACGCCAGGCAGCTACGCCTCGCTTGACGACGACCCCCGTGAGGTCTATTCCCGCCAGAACTACCAGCTGAAGTTCTGGCGCGACGGGGTGATTTCCTATCGCCGCTTCTTCTCCGTCAACGGGCTCGCCGGGATCCGGCAGGAAGACCCCTTAGTCTTCGAGCAGACCCACCGCGTGCTGCGCCAGCTCATCGCGGAAGACGTCATCGACGGCATCCGCGTGGACCACCCGGACGGGCTGGCCGATCCCTTCGACTACCTGACCCGGCTGCGCGACCTCATCGGGGACGATCGCTGGCTCGTCGTGGAGAAGATCCTCGGGGTCAACGAGCCCCTCGACCCGCGCCTCGCCGTCGACGGCACGACCGGCTACGACGCGATGCGCGAATACGATGGGGTCTTTATCTCCCGCGAGGCCGAAGACGCGTTGAGCATGCTCTCCCTACAGCAGTCGGGCTCGACGTGGGACGACGCGGCGATCGGCGCCGCGGAACACCAGCTCAAGCGTGACGTCGCCGCCCTTGAGCTGGGCGCCGAGGTGCGCCGACTCACCCGCGCGATTCGGCGCGATAACTTCTCCACCGCAGGCCACACGGTCACCGATAGAGACCTCACGGCGACCGTGATCGAGCTTGTCGCGGCCATCCCCGTCTACCGCGCGGACTATATCTCGTTATCTCGCATTACCTCCTCCGTCATCGCGGAGATGGCGCGCAGGTTCCCCTCCCGCCGCGACGCTCTTGACCTCATCATCGCCGCGCTCGTCGCCGGCGGCGAGGCGAAGACCCGCTTCGCGCAGGTCTGCGGTGCGGTCATGGCCAAGGGCGTGGAAGACACCCTGTTCTACCGCGCGTGCCGCCTCGTCGCGCTGCAGGAGGTCGGCGGAGCGCCCGGGCGCTTCGGCGTCTCGGCTGCGGAGTTTCACCTCCTGCAGCAGGAGCGGGCGACGCTGTGGCCGCGGTCGATGACGACGCTTTCCACCCACGACACGAAGCGCAGCGAGGATACGAGGGCCCGCATTATCGAGATCACGGAGCTGCCCAGCGACTTCGCCGAGCTCGTCCGCCAGGTGAGCGCGATCGTTCCCGCCCCGGACGCAGCGACGGGGCACTTCCTGTTCCAGAACATCCTCGGGGTCTGGCCGGCCAGCGGAGAGCTCGATAACTCCTTGCGCCAGCGCCTCCACAACTACGCCGTCAAATCCGTCCGCGAGGCCGGGGTGAAGACGAGCTGGTTCGACTCCGACGCCGGGTTTGAAAAGGCCGTGACCGACTGGATAGACGCCCTTCTCGATGGCCCCGTCGCCCCCGCGATCACCGAGTTCGCCTCCCAGCTCCACCGCGGCGCGATCCAGGTCTCGCTGGGCAGGAAGCTCCTCCAGCTCATCGGCGCGGGCATCCCGGATACCTACCAGGGCCAGGAGTATTTCGATCTCTCCCTGGTCGACCCGGACAACCGGCGCTTTGTGGACTACACCCAGCGCAGCCAGACCCTCGAGCAATACCTCGCCATCTCCCGCGACCCAAAGCGCTCCATCGCCGAGTTGTGCGGCGAGGCGGGCGATGACCCCGCCGATCGCCCCTACCCCTACCTGGAGCAGATCATCGACCGGGCGAAGCAGGCGCTCGTGCGCGAGGCCCTCGTGTTGCGCCGCGAGTTCCCCGATGTCTTCCTCTCCGGGGAGCACCAGCCCGTCTTCGCCGTCGGTGAGGCGGAGTCACACCTCGTCGGAATTTCTCGCGGCGATGGGGACGTGCGCGGCGCGGCAGGGTTGAGCGTCATCGCGCTGGCCACCCGCCGCCCGCTCACCCTGCAGCGGCGCGGCGGGTGGGGTGAGACGACGGTGACGCTGCCGGAGGGCACCTGGGTCGATCGCCTTACGGGGCGGGAGTATTCGTCCACGGTGAAGGTCGCTGACGTTTTCGACCAGCTTCCCGCAGCGCTTCTTGTCTCCAGCAGGCTGGTCAACTCGGCGTCGCTATAGGAGGTAGCGTATAGCCCTATGAATTCCGCGAATCCCCCGCGTGGCGCCTCCGGCAGCAGCCGCCGCCGGCCGTCGACACAGGCGGAGAGGGCCGTCGCGCGCCTCGGCTCGACCTACCACGAGTGGGTGGCGGCGCACCCGGACGCCGCCACCGCGTTTCAGCAGGCCCTGGTCGAGCTCATCGGGGATGCCGGGGTGAACTACGACCGCGTGGACGTCCGCATCAAGACGTGGCCGTCGCTCAAAGCCAAGGCCAAGAAGCTGCGCGACGGCGAGCCGGTCTACCCCGACCCATGGCACGACATCCGCGACATCATCGGGGCGCGCATCACGGTGCTCCATTCCACCGAGATCCCCGCCGTGCTCACGCTTTTGGCGGACGAGTTCGAGGTGCTGCGCAGCGTGGATAAGGCGCAGGAGACCCGGGTGGCCGGCGGGTTCGGCTACGGCTCCCACCACGTGGTTCTCCGTGTAACGGAGAGCTCGGAAAACCTCGAGGCCTACGTGGGTACCCAGTTCGAGGTGCAGGTCCGCACCGTGCTCCAGCACGCCTGGGCGGAGTTCGAGCACGATATTCGCTACAAGCGCTCCGGGGAGGACCCGGATCCGCAGATCGACCGCGCGTTTACGCTCGCCGCAGGGCTCATCGAGCTCGCGGACCAGCAGTTCGACCAGATCGCCAGCATCAACAACCCGCGCCACGCGGTGGACACCGGCGTCGATGCCGACCTCGCCGCGGAGACCCTGCCAGGCGTGCTCACTGTGCTGTTGGGCAGCCGGTTCCCGCTGTCTCGCCCGAGCGATTACCGCTTCCTCATGGAGCTTCTGCGCGCCCACGACATTGAGACGGTGATGCAGCTCGCGGAGCTCTGCAACGTCTCGAGCCCGGAGACGGTGGGTCACGCGATGGACTACGCGTTCGTGCCGGGCCAGGTCCGAATTATCGACGACCTGTTGCTCAACCACTTCGGCTCGACGCATATCGAGCGCACCGCGGAGCTGGGAAACCGCCCCAAGCTGCGCCGCTCGCGCCTGGAGTCGCGCCTCGCCGCGCTGCGCGCCCGGCGCACTCAGGGCTAGAAGCCGCGCAGGCGGTCGATGGCGCGCCGGTCCTTCTTCGTGGGCCGACCTGCGCCCCGGTCGCGCACGGGGGCGGCGGCGAAGAGCTCGCGCGGCGGCGGGGGCGGGGAATGATCGATGTAGAGGGTGCGGGCCACCGGGGCGCCGACGCGCTTCTTCGCGGTGCCGGTGACCTCCAGGTCGAGGTAGCGGTGGTCCTTCCACACCCGCAGCCGGTCCCCTGGCACGACCTGGGCGGCGGGCTTCGCCGGCGCGCCCCCTACCTTGACGTGCCCGGCGCGCACCGCCTCGGCGGATTGGGAGCGTGTCTTGAAAATGCGCGCGGCCCACAGCCAGACGTCGAGACGCACGGGCGAGCCGTCAGGCTCAGTACTCATCGCGGTGGTTGACAATTCGCTGGACCTTGTTGTAATTCCACCCCGCGCCCACGACCCCGATGACGAGCATGAGGGCGAAGAGCGCGAAGGAAAACGGGGAGCCAAACAGGAAGCCTAGGGCCACGCCACCGACGACGCCGCCGCCTGCGAACATCACGGCGTTGCGGGAGTACGTGCGCACGGCCTGCTTGCGGGCCTCGATGGGGTTGTTCGGGCGTGGCGAAAGTGTCATGGGCGCTATTCTAGTCGGCCCACTGGGACCTCCACCCAGTCATGCCCCGCGCCGCGCAGCTCGCCGCCGCCGTGCGTGGCAGCCGCGACCGTGGCGGCGACGCGCTCGCGCTCCTCGGGGGCAAAGGCCAGCGTGTAGAGAGCCGACGCGCCATACTCGACGCCGAGGACATCGATACCCCTCGCCCGCAGCTCCGCCTCGATCCGGCCGGCCTCCGCGTGCGGGAGGGAGAGCGTCGCGCGCTCCTTGACCTCGCGGCGCACCAGGGCAACGCGGCCCAGCGTCTCACTCACGGCGTTGGAGTAGGCGTGGACGAGGCCCCCTGCGCCGAGCTTGACGCCGCCGAAGTAGCGGGTGACCACAGCGGTGATGTCGCGCACGCCCGAGCCGCGCAGGACGTCGAGCATCGGTGTGCCGGCGGTCCCGGAGGGCTCGCCGTCGTCGGAGGAACGCTCGATGGGGTTGGCCGCGGCGCCGTCGACGATGAAGGCCGAGCAGTGGTGGTTGGCGTCGGGGTAGGTCTCGCGGGCGAGATCGATCAGCGCCCGGGCAGCGTCTTCGTCGCCGGTGCGCGCCACCCAGGTGATGAACCGCGAGCGCTTGATCTCGACCTCGCCGGTGACGGGGTCGGCGGAGGCCGGCAGGAGGTAGGGAGAGGGCATGGAGGGATTGGTGGGCATGGTAGGTGGCGATTGTACCCGGGGGTTGGGGTGGCGCGGCGGCGCGCGAGGTGCATAGTCTGGCTTTTATGTCCCTTCCCGAACGCTTCGAGGTCTGGGCGCCGTTCGCCCACGATGTCCGCCTGCTCGCCGAAGGCGCGGAGTACCAGATGGAATCTGATGCCTCTCGCAGCGGCTGGTGGGTGGCCGATGCGGCCGCGCCCGCACCCCACGACGGGCAGCGCTACGCCTACCGCCTGTTTGACGGCACGGATTGGTCCAAGCCGCTGCCGGATCCGCGCTCCCGCGCCCAGCCCGAGGGGATCCACGGCCCCTCCGAGGTGGTCTCTGCCGATTTCGAGTGGACGGACGGCGCGTGGGGCGGCGCCGAGCTGCGCGGGCAGGTGATCTACGAGCTGCACGTGGGCACGTTTAGTGAGGCGGGGACGTTTGCGGGGGTCGTCGATAAGCTTGATTACTTGCTCTCCCTCGGCGTGAGCGCCATCGAGCTCATGCCCGTCCAGCCGTTCGCGGGCACGCGCAACTGGGGCTACGACGGCGTGGATTGGTACGCGGTGCAGGAATCCTACGGCGGGCCGCGCGGGCTCAAGGCGCTTATCGACGCCGCCCATGCCAGGGGCATCGCCGTGATCTTAGACGTCGTCTATAACCACTTCGGCCCCGACGGTAACTACAACGGCGCGTTCGGCCCGTACACGACCGCGGGCAGCACGGGCTGGGGCGATGTGGTCAACATCTCCGGGCCCGCCTCCGACGAGGTCCGCGCCTACATCCTCGGAGCCGTGGAGCAGTGGCTGGGCGAGTTCCACGCCGACGGCCTACGCCTCGACGCCGTGCACGCCTACGACGATCGCCGCGCCTACTCCATCATGGAAGACATCCAGGCCCTCGCCGATTCGGTGGCCGCGAGCACCGGTGTCCCGCGCACCATCATCGCCGAGTCCGACCTCAACGATCCGCGCGTCATTAGCCCCGCCAGCGTTGGCGGCTACGGGCTCACCGCGCAGTGGCTTGACGACGTCCACCACTGCCTCCACACCCTTATCAGCGGCGAACACCACGCCTACTACATGGATTACGGCACCGTCGAGGTGCTCGCGGATACCTTGCGCCACGGCTACCGCTTCCGCAACACCTACTCCCAGTTCCGCCGCCGCACCCACGGCCGCGCCCTCGACCTTTCGATCACCCCGCCGTGGCGGCTGATTACCTACACCACCACCCACGATCAAACCGGCAACCGCGCGGCCGGGGATAGGCCCTCACACAACCTCACCGCAGCCCAGCAGGTGCTCAAGGCCGCCGTCGTGTTGTGCTCGCCGTTTACCCCGATGCTGTTTATGGGCGAGGAGTTCGGGGCTCGCACCCCGTTTCCGTTCTTCTGCTCGCATACCGACGACGAGCTCAACCGGCTCACCCGCGAAGGCCGCCTCCGCGAGTTCTCCCGCCTCGGGTGGGACCCAGAGGATGTGCTCGATCCCTCGTCGCCCGAGACGTTTGAGGCGGCTCGGCTGGACTGGACCTTCGACGCCAGCCAGGACGAGATCTTCGAGGCGTACCAGGCGCTCATCGGGCTGCGGGCGCACTACGGGCTCGCCCGAACGGACCTGCGCGAGCTCAAGGTGGAGAACTCGGATACCTGGCTGACCATGGGCGATGACGCCGTGGTGCTCGCCGCGAACTTCAGCGACACCCCGGTGGATGTGCCCGTCGGCGGAACGCTCGTCTACTCCTTTACCGACCCGGCCGTCTCCGCCGATTCGACGCGGCTGGGGCCGTGGGAGTTCGCGGTGATCGAGCGCTAGCTGGTGTCAGCGCCGCTGTGACAACAAGCGCACGCGCCTTGTCAACGACGTCACTTTCCCCAGGCCGCCACACAACGCAGTGTCACCGATGTCACCGCGCGCCTAGCCGGAGACGATGAACTCGTACTCCTGGGTGCCGGGCATGAGCCTGCGGCACTCGATGGGCGAGGCATCCATGCGCTCGATGAGCGGATCGAGGTCGCTTGCCCGGGTCAGCTCCACGCCGACGAGCGCGGTGCCGGTCTCGCGGTTGTTCTTCTTGAAGTACTCGAACAGCGCGATGTCGTCGTCGGGGCCGAGGATATCGGTGAGGAACGCGCGCAGCTGGCCCGGCTCCTGCGGGAAGTTGACCAGGAAGTAGTGCTTCAGGCCGCGGTGGACGAGGGAGCGCTCCATGATCTCGGCGTAGCGCAGCACGTCGTTGTTGCCGCCGGAGATGATGCACACCACGGTGCTGCCCGCCTCGAGGCTGAGGCCGTTGAGGCCCGCGATGCTCAGCGCCCCCGCCGGCTCGGCGATGATCCCCTCGTTTTGGTAGAGGCCGAGCATTTCGGTAGACACCGCGCCCTCGTCGGCGGTGACGAGGTGGATGCGGCTTAAGTTCTTATCGACGACTCTGTAAGGAAACTCCCCGACGCGCTTGACCGCAGCGCCGTCGACGAAGGGGTCGACCTTCTCCAAGGTGACGGGCCCGCCCGCCTCCACGGCCGCCGCGAGCGATGCCGCCCCTTTAGGCTCCACCCCGACGATGGAGGCGCGCGGAGACATGTCGGCGAGGTAGGAAGCCACCCCTGCGAGCAGGCCCGCCCCGCCGACCGGGACGACGACGGTGCCGAGCTCGCGGCCCAGCACCGTGAGCTGGCTTAAGACCTCGGCGGCGACGGTGCCCTGGCCGATCACGGTGTTGCGGGCGTCGAAAGGCTCGACCATGGTGGCGCCTCGCGCGGCGGCGTCCTCGCGCGCGGCCTCAGCCGCCTCATCGAAGGTATTGCCGGCGACGACGAGCTCGATGGCCTCACCGCCGTGGACGCGGATGCGGTCGCGCTTTTGCTTCGGCGTCGGCTTGGGCACGAAGATCTTGCCTGCGATCCCCATCGCCCGGCACGCGTAGGCCACGCCTTGGGCGTGGTTGCCCGCCGAGGCCGCGACGACACCGGCGGCCTTTTCGGCGTCGCTAAGATTTGCGATGTTGTAGTACGCGCCGCGGATCTTATACGACCGCACGTCCTGCAGGTCCTCGCGCTTGAGGTAGACCTCCACGCCGTGCTGCTCGGACAGGCGCGGGCAGTACTGCAGCGGCGTGGGGTCGATCACGGACGAAATCCTCGCCTGCGCCGCCTGGATGTCTGCTGCGTGCACGGGCTGGAAATCGGTGGCGGTACTCATGGGGGCAATAATATCCCGGGGCGCCAGGTGCTCCCCAACGCGCCACCGCCGCAACCTACTGTTTACCAAACGCTCACGTGGCGTCGCCCCCGAATGCACCCCGGCGTCACCTCGACAGGTTAGTAATAGTCTGTCAATTACCTCGCACAACCTTGAAAGGTCCCTCCCCGTGAGCCGCACCCGCCTCGGCGCCATCGCCTGCGCCACCGCCTTGACCTCCACGATCCTCGTCTCCCCCGCCCACGGAGCCGTCGTGGCCAAACCGATCGTGGACTACGCAGTCGACCACACCGTCGAGATCAAGGCGCTGGGTTCCTACGACAGCAGTGTGTTGAACGAATCTGCTGCGGAGATCGTGGCGTACCACGAGGCGTCGAAACGCGTGCTCACCGTCAACGCCAACGCCGGCGCCATCGACGTACTCGACGTGACGAACCCGGCGCAACCACAACACATCGGCACGGTCTCCGGTGGGGAGGGCACGACGATCAACTCCGTCGCCGTGCGGCCCGATGGCCTCGCCGTGGCCACCGTCGAGCCCGCAGACAAGACCGACGGCGGCGAGGTGATCTTCTTCGACGCTGGCGCCGAGGCCATCGCCGCCGAACCGCTCGGCCGCGTCAGCGTCGGGGCCCTGCCCGACATGGTCACCATGACCCCCGGCGGGGAGTACGCGCTCGTGGCCAACGAGGGCGAGCCCGCCGAGGACTACTCGGTCGACCCGGAGGGTTCGGTCTCCATCATCGCGCTGCGCACAGGCGTAGAGGCCTCGTCCCAGGACGACGTGCGCACCGCGGGCTTTACCGCGTTCAACGGTAACCTGCCCGCTGGCGTCCACGTCTACGGCAAGGTCGGGGCCTCTGCTACGGACGCGCAGAACCTCGAACCGGAATACATCACCGTCTCCGGCTCGAAGGCGTACGTCTCCCTGCAGGAGAACAACGCGATTGCCGTGGTTGATATCGCCTCCGCCACCGTCGAGCGCATCTTCCCGCTGGGCTACCAGGACCACACCGAGGTCGCCATAGACGCCAACGACAAGGACGGCGCGTACAACCCGGCCACACTGTCGGTCAAGGGCATCCTCCAGCCGGACGCGGTCGGCTCCTACACCGTCGGCGGGCAGACCTACATCGTCACCGCCAACGAGGGCGATAGCCGCGACTGGGATGGCTACTCGGAAGAGGCCCGCATCAAGGATCTGGCCGAGGACGATCCCAAGCCTGTCTGCGAGGAACTCGCTTCCGCGCTCGATGACGCCGGTCGGCTGAAAATCACCACCGCGTTCGGCGATAACGATGAGCGTGGTTGCTACGAAGAGCTCTACACCTTCGGCGGACGCAGCTTCTCCATCTTCTCCGCTGATGGCGAGCGCGTCTTCGACTCGGGCGAGGACTTCGAGCACATCACCTCGCGAGTTATCCCGGAGTACTTCAATTCCGACCACGCGGAAGCAGCGATCGATGACCGCTCCGACGACAAGGGCCCCGAGCCCGAAGGCCTGGCCATCGGTACCATCAACGGCCGCACCTACGCGTTCATCGGCTTCGAGCGCGTCGGCGGGATTATCGTCTACGACATCACCGATCCGAAAAACGCGTCGTACCAGGCCTACATCAACAACCGCGACTTCGCCGACAACTCCGGCGACCTGGGCCCGGAGGGCCTGACCTTCGTGCCCTCCGCGGCCTCGCACACCGGGGAGAACCTCCTCATCGTGGGCAACGAAGTCTCCGGCTCGACGACGCTCTTCGAAGTCGATTCGCTTGTCGACGCCCCTTCGACCTCAAGCGAGGGCTCCTCTGATTCGACAGACGGTTCCTCGAAGGCCGGCATCGCCATCGGTGCGATCGCGGCGCTCATCGGCGCGCTTGCTGCCGTCGCAGCGGCGGCGAACCACTTCGGCATCGCCCCGGCGACGCTGAGCGATCTCATCAACCGGCTGCCGCGGATGCCGTTTTAGCGCGGATGCACTAACCTATCCGCAGAGCCTGTGAGAACGCCCGCTCCCGGGGATGAAACACCTGGGTGCGGCCCCCTCGCCCCACCGAACGACCACGAAGGAAGTCCTCATGACCCGCCGCACCACCACCGCACTGCTCAGCGCCGCTACTGCCGCGGCACTCGCTCTCGGAGGCGTGAACGCACCTGCCGATGCCGCAGAGACCACCGCGGTCTCGGTAGACCAGGAGGCAACGCCGCCCGCAGAGACCAGCGCGGACACCGCCGGCACCGACGCTGAGGATCCGAAGGAGGACGGCGCCAAGGACCAGACCTCGAGCGAGAAGCTCGTCGAGTCGAGCTCCCTGTCCGAGAAGGGTCAGGAGGCCTTCCAGTGGATGGGCGTGGCTGTGGCGATCCTCTCCGGGCTCGTCCAGGTCGCTACCATCATCATCTCCATCTCGCCGAGTGCCCAGAACTGGCTGCGCACGGTCGTCGGCAAGCCTGCTGCCTAGCCTGCCCTCCCCCCGGCTAGGGCACGGGGCGCTACCCGATAATCCCTGTGCCCAGGTTCGCCTTGAGGTCGCCCATCAGGCTCGCCGAGCGCTCCACCCGCAGGTGATCGCCCAGCACCATGAGCTGGGACTGGTCGCCGTGCACGAGGTTTAGGTAGACGTCGGAGTCCCCCGGGTTCGCGGCGAGTACTTCCTTGAGCTTGCGGATGTTATCCACCGTGCACTGCTCGGTGCGCATGGTCAGGCGCAGCGGCAGCCCGGCGCCGCCACCGGGTCCTAGATCGGGGACCTTCACGTCGTCGCCAAAGAGGCTCATGCGGTCGTCGCGAATCGAGACGTGCGCCTTGACCAGGATGATGTTGTCCTCCACGATCTGCGGCGCCACCAGCGAGTAGACCTTGTTAAACAGCAACACGTCGACCTGCGCGCCGTGGTGGTCCTCGATGGTGACGATAGCCCACGGCGAGCCGTCCTTCTTGGAGTAGCGCCTATCCACGCTGGAGATGAGCCCGCCAATGGTCACCTCCGCCTTATTCGGCAGCTCCCCGCCCAAGATGTCGGTGAGATGGGTGTCCGTCTGGGCTTCGATAGCCGCCTCGAACCCGTCGAGCGGGTGGCCGGAAACATACAGGCCGAGCATCTCGCGCTCCAAGGCGAGCAGGTGTTTGCGGTCCCACTCGTCGTCGGGCACCTCGATGGAAAACGCCGTCTGCTGCCCGCCGTCGCCCCCACCGAGCGCCGCGAAGAGGTCGAACTGCCCCTTATCCGCGGCCTTCTTTGTCGTGAGCACCGAATCGACGGCGTCTTCCTCGATCAGCATCAGCCCCTTGCGCGGGTGGCCCAGCGAGTCAAACGCTCCGGCCTTAATCAACGATTCCGTAATGCGCTTGTTGCACGCAAGCAGGTCGATCTTGTCCAGGTAGTCCGAAAAGCTGCGGAAGGCGCCCTTGGTGCGCCTCGTCTCCTTGATGGATTCCACCACCTCGACACCGACGTTGCGCACCGCGGCGAGCCCGTAGCGGATGTCCTCGCCGACGGCGACGAAGTTCTCCTCCGACTCGTTGATGTCAGGCTGCAGCACGCTAATGCCGAGGTGGCGGCAGTCCGCGAGGTAGATGGCGGACTTGTCCTTCTTGTCTCCCACCGAGGTGAGAAGCGCCGCCATGTACTCGGCGGTGTAATTCGCCTTGAGGTAGGCCGTCCAATAGGACACGAGCGCGTAGCCGGCCGCGTGGGACTTGTTAAACGCGTACGAGGCGAACGGCTCGATCGTGCCCCACAGCGCGTCAACCGCCGCCTTGGAAAACCCGTTGGAGAACATGCCCTCGGAGAACTTCTCGTACTGTTGCGCGAGCACCTCGGGCTTCTTCTTACCCATCGCCTTGCGGAACCCGTCGGCCTCGCCGGCGGTGTAGTTAGCCACCTTCTGTGAGATCCTCATGATCTGCTCCTGGTAGACGATGAGGCCGTAGGTCTCATCGAGGATCTCCTTGAGCGGCTCCTCGAGCTCGGGGTGAATCGGGGTGATCGGCTTGCGCCCGTTCTTGCGATCGGCGTAGTCCCAGTGGGCGTTCACGCCCATCGGGCCTGGACGGTAGAGGGCGAGCGAGGCGACGATGTCGTTAAACCCGGTCGGCTTCATGCGCTTGAGCAGCTCCTGCATGCCGCCAGAGTCGAGCTGGAAGATGCCGAGGGTGTCGCCGCGCGAGAGCAGCTCGTAGACGGCCGGGTCGTCGACGTCGAGGCCCTCGAGGTCGATGGACTCACCGCGGTTCTTCTCGACGTTCTCGAGGGCGTCGCCGATCACAGTGAGGTTGCGCAGCCCGAGGAAGTCCATCTTCAACAGCCCGATGGACTCGCACGCCGGGTAATCCCAGCCGGTGATGAGCGCCCCGTCGGCGGGGCGCTTCCACATCGGGATGTGGTCCATCAGGGGCACCGAGGCCATGATCACCGCGCAGGCGTGCACGCCCGCCTGGCGCACGACCCCTTCGAGGCCGCGGGCCGTCTCGTAGATCTTGGCCACATCCGGGTCGGTCTCGATGAGAGAGCGCACCTCCGCCGCCTCCGAGTAGCGCTCGTGCTCGGGATCGGTGATGCCGGATAGGGGGATGTCTTTGGCCATGATCGCCGGCGGCAACGCCCCGTTGATGCGGTCGGCCATTTGGAACCCGGGCTGGCCGAAATTGACCTTGGCGGAATCCTTAATCGCCTGCTTCGTCTTCACCGTGCCGAAGGTGATCACCTGGGCGATCTTGTCCTCGCCCCACCGCTCGGCGGCATAAGTGATCATCTCGCCGCGGCGGCGGTCGTCGAAGTCGATATCGATATCGGGTGCGGAGGGCCGCTCCGGGTTCAAAAACCTCTCAAAGAGCAGGCCGTGCTCCATCGGGTCGATGTTGGTAATCGTCAGCGCGTAGGCCACCAGCGAACCTGCGGCCGAGCCGCGGCCCGGGCCGACGCGGATGCCCACCTCGCGGGCGTGCTTAATCAGCTCGGCGACGATGAGGAAGTAGGACGGGTAGCCCTTCATGTCAATGACGTCGACCTCGTAGTTCGCCCGCTCGATGTAGTCCGCGGGAACCTCCTCGCCGGGGAACCGATCCTCCAGGCCGCGAATGACCTCCTTGCGCAGCCACGTCGTCGGCGTCTCGCCCTCGGGCACGTCCGCAATAGGCATGCGGTCGTAGGGGTGTTCCTCCCACAGCTCGGAGTAGTCGCCGACCCGCTCCGCGATCCACAGCGTGTTATCGCAGCCGTCGGGGACCATGGAGTCCCAGGTCTCCCGCATCTGGGCGGCGGATTTGATGTAGTAGCCGGTGCCGTCGAACTTGAACCGGTCCGGGTCCATGAGCGTCTTGCCGGTTTGCACGCACAGCATCGCCTCGTGGGCCGGGGCCTGAGATTCCAGCACGTAGTGGCAGTCATTTGTCACCAGGGGCGGAAGCTCGAGGATCTCGCCGATCTTGAGCAGATCCTCCCTCACCCGCCGCTCGATGTGCAGGCCGTGATCCATCAGCTCGAGGAAGTAGTTATCTTTGCCGTAGATGTCCTGCCACATCGCCGCCGCCTCCAGCGCGGCGTCAAACTGCCCGAGCCGCAGGCGGGTCTGCACGTCCCCCGAGGGACAGCCCGTGGTGGCAATAATGCCGTCTGCATGTTCGGCGATAAGCTCGGCATCCATACGCGGCCACTTACCCAGCTGGCCCTCGTACGAGGCCAGGGAGGAGAGCCTGAACAGGTTGCGCAGACCGGTCGCGTTCTCCGCCAGCATGGTTTGGTGGAGGTAGGCGCCGGAGGCGGAGACATCATCACTCTTTTGATCGGGCGTGCCCCACGTGACGCGCTTTTTGTTAAAGCGAGACTCCGGAGCCATATATGCCTCGATGCCGATGATCGGCTTGATCCCGGCGGAGACCATCTTGCGGTAGAACGCGTTAGAGCCAAACATGTTGCCGTGGTCCGTCATGCCAACGGCCGGCATGTTCTGCCGCGCGACCTCCTCGGCGAGCAGGTCCACCTTTGCCATCCCGTCGAGCATGGAGAACTCGGTGTGGTTGTGCAGGTGGACGAAGGAGGAATTCTTGGCCATGCGGGCTATCCTATCCCCCGCGTCAACCGGGGGTCTTACTCGTAGCGCAATGCGTCAATAGGCTGCATCTTCGCCGCCTTCGACGCGGGGTATGCCCCGAAGAACACCCCCGTGGCCAGAGAAAATACCAAAGACATGAGGACCGCGCCGAGCGGGGGCGCGACGAAGGCATCAAACGCCGCGGTGGCGGCCATTCCGATGGCCGAGCCCAGCACGATGCCGATCACCCCGCCGATGAGGCACACCAAGATCGCCTCGACGATGAACTGCGTGCGGATATCCGCCTGGGTCGCCCCCAGCGCCTTACGGATGCCGATCTCGCGGGTGCGTTCCGTCACCGTAATCAACATGATGTTCATCACCCCGATGCCGCCGACTACGAGCGAGATGCCACCGATCGAGGAGAGAACCTTGGAGATGATCCCGAAGACGTTCGTGAGCTCCTCGAGCCCCTTGGACAAGTCAATGACCGTGATCTCGTAGTCCTCGTTGTGCTCGTACCAGCGGTTGACGTAGTTCTGCAGCTCCGACTGGAACGCAGTGGTGTCCTCCCCGGGACGCGACTGCACTGAGAAGCTATCGAGCGCGTCGACCTTCTCCCCTACACGGTCGGACGCCTCAAGCGGTATGAACATTTCGGCCGCCGGGGAGGCGCCGAACATCCCGGAGTTTCCTTCGTTCTCCAGCACGCCGACGACGGTGAACACCGCGGTGTTCGACCCGACGGTCACATCGATGCGCTCGCCGAGCGCGCCCTGGGCGTCCCCGCCGAACATGCTCTCCACCACGGCGGAAGAGACCACCGTGACCGGCCTGCCTTGGGAGATGTCCTCGCCGCTAAACCCGCGTCCGAACTGGACGTTTTTATTGCGCATAGCCAGCGTGTCCGCCAGGGCAGCAGAGATGGTGGCGGTCTCCTTGGCCTCCCCCGCGGTGATCTCGCCGGTGTTGGAGACGGAGTTCTCCACGTCAACTCCCTGGATCCGCGGCCCGAAGTGCTCGCGCATCTGCGCAATCTGATCGAAAGAGACCTGATCTTGTTCCTCGGTCGGAGGCTCACCCATCCCTGGGATCGTCTCGGCGCCGTCCTTGGGCCGCTCGTGCACCATGACAACGTGGTTGGTCGCCCCCACGCCCTCGATGGAGGACATGACCTGGTTTTGCAGGCCCGCGCCCAGGGTCATGATGATGATCACGGCCATGATGCCGATGATGATGCCCAGCAGCGTGAGCAAGGAACGCAGCTTGTTGTTGTTCAGGCTGGATGCGGCCAGGCGGATCGATTCGCGAATATCCATAGCGCTAGACCTCCCCCGCCGGGGCGACGGGCTGCGGCCGGCGGACCTTGGCCACGTGGCCGTCCATCATCTCGACGACCCGCTGGGTCTCCTCGGCAAGCTCCGGGTTGTGGGTAATAAAGACGATGGCCTTGCCCAGGTCCTCGTGGAGCTCGTGGAAGAGGTCCATGACCATCCGGCCGGTCCGGGAGTCGAGGGCGCCGGTGGGCTCATCAGCAAGCAGCAGATCCGGGTCATTGGCGAGGCTGCGCGCGATGGCCACGCGCTGCTTTTGCCCGCCCGAGAGCTCGTTGGGCAAGTGGTTGAGGCGATCCCCCATCCCCATCTTGCCCAAAAGCTCGGCGGCGACCTCTTCGCGCTCCGCCTTGTCCACCCCTGCGTACATCATGGGCATGGCGACGTTTTGCAGGGCGTCGATACGCCCAATGAGGTTGAAGTTTTGGAAGATAAACCCGATGTTTTGGCTGCGGTAGCTCGCCAGCTCCTTGTCTTGTTTGGCGTAGACGGGCTCGCCGTTGAACGCGTAGGCACCCTCGGTGGGCCGATCGAGCATGCCGATGAGGTTCATCAGGGTCGACTTGCCGCAGCCGGAAGGGCCGACGATGGAGACGAATTCTCCCTGCTCGGTGTAGAAGTCGATGCCATGGAGCACGCGCACCTCGCTCGGCTCTCCCGGGTTGTAGGTTTTGACGATTCGCCGCATGTCGATAAGCAGGCCGGACTCGGCCATCGACGCGTTTGGAGTACCCACGCTACCGCGCCTTGTTTTCGCTCGTGCCGCCCTTGTCCGCGCCCGAGCGGGCCGCGGCGACGTCCTCCGGCTTGAAGTTCGGGTCAGTAATGGATACCGCCTCGCCGACCTTGTCGCGGTACTGGTCCGGCCAGTTGATCACGATCTCACCCGGCTTGAGCTCGCCGCCGGTCACGGCAACGTCGACGTCGTTCTCGGCGCCGGTGTCCACCACGCGCTCCTCCACGGTCCCGCGGTTCTCGCCCTCGCCGGCGGCGAGCACCAACACCTTCTTCTTCCCGCCGTCATCGAAGACGGCGTCGAGAGGCACCGACAACGCATCGGGCGCCTCGTCGGTGATGATCTCGGCTCGCGCGCTGCCGCCGAGCAGTAGGCCCGCCTTATCGCCGGTGACCTCGATATCGACGGGGAACATCACCGCTCCGTCGGACTTCTTCCCGCCGCCTTGGACGGGCACCTCGTCGGAGGAGCCGACCGGGGAGATCCAGGAGACCCGCCCCTGGAATTCCTTATCGCCCGTCGCCGTGGAGGTAAACGTCACCCGGTTGCCGTTAGCGATGTTCGGGATGTCGCTCTCGCGCACCTTCGTGTGGATGATGAGGCGGGAATCATCCGCGATGGTTACGAGCTTGCCCTGCGGGACGTCGCCTTCCTTGACATCGACGCTGGTGACCAGGCCGGCCATCGGCGCCGTGACGGTTGCCGATTGCACCTGGTATTCCAGCGAGCCGTCCCCCTCGCTGGTGCCGGCGAGATCCGCCTTGCGCCAGGCAGAATCCGCCTGCCGCTTAAGCGCGTCGCGCTCCTGCGCCGCCTGGGTGTAGGCGGCATCCAGCTGCGCCTGGGCCTGCTGGAGCGCCGCGGACGCCTGGGCGATGTTCGCCTGGCGCGCGGCCTCCTCCTGCGCGGGGTCGACCTGCGGGAGCTGCGCGGGGGCGGGCTGGGCCTCCGGGGCCGGTGCGGGAGCCGGTGCCGGGGCTGGTGGCTGCGGGGCGGGATCGGGCGCACCGCCGCCCGATCCGAGCTGGCCAAGCAGGCGTTTGATCTGGTTAGCTGAGGCGTCCATCTTCACCGGCGCCTCGCCCGCGACGGCGGCGTCGTAGGCCGCCTGCGCCTGGTTCACGGCCGCCTGGGCCTGCGCGATCGCCGGGTGGACGCCGCGGTTGATCTGATCGCGGGCGGCGTCGAGCTGAGCCTGGGCATCTTGGGCCGCGGCCACCGCGTCGGCCTGCGCGCTCGCCTGCTGGGCTTGCTGCTGCTCGAGCTGGCGCTCGGCGGCGGAGGAGTCAAGTTCTAGGAGGAACTGGTCGACGCTGACCCGATCCCCGGTGCCCACGGCAACGCGGAGAACCGGGGACTGCAGCGCGGTGGTCACGCTCATGGAGCGGATCGGCCCGACGTTGCCGTTGACGACGACGCTGTTGCGCACGTCATCGGCCGCGGCCACCGTGTAGTCGCCCGCGGCGAGCCCCTCTTTTTTCTTCTCTTCGCCGCCGCCGACCCCGCACGCGGAAGTACACAGCAACGCCGCGGCGGCGAGCGCCGCAAGGGCACGCTTAGCGGGCCGGTTGACGGTGGAATCGGGTCCAGGGACAGATACCAATGATGCTCCTCACGGGTGCCTCGCGCGGCGGCAAAGTCGTACGAATCTAACTCGTCCAGACTATACACTCCGCCGGCGCATCTCGCCCCCTGGCAGCGGCGCTACTGCGGCCGCACCGGCGCAATAGCGAAGGACCCCCATGCCGCGTCCGCCGGCAAGGCCTCGACGGCGAAGACCCCCGCTTCCCCTCGGATGCGAGCAAGCTCCTCGCCCGGCGCGTAGACGACGGCACCGATAACGCCGTCCCTCTTTTCCCCGCTCGCCGCTAGCCTGCGGGCCTCGCGCGCGAAGACGTCCGCCCGGTCCTCGCCGCCCGTGGGTTCGGGGACTGCCCGGGGCGCTACCGCGTCGAATACGATCGCGCTGACTCTGCCCGCCGGGCGCAGCGCTGCGGCGGCCGCCTCGAAGCTGCTCTCGCGCTCGAAGCTCACGAGCGCGAACGAGGGCGGGGCGTCTTCGCGTATCGACGCCCCCACGCGCGCCAGGTATTCCTCCGGCGTGTCCTCCGGCTCCATGCCGAGGTGGTCTCCCTGGTAGGTCGGCTCCGGCGCCGCCGCGAGGCCGAGGGCATAGAGCCCGCCGGCGGCGAGGGCGACGGCGCAGAGCAACGCGATGGCCTTCCTCACCCGCGCAGCACCTCCAGCGCCCGGTTGAGGTCCTCCGGGTAGGGTGAGGAGACCTCCATGAACTCGCCGGTGCGCGGGTGAGTAAAGCCCAGCGTCGCGGCGTGGAGCCACTGCCGCGTAAGGCCGACGCGTGCGGCGAGGGTGGGATCGCTGCCGTACATCGGGTCCCCCACGCAGGGGTGCCCGACCGCGGAGAAGTGCACGCGGATCTGGTGGGTGCGCCCCGTCTCGATGTGGATCTTGAGCAGGCTGGCCTCACGGAAGGCCTCGATAAGCTCGTAGTGGGTCACGGCGTGGCGCCCGCTCGTCGTCACCGCGAACTTCCACCCGGAAGACGGGTGGCGGCCAATCGGCGCGTCGATCGTGCCAACGATCGGGTCGGGCAGCCCCTGGACCACCGCATGGTAGGTCTTTTCCACGGTGCGTTCCTTAAAGGCCCTCTTGAGCACCGAATACCCCTGGATGCTGTTTGCCACGACCATGACCCCGGAGGTGCCCACGTCGAGGCGCTGGACAATGCCTTTGCGCTCGGGCGGCCCGGCGTCGGGAAGCGTGTAGCCCATGGCCTGGAGCCCGCCGACGACCGTCGGCCCCTCCCACCCCAGCGTCGGGTGGGCGGCGACGCCGACGGGCTTATCCACCGCGATGACGTCGTCGTCGTGGTAGAGGATCTCTAGCCCATCGACGCGCTCCGCCTTCGGCATGGGGGCTTGCTTGGGGTCGGGCAGCGTTGCCTCGAGCAGCGCCCCGGCGCGCACGCGGTCGGATTTGGAGACCTGTGTGGCGTCGATAAGCACTGCCCCGGCGGTGACGATGTCTGCCGCCGCGCTGCGCGAGAGCCCGAAGAGCTTGGACACAGCGGCATCCGCGCGCAGCCCATCGAGCCCCTCCGGGATCGGGAGGGCGCGGTACTCACCCGACATCGGCCTGCCCCCGTTTCTCGGTGCGCCCGGCGGCGTACTCGGAGGCGAACACCGCCGCGACGAAGACGGCCACACCGGTCGTAATCGCGGCGTCCGCGATGTTGAACACGGCGAAGTTCCCCACCGAGATGTAGTCGACAACGTGGCCGAACCAGAAGCCGGGCTCGCGGAAGAGGCGATCGAGGAGGTTGCCCAGCGCACCCCCGGCGATCAGCGCGAGCCCGAGCGCCTCGAAGCGCCCCGTGATCCGCGGTGCAGCGATGAGCGCGCCGAGAACGAAGGCTAGCTGGATCGTTGTGAAGATCCACGTCGATCCCTGCCCCATGGAGAAGGCCGCTCCGGGGTTGAACAGGAGGTAGAGGCGGAACCAGTCGCCGATGAGGTAGACCGGCACGCCCGGCTCGAGCTGGCTGAGCATGAGCTGCTTGACCACCTGGTCCGCGGCCGCAACGGCCGCCATAATGCCGAGGATGAACCAGCTCCACCGGCCTCGAGTTTGTGTTGTTTCCTCCATTGTCTTCACTACTCTAGCCCGTCTCCCCCCTCGACAATGAGTTTCGGCGTCCACGGGGTAAGGCGCGGGGTGAGGTAGGTTCGATGTGTGATGATTCGGCGCTTGACTTCCGCTCTGGCCGCCTCCGCGGCGCTGGCCCTCGCAGGGTGCTCGGCCCCCGCCCAGGACCCGCTTGCGGAGGTCCCCGCCTTTGCCGTCGACGCCCCCACCGTAACCCTCCTCTCCCCCGGCACGGACCCGCAGCCGGTGGAGTATTCCGCCGCCCCAGAGTGGGAGAGCACCGTGGCGGTCTCCCACGGCATCGAGCAACGTCTCGCGCCTGCCGCGGAGGTTGACGCCGCTGCCCCCTCGGCGCAGGCCCCCGACCGGGTCGTGGTGCCGCTTACCGCCACGGCGGGCCCCGCCCCCAAGCCCGGGAAGGGCGAGGACGAGGCGGCGCGCCGTGTGGATATCACCGTCGGCGCCGGCGGCGACGCGGGCTCGGCCGAGGGGTTTGCTCTGGCGTGGCGGGGCTCTGTCCAGGGAGCCATCGACACGGTGAAGGTCTACGCGCCGGAAGGCTCCGCCGAGGCGGATCGCGAGCGGGTCGAATCGGCCCTGCTCGCCCTCGTCTCCGCCGCTGTCGTCTTTCCCGACCAGCCCGTCGGGGTCGGCGGGTCGTGGACGGTGACCAACCGGGTCACCGGGGATTCTTCTCTCGTGAGCACCACGACCTACACGCTCACCCGGCGCGAGGGCGAGACGGTGGGCCTCGACGTCGAGGTGGAACAGCGCCCGGCCGCCTCGACGCTGCGCATTGACAACGGGGACTCTGGCGCGCTGGACGGCCAGTCCCTCTTTGTCGAGGGCGCATCGACAACCTCGCGCGGCAGCATTGAGGTTGACCTTGGCCGCGCGCTGCCCACCCGCGGGCAGGTCTCCTCAACAACCCGGGTGGTCTACGCCGGCCCGAGCGGGGATCTGCGCGTGGTCCAAGACATCTCCCGCGGAATCGAATACGGAGCGTGACACCGTGGTCGCACCTTTGCACATCGGACTCGACGGCGTGTCCTTCGCCTACCCCGGCGGCCGCCGGGTGCTCACGGACGTCTCCTTCGCCGTCCCCTCGGGTTCCGTCACCGGCTTGATCGGCGAGAACGGGGCCGGAAAGTCCACCTTGCTCCGCATCATTTCCGGCTCGCTCGCCCCCGCGCGCGGGCGCGTGGTCACACCGCCGCGCACGGGTTTTATCGCCCAAGAAACCTCGCTGCCCTTCAGCGAGCCCGCTTCCGCGCTTATCGACGCCGCAGTCGCCGAACTCCGCGACATCGAGCGCGACATCGCTACCCTGTCGGAGAAGTTCTCCGCCGAGCCGGACTCACCGGTGCTCGCCGCGGACTTCGACCGGGCGCTCGCCCGCGCGCAGAACTCCGGGGTGTGGGAGCTCGACGCGCGCATCGCCTCCGTGCTCGCCGGCCTCGGCCTCGATGGCGTGGCTCTTACCACCCCGCTCGGCGAGATGTCCGGCGGGCAGCGCCGCCGGTTCGCCCTGGCCACGCTCCTGCTGCGCCCCGTCGACGCGATGGTTCTCGACGAGCCGACCAACCACTTAGACGACGCCGCCGTGGACTTCCTCGTCGGCGAGCTCGACGCGTTTAACGGCCCGGTGCTCGTCGCCTCCCACGACCGCTACTTCCTCGACGCGGCCTGCGACGGGCTGGTTGACCTCGACCCCGCCCTCGGCGCAGAGGGCGGCTACGGTGAGGACACGCGCCAAGGCGCGCGGTTTACCGGGACCTTCAGCGACTACCTCAAGGCCCGCCATGCCCGCCGCGAGCGCTGGGCCAGCGACTACGCCGCCCAAGAACACGAGCGGGAGCGGCTGGAAAAGGCCACTGCCCAGGGCTCGGACGATGTGTTCCACTCCGAGGAGAACAAGAGCGAGACGAGGGTGGCGGCGAAGTTCTACGCCGACAGGGCCGCAAAGACCGTAGGCGCCAGGAGGCGCTCCGCGCAGTCCCGCCTCGAGGCCCTCGAGCGCGCGGAGATCCCTCCTCCCCCCGCCCGGTTGACGTTCCGCGGCCTACCGCCGCACACGGCCACGAGCCTCGGCGTGCCCGCGGTGGTGGCCAAGGGGCTTGAGGTCGACGGGCGGCTCGCACCGCTCGACCTCAAGCTACAGCCCGGCGAGCAGCTGCTAGTGGAGGGGCCGAACGGCTCGGGTAAGTCGACCTTGCTGAAAATCCTCGACGGCACCCTCAAGCACTTCGGCGGCGAGCTCGTCGTTCCGGAGGAGATCACGATCGCCCGCCTTGAGCAGGACGATGCGTGGTCCGACCTCGGCCGCACCGCCGCGGAGGTCTACGCCCCGCGCACCCCCTCCCTCGTCGAGCTCGGGCTCTTGAGCGAGGAGCAGGCGGCCACTGCGCTAGCCGATCTCTCCCTCGGTCAGCGCCGCCGCGTCTCCCTCGGCATGATCCTGGCCACCCCGCCAGACCTCCTCTTGCTCGACGAGCCCACGAACCACCTCTCCCTCGTCCTCGCCGAGGAGCTGGAAGAGGCGCTACTGGATTTTTCCGGCACCGCGATCATCACCAGCCACGACCGCTGGCTCCGGCGCCGCTGGCGCGAGCGCATCGCTCGCGGAGATTCCCGCGCGCGGGTGCTCACGCTCTCGACGCTGTGGACCGAGGAGGTCTGGCGGGAGTAGCGGCGCTGCCTACAGCGCCGGCGCGGGCGCCGGTGCCCCGCCCTCGGCCGGAGCGGGCGCCGGTGCCCCGCCCTCGGCCGGCGCTGCCGATTGGCACATCGGCGGGACCTGCTCGGGCGGCAGGGCGTGGGTGACCAGGGTGCAAGCCCAGGTCTTGGAGAGCTTCCAGTAGCCGTTCTCAAAGACGAATTCGACGTTGTCGGCGAGCTGCGCGCCCTGCTCCGGCTGGTTGAAGCTTACCGTCGCGAGCACGGAGTTGGGTTCGTAGCCGGGCAGGACCGGGTCGACGACGTGGAAGTTGGCGCCGGACTGCTGCTGGGACTGGGCCATGACGTCGAAAAGCTCGGGCGCGGTCTCGCCGCCCTGGACGGTGTTGACGCGCTCCTCCATGGGCACGGCCGGGTCGGTCGCGCGCGCGAGGACACCGTTGAGGTCCGCGGCGCTTGGCAGCTCGGCGGCGGGCGCGGCCTCGGCGGACGAGGCGACGGTGGAGGTCTCCGACGGCGTGGTCTCCGCCTCGTTGGAGCAGGCGGCTACGCCCATGGTTGCGCCCAGGGCCACGACGGCCGCGGCGATGTTCCTTGCGTTCACTTCTCACGTCTCCTTTGTGCGGGTGTAATCTGGCCAAGGTTACCGTTTTATAACAACAAACCCCAACCGGCACTCTAGTAGTCATGACTTCTCCCCAGCCCGGCGACACGTTCGTCCTCGTTATTTCCACCGGCGGCACCATCGCCTCCACGACCGACCCTTCGGGCGCCCTCGTGCCCACGCTCGACGCCCAAGAGCTCACCCGGCGCGCGGACGCCGACGAGCCGGTGCGCGTGTTCGACGCCGCGCGGCTCGATTCCTCGGCGATGGGGCTCGGCGATATCGATACGCTCTCTTCGCTCGTGAGCAGGGCGCTTGGCGACGCCCTCGTCACCGGCATCGTCATCACCCACGGCACCGACTCCATGGCCGAGACGGCGCTCGCGCTCGACCTTATCCACTCCGACCCGCGCCCCGTCGTGCTCACCGGCGCCCAGCTGCCCGCCGACCACGGCAGCGCCGACGGCCCGGCCAACCTGCGCCGCGCCATCGAGCTCGCCGCGGACCCGCTGACCCGCGGCAACGGGGTGTTTGTGCACTTCGGCGGCGACACGCTGGCCGCGCGCGGGCTGCAGAAGATCGATACCGCCGCCCGCCGCGCCTTTGCGCTGACCGCGCCGCTGACATTGCCGCGCCCGGCGGCGGTGGAGCGCGCCCCGCTGGCCGGGATAGACGTGCCGATCGTGCGCGCGTGGCCCGGCGCGGACGCCGCGCTGCTGGACTGGGTGGCCTCCAGGCGCCCCGACGGCATCGTCGTCGAGGCGCTCGGCTCCGGCAACGTCTCGGACGAGATGGGCGCCGCGGTGGGCCGGGCCGTCGCCGCGGGTATCCCGGTGGTGGTGGCCACCTCTGTGCCCTTCGGTGAGGTCGCGTTCTCCTACGGCGGCGCTGGCGGCGGGGCCTCCCTCGGTGCGGCGGGCGCGCTTCCCGCGGGTTACTTGCGCGCCGGCCAGGCCCGCATCGCACTCGCCACCGCGATCGCCACCGGCACCGACCCACGGGCGCTGCTCTAGCGCTCGCCCTCAACCCGGAAGGGTAAACCCGCGGCTCCTCACCCTCAACCCCGAGCAGGTTCGGGGTGTCCGGGTTTAGGCTGAATCCCCATCCAGCCAGTCCCCCCAGGCCAGGGAGTCCACCGGGTCGGCCGGGCGCAGATCCGGGTCGCTCTCGCGCAGACTCACCGCGCGGCCCGGGCCCGTTTCGCGCGTCTCGAAGCGAACCGTGACCCAGCCGTGGCCCGCGCCCTGGATCCAGCCGTGGCCGTAATCGGGGTGGAAGACGTCCTGCGTGGCGCGCCACCCCTCGGCCTCCCCCACGTCCGGCGCCGCGGCCTCCCCTGCCTCGTGGTCGCTCACGCCGACCTCGAAGTCCGCCTCTGCGCCGCCGGGGGCGACCTCGCGATCCAGCTCCGGGAACAGAACGTCCTGCAGGGTCTCCTCCAGCCCGGAGTAGCCCACGCCGACGAGCCGGATCGGGCCGACCTCGCCCGGGTAGCGCACGAGCTTGAAGGCGATGGCGGTCAACGTCTCGGCGTCGTCGGTGGCGTACGGCAGGCTGAGCGAGCGCGACTCGATGCGGAAATCCGCCATGCGCAGCTTTACGGTGACGGTGCGCGCGCCGCGGCCGTCGCGAAGCAGCCGCTCGTGCGCTGCCTCGGCGGCCCGCCGCAACGCCGCGTCCACCTCCGCCGCCGTGTGCAGGTCGCGCGGGTAGGTGTGCTCGGCCGAGACCTGCTTCGCCTCGGCGCGAGGCCGCACCTCGCGCTCGTCGATGCCCTGGGCGAGCCGCCACAGCTGCTTGCCCACGACCCCTCCCAGCGTGATCTCCACCTCCCGCTCGGACAGCGCGGCGAGCTCCCCGATGGTCTTAACCCCCACCGCCGCCAGCTTGCCCTGCGTGACCGGGCCGGCTCCCCACAGCTCGCCCACCGGCAGCGGCCCGACGATCTCGTCTTGCCGCTCGCGCGGGATGATGAACACCCCGTTCGGCTTGGCCTGCCCGGAGCCGATCTTCGCGTACTGCTTGCCGCTACCCGCGCCTATCGACGACGGCAGGCCCGTGACCTCCCTAATCTCCGCGCGCAGCCGGTTGGCCCACTCGCGCACCTCCCCTGGCGTCGCGCCCTGGAGTTCTTGCGGCTCCATGTAGGCCTCGTCGATGGAGAGGCGCTCGAGCACGTCGACGCGGCGGGAAATGACCTCGAAGACGCGTTTCGACGCCACCGAGTACACCGCCTTCCTCGGCGCCACCAGCACCGCCTTCGGGCCGACCAGTCGCGCGGCGTGGTGCGTCGGCATCGCCGAGCGGGCCCCGTAGGCGCGGGCCTCGTAGCTGGCGCCCGCGACCACTCCGCGCCCGCCCACCCCGGCGACGAGCACCGGGCGGCCTCTAAGCGTCGGGCGGGTGAGCTGCTCGCAGGAGGCGAAGAACGCGTCCATGTCGATGTGCAGCACCCAGCGGTCCATACTGACCAGGGTATCGCGGGCGTCGGGGGGCGCGACCGACCCCTTCCGCCTCAACTCGGACACCCCGAACTTGCTCTGGGTTTAGGCTAAGCACCCACCAGTTGACCCGTCCGAGTTGAGGCGGAAAGCGCTCAGCGGTTCTTCACCACGTTCGCGCTGACCCCGGCGACGATGTCGAAGGCACCCGCGCCCTCGCTGGCCACCTCGAAGGAGGTCGCGAGTGTCTCGGCGGCGATGTGCTCTGAGTGGGCGCGCGCCCACTCGCCCTTGTCCTCCGGCACGAAGAGCTGCACGGAGATGCGGTCGGAGACCTCGAAGCCGGAGGCCTTGCGGGCGTCCTGCAGGCCGCGGATGACATCAGCCGCCCACCCCTCGGCCTCGAGTTCCTCGGAGAGCTGGGTGTCGAGGACGACGAGGCCATCGGCGCCGTCGATACGCGCGGTGGACTCGGGGTTCTCGGCCACCAGGCGCTCCGTATAAAGCTCAGGCGTCAAAACGATGTCGCCGTCGACGACGACGTTGTCGCCCTCGCGCACGTAGTTTCCGGCCTTGACGTTCTTAATCGCGCGCTGGACGTCCTTGCCCAGCGTCGGGCCGGCGACCTTCGCGTTGACCACGACGTCGAAGGAGCCGGCGGAGGCGACGTCGTCAGTAAGCACGACCTCCTTGACGTTGACCTCGTCGCGGATGACGGCGACGAACGGCTGCAGCGCGCCCGAATCCGGCAGCGCCACCGTGAGGCTGCTCAGCGGCAGGCGGTTGCGCAGCTTGTTGGACTTGCGTACCGACGACGCCGCCGAGCACACCGCGCGGGTGGCGTCCATCGCCGCGACGAGCGCGTCGTCTGCCGGGATCTCGGCGGCGCGCGGGTAGTCGCTAAGGTGCACCGAGCGCTTTGCCGTGAGCCCCCGCCAGATCACCTCGGTGATGTACGGCAGCAGCGGGGCGGCGACGCGGCAGGTGATCTCGAGGACCGTATACAAGGTGTTGAAGGCCTCCGGGTGCGCCTCCTGGCCCTCCCAGAAGCGCTCGCGAGAACGGCGCACGTACCAGTTGGTCAGGGTGTCGGCGAACTGGCGCAGCTCATCGCAGGCATCCGCGATGCGGGTGTCCTCGAGCGCGGCGCCGACGCCTTCGGCCAGGTCGTGCGTCTTGGCCAGGATGTAGCGGTCGAGCACGTCGGTGGAATCCACCGACCAGGTGGCCTCCTGCGAGGAGTAGAGCTGCAGGAAGGTGTACGCGTTCCAGATCGGCAGCAGCGCCTGGCGCACGCCCTCGCGGATGCCCTGCTCTGTGACGATGAGGTTACCGCCGCGCAGGATCGGGCTGGACATAAGGAACCAGCGCATCGCGTCCGAGCCGTCGCGGTCGAAGACCTCGAAGACATTCGGGTAGTTGCCCTTCGACTTCGACATCTTCAGGCCGTCGGAGCCGAGCACGATGCCGTGGGCGACGACCTTCTTAAACGCCGGGCGGTCGAACAGCGCGGTGGCGAGGACGTGCTGGACGTAGAACCAGCCGCGGGTCTGGCCGGAGTACTCGACGATGAAGTCCGCGGGCTGGCGCGCCTCGAACTCTTGCGTGTTTTCGAACGGGTAGTGGTACTGCGCGAACGGCATGGAGCCGGACTCGAACCAGCAGTCAAGCACGTCGGGCACGCGGCGCATCGTGGACTTGCCCGTCGGGTCGTCGGGGTTGGGGCGGGTCAGCTCGTCGATGTGGGGGCGGTGCAGGCTTTCGGGGCGCACACCGAAGTCGCGCTCGAGCTCGTCGAGGGAGCCGTAGACGTCGACACGCGGGTAGGCGGGGTCGTCGGAGACCCAAGCCGGCACCGGCGAGCCCCAGTAGCGGGTGCGCGAGATGTTCCAATCGCGCGCGCCTTCGAGCCACTTGCCAAACTGTCCGTCGCGGATGTGCTCCGGGATCCACTCGATCTGCTGGTTGAGCTCCACCATCCGGTCGCGGAACTCGCTGACCTTGACAAACCACGCGGGCAGCGCCATGTAGATCAGCGGCTCGCCCGAGCGCCAGGAGTGCGGGTAGGAGTGGACGATCGTCTGGTCGCGCAGCACCCGGCCGGCCGCCTTCAGGTCCCGGATGATGTCACGGTTGGCGTCGAAGACGAGCTTGCCTTCGTACTCCGGCACGAGCGAGGTGAACTTGCCGTCCGCGTCGACGGGGATGACCAGGTCGATGCCGTACTTCGACGTGGTGGCCATGTCGTCCTCGCCAAACGCCGGGGCCTGGTGGACGATGCCGGTGCCGTCCTCGGTGGAGACGTAGTCGGCCACGAGCACCATAAAGGCGTTCTCCTGGTCGGCGAAGTAGTCGAACACCGGGGTGTACTCCAGGCCCTCAAGCTCGGCGCCGGCAAAGGTGGCCAGCACCTCAGGCTCCTTGCCCAGCTCCTTGGCGTAGGCGCCGACGAGGTTCGTGGCAAGCAGCAGGGTGCGCCCGACAAACTCGGGTGCCCCGTCCTCACCGACGCGCACCAGGGAGTACTCGATTGCGGGCCCGACGGCGAGCGCGAGGTTCGACGGCAGCGTCCACGGCGTGGTGGTCCAGGCGATGGCGGCGGCGTCGTGGAGCTCGGGGTGCTGCGCCCACGTCTGCTTCGCCGGGAAGCCTTCGCGCGCGCCGGTGAGCGGGAGTGTGACGGTGACGGTGGGGTCCTGGCGGTCTCGGTAGGCGTCGTCAAGCCGCGTCTCCTGGTTCGACAGCGGCGTGTGCTCCGCCCAGGAGTAGGGCAGCACGCGGAAGCCCTGGTAGATCAGTCCCTTGTCGTAGAGCGCCTTGAACGCCCACATGACCGACTCCATGAAGTCGGCGTCCATCGTCTTGTACCCGTTGTCAAAGTCCACCCAGCGCGCCTGGCGGTTGACGTAGTCCTCCCACTCGCCGGCGTAGTGCATCACCGACTTCGCGCAGTACTCGTTGAACTTCTCCAAGCCCATGTCCTCGATCTGGGCCTTATCGGTGATGCCGAGCTGTTTTTCCGCCTCGAGCTCGGCGGGTAGGCCGTGGCAATCCCAGCCGAACACGCGCGGGACGTGGTAGCCGGTCATCGTGCGGAAGCGCGGCACGATGTCCTTGACGTAGCCGGTCAAGAGGTGGCCGTAGTGCGGCAGGCCGTTGGCAAACGGGGGGCCGTCGTTGAAGACGTATTCCTCGCATCCCTCGCGGCCAGCTAACGACGCCTGAAACGTCCCATCTTCCTGCCAGTACCGCCCCACCTGGCGCTCCATTTCGGGGAAGCTGCTGCTCCCGCCCGTCATGTCGACCTTGGGGTAGACGCCGCCGATGTCACTCATGTGTACTGCTCCTTCACTCACGTTCTGCTTAGGACTGCAGGGACGCGGAGCTCCGCGCGGTACCACCCTGCTTGGGGCCGGCTGGGCCTGCCCCCACTTCGTTTGTGGTGAAGGAGGTGACGTCTCCTTGGCGACGTCCGGTTCTACTAAGCCCTTGCCCGGGCTGTTCTTCCGGAAACGCTCCCCGGTGATGGCCGGATCAACGCGTGCTTGGATGAGCGCCTGTCATTGTAGCGCGCCGCATCCCGCGCGGCCACGCAAGGGCGACCTTCAAGCGCGGTCGCCCACAGTCAGACATCCACAAGCAGATAGATCGCCATACGCACGACGTACTACCTCACGGGACGGTGATCTATCTGCCTGTGGGTGTATGACTTTGCCGCAAAGCACACCCTCGGCCCACGAAAAACCGCCCCTCCCCGATCGCGGGGACGGGCGGTGAGCCGGCGCGAGTTACTTCTCGCCCGCCGGGGTGCTCGGCGCAGAGGAGCCGCGGGAGTCGAGCTCCTCGAGCTGGGACTGCAGCAGGGTGCGCAGGCGAGTGCGGTACTCGCGCTCGAAGGTGCGCAGCTCCGCAATGCGGTTCTCCAACGCGGTCTGCTGCTGCTTGACGGTGTTCATGATCTCCGTGTGCTTACGCTCGGCGTCCGCCTGCAGCTTGGCTGCCTGTTCCTCGGCCTGGCGCACCTGGGCCTCGGCGCGGGAGTTCGCGTCGCTGGTGGTCTCCGCGGCCTTCTTCTCCGCGTCGGAAACGAGCTGCTGGGCGCGGGTCTCCGCGGTGCGGGTCGTCTCGGCCGCCTTCGTCTCGGCGTCCTTGAGCTGGCGCTCGGCGGCGCCGCGGGCCTCATCGAGCATGGAGCGGGCCTCGGCCTGCGCGTCGGAGGTAAGGCGATCGGCCATTTCCTGGGCTAGGCCCAGGACCTTGGCGGCCTGGACGTGGGTGTCGGCGGAGGCCTCGGTGGGCTTATTCTCCGCAACCGGGGTGGCGGCGACGGTGCTCTTCTGGGCGTTCGCTTCGGCGTCCTTGCGGGCCTTGTCAGCCTCTTCGCGCGCGGCGCGGGCGGCTTCCTCGGCGCGGGTGCGGGCCTGCTCGGCCTCGCGGAGCTTCTTGTCGTACTCGCCGCGAAGCTCGGCCTCGAGCTTCTGGCGCACGGCTGCCTCATCAACCTTCGGTGCGTCGGTCTTGATCACGGTCGAGGCAGCGGCCGGGGCGGCACCGCCACGACCGAGCTCGTCCACCTTCGAGCGCAGCTCCTCGTTCTCGTCGATGAGCTGGGCGAGGGTGTCCTCGACGAGGTCAAGGAACTGATCGACCTCATCCTCGTTGTATCCGCGCTTGCCAATCGGAGGCTTGTTGAATGCGACCTTGTGCACGTCTGCTGGAGTGAGCGGCATAGAAGTTCCCTTCGAGTTAATGTCGGGCCCACCTGTGTGAGCACGCGGGTGCTCCCCCATTGTTGAGCGAACTCCCGAGCAATTTTACGTTCTTCCTTTTGTAACACGGCGAGTGTATCGGACGCACTCCCACGTCAAATCATTTATACCCTCAATCTACCCCTGACGTTGACCCGAAACGCCCTGCCTCACCCCAACGAGGGGGCAGCTACCGCAGGAAAGGCTGAACGAGCCCGACGCTGACGAGCATCTGGAGCAGCGCCAGGATGAGGAACAAGGCGATGACGCTGACGTCTAATCCCACACCGTTTCCCAGGCGCAGCGGCGGGATGGCGCGGCGCAGCGCCTTCACCGGCGGGTCGGTGGCGACGAAGATCATCTCGGCAACAACCATGAACCACCGCGGCGGGTCGAACTGCTGCGAGAGGGACTGGATCATCTCCACGATGATCCGAATGACCACGAGCAGCGAATACAGGCCGATCAGTGCGAGGAGGATGGATCCAAAAAGTGCCACGTGTGAATCCTACCTGGCCAGGCCCGGGCGCCTAGCGCAGGTGCGCCGCGCGCTCGAGCTCCACGGGGGAGATCTCGGCGCCTTCCGGAACGATGGCGAAGACCCGGCGGTGCGTCGCGGAAGCCTTGCCCAGGTTGTGCATCTTGCCGCGCAGGGCGAAGCACAGGCCGGCGGCGAAGTCGACGAGGCGCTTGGCGTCGGCCGGGTCTAAGTCGGTGAGCTCCATGATCACGGCGTCGCCGTCGCGGAAGGGCTCGCCGATCTCGCGGGCGTCGTTGTAGCTGCGCGGGGCGGCCGTGACCAGGGCCGCGGTGCGCACGCGGGTGGAACCGTAGTCGCGGCGCGGAGCGGGCGCGTAGGTATGCTCGTCGCGCCCGCCCACAGCCGAGGGCTCCGGCGCGTAGCGGTGGTCGTCGTAGTAGACCTCGTCCGGGTCCGCCATGTTGAGGCCGAAGAACTCTTTTGCGCTGTCGAGGATAGACATAGGTGTTGGTGCTCCTGGGGGTATGTGGACGTCTCTTTGCCGTGCGTCGGTAACCGTCGCGCCTAGCCTACGGGCCGCGGGCCAAACACCCCGGTTCCGACACGCACGATGTCGGAACCGCATGCGATGGCCTCCTCGAAATCGCCCGACATCCCCGCCGAGAGCAGCATGGGGCGGCCGAGGCGCTGCCCTAAGGCGTCGGCACGCGTGCGCACCTCACGAAAGACCTCCGCGGGCACCGCGTCCAGCGGCGGGACCACCATGAGGCCGCGCAGCTCGAGGTGGGTGGCCTCCTCGACCTGCTCGGCAAGGGCGTCGAGTTCGCCAAACGGCGCGCCCCCGCGCGAGGTATCGCCGTCGGCGGAGACCTGGACGAGGCACGGTAGAATCTCGCGCTCGCGCTCGCCGCGCTCGAGCGCGAGCTCCACCCCGTGGTCGAGGCGCTCGGCGAGCCTCGCCGAGTCTAACGAGTGAACCTCGGCGGCCCAGCGGGCAACGGCGTTGGCCTTCTTCGTCTGGATCTGGCCGATCATGGCGATGGCAACATCGGCTCCCGCATCCGCCAGCGCCTCGGCCTTCCCGCGCGCCTCCTGTTCCCGATTTTCCCCCACGAGGTCGACGCCGAGCTGCCCGAGCGCGATGATGTCGTCTACCGGGTGGAACTTCGACACCGGCACGAGGCTGACGCTGCCCGGTGCGCGCCCGGCCGCCTCTTCGGCCGCCGCGATCCGCGCTTGCACGCGTACAAGGTTGTCCTTGAGTTCATCGAACCTGCTCATTGCCCCTCTCCTGTCAGCCAGATCACGCTTGCCTGACGCCCGGTGGTGCCCTCGCGGCGGTAGGAAAACAGGGACTCATCGGTGACCGTATCGCGCGGGTCGGCGTCGATATGCGTCACGCCTAAGCCCATGAGCTGCCGCACGATGCCGGCGCGGATGTCGAGCCCGAACGTTCCTGCGCGCGTGCGCGTTGTGGATCCGGGCAAATGCGTATCGACGTCTTCCGCCATCGCTTTGGGTACCTCATAGGACTCCCCCGCCGCCGCGGGCCCAAGGAGGACCTGGATGCGCCCCGGCTGCGCGCCGAGCTGCCTCATCTGTTCGACGGTCTTGCGCACAATGCCGTTGCGGGCCCCAATCCGCCCGGCGTGGGCGGCGCCGACGACCCCAGCCGTGTGGTCGGAGAGCAACACCGGTACGCAGTCGGCGGTGAGCACGCACAACGCGAGCTCGGGCACGGTGGTCACGAGCGCGTCCGTGGCCTCGACCGGGTGGGCCTGCGGGCCGTCGACGACGGTGACGGTGTTGGTGTGCAGCTGCTCCATCCACACGAGGCGATCCTCGCCAAGGCCGATCGCGGACGCCAAGCGCGCGCGGTTGGCCGCGACGGCGGCGGGGTCGTCACCGACGTGGGCGCCGAGGTTAAACGAGTCGTAGGGCGACGCCGACGCCCCGCCCGCACGGGTGGTCACCACCATGCGGACGGGGCGTTGAGAAGGATCGTGTGGGGTGTTCATGCCCCCAGGCTAGCGGCTAGCGCAGGAAGTCGGGGACATCGACGTCGTCGGCGCGGCCCCCGCGGTAGGTCTCGCGGTAGTCGTCGCGGCGCTCCTCGCGGTCGGTGAACAGGCCGCTGCGGCGCTCCTCGTAGCGGTGGCGCGGCTCGTAGGTCTCGCGCTCTTCGCGGGGCTCGCGGGGCTGGCGGGGCTCAGTCTGGTCGGCGGGGGGCTGAGAGCGGTCGTCGAAAAGCGAGCCGCGCTGCGGCGCGGGCGTCGGGGTCTCCGCGGCCGCGTCCTGCTCGACGTTGACGGCGCGCGAGACGGTCTCGTTCTGCGGTGCGGGCGCCTCGGTGCGCGCGTTGGCGTTTTCGTCGAAGCCGGTGGCGATAATCGTCACGCGCACCTCGTCGCCGAGGTTGTCGTCGATAATCGTGCCGAAGATGATGTTGGCGTCGTCGTCGGCCTTCTCCTCGACGATGGAGGCAGCGTCGTTGACCTCCATCAGGCCCAGGTCGGAGCCGCCGGCCACCGAGATGAGCACGCCCTTCGCGCCCTCCATCGTCGCCTCGAGCAGGGGCGAGTTGATCGCCTGCTCGGTGGCGGCCATGACGCGGTTATCCCCGCGCGCGGAGCCGACACCCATGAGCGCGGAGCCGGCATCCGCCATCACCGAGCGCACGTCGGCGAAGTCGACGTTGATCATGCCCGGGATGGTGATGAGGTTGGTGATGCCCTGGACGCCGTTGTAGAGCACCTCGTCGGCGGCGCGGAATGCCTCCATCATGGACAGCTCGGCGTCGCCAAGCTGGAGCAAGCGGTCGTTCGGGATGACGATGACGGTATCGCAGACCTCTTTGAGGTTGGCGATGCCCTCCAGTGCCTGGCGGGTGCGGCGCTTGCCTTCGAACGAGAACGGGCGGGTGACCACGCCGATGGTCAGCGCCCCCATCTTCTTGGCAATTCCGGCGACGACCGGGGCGGCGCCGGTGCCCGTGCCGCCGCCCTCGCCCGCGGTGACAAAGACCATGTCGGAGCCCTTGAGCGATTCTTCGATCTCTTGCTTGTGATCCTCCGCGGAGGTGCGGCCGACCTCGGGGTTGGCTCCTGCCCCGAGCCCGCGGGTGGCCTCGCGGCCGATGTCGAGCTTGGTGTCGGCGTCTGTGAACAGCAGCGCCTGCGAGTCGGTGTTGACGGCGACGAACTCGACGCCCTTCAACCCTTCCTCGATCATTCGGTTCACGGCGTTGACGCCGCCTCCGCCAACTCCGACGACGCGGATCATGGCGAGGTAATTAGCGGGAGAGGTCATGTGAGAAGTCTCGCCTTTCAGGTAACTCGTGCTTCATTGGGCTTACGTTGTACCCATCATGGGTGCTATTTCGCTCAATCGCGGTTTTTGGTTCGGCGTGTCTCGACCCTAAACCTTAACTTTAGGGTTGTGACCTGGGGTTTTACCGGCTCCCCTCGGCACCTAGGGGCGCACGGCGATCTGCTGCGGGTCCGAGATGTTGAACTCGCGCCCCTCGCGGGAGAGCACGGCCTCCAGCGCGAGCGCCTTGTTCGCGTTGTCCTCGGCCGCGCCCCAGATGACGGTGCGGCCGTCGGCGAGCCGGACCACGAACATATACGGGCTCCTCGCCTCGATCTGGGTGGCGGCCTCGCGCGCCTTCCCGCTTATCGACGCCACCACGCCCACCGCATCCTCCACCACGGCGGGATCCTTCGCGGCCGCCCCAGTGATCTCCAGCGCGCCCGGCGGCGCCGGGGCGGTGACGAACTCGCGGCCCTCGGCGTTGATGAGGTGCTCCCCGTCCCCGCTTTTCGTGTAGGCCACCGCGACGTTTTCCTCCACGGCGACATCGACCGCCCGCGGCCACGAGCGCGACACGGTCACAGTTTTCACCCACGGCAGCCCCGCGACCCCCACCGCGGCGGCGTGGGTATCAACCTTGCCCATCGGAGTGCCCACAGCGATCCCGGTCGCCGCGGCGACCTCCTCGGGGGCGAGCTGCGAGGCGCCCTCGACGCGCACCTCCTGGACGGCGAAGACTTGGGTGCGCGGCAGCACTACAGCCGCCACCGCACACAGCCCCAGCGCGACGAGCACTGCGGTGATGATCCCCCTGTGCTTCTTTAGCCTCGTGCCCATCCCTTAGGCCTCCGCGCCCGCGGCGAGCTCGGCGAGGATCCTCTCGCCCAGCGCGGTCACGCTGCCCGCGCCCATAGTGATGACGACATCGCCCGGGGCGCACAGCTGCGCCACGCGGCGCGGCGCGGCGTCGAAGTCGGGCTCGAAGACGGCGGTATCGTTTTCCATCTTGCTCACCAGCAGCGCCCCATCCACGCCCGCGATCGGCTCCTCGCGTGCGCCGAAGACGTCGAGCACCACGGCGGTATCGGCGAGCCCGAGCGCGGCGGCGAATTCTTCGGCGAAGGCCAGGGTGCGCGAGTAGAGGTGCGGCTGGAAGCAGACGATCACCTTCGCGGCGTCGCCACGCTCACTCACCTTCTCGCGCGCCGCCCGCAGCACCGCCGCCACCTCGGTGGGATGGTGGGCGTAGTCGTCGTACACGCTCGCCCCCGCCTTCGGGCCCGAGGCCACCGTGCCCTTGTGCTCGAAGCGGCGCCGCACACCGCCGAAGGAGCGCAACCCCTCGCCGAGTCGCTGCGGGTCCGCCCCGGCGAGCGCGCCGGCGAGCAACGCGGCGGCGGAGTTGAGCACCATGTGCGCGCCCGGGATGCTCAGCGCATAGCTCACCCGCTGCCGCGCCCCGTCGAGGCAGAGATCCACCACGATGTCCTCGGCCTGGCCGGCCTGGTTAGGTGCGATGGTGGCCGCGGCGGGGATCGCGGGGTGGGCCGCAGCGCCGGCCGGCGTGCCGTAGCCGAGGACGTGGACGCCCCGTGCGGCGGCGCGCTCACCGCAGGCGGCCGCGTGGTCATCATCGAGGCAGACCACGAGGTGGCCGCCGGGGGTAATCGTGTCCGCGAAGTCGTCGAAGACCCGGTAGTACGCCTCGGGGGTGCCGAAGTAGTCGAGGTGGTCCGGCTCGATGTTGGTGATCACCGCGATATCGGGGGCGTAGCGCAGCAAGGACGCATCGGATTCGTCGGCCTCGGCAACAAAGGCGTCGCTCGCGCCGTGGTGTGCGTTCGTGCCGCCGTGGGTGAGCTGGCCGCCGATGGCGTAGGAGGGATCCCAGCCCGCGGCCTGCAACGCGACGACGGTCATCGACGTCGTCGAGGTCTTGCCGTGCGTGCCGGCGAGCAGAATCTGGGTCTTGCCCTCCATGAGCTCGGCAAGCAGGTCGGAGCGGCGCAGCACCGGGATGCCCAGCTCGGCGGCGCGGGCGAGCTCGGGATTGTCCTTGGGGATGGCCGCGAAGCTCGTCACCACTGCCGTGGGGTGCTGCCCGCCGAGTAACAGGTTGGCCGCGTCGTGCCCGATGGCGATCCGCGCGCCCTGGGCGCGCAGCGCCTCCACCACGGCGGAGTCTTTCACATCGGAGCCGGTGACCACCGCCCCCCGGCTGCACAAAATGTGTGCCAGGCCCGACATGCCCGCCCCGCCGATGCCCACAAGGTGGACACGGGAGTAATCGGGGCGGTCCGTTGTGGCGGGGGCGGTGCAAAGGTCCATGGCGCCTTCCTTATACGTGCGTTCGGTGGGGGTATACATGTGGGGGCCTGCGCGTCGGCGCTACAGTGCCGCCGCTACGCGGGAGGCCAGCTCGCGGGAAACATCGCCCGCGCCGGAGACGTCGAGGGCGGCGCGCATCTCGTCGAGCCTGCCGGGGGTGGCAAGGATCGCGTCGAGCTCCTCGACGAGGCGGCCAGGGGTGAGCTCGGCGTCGTCGATACGCACCGCCGCACCCGCCTCGACGAGGTGGGCGCAGTTGAGCCCCTGTTCGCCGTTGCCGTGCGGCAGGGGGACGTAGATCGCGGGCAGCCCGGCGGCGGAGTTCTCCGCCACCGTCATCGCCCCGGAGCGGCACACGACGACATCGGCTACGGCGAGCGCGGCCTCCATCTCGTCGATGTAGGGCACCGCGGTGTAGCGCTCGTGCGGCGCGGGCGCGTCGTTCTTGCGGCCGTAGGCGTGGAGCACCTGCCAGCCGCGCGAGGCGAGCTCGCTTATCGACGCCCCAACGGCCGCATTAATGCTCGCCGCGCCCTGCGAGCCCCCAGTGATGAGGATCGTGGGGCAATTCGGGTCGAGCCCCCACATCTTGTAGCCGTGCGCGGCCTTCGACCCGTCCGGGTCGCGGCCGACGCCGGGGCGCACGGGGATGCCAAGGACCTCCCCCGCCATGCCGGAGCCGGCCACCGCGTTAAAACCGGTGCCGCCCAGCCACACGCCGAGCTTGTTGGCCAGGCCCGCGAGAGCGTTGGTCTCGAGGACGAAAAACGGGATGCGCAGGGAGGCCGCGGCGAGGTAGGCCGAGGCGGCGACGTAGCCGCCGGTGCCGAAGACGGCCCCGGCGTGGGTCTGCTTGAGCGCCGCGCGTGTTTGGCTCACCGAGCGCGCGAGCTTGAGAGGCACGCCGGGCAAAAGCCACGGCTTGCCGCGCGGGATCGGGACCGGGTCGATGAGGCGCAGCGGGAAGCCCCGCGCGGGCACGATCGCCGTTTCGAGTCCCTTTTCCGTTCCCAGCGCCGCGACCTCGACGCCGAACTCGTCGCGCAGCACCTCCCCTACCGCGAGGGCGGGTTCGATATGCCCCGCCGTACCGCCGCCGGCGAGCACGACGCAGCGTGTTGTGTGGTTGACCATCGACACCACCACTCCCTTCTAGCTCACGCGCCGGTCGGAGCGCCAACCGCGATCACGACCCACATCGTAGCGCGCGGGGGCGGGGCGCCTGGAACCGCCGGGCACCGGTGCGGGGGCGGGCCGGGCGGTAACGGGGGTGCCAAAGCGCTGCCCGCGCCCGGTGGCCCGGCCCTGCTGGCCGGGGTGCTCGGGGGCCGCGGCGCGCCCGCGCACCTGGCGCGGGGCCTTCGGCTCGCCGATGCCGAACAGGCAGTCGAAGGCGGGGCGCCCGTAGTTCTGCATCGCGGAGACGGCGTCGGGTTCGTGGCGGGCCACGGAGGCGAGGATCCCCATCGCGCCCAGGGTGATCACGGCCGAGGTGCCGCCCGCCGAGAGCATCGGCAGCTGGATGCCGGTGACCGGCAACAGCCCGAGCACGTAGGCGATGTTGATAAAGGCCTGGGAGACCACCCCGGCCGTGAGCGCCGCGGCGAGCAGGGCCTGGAACTGGTTGCGCGCGCGTCGCGCGGTGCGCAGGCCGAAGAAGGCCAGCAGCCCGAAGAGAGCGATGACGAGCGCGCCGCCCCACAGGCCGAGCTCTTCGCCGATGACGGCGAAGATGAAGTCGTTGCGGGCCTCCGGAAGGTAGAACCACTTAGCGCGGGACTGTCCGAGCCCGACGCCGAAGAAGGAGCCGTCGGCAAGCGAAAGGAAGCCCTGGTGGGATTGGAAGGCGATGCCGCGCGTGTCGTCGAAGTTGCCGAACAGCGCGTCGAAGTAGACGTGGAAGCGGTTCGAGCGGTAGCCGCCGGAGAGGAAGATCAGCAGCATGCCGAAGGCCGCCGCCACGCAGGCCGCGGCGATTACCCGCCACGAGATCCCCGCGAAGATGAGGATAAAGCCCACGACGATGGCGAAAGACACGGCCATGCCGTAGTCCCCCTGCAGGCCGATAAGTCCCACGCAGACGGTGGCCACGGCGACGAACGGGGCGAAGCCGTTATCGAGGCGCGACGGGCGGGTGTGGTCCTTGTTCGCGAGAATCGCCGCGCCCCAGATCGCAATGGCGACGCGGGCAAACTCGGAGGGCTGCAGGCTCAGCGGGCCCAAGACCAGCCAGGACTGCGAACCGACCTCCTCCCGGCCCGTGCCGGCGGGGGTGAGCACGAGCACGAGGAGGAAGATCGCGACACCCATGATGACGTGGGAGAGCCGGCGCAGGCGATCCGGGCTGGTCTTGAGCATGACCCACATGGCGCCTAAGCCGCCGGCGACCATGACCGTCTGCCGGATCGCCTGGGCCCAGACGGAGGAGGAGGAGGCAAACGAGTAGGCCATCGAGGAGCTCAGCACCATGACGACACCGAGGCCGGCGAGGACGAGCACGACGGTGCGGATCATGGTGTAGTCCGCCAGCGGCCGGGTACGCAGCGCCGCCTCGAAGCGGAGTATCGCTTTGGCCAGCCCGGAGGGTTGCCCGGGCGCCCCGCTCGTGGCCCGCCCGCTCGCGGCCCGCGCGGCCTGCCCCCGCGGCACTGGTCGAGTCGCTGTCATGAATGCTGCCCCTTCGCCTTGGCTACCTTGCTTTTCTCCGCTTGTCTCCGGTCGCCGCCGGCGCCAGATTCACTACAGTCACAATAGCCTCACTCCCCCCGTGTGCGCCTGTAGCAACACGGGCCACACTGGGGATTGTCACGAAACAGTCAGGCAGGCCCCCACCTCGGCCGCTACGTGCAGTATTTCACCGCAGCGGCGGCAAAAGCGTCCCCACGCGCCGCCATGCCCGTAAACATATCCAGGCTCGCCGCCGCCGGGGCAAGGATCACGGTATCGCCCGGCAGCGCCCGGGCAGCGGCGAACGCGACGCAACTCTCCATCGCCTCGCGCGGATCGGTCGCGTCGGTGGTAAACACCTCCACCCCGGGCGCGTGCCGTCGCAGCGCCTCCTGGAACGCCTGCCGGTCCGCCCCCAGCAGCGCCACCGCGCGGAACTTCGCGGCGTGATCGGCCACCAGCTGGTCGATCTCTGCCCCCTTGAGCTGGCCGCCGGCGACCCAGATGACGGAGCGCTCGCCCCCCGCTGCTGCCCCGCCGGCGAGCGCGACGTTCGCCGCGTGCGGGTTGGTTGCCTTGGAGTTATCCACCCACTCCACCCCGCGCCCGCGGTGCACCACCGCGCCGCGGTGCCCGCCGACCCGGTAGCGCTCCAGGCCCGCTTGGATGTGGCGCGGGGCCACCCCCTGCGTCACCGCGACGGCGGCGGCCGCCAGGGCATCGAGCACCCCGGCCACGCCCTGCGGCTCGATCCCCGCCGCGCTGGCCACGTCGACGTCCACGCCGCCTCGCCGCCAGAGAATCCGGCCGTCAACCACGCCGACCTGCCCCTCGGCGGGGCGCGCCAGCGTAAAGCCCACGATGTCGTCTCTCCCGGTGAGCCCCACGAGGCGGGCGACGTCCGGGTCGTCTACCCCCGCCACCGCGACGACCGATTCAAGCACCTTTGCCTTTGCCTCCGCGTAGGCCTCGAAGGATCCGTGCCAGTCGATGTGGTCCTCGGCGAGGTTGAGCAGCACGCCGGCATCCGCGCGCAGCTTCGAGGACCAGTGCAGCTGGAAGCTGGAGAGCTCGGCGACGAGGACGTCGACACGCTCGCGCGCCACCAACGCCTCTCCGATGGCAACCCCGATGTTTCCGCACGCCATCGCCCGCAGGCCCGTCTCCGCGCCCGCGCACGACATGATCGACGCCAGCATTCCCGTCGTCGTTGTCTTGCCGTTGGTCCCAGTGACCACGAGCCAGCGCCGCGGGGCGCCGAACACTCCGGCGCGGTCAAGGCGGTAGCACGCCTCGACATCACCAAGCACCTCAACCCCCGCCAGCGCCGCCTCCACGAGCAGCGGCGAATCCGGCCGCCAGCCCGGGGAGGTGACCACCGCGGAAAACTCGCCGAGGCGCCCGGCCGCATCCGCAGTCGAGAGCGCCTCGACGCCGAAGCGCTGGGCGGCCTGCCCGCGCCGCTCGGCGCTGTCGTCCGCCACCGCGCTGCGCACCCCTGCGGCGCGCAGCAGCTCCAACGCGCCGAGCCCGGAGACCCCGGCACCGGCGACAAGCACTGTGCCTTCGAACTCGGCGCCTCCTAACGCAGCGCCCACGCCCGCGCCCTGCGCACCGGCATTGTTGCCCTGGGTCATGACAGCGTCGCCCCCACCTTGGTCAACCACTCCCCGTAGAACAGCGCAAACCCGGTCGCCGCAGACATCGCCGTGAGCAACCAGAAGCGGATGACCACGGTCGTCTCCGCCCAGCCACCGTTTTCGAAGTGGTGGTGGAACGGAGCCATGCGGAAGACCCGCTTGCCCGTGGTCTTAAACGAGACGACCTGGATGACCACAGAGGCCGCCTCGATGACGAAGAGCGCACCGATGATGACCATCAAAAGCTCCGTCTTCGAGGTCACCGACAACCCGGCTACGAGCCCGCCGAGGGCGAGCGAGCCGGTATCGCCCATGAAGATCTTCGCCGGGGCGGCGTTCCACCACAAAAAGCCCACGCACGCCCCGAAGCCCGCCGCCGCGAGCACCGCGAGGTCCAGTGGGTCGCGCACGTCGTAGCACCCTGGCCCGGGTGCGGCGGCGCACGAGTTGCGGAACTGCCAGAACGTAATGCCCGTGTAGGCGGCCATCACCAGCGCGGTCGTGCCTGCCGCGAGCCCATCGAGGCCGTCGGTAAGGTTCACCGCGTTCGACCACGCCGCGAGCAGAAAGTAGATGAACACGAGGAACATCGCCACCCCGATGAACCCGCCGACCACGGCGAAGTCGATGGTGGGAAGGTCGCGCACGAAGCTCAGGTTCGTCGAGGCCGGGGTGAGCCCGGCCTCGTCGGGAAACTGCAGCACCAAGATGCCGAAGGCGAGGGCGATGACGAGCTGGGAGATAAGCTTGCCGGACTCGCTAAGCCCGAGGTTGCGCCGCATAAACAGCTTGATGCCGTCGTCGGCGAAGCCCACGGCTCCCAGCGCGAGTGTCAGCCCCAGCACGATGAGCCCGGAGGCGCTAAAGACGCGGTGGCCGGTGCTCAGCGAGAACACCCCCGAGGCGACATAGCCCGCGACGATGCCCGCGATAATCGCGATGCCGCCCATAGTCGGCGTCCCGCGCTTGCGCGCATGCGACTTCGGGCCGTCTTCCCGGATCTCCTGGCCCATTTCCCGCCGGTTGAAATACCGGATGAGCACGGGGGTGGTGAAGATGGCGACGAGGAAGGACACCGCGCCCGCGATAAAGATCTGAACCATGGTCTCTACGAGCTCCCCTCGGTGCCAAAGCGGCCTGTATTATCCGCGCGGTCGGCCTGTGCCGCCGCGCCCCGCAGCGGGTGGCCTTCGAGCAAGCGAGCGGCCACCGCCCACAACCCCTGCGAGTTGGAGGCCTTGACCAGCACGACGTCGCGCTCAGCGCGCTCGTGCCAGCCCTCCTCTCCCGCGGGCGGGTGGGACAAGATGTCCTCCACCTCCGCGGCAGCGTCGTCGACGCCGGGCACGGAGACGACCTTGATGCCGTGGCGCTGCGCCTCGCGGGCCAGCGCGTCGACGGCCTTGGAACGGCCGACGGCTACGAGGTGGCTGACCCTGTAGCGCGCCAGCTCATGCCCAAGCTCTTCGTGGGCGGCCAGGCTGTCCTCCCCAAGCTCGCCCATCTCCCCGAGCACCGCGATCGAGCGCGCGCCAGGCCGGGCCGAGGCGGTAAAGCCGAGCGCGGCAATCCCGGCGCGCATCGAATCCGGGTTGGCGTTATAGGCGTCGTTAATCACGGTGACCCCGTCGGCGCGGGTCTTGACATCCATGCGGTTGCCGGAGACACCGTGCGCCGCGCTCAAGCAGCGCGCTACGGTGGCGGCATCGAGGCCGGATTCAATCCCCACCGCGGCCGCGGCCAGCGCGTTGGAGACCTGGTGGGCGCCGAAGACGGCAAGTCGTACCCGCTGCGGCTCATACCCCGGCGAGTGCAGCGTGAAGCTCGCCCGGGTGAGGTCGTCGAGCTCAACGTCGGTGGCGTAGTATTCCGGCGCCCGCGCACCGCCCTGGGCTCCCTCCGCGGAGAAGTAGACCACGCGCGCCTTCGTGCGCTTGTGCATCGGGGAAACGTAGGGATCGTCCGCGTTGAGGATGGCCACCCCGCCGTCGTCGGCGGCCGGGAGGGCCTCAACGAGCTCGCCCTTGGCCACGGCGATGTTGTCTTTCGAGCCGAATTCGCCGAGGTGCGCGCTGCCGATGTTGAGCACCACCCCGATCTTCGGCGGCGCGATGGTGGCAAGGTGCGCGATATGCCCAATCCCGCGGGCCGACATCTCGGCGACGAGGTAGCGCGTCGTCGGCGCGCAGCGCAACACGGTGTAGGGGTGGCCGATTTCGTTGTTGAAGGACCCTGGCGGCGCGACGGTCTCGCCCGCCGCGGAGAGCACCGCGGCGATGAGGTCTTTTGTCGATGTCTTGCCGGCCGACCCGGTCACCCCGACGATCGTGAGCCCGTGCTCCGCGACGAGGCGGTGGGCGACGTGAGTGGCGAGCTTGGACATGCCCCGGACCACGCCGGTGGCGGATCCATCGGGGTCGCCCACCGCCAGGTCGGAGTTATCCCCGGCGGCGCGCTGGACCCGCTCGACGACGATGGCGGGGACGCCGACGTCCCTCGCGGCGAGCACCGCCACGGCCCCGTGGTCGATCGCGGCGCGCGCGAAGTCGTGCCCGTCGACGTTTTTGCCGGGCAGCGCGACGAACAGGCCGCCCGGGGCGATCTTGCGGGAATCGAACTCGACGAAGCCATCGACCACCGCGCCTGGCTCGGCTCCGCCTGCCAGGCGCCCGCCGGTCACGGCGGCGATGTCGGACAACTCAAGAGGGATCATGGACGTCTTCTCACCTTCCTCTCTCGCTCCCGGTACCGGGAGCATCGTTTCCACCGTAGCCGTTGGCTGCCAGCGCTCTGCGCATCTCCTCGCGGTCGTCGAAGTGGTGTGTCTCCTCGCCGACGATCTGCCCGACCTCGTGGCCCTTGCCCACGACGACGATGGCATCGCCCGGGCAGGCCCACTCCACGAGCGCGTCTATGGCCGCAGCCCGTGAGGCCACCTCGCGTACCTCCACCGCGCGGCCCGCATTCTCCGCGGCGTCCCGCGCGCCGGCGAGCACCGCCGCACGGATCGCTGCGGGGTCCTCGGTGCGGGGGTTGTCGTCGGTGACGATGACGAGGTCGGCGCGCGTGGCCGCCTCGGCACCCATCATGGGGCGCTTCGCGCGGTCGCGGTCTCCGCCGGCGCCGACGACGACGCCGATCCGGCCGGTGACCTGCCCGCGCAACGTCTCCAGCACGGCGGCGACGGCGGCAGGCTTGTGCGCGTAGTCAACCACCGCGACGAAGCCCTGGCCGTTGTCGATGCGCTCCATTCGGCCGGGCACGGTGGCGCTTTCCAGCCCGGCGGTAAACGCCGCAACGTCCGCGCCCACGGCGTGCGCGAGCGCTACCGCCAGCGCCGCATTGGCCACGTTAAACGCGCCCGGCAGCGCGAGTGTGAAGCGGTATTCCTCTCCCCCTAGCCGCAGCTCGACGTTTTGAGCGCCGCTTTCGCTTATCGACGCCACCCAGGCCGCCACGTCCGGCTCGTCCTGCCCCGCCGTCCCCACCGTGATCGCGGTCCCGGCGCGCTGCGCCATGCGCTTTCCCCAGGCGTCGTCGACGCACACGGCGGCGACGCGCGCCGCCACCGGAGAAGCGGGGTCGAACAGCCGCGCCTTGGTGTCGAAGTAGTCCTCCATCGTCGGGTGGAAGTCGAGGTGGTCTTGGCTCAGGTTGGTAAAGCCCGCAGCGGCGAACTGGGTTCCGGTGACCCGGCCCAGGGCCAGGGCGTGCGAGCTGACCTCCATGACGACGTGGGTGACCCCGCGCTCGAGCATCTGCGCGAACAGAGCCTGCAGGGTCGGGGCCTCCGGGGTGGTCAGCGAGGTGGGCACGTCCTTCCCGCGGATGCGCGTGCCCGTGGTACCAATGAGGCCGACCGCGCAGCCGGCGGCGGTAAGACCTCGCTCGAGAAGGTAGGTCGTCGTGGTCTTTCCCGAGGTCCCGGTCACCCCGATTACGGTGAGGTGCTTCGAGGGGTGAGCGTAGATCAACGCGGCGACCTCGCCGAGGACCTCGCGCACGCTCTCAACCACGAGCACGGGGCGGGACTCGCCCGCCTCGCGAAGTATGGCGGCTCCCTCGGCGTCGGTAAGAATTGCCCGCGCCCGGGACCCGCCGGCGAAGCGCGCGCCGTGCGCCCGCGTCCCCGGCAGAGCGGCGAAAAGCCCGTCCGGCTCGACATCCTTCGAGCTCAGGCTCACCGAGGCGATGCCTACCCCGGAGATGTCCTCGGTGGAAGCGCCCGCGACCCGGGCGCCCGCGAGCTCGGCGATCGCAGCCAGGGGCGTGGTCACTCGGCGCCCTCCGCTTCCTTGGTTGCTGCTCTGCTCGTCCACCGTTGCTTCTGTGCTCCTTGCTCGTTCGTCTCCATTAAACGCGATCCCGCCGCGCGACTCACCGCGGCCGCCCGCTGCCCGCATTAGTGCTGCTCCAGCACGAACGGCTCCGCGGGCGGGCTCTGGGGCAGGTTTTCGCGGTTGATCAGCCACGACGCAATCTCCCGGAAGATCGGCGCGGAGGACTGCCCGCCGGCACCGCCCTCGAGCGGGCCGCGCTGGGGCTCATCAAGCATGATCGCGACGACAAACCGCGGGTTGTCCGCCGGGGCGATTCCGGCGAAGGTGATCCAGAACTGGTTTTGGGAATACGCCCCGGTCTCCGGGTTGACCTTCTGCGCGGTGCCCGTCTTGCCCGCAAGCTGGTAGCCCTCGATGCCGCTGTCCTGGGCGGTGCCCGAGTCCACACCGGCCGGGTCTTTTTGGAACGTCGCGCGGAACATGTCGACGACGGTGCGCGCCGTGGGCTCGCTGACCACCCGCGTGCGCTCGGCCGGTTCGGCGGGCTTGACCTCACCGTCCGGGCCGATGACCTCGGAGACGATGCGGGGCTCGACCCGCTCGCCGCCGTTGGCCAGCGCCTGGTAGACGCTGGCCATCTGGAGCGTCGTCCAGCTCATGCCCTGCCCGATGGGCAGGTTGGCAAAGGTGCCGCCGGACCACTGCTCAAGCACCGGGACCAGCCCCGCAGACTCGTTTGGCAGCTCGATGCCTGTGGTTTTGCCCACGCCGAACCGGTTGAGGTAGTCCCAGTATTTCTCCTCCCCGAGCCGCTGCGCGAGCTGCAGGGTGCCCACGTTCGAGGACTTACCGAAGATCCCCGCGGTGGTGTAGGGAGCGAGACCGTGCTGCCACGCGTCGTTCACGGTCACCCCTGCCATGTCGATGGACCCGGGCACCTGGTGGACCTCACGCGGGTCCGTCAGCCCCTCCTCGATCGCGGCGGCGGCGGTGATGATCTTTGCCACGGACCCCGGCTCGTAAGGGTGGGAGATGGAGTAGTTGTCAAAACTGCGGCCATCGGCCAGTTGCTTTTGCACATCGGCATTGGGGTCGATCGTGCCGGTATTCGCCATCGCGAGCACCTCGCCTGTGTGGGCGTCGAGCACGACCGCCTCAGCGTCCTTCGCCAGGGAGTTCGCCTTCGCCTGCTCGAGAGTGCGCTGCACGTAGGTCTGCAGGTCGAGGTCGATGGTGAGCTTGTAGGTCGAGCCGTCGACGGCGGGCACCGCGTCGCGCAGCGTGCCGGGAATCGATTGCCCGTCGGCGGAGACGTCTTCCGTGGTGCGCCCGTTGATGCCGGTGAGCACGCTATCTGCGGAGGCCTCGAGGCCGAACTGCCCCTGGCCGTCCATGGAGACCTTGCCCACGATGTTCTCCGCCACCTCCCCGTTCGGGTATTGGCGGATGTCTTGGTGGTCGGCGGCGACGCCGTGGAACGTCTCGGCCACCTTCGCGGCCACGTCCGGGTCGACGTTTCTCACCAACACCTCGTATTCGCTCTCGGCGTGGAGCTTATCCAGGATGTCTTTGGAGCTCACCCGCTTCGCCTCGCCCTGGCCGACGTAGCCCTGCTCGATCATCTTCGGGATCTCGTTGGCCATCGTGCGCAGCACGTCTTCGACCCGGGCATCGAGCTGCGATTCGATGGCCTCCTGCGAGGCACCCTCCTGGGTCATCTTGGTTTCCTGCTGCTCCCGCAGCTCCCGGCGCAGCACGACAGGGGAAACAGCGAGCGAGCGCGCCTGCATGGTGTAGGCGAGCTGGTTGCCTGAGCGGTCGATGATCTCACCGCGTCGCGCGGGCTCGGTGTAGATGCGGGCGCGCTGTGCCTGGGCCTGGTCTTGCAGCTGCGGTCCCCACACCACCTGCACCCAGGCAAGCCTGCCGATGAGCAGGGTCGTCGCCGCGGCGAACGCGATCGCGATGAATTGGGTGCGCCGCTTCGTCACCGCCTTCTGCGGCTCCGGGCGGCGGTGAGCAATAGAGCTGTTCACGGCCTCGTTGTACACCTGCCTCGTTGTCTCGCGCTGATCTGTGTGCCGGCGGCGCCGGCCGAACGCGGCGCCGTCTGTTTGTGCCGCCTTTCATACTGCCCCGGCCGGGGGCCGCCCCGTGCCAACGCCACGCCTTTGGCAGTTTGGCAGCCGCGGCACCCCTTCCCCCTCCTAGCGGCCGGGGGCGATACGCGGCGCGTACGGCGCGAGGTTGCCCTGCTGTGCGCCGGCCGGGGCCGCGGGTACCGCCGGGGCCGGCTCGCCGGGCCGGTTTCCCGCGCCCGCATGCGCCGCCGCACCATCGCGACCCAGTACGTTTCCTCCGGGCACCTGGGTGAGCTGATCCCCGACCTGGGCGGTCGCGTCCCGGTCACTCGTGGCGCGGTTATCGCCCGGGCGCTTGTTATCGCTGGCGGCATCCGTCAGCGGCTGGGTGGCCTCCGGGTTAAACGGCCGCGCCTCGGTGACGGCACCGTCGGGGGCCACGGTGAGGATGCCGGGCTGCTGGGAGACGACCATCCCCGCCTCGGCGGCGCCCTTCGCGAGGTGGGAGGAAGATTTGAGGCTCTCCGCGTCGCGGTTGAGCGTTTCCACTTCGTTGCCGAGCGCCCGCTCGCGGGCCTGCAGCTCCTGGATCCTAAACGCCTGGCCGGTAGAGAGGCCCGAGAGCACCATCGCGACGATGACGCCGAAGATGAGCAGCGGTACGGCAACGGCCGTGACCCTGGTGAAGGCATGGCGCGCCCGGTTGACCTCCGCGACGCGGCGGCCGCGGATGGAGACGACCTGTTGAGACCCGAGCCGGCCGGTGCTGCGCTGGGCCGTGCGCGGGCGCGGGGTATGCGGCGCAAAGCGCGGTGCCCGCGTGGGGCGCGGCAGGCTCGGCGCGAACGGGCGGTCGATGGTCGTCGTGCCCATCCGCGATCCCGCGGTGAGGTCTCGGCTTGCTCCCATGGTCTTCGTGCCTTTCGTTGTCTGCTGGCTGGGGTCGGGGGTGGGGGTCGTCGTGAAGGTCCTAGGGCACGGCGCGAAGCTTTTCGACGCCTCGTACCCGCACCGGCGCAGCCCGCGAGTTCTGCTCGATCTCGGCCTCAGATGCGCGCTCCGCCCCGTGGGTGATGAAGCGAAACTCCGCCGCCGTGCCGGGCAGGTCCATCGGCAGGCCCGCGGGCGTCGTCGAGGTCGTGAGCTTTGAAAGCGCAGATTTCACGATCTTGTCCTCGAGCGACTGGTAGCTCATGAACACCACCCGTCCGCCGGGGCCCAGCAGACCGGTGATGACCGGGATGACCCGCTCGAGCGCGTCGAGCTCGCCATTGACCTCAATGCGCAGGGCCTGAAAGGTCCGCTTCGCGGGGTGCCCACCGGTGCGCCGGGCCGCTGCGGGAATTGCCCGGTAGATCAGGTCGACGAGGCGGGCGCTGCGCTCAAAGGGCTCCTGCTGGCGCTCTTTGACCACGAGCGATGCGATCTTGCCGGCGAACCTCTCGTCGCCGTAGGTCTTGAGGATCCGGGCCAGCTCGCCGTGGCTGTAGGTGTTTAACACCTCAGCGGCCGTCATGCCGCCGGTCGGGTCCATGCGCATGTCCAGCGGCGCATCGACGCGGTAGGCAAACCCGCGCTCCTCCTGGTCGAGCTGCATGGACGAGACCCCGAGGTCGAACAGCGCGGCGGCTATTCCGTGGTCGCGGGCGGCGTCGAAGACGGGCCCCTCGCCGCGGGAGATGGCCTCTTTGAGGTCGTCGAAACGCGCGTTGACGGCGGCGAATCGGCCGCCGTACGGTGCCATGCGCTCGCTCGCCGCCGCCAGCGCGGCCGGGTCCCTGTCGACCCCGATGACGCAGGCTGCGTGGAAGGTAGACAGGAAGTGCTCGCAATGCCCACCGGCGCCCAACGTCGCATCGACGATCACCGCGCCGTCGCCTGTGGACTCAACGGCGGGGGCGATAAGCTCGGCCATCCGGTCGCGCATCACGGGGACGTGGCCGTGGTTCGCGCTCACGCTAAAGTCCATCCGAGACATCCCCGCCTCGCGGCGCGCCTGCCCTGGTGCGTGCTTCTGCCCCACCGAGTCCACCCCCTTTTGCCGTATCCCGTGTGGTCGTTGTACCTATCTGCTTGTCTGCGCTTGAGTCGCGATGCGCACCGCGCGGGGAGCGTATAGGGCCCTGCCCGGGGCGGCTGTTCTGGTGTCGGGGAAGTACACCAGAACGCTCCACGCCCCGGACAGAGTCCGTACACGCTCTCCTGGGGGCACGTGCCCCGCCCGCTCGTCGGGTAGTCAGTCCTAGAGCAGGCCGGAGAGTATGTCGTCGTCATCGGCCGCCGAGAAGGCAGCCTCGGTTTCTTGTTGGTAGTCAGCCCAGGACTGCGCGTCCCAGATTTCGAGGAAGTCGACCGAACCGATGACCACGCACTCCTTGGAAAGGTGTGCGTACTCGCGGTGCGCCGGAGAGAGCGTGATGCGACCCGACCCGTCGAGCGTTTGTTCATCCGCGCTGGCAGCCAGGTTGCGGATAAACGCGCGCGCCTTGGGGTTCGTGCGGGAAGCTGCCGCCGCCTTGCGTGCGCGGGCCGCGAACTCCTCGCGGGGATAGACCGCTAAGGAGTGGTCTTGCCCCTTGGTCACCATCAGCCCGTCCGCTAGGTCCTCGCGGAACTTCGCGGGCAGTGTCAGGCGCCCCTTGTCGTCGAGCTTGGGAGTGTAGGTTCCCAGAAACATCCGGAGCCCACCTTCCTTACACTCGTTCGACTTCGGTTGTTCAATTCTTCGGACGGTGATCCGCTGCGGCACGTAGTCAAGATGCCACCGCGCCTCTCCGTCGAGCCCCACTCTAACCCACTTTGCCCCACCTACGCCACATATTGCCCGGATTGCCCGGAAAATTTTGCGGAAATGGCAGGTTAACAGGCGATCTCACGGTGGGACATGTTCCCGCAAGGCGACCGCGGGCAAGGCCTCGCGGCCATCGCCCCCCGGAACATGGCCAAAGCGTGCCGCATCACCTGGCACACGCATATATTTCCACACCTTGCACACCACAACTCAGGGCCCTCAGCGGCACGGTCGACACAGCCCGCGGAGCGTTTACGGGAGTAGTGGGGCAAAGTGGGGCGGCGCGCGGTCGGGAGTAGGGGCATGAAAAAACCCGCCGGAGAACCGGCGGGCACGACAAGCGGTGGCCGTGAAGGGTGCTATTGCCCCTCGAAGCGGCGCCTGAAGTTTTCCTCCAGCTTGGCCGCGCGGGCAGACTGCCGAACGGGGGCAGCCTGGCGCTGCGGCCCCGCGGCCGCAGCCGGGGTACGCAGCGCCACGATTCCTCCCGCAAGCATGACGGCGAAGCCGACGACGCTTAGCGCGACGAACCATACGCTCACGGTGGCGAGGGCGACGCCGCCGATGAGCAGCACGAGCCCCGCGACCAGGAGCGCCGCGCTGCGCATGGTCATGCCCCCGCCCGAGGGACGAGCACGCCCGTGTGCACCGGGGACCCTGTTGCCAAACTTGGGGTCCTCGGCGAGCAACGACTGCTCAATTTCGCGCAAGGTGCGCTGTTCCTGCTCCGAAAGGGACACTGTCTCTACTCTCCAGCTCTTGCCGTGTGACGCTACGGGTTGCATCTCACGCACCGCTAGGCGCGATTGACGCCTCTCTACATCGTGTACAACGGCAAGTCTAGACGGATTGTTCCGCGCCGATGCACAAGCGCCTACGCGACCATACCCTGCACGTTGGCCCCCGGGACGGCCTCGTCGAGGAACTGCGCGGCTAAGTCCAGCAGCTCGGCCACGACCAGCGGGCTCGGCCGGGTCTCAATGCCGGAGGCAACCCGGCCGCGCAGCCGGGAAAACCGCGCGAACCTCCCCGCCCACGCCTCCCCTTGCTGTGAGGTCAGCGCGAGCCGATCCCACGCGCTGGTGGGGAGCCGCTTGCGCCTTTGTATCACCGGGGATTCGGCGTTCACCGCGCCTGCGACGCGCAGCGCCGCGCGGTAGGCGCTCTCCAGCGCCAGATCGAACTCGCCGCGGCCGAACTCCCCGTGGGCCTGTGCGAGAAGGCCGTGGGCAGCATCGAGGAAGCGATCGCGGCGCGACACGCGGGCGGCCTCGCCGTGGACGGCGCCGGTGGTGGCAGAGACAACGCTGTTCATTGTGGGGATGTCCTTCCTGTCGGTGGGGGGTTCTACCTGCAGTTTCCGTTCAACTTCTGAGAGCAGGATAAAACGCACGTTCGACACACAGAGGCGTCGATTAGCACACGTGTTCGACCTTGCGTGCGTGGGTACTTTCCCCCTTCCCTCCCCCTCGACACCCAGTGCGTGGTTCGATAAGGAGGTGACCACGACCCTCCACCAGCTCACGGGCGCGCAGTTTGCCCTCCTCGCCCCGCAGCTCGTCGACATCTACATCGACGCGATGGGCTACGACCCCGCCATCCGCCAGCAGCGCATCTCTGCGTGGCGGCGCGAAATCACCTGGCCCGGGTTCCGCGCGGTGGCCGCCACGGCCACGGCACAGGGCGGCGAGCGCGTCGTCGGGCTTGCCTACGGCTTCGAAGGAAACCGTGAGCGCTGGTGGGATCGGCAACTCATTTCCGGCCTGCGCCTCGCCGGTGGGCCCACCGCGCAGGAACGGGAGATGCTGCGCAGCTACTTCGAAATCGCCGAGGTCCACGTCGCCCCGCCCTACCAGGGGGCGGGGATCGGGCGCGCGCTGATCAACGCGCTGCTCAGCGGCACGCCTGCGCGGTGGGCGCTGCTCTCCACGCCGGAGGTGCGGGGGGAGGCCAACGCCGCCTTCGGCCTCTACCGCTCCCTCGGCTTCCGCGACGTGTTGCGCCACTACCTCTACCCGGGCGACAAGCGCCCCTTCGCCGTGCTGGGGCGCGAGCTGCCCTTGGACGCATCCGGGTAGTGTGAGAACCAATAATGACCCCACACGAATTCGGCAGGAGGGATGAGTAAGGTGACGCAGCCGCACACCGGCGGGGAGCCGGCGGGCCTGACCGAGGTTCCCGCCGCGGTCCGCGACGCCCTCGAGGCCTTGTTCGACGAGCGCCTCGCCGAGGCCGCCGAGATCGGCGCGCCGGTGATGAGCGCCGCCGCCCACCTGCGTTCCTTCGTGCTCGGCGGCGGGAAACGCATCCGCCCGCTCTACGCGTGGGCAGGCTTCATCGGCTCCCCCGGCCCGGGTAGGCGCAGCGAAGACCCCGCGGCGGTGCTGCGCGCGGTCTCCTCCCTCGAGCTCATTCAGGCCTGCGCGCTCATCCACGACGATATTATCGACGCCTCCGATACCCGCCGCGGCAATCCCACCGTCCACCGCGCCGTCGAGGCGGAGCACCGCAGCGCAGGACTCTTCGGCGACGCCGCCGACTACGGGCGCAACGTCGCCATCCTGGCCGGTGATCTCGCCCTCATGTGGGCCGAGGACTGCTGGCGCGGCTCCGGGGTGAGCGCGGCGGCGCTCGAGCGCGCCTTTCAGCCGTGGCGCGCCATGCGCACCGAGGTCATCGGCGGCCAGCTCCTCGACATCGCCATCGAGGCACAGGCCGACGAGTCGATCGAGTCTGCCGATCGCGTCAACCGGTATAAAACCGCCTCCTACACCATCGAGCGCCCCCTCCACCTCGGGGCGGCACTCGCCGGGGCCCCGGCCGCGACGATCGCGGCTTATCGCGCCTACGGGCGGGACATCGGGGTCGCCTTCCAGCTGCGCGATGACATCCTCGGCGTCTTCGGCGATGCGGCGGTGACCGGCAAGCCCGCCGGGGACGACCTGCGGGAGGGCAAGCGCACGGTCCTGCTCGCCACCGCGCTTTCGCTTCTCGACGCCCAATCCCCCGCCTCCGCCGCACTTTTGCGCCAGCGGGTTGGCCGCGCCACGGACCCCGCGGAGCTGCGCGAGTTAGCCGGGTTGGTGGAATCCAGCGGGGCCGTCGACGCCGTGGAGCGGCGCATCGCCGAGCTCACCGCATCAGGCCTCGCCCACCTCGACGCCGCGCGGGTCGATCCCGCGGTCGCCCGCACCCTCACGGACCTGGCCGTGCGCGCCACCGAGCGGCGTGCGTAGCCCGCTGACGGCGGTCGGCCTGGGCGTTGCGGCCTGCGCGCTCATCGTCGTCGGATCCTACGGCGCCGGCGCGACGCGCAACCGCGGTGGCCTCATGCGGGAAATCGGGCTGGACACCCTCCTGACGGGCCACGGCCGCTCGATCATGGATGCGATCCTCACCGCGGGTATCGTCGGCCTGATTGTCGCCTGGGTGTGGCTGGGGCACGCGATGTCGCATCGGCGCGCGGGCCCCCGCGAGGTCTACCGCGCCGCCGCGTCCTGGGCGGGCGCGCTGCTCCTGAGCGCCCCGATCCTCTCGCGCGATGTCTATTCCTACCTCATGCAGGGCGCGATGCGCCGCGACGGGTTTGACCCCTACACCGAGGGCGCCGCCGTCAACCCGGGGCCCTACCTTTTCGAGGTGAGCCACGACTGGCGCAACACCACCACCCCCTACGGCCCGCTGCACCTGTGGATTGGGGACGCCGTGACAAGCCTCGTGGGGGACCACGTCTCCGCGGGCCTCGTCGCCTACAAGCTGCTCACCGCCGCGGGGTTTGCCGGGATCGCCTGGGCGGTGCCGCGCATCGCGCAGCTGGTCGGCGGGAATCCCGCCCTCGCCGTGTGGCTCGGGGTGGCCAACCCCGTGATGCTCTTGCACCTCATCGGGGGCATGCACAACGAGGCCGTGATGGTCGGACTCGTGAGCGTGGGCCTCTTCCTCGTCTTGCGCGAGCGCCCCGCCGCGGGCACGGCGCTCATCGCCCTTGCGGTCTCGCTGAAGGCCACCGCGGCCATCGCCTTGCCGTTCGTGGTGTGGATCGCCTTCCACCAGTTTCGGCGGCCAGGCGCCTCGCGGGCGAGGCAGGTCGCTCTCTTCGGCGCCGTCGGCGCGTGCGCGGTGGCGATGACGCTCGCGGTGCTCGCGGCGGTGACCTACGCCTCGGGCTCGTCGTGGGGCTGGGTGGCAGAGATTACCGGCAATTCGAAGGTGGTCAACCCTCTGGCCGGGCCCACGCTTGTTGCCGACGCTTACACCCCGCTCGCCCAGCTGTTTGACGAGCATTTCTACTACAACACCGCGCTCACCACCGCGCGCCGCGTCGGGTCAGTGGTGATGCTCGCGGGGCTGGTGCTCGTCTGGGTGTACTTCAGCCGCGGCAGGCGGCAGGCGGTCACGGGCATCGCCTGCGCCTACGCTGTGGCCTTCGTGGCCAACGCGGTGACCTTCCCGTGGTACTACGCCTCGCTGCTGAGCCTGGTGGGCGCGGTACCCACCCCCCTGTGGGTGCGGCGCGCGGTGGTGTTTTTCTCCGTGCTGGTCGCCGGGGCTTTTACCGGCAGCGGTAACCACCGCTTCTACGAGGAGTGGTTCCTCTTTGCAGGCGTGATCGTAGCCTGGGTCGCTGCCGAGTGGGTCTACCCGCGCGCCGCCGCGGAGGACATGCCCGCAGGGGGCGCTAGAACGCCATCGCCTGAGCGCGCCTGATCACCTCGCGCGCCCCGTGCCCGTGCAGGGCGTCGATGGGCCGGCCCGGCAGCGAGTCGTCCTCGGTGAACAGGTAGTGCAGGATTTCGTCTTCGCTATAGCCGCCGTCGTGCAGCACCATGATCGCGCCGCCGACGAACTTGGAGAGCTCTCCGTCTTCGCCCAGCAGGAGCTCGGGGACGTATTTGACCTTGTCCTTGCGGTAGACCAGGAGCTTGTGTGCGCCGATGAGATCGTGCACCTTGGTCACCGGCACCCCGAGGTAGTGAGCGACGTCCGGCAGCGTCATCAGCTGCTCGTCGGCAAGAAGGGTGTCGAGGTCTGTATCGAAGTTGCTATTCGGCGTACTCACACCCGCTACCTTACCTTCGTGTTGGCCCCGCATACGCCTCGTGGACCATACTGGTGGCTATGACTGAGACTGAACTCGGCGCAGGCGAGTTCCTGGACAACAGGTACGTGATCGATCGCCCGATCGCCCGCGGCGGCATGTCTACGGTCTACCGCTGTGTCGATACCCGCCTCGGGCGCGCGGTGGCGGCCAAGGTCATGGACGCCCGCTACGTGCACGATCGGGTCTTCCTCGACCGCTTCGAGCGCGAGGCGCGGGCGATGGCGCAGCTGAGCCACCCAAACCTCGTGGGCGTCTACGATTTCTCCCACGACGAGGACGAAGGCCTCGTCTTCCTCATCATGGAGCTCATCACGGGCGGCACCTTGCGCGAGCTCCTCGCAGAGCGCGGCCCCATGCCCCCGCACGCCGCCTCGGCGGTCATGCGCGCGACGCTCACCGGGTTGTCCGTCGCGCACCGCAAGTCGCTGGTGCACCGCGACATTAAGCCGGACAACATCTTGATCAGCGCGGACCACACGGTCAAGCTGGCGGATTTCGGTCTCGTTCGAGCAGCCGCGGCGGATGCGCGCCACACGACGGATCAGATCGTGGGCACGGTGAGCTACCTCTCCCCGGAGCAGGTGGACGGAAGCCCGATTACCCAGGCCTCGGACGTCTATTCCGCTGGGATCGTGCTCTTCGAGCTGCTGACGGGCACGGTGCCGTTTGCGGGTGAGACGCCGCTGGCTCACGCCTATGCGCGGCTGAGCCGGGACGTGCCGAGGGCGTCGTCACGCATCGCGGGCGTGCCCAAGCTTTTCGACGAGCTGGTGGCCACCGCCACCGCCAGGGATCCGCGCGACCGCTTCGTCGACGCCGCGGAGTTCCTCGCCGCCCTCGTCGATGTCACCGCTGAGCTCGGCCTTACCGACTACGTCGTCCCGCTGCCCGCGAACTCGGCTGCCAACCGGGCGGCCGCCCAGCCGACATCGCTCACGGCGCTCACGGCACTCACCGCCGCCCGGCCCCCCGCGGCCGCGGCCCCGCAGCCTCGAGAGGCCGAGCATGTGCTCGACCAGCGCCTGTTCCCGCAGCCGGCGGCTGGGAGCACGAAGATCGTCGCGCCTCCGCCGGTGGCCGTGCGCCCGCCCGCGCCGACGCCGGTGAGCAACCGCGGACCCGGCGGGCTCATCGCGTTTTGCGTGGCCGCGGCGCTTACCATCGCGCTCGTCGCCCTAGGCGCGTGGTGGTTCGGCTCCGGGATGTACGGGCAGCTCCCGGCGCTGCTGGCCTAGCGGCCCCGCGTCCCCCCCAAGGGCCGTATAAGGACCTAGTAGCCCTTAGTAGCGCTAGTAGCGCAGCATCTCCGCGACGAGGAAGGCCAGCTCGAGTGCCTGCTCGGTGTTGAGGCGGGGGTCGCAGGCGGACTCGTAGCGGCCCGGCAGGTCGACATCGGTGATGTCTTGCGCGCCGCCGAGGCACTCCGTGACGTTTTCGCCGGTGAGCTCGATGTGGATGCCGCCCGGGTGGGTGCCCAGCTCACGGTGGACCTCGAAGAAGCCCTGGGCCTCGTCGATGATCTTGTCAAAGTGGCGGGTCTTGTACCCATTCGACGCGGTAAAGGTGTTTCCGTGCATCGGGTCCGACTGCCACACGACCTTGTGGCCGGAGGCCTCCACGGCCTTGACAATTCCGGGCAGCACCTTGCGCACGTTGTCGTGGCCCATGCGGATAACCATGGTGAGGCGGCCCGGTTCGCGCTCCGGGTCGAGCTTGTCGGCGTAGGCAACGGCCTCTTCCGGGGTAACCTTGGGCCCGAGCTTAAGGCCGACGGGGTTGTTGATCAAGGCGGCGAAGTTGACGTGGAAGTCCTCGATGCCGCGGGTGCGCTCCCCGATCCAGAGTTGGTGGGCGGAGAGGTCGTAGAGCTTCGTCTCGCCGTGCGAGTCCTCCGCGAGGCGGAGCATGGCACGCTCGTAGTCCACCAGCAGCGCCTCGTGGGAGGCAAAGATCTCGCTGGTGCGCAGTTGCTCGTCGTTGACGCCGCAGGCGCTCATGAAGGCCAGCGACCGAGAGATCTCGCGAGCAAGAGCCTCGTAGCGCGCGCCCGCGGGAGAGGCAGCGACGAACTGCCGGTTCCAGTCGTGGATGTGGTGCAAATCAGCGGTGCCGGAGGTCGTCAGCGCGCGCACGAGGTTCATCGCGGCAGACGCGTTGGCGTAGGCACGCACCATGCGGGCGGGGTCGTGCCGGCGCGCCTCGGCGGTGGGCTCAACTCCGTTGACGATGTCGCCGCGGTAGTTCGGCAGACCGTTGCCGTCGAGGTCCTGCGAGCGCGGCTTGGCGTACTGCCCGGCGATGCGGCCAAGCTTGACTACGGGCATGGAAGCGCCGTAGGTCAGCACCGCCGCCATCTGCAGCAACGTGCGCACGTTAGCGCGGATGTGCGGCTCGGTGTTGGACTCAAAGGTCTCCGCGCAATCGCCGCCCTGCAAGAGGAACGCCTTGCCCAAGGCGACATCTGCGAGCTGCTTCTTTAACGTCTCAATCTCGGCGGCAAGCACGATGGGCGGGACCGATTCGAGGATCTTGCGCACGTACTGCGCCTCGGCCGCGTCCCAGGACGGCTGCTGTTTTGCATCGCGGGCAATGACGTCCTGGAACCTCTCGTTAAGGTCCCCAGGAAGCGGGGGGAGGTCCGGCAGAACGTCTTTGGGGATGTCGATAGTCCAACTCACCCCTTAAGTTCTATCATGGCCACGTGACATTGGACACCCCAGGTCACCATCGGTGCAATTCACCAGACGGGAGGCGCCTCTCAACATGTGGACACGCGGCCGCCGGGGTCGAGCGGCAAGGCGGCCTGGCAGGCTTTGAACTTCGCGAGGTTATGGCGGGCGTCGACAAGCGCATCGTGGTTACCGCTCGGCAGATCGGGCAGCTTCGGGCGGCCTGCCATCTCCCAGTACTGCTTGAGCTCTCGGGTGTAGCGCGGCAGCTCGCGCGGCAGCTCCGACATATCGCCCCAGAGCTGCGCGAGCACGACGTGGTCGTAGGCTCCCACCCACGCCCACAGCTCGGGCCGGGAATCGCCGTGGGTGAGAAAGTCGAACACCCCACCGCGGATGACGTCCTTGCGCCGCCATTGTGGGGCGGACGGGCTCGGCAGCTTATCCAGCACGTTCTCGCGCACCCACCGGTTCGCCTTCGCCGGGTCGAACTCCGTGGACACGGCGTAGTACTCGCGCCCGTCCTCAGTCACGATCCCGATAGAGACTAACTCGATGGTGACCCCATCCTCGAGGAATTCCGTGTCGTAGAAGTAGCGCACCTCGCTCACTTCCCGCGCGGCCAGAACATCGCCACGGCCACGCCCACGACGCTGAGAGGGCCAACGATGCCGACGAAGCGCCCCGTGCTCGAGGCGGTCAGAAACGCCGCCACCAGCAGGCAGCACACGATGATGCGGGCGAGGAGATCACGGTCCATTCCCCACATTCTAATTAGCGCGCCTCCGGCCCGGTCGGTCCGGTCGGCTCGGTCGGCTCGGTCCCCTCGGGGTAGCCCAGGCCGGCCTCGAGCGAGCGCTTCACGTCCGCCGCGTACGCGTCGACGTAGGGGTAGCCCGAGAGCTCCTGGATGCGGTGCATCACGTAGTCCGTAAACGGGCGCATCACCTCGCGCGAATCCGGATCGAACCCGTGTTCGCGGGCCCACGCGTGCGGGTTGATCGGCTCCCCAATGCGCATGCTCACGTGGCGCGGGCGGGGGAAAAACGTGCCAATCGGGTTGGCTTTGCGGGTGTTTATCATCGCCACCGGGATGACGTCGACGTTGTTCGTCATCGCCAGGCGCGCCATGCCCGTCTTCCCCTTATAGAGCCTGCCGTCAGGCGAGCGCGTGCCCTCCGGGTAGATGCCGAGCAGCCTGCCGTCGTCGAAGACCTCCTTCGCGGCGCGCTGCAAATCGTCCGCGGCCCCCGCGGAGCTGCGATCGACCGGGATCTGCCCCACCGAGGTGAAGAAGAACTTCTGCAGCCGCCCGCCAATCCCCGGCGAGGTGAAGTACTCCTTCTTCGCGGGAAAGGTGAGATGACGCCACAGCATGAGCGGCAGGAAGAAGGAATCGAGCACAGCCTGATGGTTCGAGGCCAAGATCGCCGCCCCATTGCGCGGGATGTTGCGCCGCCCATGGATAGTCGGGCGGTTCCACACGAGCAGAAACACGCCGAGGGTGGCTCTATAGACCTCGTACCACTTGTGCATTATCACTGTTCCTTCACACGCCTGCGACCAGTTCCCGCGCCAAATCGGCCACACCGAGCATACCCGCTTCCGGGCCGCACTCGGCGCACACGACCTCCGGCAGCGGCCGGTAGCCGGCTCCCACGACCTCCCGCGACATCGTCTCGCGCGCACGCGGCAAAAACAGGTCGGCGTCGTTGCTCACTCCCCCGCCGAGCACGATGAGCTTGGGATCGAGCACGTCGGCAACGATAGAGAGGCCCTTGCCTAGCCAGTCGGCAAACATATCGACGGCCGCAACCCCTAACGCATCGCCGCTGCGAGCGGCCGCCATGACGTCGTGCCCGCTCGCACGCTTGTCGACGACAGCCCGGTACAACCCGCAGCCCCTATACCCACCCGCGCCGGCGACCTCGATCGCGGTATCGACCAACGCGGTGCCCGAGGCGTAGCGCTCCAGGCAACCGTGCTTGCCGCACGAGCACACCCGCCCCCCGGGCACGACCGTGAGGTGCCCGAACTCGGGCGCGGTGCCGAAGGACCCGCGGTAGATCTCGCCGCGGTGCATGAGCGTCGCCCCGATCCCGGTGCCCACGGCGAAAAACACCCACGTCTCCGCGTCCTTCGCCGAGCCGAAGCAATACTCGCCCCACGCCGCGGCGTTCGCGTCGTGCTCGAGCCTCACCGGCAGCCCGATGGCGGATTCGAGCAACGCTTTGACTGGGGCGTCGTTACGCCACGGCAGGTGCGGGGCGAAGCGCACCTTCTCGCACGCCGGGTCGAGAAAGCCGGCGAGTGCCACCCCGACGGTGGCGATGTCGTGGTCACGCCGCAGGTCGGCCACCAGGCCGGTGATCGCCGCGGTGAGCTCGCCGACGTCCTCGGGGGTGGGCGTCGAGCGGGAATCGATGATGTCCCCGTAGCCGGTGACAACACCCGCGCGGGTGTTGGTACCGCCGATGTCGAAACCGACGGCGAGCGGCGCAATGGCGGGATCCATAAGCATAAGCAGAAATCTTAATCTGCAGGACAATCGGGAGCGCGCACAAGGTCGTAAAGCCTGCGCCCGAGCACCTCCCAGCTAAACGCCTCCTGCACGAACGCCCTCCCGGCGCGCCCCATCTCGCGGCGGCGCGAGGGATCACCGAGCAGCTCGATGAGCACGGCCGCCACCTCGCCGCGGTCGCGGCCGTTGACCACCACGCCGGTGCCGGGCCCCACCGTCTCGGGCGCGCCGCCCGAGCGCCCCGCCACCACGGGCACGCCGCACGCGGCGGCCTCGAGGTAGACGATGCCTAGGCCCTCGACGTCGAGCCCGCCGCCGCGGGTGCGCGCCGGCATGGCAAAGACGTCCGCGGCGGCGATGATATCGCGCAGGTCCTCGCGCCCGACGGCGCCTGTGAAGAGCACCGCGCCGGCGCTGCCCCTCGCGCGCCTGCGCAGGGAGCGCTCGTATGGCCCCGAGCCGACGATGACTAACCGGGCGCCCGGGATGGCGCGGGTGACGGCCGGCAAGGCGTCGATAAGCACGTCCTGGCCCTTTCGCGCCACCAGCCGCGAGGCGCACACGATGAGAGGGCCGGCACCGAGCCCGAAGCGCCTCCTCGTCTCGGCGGCGCGCTCTTGCGAGGCGGGACGGAAAAAGCCGGTATCCACCCCAGACGGCAGAGCCGCAAACTCCGGTTCCGCGCCGGAGGCTCCCAGCGCCCCGCGGCACCGGCCAAGCGTGTAGCGGGAGACGTAGGTGATCGCGTCCGCGCCCCGCCCGATGACACCCAGCGCCTGGCGCGCGACGGGGAGCATCGCCCAGCCCACCTCGTGTCCGTGGGTGGAGGCCACCACGCGCCGCGCCCCTGCCGCCCGCGCCGCGGGAGCCATCAGCGCCAGCGGGGCTGCCGCCCCGAACCAGACAGTCTCCACCCCGTAGCGCGCTATGATCTCGCGCATCGTGCGCGCGGTCGCCGGGGTCGGCAGCATGACGCGGCGCGGCCAGCGGATGACGGTGTAGCCCACGCTCGCGTCGAACTCGCGCGCCGCCTCCGCATCCTGCGTCGAGGCGAAGACGACCAGCTCGTCCGCGCCGGCGATGCGGGCGAGCTGGTCGGAAAAATCGCGCAGGTAGGACTGGATCCCGCCCACGGTGGGCGGGAAGTCGTTGGTGACCAGGAGCGTCGGCATTGCGCGGGAGGGGGCGCTAGTAGCGCACCGCCCCCTGTATGGGCATGGAGTTCAGCGGCACGACCTGGACGGGGATGCCGTAGTCGGAGGCGTGGACAACCTGGCCGTTGCCGATGTACATGCCCACGTGCGTCACGCCCGGGTAGTAGCCGACGATATCGCCCGGTTGTAGCTGGTTGAGCGGCACCGGCGTGCCCCCGGCGAGCTGAGCCTGAGAGGTGCGCGGAATCGACTTGCCGTTTTGGGAATACGCCCACACCATCAGACCCGAGCAGTCGAACGCATCGGGCCCGGAAGCACCCCAGCCGTAGGGCTTGCCCAGCTGCCCCATGGCGGCGCCGACGATGCCGCCGGCAAACGCGCTGGGATCGAGCAGATCGGCGGGCACCGGGTTGCCCTGGTTCATCCACGCGAGCCGCGCCTCGGGCGAGAGCGCGTCGACCTTCGCCTCAACGTCTTTGATCCGGCCCTCGATCGCCGTGCGCTCCTCTTCGAGCCTTGCGCGCTGCGCCTCGAGCTTGCCCCGCTTGTACTGCGCCGCCGCCTTGGCCACGTCCGCGGCGCGGGCCGCATCGATGGCGTCGCGCGAGGCAAGCTTGAGGACATCGAGCTCCTCTTGGCGCTTGCGCGCGATCGAACCGAGGTAGGTGGTCTTGTCGATGATCTCTTGCGGGGTCTGCGAGCCCAGCGTGTTCACGACGCTATCGACCTGCATGGTGCGGTACGTCGAGGTTGCCACGTCGTTGACCGCGCCCTGCTGCGCGTTACGCACGTCGCGCGCGGCGGCGGCTTTGGACTGCGCCACTTCCACGTCACGCACGCTCTTTTCGAGGTCCGCCTGTGCCTGGTCGATCTCGACCTCGAGTGCCTTGATCTCCTCCATCTTCGCCGTCGCCTCATCGGAGGTTGCGGCCAGCTCCTTGATGAGGGCATCGACGTCGTCGGCCCGGGCGGGGATGGCCGCCCACGAGCTCGCGGCTACCGCGGCGATCGCGGCAACAGAGACAGTCGTGCGGCCTGCACCGGAGCGCGGCGTAGAAGCGTGTCGTCCCACGGGGGATCCTTCCTAAGGCGGGGTCTCGCGCACGCACTCCCTAGGCTCCGGGATGGGCGCGGCTTTATAGAACTGTGACATTACTATAGCGCCCGCGGCGCCGAAAGCAAGCCGCTTTTCGAAGCCTGACAAACGCCACGTCGGCCCCGCCCCTCAACGGGACGAGGCCGACAATGTGAGGCTGGGGTGGCGCGGCCTAGAAGCGCACGATGGAGTGAATCGGCATCATGTCGATCGAGCGCTCGCCGACGGGGATGCCGGAATTCAGCGCGTCGATAATCGTGCCGTTGCCGGCATAGATGCCCACGTGGGAGGCGCCGCCGTAGTAGACGACGATGTCACCCGGCTGGATATCGGCGCGGGAGACCTGCATCCCGGACGACGCCTGTGCCTGCGAGGTGCGCGGAATGGACTTGCCCGCCTGGGCGTAGACCCAGGAGGTGAAACCGGAGCAGTCGAACGCATCCGGGCCGGACGCGCCGTAGACGTAGGGTGCGCCCACCTTGGAGCGGGCGATATCGACGATCTGCTGGCCCGGGGAGACCTCGGGGGCCGGCGCGGGAGCGGCGGCAGCCTCGACGTTCATCGGCGCGGTGGCGGTGTAGGCCTCCTCCGGCTGCGCGTAGCGTGCCTCGACCTCAGCGATGAACTCGCTGAAGCCGGGGACGTTGGCAACGCCCGGGATGGCCTTGACCGCGGCGATTGCGGACGCAATATCGCTGGAGGTGGCGTTGCCCTGCCCCGCCAGGGACGGGATCCACGCCTCGATGCCGGGGATGGTGGCGATGCCGGGAACGCCCTCGATGCCAGGGATCTCGACGGAGACCGGGGTGTTGGGAACCTGCACCTGCGCCGCGTGAGCGGGCGCGGGGGCGAGCAGCGCCGCGCCGGTCACGACGGCGGAGGCTGCTGCGAGGTTGCGTGCGGTAGACGAGCTCAAGCGACGATGCTTTGCCACGTAAATTTCTCCATATCTTCTCGTGCCTACCGGGTTAGCTGACGGGTTAGGCTTGAGATCAGCCCTGAATCGCTCCGCGCCCGCCGCATCGGCGGGCACCCTCGCGCCCATGCACCCCAGGAATTCGGCCCCGCAAAGGGCCCTCAGTGGGTCCCCGGCTCCCCAGGCTTCGACCTGCAGGTGCGGGCCCGAAGCCAGGGGACTCGGCGTCATATGTTCTTGTCTTTCGTAACTTGCATCCAACGTTCGTTGCCGCAATGTCTCGGTAAGGTTACGAAACTGCAACGGCTCTTGTCCAACGCGACATTCGTTATTGGTCTGTTATTTTTCGCCGCGGGCCCCACCAGCCCGAGTCGGCGGGCTACGCGATCGACCCTCGAGGCGCACAGACTTCCATACACAGCCCCCTGACCTGCGCGATCTGGGAACTCTGGTGCCTCTCCCCCACGTGCAGACACCTATCCACAACACGCGCACACGTGCTTTTGTGACCTTGAGCACATTCAAGGACTGGCCCTGCGCGAGCCGCCTTTACCGAAACGTAACAAAGGGCCCCTCCCGCTATGGGAGGGGCCCTTCAGAGGTCTCGAGGGGAGCTAGTGTTGCTCGCCCTCGCGCAGGGAGGCATCCCGGTCGCTCGCACCCTTGGTCTCCTCCAGGGCGCGCAGCGTCTCGATCTCCTCGTGGTGGTTGCGCGCGGAGGCCTCGCGCACCCGCTCGGAGATCTCGGGATCGGCCGGGGCGAAGGTACCCACGGTCTCGGAGTCGGCGAAGCCGAGCTGGTTGAGCTGCTTCGGCACACGCGCGCCGTGGTACTCCAGCGGGATCGGGTGGCCGTGCTCGTCGACCGGGCCGAGCGGCTGGTGGATCTCCACAAACGCGCCGTTCGGCAGCTTCTTGATCACGCCGGTCTCGATACCGTGCTCGAGCACCTCGCGGTCCGAGCGCTGCAGGCCGACGCAGATGCGGTAGGTGATGAAGTACGCCAGCGGCGGCAGCACGATCAGGCCTATGCGTCCAACCCAGGTCATCGCGTTGAGCGAGATCTGGAAGAAGTGCGCCACGTGGTCGTTACCGCCGGAGATGGTCAGCAGCAGGAAGAAGGTCACGGCCATCACGCCCACGCCCGTGCGCACCGGAACGTCGCGCGGGCGCTGCAGCAGGTTGTGGTGGGCGGTATCGCCGGTGAGCTTCTGCTCGATGAACGGGTAGGTAAAGAGCAGCACGACCATGATGCCGCACATGAGGGCCACCCAGAACGCGCCGGGGATGGTGTAGTTGCCCAGGTAGAGCTCCCAGGCCGGCATGACGCGGGCCGCGCCGTCCGTCCACAGCATGTAGATATCGGGCTGCGAACCAGCGGAGACCTGCGACGGGTTGTACGGCCCAAGGTTCCAGATGGCGTTGATGGTGGTCAGGCCCGCCATGCCCGCGAGAACCGCGAAGACGACGAACATGAAGCCAATCGCCTTGACGGCAAAGACCGGCATGATGCGGATGCCCACGACGTTGTTCTCCGTGCGGCCCGGGCCCGGGAACTGGGTGTGCTTTTGGAACCACACGAGCAGGAGGTGCGCCGCGACGAGGGCGAGGATGAGGCCCGGCAGCACAAGCACGTGGAGGATGTAGAAGCGATCGAGCATCAGGTCGGACGGGAAGTCGCCGCCGAAGATCGCCCAGTGGATCCATGTGCCGATGATCGGGATGCCGACGATGATAGCGGACATGATGCGCAGCCCCACGCCGGAGAGCAGATCATCCGGCAGCGAGTAGCCGAGGAAGCCCTCCGCCATGCCGACCAGGATGAGGGTGACGCCGATGATCCAGTTCGCCTCGCGGGGGCGGCGGAACGCGCCGGTGAAGAAGATGCGCAGCATGTGGGCGAACATCGCCATCATGAACATCAGCGCCGCCCAGTGGTGCATCTGACGGACGAACAGGCCGCCGCGCACCTCGAAGGAGATATCGAGCGCGGTGGCGTAGGCACGCGACATCTCCACGCCGTTAAGCGGAAGGTAGGCGCCGTCGTAGATCACCTTGGTAATCGACGGATCGAAAAACAGCGCGAGGTAGATACCGGTCAGCAGCAAGATGATGAAGCTGTAGAGCGCCATCTCACCGAGCATGAACGACCAGTGGGTCGGGAAAACCTTGTTTAGCTGCGGCCGCAGGACACCGGAGATGGTGTAGCGCGAGTCGACGTTGTCTGCGACCTGTGCGAGTTTAGTGCTCATTAGGACTTACGCTCCCAGAATGCCGGGCCAACGGGCTCAATGAAGTTTCCGTTGGCAACGAGGTAACCTTCTTCATCCACTGTCACAGGCAACTGCGGCAGCGCACGCGCGGCCGGCCCGAAGATCGGCTTGCCGTAGTGCAATGCGTCGAACTGCGACTGGTGGCACGGGCACAAGATGCGGTTCGTCTGTGCCTCGTACAGCGACGTCGGACAGCCGATGTGGGTGCAGATCTTCGAGTACGCGTAGTAGTCGCCGTAGTGGAACTCCTCCTGGCCCTTACGCTCGACGACGCGCTTGGCGTCCTCGGTGCGCAGGCGGATAAGCATGACGGCGTTGCGCGGCCCGTGGATCGAGTGCATGTGGTTTTCGTAGACGTCGCGGCCCGCGTCGTAGGTGGAGCCGTCGTTGACGTCCTCCTCATAGAGCGGGAAGACCGTCTCCATCGAGGCGGCGGCGAGGTCCTCCGGGCGCATACGCACGAGGCGGGAAATCCCCGCGGTGGTGTAGTGGCTTCCGCCCTCGCCGTGGTGGAGCTCTGCAATCGCACCGGTATCACGGCCGAGGTAGACCTTCACGCCTTCCTCGGCCTTCGTCCACCCGTGGGTCCACAGGGTGCCGTCGCCGTGGTAGCCCATCTCGGTGCGCGGACGCCACGGGTTCTTCACCATGCCGCCAAGAGGGGCGACGATCATGAGGCCCGAGAGCAGGCCCGCTCCGCCGAGCAGACCCATCATCACTTTGCGACGCCCCAGGGTCGAGGTCTCCCAGGCGTCGTTAAGCAGCGCCGTGGTCGTGCGGCGATCAAGCTCGCTGGAGCGGCCGTCGTGGCGGCGCTGCACCGAGATTTCCTCGGGGATGAACTTCTTCACGTACTGGATGATCGCGATGCCCAGGGAACCAAGGCCCAGCATCGAGGTCAGGCCCAGCAGCGGGGTGTAGAGGGTGTAGATCCACAGCCCGTCGTCGCCGTGGAACTTCGGCTCCCACGGCCAAAACAGGTAGACACCGAAAAACGCGATGCCCATGAGGATGGACAGCGCCAGCCAGAAGTTGACGTTCGCCGCGGCGGACTTCTCGCGCGGATCACCCTCGACCGGGTAGCGCTCCTTGCGGTAGGCCACCGTCACATCGTCGAGCTCGGTACCGAGAGCGGCGAGCTCGGCGTTGTTCATGCGGTCAAGCTCCGCATTCGTGTAGTTCTTCTTCACTTCATTGCTCATGAGCGCGATCCAATCCAGATAGCAGCGGCGGCGACGATGGTAACGCCGATGATCCACATAGCCATGCCCTCAGACACCGGGCCGAGTCCGCCGAGCGCCCAACCGGACGGGCTCGGGGTCTCCTTGGCGGACTTGATAAAGGCGATGATGTCCTTCTTCTCGTCCGCGGTGAGCTGGCGGTCGGAGAACTTCGGCATGTTCTGGGGGCCGGTCAGCATGGCCTGGTAGATCTCCTGCTCGTTAGCGGGAGAAAGGTGGGGCGCGTACTTGCCGGAAGACAGCGCGCCGCCCTGGCCGGTGAAGTTGTGGCAGGACGCGCAGTTGAGGCGGAACAGCTCGCCACCGCGGGCGACGTCGCCGGCCTGGATCTGGCCGTCGTAGTTCTTGCCTCGCAGCTCCTCCATGGCCAGCGAGCCGTCCTCGTTGTAGACGAGCTCGGGGCCGCCGCCGTTGGCCGCCACGTAGGCGGCCATGGCCAGCGCCTGCTCCTCGGTGTAGCGCGGGCGCTTGCGCTCGGCTTGAGCATCGTTCGACATCATCGGCATACGGCCAGAGTTGACCTGGAAGTACACGGCGCCCTCGCCGGTACCGATGAGGGACGGGCCGCGGTCGGCCACGCCCTGGAGGTTGGCGCCGTGGCAGGTGATGCAGGCGGTGTCGTAGAGGTCCTTGCCCTCCTGGATCAGTGCCTGGTCATCGCGCTGCGCGGTGGCCACCTGGGGGTTGGGGGCCAGAGCGGTTGCGGCGAAGCCGGCGCCGGTGAGACCGAAGGTCAGCGCTGCGGCGCCGGCGACGGTACGCCTCAGCTTGCGGCGACTCCGCGCCGTTGCGGGGGCCTTCTTGGGGGTGTTTTCCATCATGTTCCCTTTAGCGACTCATGTAGTAATGCGATGTCATGTTCTGTCCCATCCTCGGTGTCGTCCGCCCGCGCGTGGCGGGAGGGCGCTTACCTACTGGACGAGGTAGATGGTGATAAAGACGCCGATCCAGATGACATCGACGAAGTGCCAGTAGTAGGACGTCGCCATCGCGGCGGTGGCCTGGGCCGGGGTGAACTTGGACTTAGCCACGCGGAGCAAGACGACCACGAAGGCGAGGATGCCCGCGGTGACGTGCGCCATGTGGAACCCGGTGATGATGTAGAACACCGAGCCGTAGACGCTGGCCTGCGGCGTCACGCCGTGGAGCACCATCTCGGTCCACTCGTAGGCCACGAGGCCAAGGAAGACCAGGCCGAGCGCGATGGTCACGCCGAACCAGCGACGCAGCCCATAGACGTCGCCACGCTCGGCGGCGAAGACGCCGAACTGCGATGTCACGGACGACGCGACAAGCACGATCGTGATGATCAGGCCGAAGAGCACGTTGAGGTGCTCGGTCTGGTGGTGCCAGTCCCCCGCCGTCATGCCGTTCGCGCGCGACGTGAAGTACATCGCGAATAGCCCGGCGAAGAACATCAACTCCTGGGCGAGGAACGCGATCGTGCCCACGCTGACCATGTTTGGCCGGTTCAGCACAGGGACACGATCAGACGGTGTCGCCATCTCTTGGTTACTCATTGCGGTCGTCACGCATGTGATTATCGCACCGAATGGCCCTGAAAGTCACCTCGTATACCCCCGGATCTCCTCTGAAAGAACCGGGCGGACCTGCCGTTATTTTCCACCCACTGTGGGTGCGAAAAGTTTTCGCACGGCCGGGAACTATTGCACGTTCTCATCCGACGCAGATCGGCGCAGGTCACCCGCGCGGCGCGTGCGCGCTCCCCCACAGCCGCACCAGAGGCGGCGGAAACCGTGCCCCGCGCACGCTCGCGTCCCGGGGGCGGGAAGTTCCCGATGGTGAGGTATTTCACATATTTCTCATCCCCGGGCGGGGGCCAACTTTCGTATGACACTCCCCGCCCGCAGCAAACCTGGGCAGAAAAATCCCCCGCCGCCGTGGGGTGAAGACGGCGGCGGGGGGAAATTCCGCGGGAGATGCGTAAACTCTAGTGCTTCTCGCGGGGGATGCCGTATTGCAGGTTGAGCTGCGTGGTGGTCCAGATCAACAGCACCGCGCCGATGGCGACGAGCCAGAGCTGCCAAAACGCCAGGCCCAGGCCGAGGAAGAAGATCGCGGCGGACATCGCGAACGGCCAGATCGAGCCGGGCGAGAAGAAGCCGAGCACGCCGGCGCCGTCCTCGATCTCGGCTTCCTCCCAGTCCTCCGGGACGACGTCCATGCGGCGCTCCGTGAAGTCGAGGTAGACCGCAAGCATGAACGCGAGTGCGGTGGCGAGCACGAGGCCCACGCTGCCGACCCACTCGACGCCGAACAGGTAGGCATCGTCGCCCACCCAGTTCGTCGCCAGGATGTAGAAGACGGACATCAGGCCGAGGAAGGTGCCCAGGGCGTAGAAGACTTTAGAGCCGGGTCCCATGGTTCTACTCTCGCTTTCTTAGACGTTCTGGTTGGGGTCGTTGTAGTTCTCGCCGCCGCGCGTGCCCGTGCGGTCCGAGTTGAACGGGTGCGTCGTCGTCGCGTAGGGCTCCTGGCCGATGGACTCCAGCGCCTGAGCGTTGGAGGCCTCCGGGTTGTCGTTGCGGAACGCGATGTATGCCGCGAAGTCTTCCGGAGAGACCGCGCGAACCTCGAAGTTCATCATCGAGTGGTAGGTACCGCACATCTCGGCGCATCGGCCGACGAAGGCGCCTTCGCGCTCGATGCGCTCGATCTGGAAGGAGCGCTGCTGCTGGTTGGCCTCGGGGTGGGCGTAGACGTCGCGCTTGAACAGGAACTCCGGGACCCAGAAGGCGTGGCTGACGTCGCCGGAGGCGAGGCGGAACTCAATCGGGGTGTCGGTGGGGAGCACCAGCACCGGGACCTCCTCGGTGGTGCCCACGGTCTCGATGAGGTTGTAGTTAAGGTAGGACAGATCGCCCAGCGAGGTGCCGTGGATCGGGTTCGCGTTCGGCAGCTCCTCGGCGTCGTGCTTCGTCTTCTCGGCCTGCGCCTGGCGCTCCTTATCGACGCCCTCGTAGGCCTGCCCCGTCGGCGAGAGCGCCGGGTCGATCTGCGCGTAGCCGAACTTCCAGTTCCACTGGAAGGCGGTGACATCGACGGTGACCTCCGGGTCCTTATCCAGTGCCACGGTCTTCGTCTGCGCCTGCACCGTGAAGAAGAACAAGACGAAGACGATGATGATGGGCACGATGGTCAAGCCCAGCTCCAGCGGGACGTAGTACTGGAGCTGCTTCGGGAACTCCTCGCCCGACTTCTTCTCCTGCGCCTTGGCGTTCCACTTGAAGATGCCGAAGAGGAACAGGCCCCACATGATGATGCCGATGATCCAGGCCGCAAGCCACACCCAGACCCAGAAGTTGTACATCTGGGCACCCTCGGGGGTGACGGGGTCCGGCCAGCCCATGTCGAGCACGTTGGCCAGGGCCTGCGGCGGGGCTACCTCGCAGCCGGTGAGCGCGAAGCTACCCAGCAGGAGCGAGCCCGCCACGGCAAGCTTCTTGCCCAGGTTGCGGTTCATTTCCTTGTGCACGTGTGTCTGCCTTCCTGTCCACGCCTTATAAACGCCTGTATCTAAGGCTCTGCCCGCGGCGCTCCGGCGCGCCGCCGACCGCGCCGCGGGGCGGCGCTACCAACGAACGCTCACGGTGGTGCCAGAGCATTCCTACCTAGTGAGAATAGTTCATCGCCCCTCCCCCGTCGGAATTCTTAGGCCCAGCCCTCCCCTCACTTCTTCCGCGCCTCTCCCGCCACGCTTACACGCTCGTATCTCCGCAGCTCGTGCTGCGCGTTTACGTAGTGGTGGGGCCCCGCACAGGCGTGCCTACGCTTGAAGCGTTACCCAGGTCACACAGGTGGGTAGGCGGTGTCATCCTAAAGTTGGCCCCCATCCGGGGACCTGCCAAAGGTTGACGCGACCGGCCCCGATGCAGCCGGTCTTCTACGGCGGCGGCATCGCGAACCAGGTTCGCGCCGTATGAGCACACACCCTATTGTTGGGGTATTCACTATCAGCGCGCCGCTGCCGCGGCGCGACCTTATGTGTCAGGAGGGTTATACGCATGTGCGGTCTCGTCGGCTTTTTGGCAGCCAACCGCGACGCATCGGAATACATCGGCGCCGTCGAGGGGGCTTTGCCCTGCATGTACCACCGGGGGCCGGATGCGGCGGGGACCTGGAACGACTCTGACGCCGTCTTCGGTTTCAACCGGCTGGCCATTATCGATATCGCCCATTCCGACCAGCCGCTGCGCTGGGGACCGGCCGAGGACCCGCAGCGCTACGCGCTGGTGTTTAACGGGGAGATCTACAACTACCTCGAGCTGCGCGAGGAGCTCACCGCCGCGGGATACACCTTCGCCACCGAGGGAGACGGCGAGACGATCGTGGTGGGCTACCACCACTTCGGTAAGGCCGTAGTCGAGCACCTGCGGGGCATGTTTGCGTTCCTCATCTGGGATACCCGCACCCGCACGATGTTCGCGGCCCGCGACCAGTTCGGGATCAAACCGCTCTACTTTGCCACTACCCCGCGCGGCACGGTGTTTGCCTCGGAGAAGAAATCGATCCTCGCGATGGCCGAGGCCATAGGCCTCGACCTCGGGCTCGACCGCCGCGCGATCGAGCACTACGTGGACCTGCAGTACGTGCCCGAGCCCGAGAGCCTCCACGGGGGGATCAGGCGCGTGGAATCCGGGTGCACGGTCACGCTCCGCCCCGGCGAGGAGGTCTCGCCGCGGCGCTACTTCCGCCCCTCGTTTTCCACCACGCCCGTGCGCGGGGGCTCCGAGCAGGAGCTGTACAAGGCTATCGCCGGGGCGCTGGAAGATAGCGTCGAAAAGCACATGCGTGCCGACGTCACAGTCGGCTCCTTCCTCTCTGGCGGCATCGACTCGACCGCCATTGCCACCCTGGCCAAGCGCCACAACCCCAACCTGTTGACCTTTACCACGGGGTTCGAGCGGGAGGGCTACTCCGAAGTCGACGTCGCCGCCGAATCGGCCGAAGCCATCGGCGTCGAGCACATCGTCAAGATCGTCAGCCCCGAGGAATTCGCCGGCGCGATCCCGGAGATCATGTGGTACCTCGATGACCCCGTCGCAGACCCGGCCCTCGTCCCGCTCTACTTCGTGGCACAAGAGGCGCGCAAGCACGTCAAGGTCGTGCTCTCCGGCGAGGGCGCCGACGAGCTCTTCGGCGGCTACACCATCTACAAAGAGCCGCTCTCGCTCGCGCCGTTTGAGAAGATCCCCGCCCCGCTCAACCGTGGCCTCAACCGGTTAAGCCGCATCCTGCCCGAGGGCATGAAGGGCAAGAGCCTGCTCGAGCGCGGCACCACCCCGATCGAGGACCGCTACTACGGCAACGCCCGGTCGTTCAACTTCGCCCAGCTCCAGCGCGTCATCCCCTGGGCCAAGCCCGAGTGGGATCACCGCGAGGTCACCGCCCCCATCTACGCCGCCTCCACCGAGATGGACCCGGTGGCGCGGATGCAAAACCTCGACCTGTTCACGTGGATGCGCGGAGACATCCTGGTCAAGGCGGACAAGATGAACATGGCCAACTCCTTGGAGCTGCGCGTGCCCTTTTTGGATAAGGAGGTCTTCCGGGTCGCCCAAACGATCCCCGTCGACCAAAAGATCACGCACGGCACCACCAAATACGCCCTGCGCAAGGCGATGGAGTCGATCGTCCCGGCGCACGTGCTGCACCGCAAGAAGCTGGGATTCCCGGTCCCGCTGCGCCACTGGCTCGCCGGCGACGAACTCTACGGGTGGGCCGAGGACACCATCAAGGCCTCCGGCACCGACGAGATCTTCAACATCCCCGAGGTCCTCGCGATGCTCAAGGAGCACCGCGAGGGGGTAAGCGACCACTCCCGGCGCCTGTGGACGGTGCTGGCCTTTATGATCTGGCACGGCATCTTCGTCGAGCACCGCATCGACCCGGGCATCGAGCGCAAGGACTACCCCGTCACCCTTTAGAGGGCCTACCCGCGGCGTAAAAATCCCCCCGCGAGGCGCAGGGGGATTGGGGCGAGGGCGGCCTAGTTAAAGGAATCGCCGCAGGCGCAGGAGCTGCCGGCGTTGGGGTTATCGATGGTAAAGCCCTGCTGCTCGATCGTGTCGGCGAAATCGATCGTCGCGCCCATGAGGTAGGGAACACTCATTTTGTCCACCACGAGGCGCACCCCGCCGAACTCGTCGGCCTTATCGCCGTCGAGGTCGCGATCATCGAAGTAGAGCTGGTAGCGCAGGCCCGCGCAGCCGCCCGGCTGGACCGCGATGCGCAGGGACAGGTCGTTGCGCCCCTCCTGGTCGAGCAGGGCCTTCGCCTTCGCGGCGGCGGCGTCCGTGAGGGTGACTCCCGTAGTCGAGGTCGGTGCAGTCATGTGGGTACTCCTTGGCAACTATGTCGTGGTTTCCGCGCTCGGTGTGCCCTGTCGCGGTATGAAACGCGGTATGAAAAACGTTTTCTTCGATACAGACTACTCACCGAGCCGCGGGCCGGAGGGAGGCGGAAGGCCCCACGCGAGGGCGAGGAGGGCTATGACCCGCATCTCCGAACTACCGGATCCAACGATCCGCCCGGCGGGTTTATTCCCAGAGCGGGCCGGGCGCCTTGTAGCCTGGGACGCGTGAGAATTCCGTGGCAGAAATCCGATAGCGAGGGCGGTTCGACGGCGATCGAGCTGCCGAAGGAGCCCGCAGGCCCCAAGGGCTCGGCCAAAAAGAACGCAGGTGCGTCCCGCGAAAGCGCCGGGCCTAGAGCCCAGGGCGACGCGCCGCTGCCCAAGGGCTATACCCCGCCGAAGGGCCGCCCCACCCCGAAGCGCCACGAGCAGGAGATCAAGCGCGGGGTGGTGCGCGACCCGAACGCGCTCACACCGGCGCAGCAGGCTCAGCGCAACAAGGAACTGAAGAAGTCCATGTCCCCACAGGAGTGGAAGGACTACAAGAAGCGCCAGCGCGAGCAGCGCCGGGAGGCAACCCGCGAGGCCCAGGCGAGGATGGACGCCGGCGATGAGCGCTACATGCTCGACCGCGACAAAGGCGAGGTCCGCGCCTTTGTGCGCGACTGGGTGGACTCGCGGCGCTTCATCAACAACTGGGTCATGCCGGCGGCGCTGGTCATCCTCGTGTTGACGTTCGCGGTGTCCTACGCCACCCCGCAGGTTGCCAACGCGATCTCGTTGATCTCACTGGCGTTTATGATCACCATCATCGCCGAGGCGTTGATCATCGGCCGCGGTGCCAACCGCGCCGTGACGCAGAAGTTCCCGGGCAGCGGCGAGACCGGGTTTGCGCTCGGCATGTACGCCTTCTCCCGTGCCACCCAGCCGCGCCGCTGGCGCACCCCGAAGCCGCGGGTTGCCGCGGGCAAGAAGGTCAACTGACGTGAACGGGCAGCCTCACACGAGCAGCCGGGAGCTGTTTCGGGGCGTCGATACGCCAGACGAAGCCGCCGCGGCGCAGGTGCGCGAGGCCCTCGCGGCCTCGGTCCGCGGGCGCTCGTTCGGCCGCCTCGGGGAGATCGCGGCGTGGGTGGCCGCGTGCCAGTCGGAGACCGTGCCCGCCCCGTTTGAGCGCCCCCGCGCCATCGTCGTGGCGGGCAACCACGGCGTCGCGACCCGCGGCCTGTCCGCGTACGCCCCAGAGGCCTCGGCCGCGCAGGTCGAGGAGATCCGCTCCGGCGGCGGGCCCGGGAACAGCGTGGCGCGGGCCGCGAACTCCTCGCTGCGGCTTATCGACGCCTTCGTCACCGCCCCCTGCGGCGCCATCGACATCGAAGACGCCATGAGCGCCGAGGAGTTCGATCGCGCCCTGACGCTGGGCGTGGAGGTGGCTGATCAGGAGGTCGACGCCGGCACCGACCTCATCATCCCCGGCGATGTCGGGGTGGGAAACACCACCGTTGCAGCGGTTGTGTTCGGCGTGCTCACCCGTACAGAACCCGTCGTCGCGGTGGGCCGCGGGAGCGGGATTAGCGACGATGTGTGGAAGGTCAAGGTCGCCGCGGTGCGCGACGCCATGTTCCGCTGCCGCGACTTCGCCGACGACACCGAGCGCGTCCTGCGGGTCGCCTCCTCCCCCGACTTCGTCTTCCTCGTCGCGCTTATCGCGCAGGCCGCGGTGCGGCGCACGCCCGTGCTTATCGATAGCGCCTACGGCGCGGTGGCGGCCTTCGTTGCCGAAAAGCTCGCCCCCGGCACCAAGCGGTGGCTCGCGGCGGGACAGCTCAGCCCGGAGCCGTGCCACACCGTCTGCGTCCAGGCGCTCGGGTTGACCCCCGTCCTCGCCCTCGACATGTCCACGGGTCAGGCCGCGGGGTCGCTGCTCGCCCTTCCCGTCATCAACACCGCCGCAGAGCTCGTCGGCGAGGAGCTCGGCGGCCGCGAGTAGCCCCCCCGGGGGGGCGGCCCCGACCGGGATCTGGGAGCCAGGTCTAGGAGACGGTGTCAGTGTCAGTGTCAGTGTCAGTGCCGGTGACGGAGTCCGCATCCACGAGGACGTGGTTCCACTCGTGGGTGTCTTCGACCTCCCCCTCCTGGATGGCGCGCAGTCGCTTACGCATCTTCATGGTCACCTCGCCCGGCTCGTTGCCGCCGACGACAAACTCCCCGCCATTGGACATGACCTTGCCCACGGGGGTGATCACCGCGGCAGTGCCGCACGCCATGGTCTCGGTGATATCTCCCGCGGCCACGCCCTCGCGCCACTCGTCGACGGTGATGCGCCGCTCCTGCGTCTCGTAGCCGAGGTCGCGCGCGACCTGCAGCAGGGAAAGGCGCGTGATGCCGGGGAGGAGCGAGCCCGAGAGCTCCGGGGTGACCACCGTGACCCCGGTATCTTCCGTACCGTAGACAAACATGAGGTTCATCCCGCCCATTTCCTCGATGTAGCGTCGCTCGATGGCGTCGAGCCAGACGACCTGGTCGCACCCCTTTTCGTCGGCCTGCGCCTGCGCGAGGAGGGAGGCGGCGTAGTTGCCAGCGAACTTCGCATCGCCCGTACCACCGGGGGCGGCTCGGACGTATTCCTCGGAGATCCACACGGACACGGGCCGAACCCCGCCGGTGAAGTAGGCGCCGACGGGCGAGGCGATGACGTAGAAGGTGTAGCTCGACGAGGGTTTCACCCCGAGCGAGGCCTCAGTGCCGATCATAAACGGGCGCAGGTAGAGGGAGGATTCCCCGCCGGCTTGGGGAACCCAGCGCTGGTCTACGGCCACGAGCTGGTGGATTGCCTCGAGGAAGAGCTCCTCTGGCAGCTCCGGCATGGCGAGGCGGCGCGCGGAGGCACGCAGCCGTTTGGCGTTTTCCTCGGGCCGGAAGGTGGTAATCGCCCCGCCGCGGTTGCGGAAGGCCTTGAGCCCCTCGAAGATCGCCTGGCCGTAGTGCAAAACGCTCGCCGCCGGGTCGAGGGTGATGGGTGCGTACGGCCGCACCTGGGCGTTGTGCCACCCAGACTCGCGGTCGTAATCGATAGAGACCATGTGGTCAGTAAAAACTTGGCCGAACTGTGGCTCACGCAGCACCTCCGCGCGCTCGGCGTCGGTTGCGGGGCGCGGGTTTTCGGTCACAGCAAATTCGAGGGAGGTCATGGGTCACACACTACTCCGGCCGCACGGTACGGTTGGCTCTGGTTGCCGATTGCGCCGACGCCGCGCGCCCGGCTCCGCCCAACTAGTCTTTGCACAGCGTGAAAGGTGTGATTCTTCCATGACCTTCGAGGTCTCTTTGCCCGCCCGCGGCTCCCACGTAGCGGTGGAGTTTGCCACCTCGCTCCCCGCCGATCCCGGGGTGCGTCTCGTACCCGCTGCCGCGGGTGACGGCCTAGAGCTCCCTATCACCGCGATGAGCACACCGGGCACGCTCGAGGCGTTGGAGCACCTCGGGGCAACAGGCAAGGCCGGGGAGATCACCCGCCTGCTCGACGGCTCATCGCTCACCATCGCCTTCGGCCTCGGCCACTCCGATGAGATCGACGATGAAGCCGTGCGCCGCGCCGCCGGGTGCGCGGCGCGCTCGCTCGCGGGATTAGACGGCATTGACCGGGCCACGATCACCACCGAGCTCGGCGTGCGGCCGATCGTCGAGGGCCTGATGTTGGGCAGCTACGCCTACTCAGGCCTGAAGTCCCCCGAGGGCGAGGAGGCCGCGGGCTCCGCCCGGGTGCGAGTCACGGTGGTGTGCCCGGACACGGAGCGGGCAAGGGCGGAGTTCGAGCGCGCGGTCGTGGTCGCGGAATCCGTGCTGCTGGTGCGCGACCTTGTCAATACCCCCGCGAACTTCCTCTATCCCGAGTCCTACGCTCGGGTGATGGAAGAGGTCGCCTCCCAGTGCGGCCTCGAGGTGGAGGTCTACGACGAGGCCTACCTCGCCGAGCATGGCTTCGGCGGAATAGTCTCCGTGGGCAAGGGTTCGGCCCGCCCACCCCGCCTCGTCCACCTTGTGTGGAACGGCGCGGCCAGCGAGCGCCCGGCGGTGGCGCTGGTGGGCAAGGGCATCACCTTTGACACCGGCGGCATCTCGCTCAAGCCCCCGGCGCAGATGGAGGAGATGATCTCCGATATGGGCGGCTCGGCCGCGCAGCTCGGCGCGATCGCCGCCGCCGCGCGCTTGGGCCTGCCGGTGCGCATCGAGGCGTGGTTGCCGCTGGCGGAGAACATGCCGTCGGGCTCGGCCTCCCACCCGGGCGATGTCATCGTCCACTACGGCGGCTTGAGCAGCGAGGTGCTCAACACCGACGCGGAAGGGCGCCTCGTGCTTGCCGACGCCATTGCGCGCGCCTCCGAGGACAACCCCGACTACCTCATCGAAACGGCCACCCTCACGGGCGCCCAGATGGTCGCCCTCGGCGCGCGCACCGCCGGAGTGATGGGCTCCGATGAGTTCCGCGACCGCATCGCCGAGCTCGGCCGTGAGGTCGGCGAGGACGCGTGGGCCATGCCGCTTCTCGAGGAACAGGACGAGCAGCTCACCTCCCCCGTCGCAGATCTGCGCAACGTTCACAACGCCCGCACCGGCGGGATGCTCTACGCGGGGCTCTACCTTTCGCGCTTCGTCTCACAGGGCACGCAGTGGGTGCATATCGACGTCGCCGGGCCTGCGTTCAACACCACCGGGGTCTACGGGTATACGCCGAAGCGGGCGACGGGGGCGCCGACACGCACGATCGTCCAGGCGCTCATCGAGCTCTCCGCCGAGCAGGCCGCGAGCTAGCTACTGAGGGCTAGCTGTACGGGTTTTCTCCGCGCTCGAACTTGGCGCGGCGCTCGCGCTGCTCGGCGCGGCGGCGCAAGATGCGCTCTTGTTCCATCTTCTTACGCATTCGCTCGGGGTAGCCGGTCTCCTCGACGTCGTAAAGCGCGATGCCCAGGAGCGTGGATACCGCATCGATCCCCTTCGGCCCGCCGATGCGCCGGCGGGTGAAGTTCCCCTCCTCGTCGACCAACACCACTGACATCTCGTTGACCACGGTTTCCGGCTCGACGAACCCCTCCACGTAGGCCCTGCCGCTGGCCCACTGCGCAAGGTAGGAAGCGTCTTCGGGCCGGATGGTCTCGCCCGGGGCCCGCGGAGGCGCGAGGGGGGAGGACGATGTGCGCTTGCCGAAAATGTTGAACACCCCGTCTATCCTACGGCCCCCTTACCCCCACGCGGACGCGCGGAAGCGAGTAGTGTGATGGCTTGAGACGTGACACCGTCACACCCCGTCAAACACGACTTGAAAAACCTGCGAGGAGACGAAAATATGGCGCACTCTGTCGAGATGCCCGAGCTGGGCGAATCAGTCACCGAGGGCACGATTACCACCTGGCTGAAGTCCGTCGGCGATACCGTTGAGGCCGACGAGCCGCTCCTCGAGGTCTCTACCGACAAGGTCGACACCGAAATTCCCTCCCCCGTCTCCGGCACGATCCTCGAGATCAAGGCCGAAGAGGACGACACCGTCGAGGTCGGAGAGGTCATCGCGCTCATTGGTGAGGCGGGAGAGCAGGCGGAGCAGGCGCCCGCTAAGGAGCCGGAGGCCGCCGCCCCCGCCGCGGAGCAACCGGCACCCGAAAAGCCCGCCTCCGCAGGCTCGGCGACAGACGTGGAGATGCCGGAGCTCGGCGAATCCGTCACCGAGGGCACGATTACCACCTGGCTGAAGTCCGTCGGCGATACCGTCGAGGCGGACGAGCCGCTCCTCGAGGTCTCCACCGACAAGGTCGACACCGAAATCCCCTCCCCCGTCTCCGGCACGATCCTCGAGATCCTCGCTGACGAAGACGACACGATTGAGGTCGGCGCCGTCATCGCGCGCATCGGCGATAAAGACGCCGCGCCCGCCAGCTCCGCCCCGAGCGAGCCTCAGGCCCGCACCGACGCCGGGGACGACAACGGGAACGACAACGCTGCGGAGCCGCAGGACGCCTCTGCCCCCGCCGCCCACTCCGGGGAGACCACCAAGGTAGAAATGCCGGAGCTCGGCGAGTCCGTCACCGAGGGCACGATTACCACCTGGCTGAAGTCCGTCGGCGATACCGTCGAGGCGGACGAGCCGCTCCTCGAGGTCTCCACCGACAAGGTCGACACCGAAATCCCCTCCCCCGTCTCCGGCACGATCCTCGAGATCCTCGCGGGCGAGGACGACACCGTCGCCGTGGGCGAGGCCATCGCCGTCATCGGTGATCCCGCTGCCGCCGAGGCTGCCCCGAGCGAGAAGGCTCCCGCCCCGGCGGAGGACGAGGGCAAGGACGATACGGCAGTAAAGCGAGAGGAGCCGGCGGCCCCCGCACAGCCCGCGGCGCAGCCCACGGGCACTGAGGAGAAGGCCTCCGAGCAGGCGCCGGTGGCAGCGGCGAAGGTTGAGGGCCGCGGCGACAAGGTCCCCTACGTCACCCCGCTGGTGCGCAAGCTCGCCGATAAGCACGGCGTGGATCTCACCACCATCGAGGGCACCGGCGTCGGCGGGCGCATCCGCAAGCAGGACGTGCTCGCTGCCGCGGGCGCAGGCTCCGCAGCGCAGCAGGAATCCGCCGGCGCGGCTGCGCCCGCCGCGACCCCGGCGGCGCAGGATGACCCGCAGTCTCGGTGGTCCACCGTCGGCGTCGATCCGGCGAAGAAGGATCTCATCGGCACCACCCAGAAGGCCTCGCGGATCCGCCAGATCACGGCGGCGAAGATGGTCGAGTCTCTGCAGACCACCGCTCAGCTCACCCACGTCCAGGAGGTGGACGTCACGGCGGTGGCAGCCCTGCGCAAGCGCGTCAAGCCGGCCTTCGTAGAGAAGTACGGCGTGAACATCACCTACCTCGCGTTCTTTGTCAAGGCCACGGCCGAGGCACTGGTCTCGCATCCGAACGTCAACGCGTCCTACGACGCGGAGGCGAAGACGATTACCTACCACTCCGAGGTCAACATCGGTATCGCCGTGGATACCCCGCAGGGCCTGCTCGTTCCGGTGCTCAAGAACGTGGACAAGATGAACCTCGCCGACATTGCGAAGGGGATCGCCGATCTTGCGGAGCGCGCGCGCAGCAAGAAGCTTCGCCCGGACGACCTCACCGGGGCGACGTTCAGCGTGACCAACATCGGCTCGTCCGGGGCGATGCTCGATACCCCGATTCTCACCCCGCCGCAGGCGGGCATCCTGGGCACCGCGGCGATTGAGAAGCGCCCGGTGGTGGTGACCGAAAACGGGGTGGACGCCATCGCGATCCGCCAGATGACCTACCTGCCGTTTACCTACGACCACCAGCTCGTCGACGGCGCCGATGCGGGTCGCTTCGTCTCGACGATCCGCGACCGCATCGAAAAGGGCGATTTCGAAGCAGACTTGGGCCTCTAGCACCCGCGCTGCGCGACCGTCTCACCCCCGCCTTCCCTTGACTTGGGAGCGGGGGTGTGCGCGTTTCCGGCACCGGGGGGGCGGCGAACTGTCCGCAATGTCACAGGCGTTTTGTTAGTTCAGCCACCTAGATGCCATTGGTGTGTCGCGCTACTCGTTAGACTGGGGTTGCTGAGTTTTGCACATTGCTCTCACTCACCACTTACCCAAGGAGTACGCGTTGGATTTCATTTCCCGTCACGTGGGGCCCAACCAGCCGGAGGAGCACGAAATGCTCTCGGCTCTGGGCTACGACAGCGTCGAGGCGTTAGTAGATACTGCGATGCCTGCGGGCATTAAGGCGACGCAGCCGATCAACCTCCCCGCCCCCTTGAGCGAGCAGCAGGCCCAGGAGCGCCTGCGCGAACTCGCGGGCAAAAACGTCGTCCTCAAGGCGTTCTACGGGCAGGGCTTTTCCTCCACGATCACGCCGCCGGTGATCCGCCGGGGCGTTGTCGAGGACGCCGGGTGGTATACCGCTTATACGCCCTACCAGCCGGAGATCTCCCAGGGCCGCCTCGAGGCGCTGCTGAACTTCCAGACCATGGTGCAAGACCTCACCGGCCTGCCCGTATCCAACGCCTCCCTCCTCGACGAGGCCTCCGCCGCGGGCGAGGCGATCGGCCTGATGTCCCGCGCGGTGAAGAAGGGACGCAGGGTTCTTCTCGACGCCCGACTGCACCCCCAGGTCATCGCCGTCGCCTCGGAGCGCGCCCGCGCCATCGACCTCGAGGTTGAGGTTGCGGACCTCACCCAGGGCGTCGTGGGCGAGGACCTCGTCGGCGTGGTCATCGCCTACCCGGGCACCGAGGGCGACATCTTCGATCCCCGGCCCATCATCGAGGCCATCCACGAGCGCGGTGGCCTCGCCGCCGTCGATGCCGATATTCTCGCGCTGACGCTTCTCGAGTCCCCGGGCGAGTTGGGCGCCGACATCGCGATCGGTACAACGCAGCGCTTCGGCGTCCCGCTGTTCTACGGCGGTCCCCACGCCGCGTACATGGCCGTGACCGACAAGCTCAAGCGCCAGATGCCGGGCCGCCTCGTTGGCGTCTCCGTCGACGCGGAGGGCTACCCCGCCTACCGCCTCGCGCTGCAGACCCGCGAGCAGCACATCCGCCGCGAGCGCGCGACATCGAACATCTGCACCGCGCAGGCCTTGCTCGCCGTCACCGCGTCGATGTACGCGGTCTACCACGGCCCGCAGGGGCTGGTGGAGATCGCTCGCGCGGTGCATGGCCGGGCGGCGAGCTTTGCGGCGTCGATAAGCGCGAGCGGCGCCACGGTCAAGCACGAGAACTTCTTCGACACTGTCGCTGTGGAGGTCGCCGGCAGGGCGGAGGAGATCAAGCGCAGCCTCGCCGAGCGCGGCTACCTCGTGCGCACCATCGGCGCCGATACGGTCGTGGTGAGCTTCGGCGAGGATACCGAGGACGAGGACCTGCGCGCGCTCGTGGAGGCCTTCGGCGGGTCGGTCACCGCCGGCGGGGAGCGCCTGCCTGCCGGGCTGGCGCGCACCACGGAGTTCCTCACCCACGAGACGTTTAACACCATCCACTCCGAGACCCAGATGATGCGCTACATCCGCTCGCTGGGTGATAAGGACCTCGCGCTCGACCGGACGATGATCCCGCTCGGCTCGTGCACGATGAAGCTCAACCCGACCGCGGGCCTTGAAGCGATCACCTGGCCGGGCTTCGCCAACGTCCACCCGTTCACCCCGGACGAGTACACCGAGGGGTGGCGCGAGCTCATCGCTGAGCTCTCCGACTGGCTCGTTGAGCTCACCGGGTACGCCGCGGTGAGCGTGCAGCCGAACTCCGGGGCCACCGGCGAGCTCGCGGGGCTTTTGGCCATCCGCCGCTACCACCTCTCCAACGGTGAGGCTGAGCGCGATGTCTGCCTCATCCCGGCCTCCGCGCATGGCACGAACGCCGCCTCCGCGACGCTGGCGAACCTGCGCGTCGCCGTGGTCAAGACCGCCCCGGACGGCTCCATCGACTTGGCCGACCTCGACGCGAAACTTGAGCAGCACGCCGGCCGCGTCGCGGCGATCATGGTGACCTACCCCTCGACCCACGGCGTCTACGAGGACACGGTGCAAACCGTGGCGGAGAAGGTCCACGCGGCCGGCGGGCAGGTCTACATCGACGGGGCAAACATGAACGCCTTGGCGGGGATTGGCCGCCCGGGCGATTTCGGCGGCGACGTCAGCCACCTCAACCTGCACAAGACCTTCACCATCCCCCACGGTGGCGGCGGCCCGGGCGTCGGCCCGATCGGGGTTGCCGAGCACCTCGTCCCCTTCCTCCCGGCAGACCCGCAGGTCTCCTGGGAATCGGCGGCGCAGGACGCCCCGGCCGAGGGCGGGGTGCCGATTTCGTCGACAACCTACGGCTCCGCCGGGGTGCTCCCGATCTCGTGGGCCTACATCGCCATGAGCGGGGCGGAGGGCCTGAAGAAGGCGACGCAGAGCGCCGTGCTCACCGCGAACTACCTCGCGCACGAGCTAAAGGACTCCTTCCCCGTGCTCTACACCGGCAACGAGGGGCTGGTGGGCCACGAGTGCATCCTCGACCTCAACGGCATCGAGAAGGAATCCGGTGTGAGCGCGACCGACGTGGCCAAGCGCCTCGTCGACTACGGCTTCCACGCCCCGACCCTGGCCTTCCCCGTGGCGGGCACGCTCATGGTGGAGCCGACGGAGTCCGAGGACCTCGGCGAGCTGCAGCGCTTCATCGAGGCGATGCGCTCCATTCGCGCCGAGATCGACGAGATCGCCTCGGGCAAGGTGGAATACGAAAAGTCCGTCATCCACAACGCCCCGTACACCGCCTACAGCGTCACCCGCGAGCAGTGGCCCTACGAGTTCACGCGCGAGCAGGCAGCCTACCCGGTCGACGGGCTGATTCACGCGAAGTACTTCCCGCCGGTGCGCCGCATCGACGAGGCGTACGGCGACCGCAACCTCGTGTGCGCCTGCCCGCCGCCGGAGGCCTTCGACATTGAACCCGAGGCCGTCGAGGAGATCGACGTCGTCTCCACTGAAGAGAACAAGAAGTAAGGAAGGTTGTGACCCATGCCAGAATCACCGCTTAAGCCCGCCCACGAAGAGCTGGGGGCGTCGTTTACCGATTTCGGCGGCTGGACCATGCCGCTGAAGTACGCCAACGAGCTCGACGAGCACCGCGCGGTGCGCGGGGACGTCGGCATCTTCGACCTCTCCCACATGGGCGAGATCGATGTCGTGGGCCCGGACGCCGGGGCGTTCCTCGACTACGCGCTCATCTCCTCGCTCTCCACCTTGAAGGTGGGCAAGGCGAAATATTCCATGATCGTCGCCGAGGACGGCGGCATCTTGGACGACCTCATCAGCTACAAGCTCGCCGAGGACCGCTACCTCGTCGTCCCCAACGCCGCGAACACGGCGACCGTGTGGGCGGCGTTCCAGGCACGCGCGGAGAATTTCGACGTCACGCTCACTAACCGCAGCGAGGAGATCGCCTTGATCGCCATCCAGGGCCCGCGCGCCCTGGAGGTGCTCGAGCCGCTTGTCAGCGGCGCGCCGGGCGAGCTCACCTACTATTCCGCAGGCGAGATGGCGATAGGTGATGTCGACGTCATCGTGGCACGCACCGGCTACACCGGCGAGGACGGGTTTGAAATCTACACCTCCTTCGATCAGGCCCGGACGGTGTGGGACGCCGTGGTCGCCCACGGCACGCCGTGCGGGCTCGCCGCCCGCGACTCGCTGCGCCTCGAGGCGGCGATGCCGCTCTACGGCCAGGAGCTCAGCGCTGAGATCACCCCTGTGGAGGCCGGCATGGGCCGCGCCTTTGCCAAGAAGGAAGCCGATTTCGTGGGCAAGGACGCGCTTGTGGGCCGCGAGCCCACTGTCACGATCGCCGGGCTGACCTCCACGGAGCGGCGCGCCGCACGCGCAGGTTCCGAGGTCTTTGTGGGCGATGAGAAGATCGGCACGGTCACCTCCGGCCAGCCCTCCCCCACTCTCGGCTACCCCGTGGCGCTGGCTCACCTCGACCCGCAGCGCGCGGAGATTGGCACCGCCGTGGAGGTTGACATCCGCGGGCGCCGTTATCCGTTTACTATCGTGGAGACCCCCTTCTACACCCGAAAGGAAGCGTAAACCGCCATGTCGAACCAACTGCCCCAGGATTACTCCTACTCCGAGGACCACGAGTGGATCAACGCCCCCGCCGACGTCGCTGAGGGCACCGTCGTGCGCGTCGGCATCACCTCCGTGGCCGCCGACCGCCTCGGCGAGGTCGTCTTCGCCGACCTGCCCCAGGTTGGCGACGAGGTCACCGCGGGCGAGACCTGCGGCGAGATCGAGTCGACGAAGTCGGTCTCCGACCTCTACTCCCCCGTCAGCGGCACCGTCGCCGCCGTCAACGAGGACATCGACGGCAACTTCGAGGTCATCAACTCCGACCCATTCGGTGAGGGCTGGCTCTTCGAGGTCACCGTCTCCGCGGCCGGCCCGCTCCTCACCGCCGACGAGTACGGCGCGGCCAACGGAATCTAGCCCTCCCGGAGGCCCCGAAGGTCTACAGTGAGGTCTATGACCGCACCTCGTAAGCCTTTCTTTCCAAGCGACCAGCCCATCCGCGACGCGGGTGGGCCTTTGGACGTTCGCGACCTCGGTGTCATCGATTACACGGAGGCGTGGGAGCTGCAGCAAGCCCTCGCCAGCCAGCGCGCCGCCGACGAGATCGGCGATACCGTCTTAGTCCTCGAGCACCCCGATACCTACACCGCCGGGAAGCGTACCCAGCCAGAAGACCTCCCGGATAACGACACCCCGGTCGTCGCTGTCGACCGCGGCGGGCGCATCACGTGGCACGGCAAGGGCCAGCTTGTCGTCTACCCCATCATTAAGCTTGCAAACCCCGTCGATGTCGTCGATTACGTGCGTCGATTAGAGGAGGCCGCCATCGAGGCGATCCGCCGCAGCGGGGTGAGCACCGCCGGCCGGATCGATGGCCGTTCCGGCGTGTGGGTGCCGCACACCACCCGGGCGGCCAGCGAGCAGGCGCCCGCGAGGGACCGCAAGGTCGCCGCTCTGGGTATCCGCATCACCCGCGGGGTGACCATGCACGGGCTCTCGCTCAACTGCAACAATTCCCTCGAGGCGTACTCTCACATCGTCCCGTGCGGAATTTCGGATGCCGATGTGACCACGATGAGCCTGGAGCTTGGCCGCACGATCACACCCGCGGATATGCAGGCGCCGCTTATCGACGCCCTTGATCGCGCTCTTACCGGGGAGCTTGTCGTGGCCAACCACACCTTCGCCTCCGCGCCCGACCCGTCGAAGGGCCTGACCCGGGTGCTCTAGGGCCTTGACACTGGGGTTAGGCTTGAGGGCGTGACTGTTTCACCAGAAGGCCGAAAGCTCCTGCGCGTCGAGAAGCGAAACGCGCAAACCCCGATCGAGGCTAAGCCGCGGTGGATCCGCAACGCCGTGAAAACCGGTCCCGAGTACGAGGACCTGAAGAAGAAAGTGGCGGGCGCTTCCCTCCACACCGTGTGCCAAGAGGCAGGTTGCCCAAACATTCACGAGTGCTGGGAATCGCGCGAGGCAACGTTCCTCATCGGCGGGGCGAACTGTTCGCGCCGGTGCGATTTTTGCCAGATCAACTCCGCCAAGCCGGAGCCGCTCGACCGCGGCGAGCCCGCGCGCGTGGCCGAATCGGTGCGCGAGATGAACCTGAACTACTCCACGATCACCGGCGTGACCCGCGACGACCTCGAGGACGAGGGCGCCTGGCTCTACGCCGAGGTCGTGCGCAAGATCCACGAGCTCAACCCGCACACGGGGGTGGAGAACCTCACCCCGGACTTCTCCGGCAAGCCCGATCTCCTCCAGGAGGTCTTCGAGGCCCAGCCCGAGGTCTTCGCGCATAACGTCGAGACGGTCCCTCGCATTTTCCGCCGCATCCGCCCGGCGTTCCGCTACGAGCGCTCCCTCGACGTCATCCGCCAGGCCCACGACTTCGGGCTGATTACGAAGTCCAACCTCATCCTCGGCATGGGCGAGACGCGCGAGGAGGTCCTCGACTCGCTGCGCGATCTTGTCGACGCCGGAACCGACATCATCACGATTACCCAGTACCTGCGCCCGGGCCCGCAGTACCACCCGATTGACCGCTGGGTGAAGCCGGAGGAGTTCATCGAGTACCGCGACGCCGCCTACGAGATGGGCTTCGGTGCCGTCATGTCGGGCCCGCTCGTGCGCTCGTCCTACCGCGCGGGCAAGCTCTACGTCGAGGCCATGGCGCACCGCGGCCGCGCGCTGCCGGACAACCTCGCCCACCTCGCCCAGACCTCCCAGGGCGATACCGCCCAGGAGGCCTCGACGCTGCTAGCTAAGTACGGCCCGTCGAAGGACACGCCGGTGGTGACGCGCTAGGACACCACAGATTCCAGGCAACCCCGCCTCTCATGCCCCGCGGTGGGCACGAGAGGCGGGGTTGTCTCTTAGTGGCCCGCCCTAGGCGGCAGGCGGGGCGGGAAACAGGATGGGAGGCACGAGGCCAGCCTGGTTGGCCACCTGGTAGATGCCCCCGAGGATGGTGGCGGAGACGCCAATCCACAGCAGAACCCAGCCGGCCTGCGTCGTCGCGAGGACCTCCTGCGTCGAGGACCCGGCCATCGATGAGGCCATGGACGAGGCGAGCACCGGGGCGGTCTTGGGCGCGGCGCTGGGCAGCGTGAGATCGCCGGGGATCGGCCCCGAGGATTGCTGGGTGGTGTCTTTGCCGGACGTGTTGTCCTGGGCCTGCTCCGCGCTCGCCGGGGAGGTGGCGGAGAGCGCAAGAGCGGCCGCGGTGACGGCCGCGGCGACGGTTGTCTTCGTGGTAGTCATAGTGTGAAACCTTACTGTGAGGATGCGTATCCCGCACGCGGGAGCGAGGCAGGAAATACCCCTGGGCAGCACAAAGCTCCCCGCCTCAACGTGCGGGGAGCTCTATACGCGGCGCCTAGCGGGAGCAGCCCACTAGCTCAGGTCGGTGCCGCCGTTGGTCATCATCGGGCGGTCGAGGACGACCTGGGGGATCTTGAAGGCGTCGACAAGAGTCTCGGACCACGGGCCGAGCGAGTCGACCAGGTCGTTGACGGCGGCCTTCGCGGCCTTGGAGCGGCCCGCGGAGAGCGCGCCGTGCTCCTGGTACCAGTCTGCGTGCTCCACGATGGCATTGAGCGCGAAGAGGTCACGGACCTGCTCGAAGACGGCGCGGGCGGTGCTGCCCTCCTCCAGCTGCCCCTCGGCCTCGATCATGGACTGCAGCAGCATGCGATCGCCGTAGGCATCCGCCATGGCCAGCAGGTGGTCCTGGGCGCGGTCGATAACTTTCGCCGCCTCTGCCCGATCCATCTTGCGGGCGGACTGAACGCGGCGCACGAGCGACTCAAGCACCTGCTCTTCGCGGTACTGCAGAATGCGCAGCTGAGTGTCGGCCTCGAACAGCGAACCTGTGCCGGTGACACGGTCGGAAATGGTCTCAATACCTGCAGCGATGCCAGAGCGGCGCGCGAGGATGTCGCCGACGTTGGAGGCGACGTGCTTGGCGATGTCGAACGGAGACCAGCTCGCTGCCTCCCACCCGTAGGCGGTGAGCAGGTTCTTGCCCGCAAGTTGACGCAAAATTGTGTCGTCGCCTTCGAATGTGGTGAAGATGTCGACATCGGCGCGGAAGGTGGTCAGGAGGTTCTCCGACATGTAACCGGCACCGCCGCACGCCTCGCGGCAGGTTTGCAGCGTGGAATTGGCGTGGGTGGAGGCAGTGGCCTTAAAAATCGCGGCGAGGGTCTCCATCTCGCGGCCGGCGCGGTCCTGCTCCTTCGTCGGGCGGGCGGGGTCCCAGTCCCCGGCGAACTGGGCGTCGATCTGGTTTTGGAAGCGCTGCAGGATCGCGTTTTGGAAGGTCATCAGCGCGTACGACTTCGCCAACGGGATGAGCAGGCGGCGGCGGTGCTGACGGTAGTCGATCAGGCGCGCCTCCTTGGATTCGTCACCGGCCTCAAACTGGCGGCGCACGTTGGCGTACTTCACCGCCAGTGCCAGGCCAGCGCGGGTCGCGCCGGCGGCGGAGGCCCCCACACCCATACGGCCGCGCACAAGAGTACCCAGCATGGTGAAGAAGCGGCGGTTCGGGTTCTCGATGGGCGAGACGTAGGTGCCGTCCTCGGTGACGTCGGCAAACCGGTTGAGCAGGTTCTCGCGCGGGATACGCACGTGATCGAACATGATCATGCCGTTATCCACGCCGAGCAGGCCGCCCTTGTGTCCGTGGTCGGATGTGGTCACGCCGGGAGCGTCGGTGCCGTCTTCCTCGCGGATGCGCACGATGAAGCAGTGCACGCCGCGGGACTCCTCGGAGTCCGGGGTGTAGAGCTGCGCGAAGACGGCGGCCCAGCGGCCGTCGCGCGCGGCGTTGCCGATGTAGGCCTTCTTCGAGCTTGGGGTCGGGGAGTTGATGATGAACTCCTGGGTCTCCGGGTCGAAGGTCGCGGTGGTCTCCACATGCTGGACGTTGGAGCCGTGGCCCATCTCCGTCATGGCGAAGCAGCCGAGCATGGAGAGATCCATCGCACCCTGGGCGAACTTCACGTGGCGCTCGGTGCCCAGCGCGTCGATCGCGCCGCCCCAGAGGCCGAACTGCACGCCGGACTTGATGCAGACAGAGTTGTTGACCTGGGCGATCAGCTCAAGCGAGGTCACGCCAGCAGTGACCTTGCCCTCGCCGCCGTTGAGCGGGGAGAACGACGGCTGGATCTCGCCGGACGCGGCGACGGCCTTGACCTTCTCCAGGTTCGCGGCGCGCAGCTCGTCGAGGCTGCCCTCGACTGGGGGCAGGAAGGAGGCGTCGTTAAGCAGCGGGCGCAGCTTGTTCTTTGCCTCGGCATAGGGGCCGTCGAGGACGTCGGCGAGCACGCCGGCGACGGCAGAGTCACCCGGCACGGGAAGCGTGGCCGGGCGGTTCTTCTCCGGCTTCGCCTGCTTGCGATCGGCTTGGGTGGTGGTGGGTTGAGACATGGGTGGAACCTTTCTCGAGGTGAGAGTGGATGATCTAGCGCTCGATGATCGCGGTGACGCCCTGGCCGCCGGCCGCGCAGATGGAGACCAAGGTGCGCCCGCCGCCGTTTTCGACGAGGTTCTTCGCTGCGGTGGCGAGGATGCGCGCGCCGGTGGCGGCGAACGGGTGGCCGGCCGCCAGCGAGGAGCCCTTGACGTTGAGCTTGGAGCGGTCGATGGCGCCCAGCGGGGCGGCAAGGCCGAGGCGCTCGCGGCAGTAGGTCTCGTCCTCCCACGCCTTGAGCGTGGCCAGCACCTGGGAGGCGAAGGCCTCGTGGATTTCGTAGAAGTCGAAGTCCTGCAGGGACAGCCCGTTGCGCTCGAGCAAGCGGGGGACGGCGTAGGTCGGGGCCATGAGCAGCCCGTCACCTCCGTGGACGAAGTCGACCGCTGCGGTCTCGGAGTCGACGAGGTAGGCCTGGGCCTCAAGACCGTGAGCCTGGCCCCACTCCTCTGTGCCGAGGAGGACGGCGGCCGCGCCGTCGGTCAGCGGGGTGGAGTTGCCGGCGGTCATCGTCGCGGTGCCGCCGTGCTGGATCGCGTCCTGCTTGCCAAAGACGGGCTTGAGCTTCGCCAGCTTCTCCACGCTCGAATCAGGCCGCAGGTTCGTATCTCGATGAACCCCCAAGAAGGGGGTAACGAGGTCGTTGAAGAAGCCCTCGTCGTACGCCTTCGCCAGGTTCTGGTGGGAGGCTGCAGCGAGCTCGTCCTGAGCTTCGCGCGAGATCTCCATCTCGCGGGCGGTGATGGCGGCGTGCTCACCCATCGACAGACCGGTGCGGGGCTCGCCGTTCTGCGGCTGCTCCGGTGCCAGCTGGCTCGGACGGATCGAGCCGAGCAGCTTGATGCGCTCGCCAGTGGTCTTCGCGCTCGATGCCTTGATGAGGGTCTTGCGCAGCTTGTCGTTGACGGCCAGCGGAGCATCCGAGGTGGTGTCGGTGCCGCAGGCGATGCCGGCCTGGATGCGGCCAAGCGCAATCGCGTCGGCGACCTGGATTGCGGAGGTCAGCGAGGTGCCGCAGGCGTGCTGGATGTCGAACGCCGGGGTCGTCGGCGCGAGCGAGGAGCCAAGCACGCTCTCGCGGACGAGGCCGAAGTCGCGGGAGTGCTTGAGCACTGCACCGCCGACGACCATGCCAAGCTCCACGTCTTGGAGGCCATTGCGGGCGACGAGGCCCTCAATCGCGGCGGTGAGCATGTCCTGGTTGGAGGCGTTGGCGTATTCCTTGTTGGAGCGCGCAAACGGGATACGGTTGCCGCCGAGGATGGCGACTTTACGGGGCTGGTTCACTTCTTGCCTGCTTTCAGCTACTGATCGTGGGACGGTTCGGTGAATTCTCGTTGTACTATACAACACAAATTAGTAGTGCTGTAAGCTAAATCACGGACGGATTATCGGGGCATCGCTCCCCACTACAGTAGAGCCGACCAAGACGTTCCACCGACCAGAATCCGGCTTACACACAGAACTCACAAGGAGTGCACCGTGGCCAAAAAGGGCTTTCTCGAACAACTGATCAACTCCCCCCTCGCCGCCAAGGCCGGCGTCCCGCAGGGCTTCCCGCTGCGCCGCTACAAGCAGGGTGAGCCCGCGCTGCACGGCCCCGTCGTCGTGGGTGGTGCCGGCCGTCTTACCCAGGCGCTGACCCGCACCCTCGAGGGCCCCTACAAGCTGCTCAAGGCCGAGGCCGATACCCCGCGCGCAGGCATCGTCTTCGACGCCACCGGCATCACCCGCCCCGAGGACCTCAACACACTGTTCGACTTCTTCAACCCGCAGATGCGCAAGCTCACCGACAACGCCCGCATCGTCGTCATCGGCACCACGCCGGAGCTCATCGAGGACACGGACGCCCGCATCGCGGCCCGCGCGCTCGAGGGCTTTTCCCGCTCGGTGGCCAAGGAGCTGCGCAAGTCCGCCACCGCCCAGCTCGTCTACGTCGATCCCGCGATTGATGAGTCGAACTTCACCGGCGTGGAATCCACCCTGCGCTTCCTGCTCTCCGGCAAGTCCGCGTACGTCGATGGCCAGGTCATCCGGGTGACCGATACCGCAGCCGAAGCCCCGGCCGATTGGGACGCCCCGCTGGCCGGCCGCCTCGCGGTGGTCACCGGTGCCGCCCGCGGCATCGGCGCCGTCATCGCAGAGACGCTGGCGCGCGACGGCGCGAAGGTCATCTGCGTCGACATCCCGCAGGCGGGCGAGGGCCTGGCGCAGACCGCGAACAAGGTCAAGGGAACCGCGCTGCCGCTCGACGTCACCGACCCGGCCGCGGCGGAGAAGCTCGCCTCGCACGCCGCCGAGCGCTACGGCCGCAAGATCGACGTCGTCGTCCACAATGCCGGCGTGACCCGCGACAAGCTGCTCGCCAACATGGACGCCGCTCGCTGGAACATGGTCCAAAACATCAACCTCGTCGCCCCGGTGCGCATCACCGAGGCGCTCCTTGAGTCGGATGCGCTTGGGGAGAACCCGGCGATCATCGGTGTGTCCTCCATCGCCGGCATCGCCGGCAACCGCGGCCAGACCAACTACGGCACCACCAAGGCCGGCGTGATCGGCTTCGTCAACTCCCTCGAGGCCCGCCTCGCGGGCATCGGCGGCAACATCAACGCCGTGGCCCCCGGCTTCATCGAGACCGACATGACCGCCGCGATGCCGACCGGCCCGCGCGAGGTGGGGCGCCGCATGAACTCGCTGCAGCAGGGCGGCCAGACCATCGACGTCGCCGAGACCGTGGCGTACTTCGCGGCGACCGCCTCGAAGGCCGTCAACGGCAACATCGTGCGCGTGTGCGGCCAGAGCATGCTGGGGGCGTAAGGGCCATGAGCGAATACACCGTTTTGCCCGCCGTCCCCGAGCTCGACGCGGTGATGAACCGCATCAAGCTGGGCATCCTGCCCATCGTGGGGACCTCGCACGTCGCCGATTCTGACCCGACCTCCCGCCTTGAGGTCCAGGGGGTGCGCGTCGACCCGACCCGCCTCGCCGACTACGTGCGCGCCACCGGCCTGCGCCTTGGCAACGAAGTTCCCCCGACGTACTTCTTCGTGGTCACCTTCCCCGTCGTCATGGAGCTGATGTCGCGGGCCGACTTCCCGTTTGCCCCCACCGGCGCGGTGCACGTTGCCAATGAGATCACCCAGTCCCGCGCCCTGCGCGTCGACGAGTCCTACACCGTGCGCTCCCGCGGCGAGAACCTGCGCCCGCACCGCAAGGGCCTGCTCATTGACATGGTCACCGAGGTCTACGCCGAGGGCGAGTCTTCCGACGAGCCGGTCTGGTCGCAGGTCTCGACCTTCCTCGGCCAGGGCCAGAAGTTTGCCAAGTCCGCCCCTGTCGCGCTAAAGACGCGCGGGCTTGACGACGCCAGGCAGCTGCCCTCCCCCACACTGCCCGAATCGACCTCGAGCGCCCAGCTGAAGGTCACCGCCGCGACCGTGCGCGACTACGTCGAGGCCTCCGGGGACAAAAACCCGATCCACACCTCCAACCTCGGCGCGAAGGTGTTCGGCTTCCCCGGCATCATCGCCCACGGCATGTACTCCGCCGCGGCGGTGCTCGGCATCCTCGAGGGCAAGCTCGGTGGCGCGCTGCGCTACCGCGTCGAGTTCTACAAGCCCGTCGTCGTCCCGGCGCGCGCCGCCGAGTGGGCGATCGCGGACGATGGCGGCGTGGCCATCCAGCTGCGCGGCGCCTCCAAGCCGGAAAAGCTCCACCTCAACGCGCGGGTTGATTACCTCTAGCCACGCGAGGAGGCACCGGTAGGCGCCCCACCCCCGCGAAACGGGGGGGGCGGGGCGCTTAGTGCTGTGGGCCCCCTTTCGCATATGGTTAGGGCTATGGCAAACCCCAAGGATAAGGCGGCCGCGAAGGCGGCGAAGCAGGAAGAGCGCGCCGCGAAGCGCGCGAAGCGCAAAGACACCCGCGGGCAGCTCGTGCAGGCTTTCAACCTGCAACGCAAGCGCGATAAGGCGCTCATCCCGCTGATGGTCTTAAGCGTCGTCGGCGTCGCAGCCCTGTTCTTCCTCATCGGCCTGCTCTTTAACGGCCAGTGGTTCATGCTCGTCATGGGGCTTATCGCTGGTGCGATTCTCGCCATGATCATCTTCTCCCGCCGTCTCGAGCGCTCCATGTACGAGGAGGTCGGCAACACCCCGGGCGCTGCGGCGTGGACGCTGGAGAACATGCGCAGCACCCTCGGCATCGTCTGGCTGACCAAACCCGCAGTCGCGGCCAACCAGCACATGGATACCGTCCACCGCGTGGTGGGCAACCCCGGAGTCGTGCTCGTCGGCGAGGGAGACCCCGCCCGCCTCAAGCAGCTGATGAACCGGGAGCACAAGCGCGTCAACCGCCTGCTCGCAGGCGTGCCCATCCACGAGGTCTACGTCGGCGACGGCGAGGGGCAGACCCATGTGCGGGACCTGCAGAAAACGCTGCTGAAGCTGCCGAAGAACTACCGGAAGGACGACGTCTACACGATGTCCGCGAAGCTCGACGCGATGGACGCGCGCACCCGCCCCGGCCAGCCCGCCGGGCTGCCCGGCGGCCCTCTGCCGCGCGGCGCGCAGTCGATGTCCGGAATGAACCGCAAGATGCGCCGCATGCAGGAGCGCAAGGGCAAGTAGCTAGCTATAAATCACGGTCGTGCCGGTAGCGCGATCGTGCATACCGCGGCCGCCGCCATCGACCATCGCGGCCGGCAAGACGAAGGCGGTCAGCGCGATGCGCACCGCCGCGCGCCACAGCCCGACGCGCTCTCCCGGGCGATCAACCCTGGCCACGCCCATGCCCAGCGCCATCATCCCCGGCGTGCGGGCGAAAAGCCAGCCGCAGATGAGCCCGAGGCCGATCCACAGGAAGTACGTCAGCGTCGCGGTATCACCGAGCGCATCCGTGTAGAGCCGGGTAAATCCCGCGATCGCCCAGCACAGCGCCCAGTCGATCGCCACCGCGCCGGCGCGGCGCGCCACCGAGGCCTGCGCGCCGGGGCCGCTGGCGGGCAGCCCCAGGCCCTCGCCGGGGTAGGGCTGCACGGTCCGGGGGTGAGTATCAGGCATGAGGCCAGACTACTTCGCGGCCGGTGGACTAACTAAATCGCAGCGGGGAGAGACAGCGACGTTTCTGTACCATGGAGGTATTATTCCCTGCCATCCACCAAGGAGAGATTCGTGGCATTCCAAGACATCGACGATGTCAAGAAATTTATCAGCGATGAAAACGTCGAGTTTGTCGACGTCCGATTCACCGACGTCCCCGGGACCGAGCACCACTTCTCCATCCCGGCCTCGGCGTTCGACGAAGACGTCATTGAGGAGGGCTTGGCATTCGACGGGTCGTCGATACGCGGCTTTACCACGATCGACGAATCGGACATGACGCTCATGCCCGACCTGGCCACCGCGAAGCTCGACCCCTTCCGCGCCGTCAAGACACTCAACGTGAAGTTCTTTGTCAACGACCCGTTTACCCACGAGCCGTTCTCGCGCGACCCCCGCAACGTCGCCCGCAAGGCCGAGGAGTACCTCGCCTCCACTGGCATCGCCGATACCTGCTTCTTCGGCGCCGAGGCGGAGTTCTACCTGTTCGACTCCGTGCGCTACGAAACCCAGGGGCACACCCAGTTCTTCGAGATCGACTCCGAGGAAGGATGGTGGAACCGCGGCGCGGAGGCCGAGCTCGACGGCTCCCCCAACCTCGGCTACAAGACCCGTCTCAAGGGCGGTTACTTCCCCGTCGCGCCTTACGACAAAACCGTCGACGTGCGCGACGCGATGACGCTGAACCTGGCCAAGGCCGGGTTCGATATCGAACGCTTCCACCACGAGGTGGGCACCGGCGGGCAGCAGGAAATCAACTACAAGTTCAACACCATGTTGCACGCCGCCGACGACCTGCAGGACTTCAAATACATCGTGAAAAACACCGCGACGCAGTTTGGCAAGGTAGCCACCTTCATGCCCAAGCCCATCGCCGGCGACAACGGCTCGGGCATGCACGCCCACCAATCCCTGTGGAAAGACGGGGAGCCGCTGTTCTACGACGAGTCCGGCTACGGCGGGCTCTCCGACATCGCCCGCTACTACATCGGCGGCCTGCTCCACCACGCCCCGGCGGTGCTGGCGTTTACCAACCCGACGCTCAACTCCTACCACCGCCTCGTGCCCGGCTTCGAGGCCCCGATCAACCTCGTCTACTCCCAGCGCAACCGCTCCGCGGCCATCCGCATCCCGATCACCGGAGCCAATCCCAAGGCCAAGCGCATCGAGTTCCGCGCCCCCGATCCCTCCGGAAACCCCTACCTCGGGTTCGCGGCGATGATGATGGCCGGCATCGACGGCATCAAAAACCGCATCGAGCCGCACGCCCCGGTAGACAAGGACCTCTACGAGCTGCCGGTCGAGGAGGCCAAGTCCATCCCGCAGGCACCGACCTCCCTCGAGGCCGCGCTCGTGGCGCTGGAGCGCGACCACGACTTCCTCACCGAGGGCGACGTCTTCACCGAGGACTTGATCGAGACCTACACCAAGCTCAAGTACGACCGCGAGATCGCACCGAGCCGCCTGCAGCCGACCCCGCTGGAGTACGAGATGTACTTCGACTGCTAGGTCACTTGGGCTGTCGCCTTGGGTGCCAAGCCAGTGCCAACGCTTACCACCCGCCGGCAAAATTTGTCACTATCCCCATCTCAGATTTTGCTGGCGGTAAAATTTGGCACTCCGCCGCACCGTCGGCCAGCTAGGCCGCGCCTACCTGGCCAGCGCCAGCGCGTGGACCATGCCCAACAGTGGCGTGTCCACGTCGCAGCGCTTAGCCACCCGAAGCAGCGCGCCCACCTGAGCGTCGAGCTCGCTGGGCATCCCTGCTGCGATGTCGCGGTGCATAGAGCTGGTGGCCTCGGGGTACTGGGCGTCGCAAAACGCGAGGGTGTCCTCGACGATGCTCGCGGGAAGTGGAACCCCGCTGGCGCACCCCACAGCGGCGACTTCCTCCATGAGTCCGCGCAGCTGGGGGCGCAGCTTCGCGCGCAGGTACCCCAGGGGCTTTCCCGCCACGGCGCCTAAGACGCCAGTGGTGGCGACGAACATTGCTTTGGACCAGACGTCGACAAGCACGGCCCCGTCGGGGCCGAAGTAGCGCGAGTCGATGCCGGCGTCGCGCAGGGCGTCGACAAGCGGCAGCGCGGAAGGCGCCTCGAAAACCCCGGGCATGAGCCCGAAATTGAGCGAGAGCGGGCCCGGGTTGAGGGTGATCTCCGCGGGGCCCGTGCGCGTCATGTACCCGCGCACAACGCCGGCGAGCACTCGCTCGGCGCCAAAGAGGTCGGCCGCGGTGAAGTGCACCTCGACGGAGTTGTGCGTGGTCACCACGGGAACATCGGACAGCGTATCGACGTCCGCAAACGTCGAATTCCCCGCCAGCGCCTTCGTGGCCACGATGACGACGTCGACCCCGCCGAGCCGGTCGGCCACCTCCGCCGCGCGCTCCCCGGCGATACACCGCGTCACGGTGCGCTGCCCGTCCTGGTTCGCCAGCCGAAGCCCCCGCGAATTTAGCGCCGCGAGCGTCTCCCCGCGCGCGACGAAGCCGATGTCGTGACCCGCCAGCGCGAGCAGACCCCCGAAATAGCCCCCGACACCACCTGCGCCCACGATCACGATCTTCATGGCTGACACTGTAGCGCCCCGCCCACAACGCAGAACGCGTCAGCGCCGGGCGTTGACGTCGACGAAGCCCGCATACCCGGGCACCCGCCCCCGCGAGGTGTACTGCCACATCACCGGCGCCTGCCCGCCAACAGGACCCGGCCACGCCGCAGCGCCCGGGAACTCCCCGTCATCCGCGCCGTAGGATGCAACCCACAACGCACCGAACCGCCGGGTGGGCGCCCCGAGCATGTGGAGGAGCCACCAACGCCGGGTGGTGTAGATGCCCGCGACCTCGACCCCGGCGCTGGTGAAGAGGGAATGGGCGAGGCAGACGTCGTCAAGCGAGAGCCCCGCAGGTGTTTCGCAGTCGAGCCACATGGGCGCGCGGTAGGCACCCATAACCGCGCAGGACGCCTCGACCTGCTCGGCGATTGTCGTGCCCTCCGACGGTCTACGCAGGTAGTGGTACGCCTCCACGTCGAGGCCGGCAGAGAGAGCATCATCGAGGTGCGAGCGAAAGACCCGATCCTGGTAGGTGCCGTCGGTCGTGCGGAGAATGGCAAAGGAAATGCCCTCGATCGCGCCGAGGGATAGCCCGTCTTGGTGCTCGGAGATGTCGACGCCGAAACGCATCAGCGCTTCTTCAGCCCTAAGCGCGGCTCGAAGTCGGCCGGGTGGCGCCGCTGGGCAGCGGCATCGGCGATGACCAGGCGCCACTTGGGGTCTGTCACCGGCATCTGCGAGATGGGAAACCATCCCACGTCGACCGATTCGTCATCGCCCACGGCGGGCTCGGCGAAAGGATCGACCGGCTCGCACCGCAGCTGCACGGACATGTAGGTCGCCTGATCGCCGTTGGCGTGCGTGACCTGCCCCGTCGCGCCGACGCCGAGGAGGGCGACGGCGCGCGCCTGAACACGGGTTTCCTCCAAAATCTCGCGCTCGGCGGCGTGGTGCGGTTCCTCGCCTGGGTCGCAAATCCCGGTCACCGGCGTCCACTCCCCGTTATCGGCCCGCTTGACCAGGAGCACCTCCGGCACCGCCCAGGCAGAGGAATCCGTCGAGTCGCGCAGCACGATCGCGGCGACCGCGGGGATCCACATGAGGTCGGTTCCGATCTTGGCGCGCGTACGGAGAATAAACTCGGGGATGGGCATGCTCCCAGTGTAATCTCGAATCATCATGAGCACGCCCCACCACTCCCCCGCCGCCGACCCCACCTCGCAGGCGAACACCGCCGCGCTGCGCCGGGTTCCGGCCAGCGTGTTCACCCTCGCCTACGGCGCCACTATCATCGCGATCCTCGCCGGCGGGGCCGTCATGATCGCGAACTCACACGCCGCGGAGCCGGCCCCGCCGAGCGTGGGCCGCCCGCTGCGCGCGTTCAATCCCGTGGAGACGAGCCTCGATAACGTCACCGAGTCGCTGCGGCCCTACTTGCTTGGCGACGCCTCCACGGCGCGCACCTCCACCGGGGTCACGCTCACCGCGACGATGACGCAGCAGGCGCAAGACGACCTCGCGGACTTCTCCGGGCACGTCTCTCGCCTCCTGGAGCAGAACTGCATCGACTCCATGACCGTGAAAACCCAGGATAACCTGCGCATTAACATCTGGGGGTACTGCTACTTCACGCCCGGGCCCGTGGCGCTTCAGACCTACATCACCGATGCGCTCGACGGCGGCGCGGACTCCGTGGCGTTCTCCGCCTACCCGGGCCGGCCGATCGACCAGGAGGCCTCCTTGATCTGGTTCACCGACTCTGTCGAGGAGGGCGACAAGGCTGTCGAGAGCTGGGACGACCTCGACTTAGTCCCCGCGACCGACCAGCTAAGCCTGGTGGTCTATGACCCGGAGCGGGTGCGCGTGCGCGGGAAGTTCTCCGAGGAGACGAGCCGGGTGGAGACCAACCACGAAGACGACACCGGGGAGGCCTTCGCCGAGAAGTGGCGCTAGCCGACGGCCCCTACCAGTACTTAAGCTCCCACTGGGCGTCGGGCACGACCGAGTTGAGCACCTGCATGGTTTGCTCCACGTTGGAGTAGGACATCAGCCGAGGATTGTCCATGCCCTCGAAGCATTCTTCCCCGGAGCGCCCGGCCTCGGTACCCGAGACCACCCCGATGATGGTGGCGCGCCCGTTGACGTCCTGGAAGACAGGCCCGCCCGAGTCGCCCTTCGAGGCGCAGACCGCGGCGATATCGCCCTTCGTCTCGCGGGTGTTGTCGGCACCGGTGGTGATGATTTGGACCCGCCCGGCCTGCTGGAACTGCCCGCAGGTGTATCCGGTGGTGCCCCCGGTCTTGCAGATGCGCCCGGGCGAGTGGGCCAGCTGTTCGGCGATGCCCGCCTCGATGGGCTGGCCTACGAGGTCCATGTAGCGCTCCGGGTCGGTGATCTCGATGATGGCAACGTCGATATCCGGCGCGCCGGCGCTGTAGAGGCCCGAATAGATGAAGCGCCCGGCCTCGTGGGAGAAGTCCTGCGCCGTCGCCGCGTTTGTCGGCCACACGAGGTCGCCTTCCTTCCCACAGTGCCCGGCGGTGACCGCGAAGTAGCGCCCCTCGGCGTTGCTGAAGGAAAACGCGACGGTGCACGACTGGGCGGTAAACATCTCGCCGGGCCGCGGATAGGAGGACGTGGATTGGATCAGCGTGCCCGGTGCCCACGGCGCAAACGAGGGCACGCGGACAACATTGGGCGAGCCCGGCGGCTGCCCGGAGCCGGGGATCGCGTCTGCGTCGCCGGGCCGGGGCGTTTGCACCGCCTGAAGCGCCTCGCGTTGCTCCATGGTCGCCGTGGGCACGCTCGAGAACTTCATCCCCGCCCACGCGATCGCGCCGACGGTGAAGGCCACGATGACCACGAGCGCGCTCCACGTGCCGATGTCGAGCCCACGCGACGGCTGCGGCGACTGCTGGTGGCTCACCACTACTTGGTGCCCTCGATCGCGGCGGAGATGTAGTCCTTCACCGTCGCCGCGTCGTTGGGCAGGTCGATAACGTGGCGGCCCGCCTCCATGACGTGGGCGAACCGCTCGGGCACCGGCGGGGCGGCACCGAGGGCCTCTTCGATCGTCTCCGAGAACTTCACGGGCAGCGCCGTCTCCAGCACCACGATGGGGGTCTCCACCTGCCCAGCGAGCGAGCGGGCGACGTACATACCGTCGGCGGTGTGGGGATCGAGGAGGTAGCCGTGCTCCGCGTGCACGTTCTTGATCGTGGCCACACGGTCGGCGTGGGTGGAGGTGCCAGAATAGAAGCCGTAGTCTTCGCGAATGGCCCGCAGCGCCTCCGAGTTACCGAGCTCGTCGGCGCTAAACCCGCCCTGCTTGGTTTTCACCGCGAAGAGGTCGGCGGTCAGCGCGGCGTCGCGCCCGGTGACGTCGAAAATAAAGCGCTCGAAGTTGGAGGCGCGCGAGATGTCCATCGAGGGGCTCGAGGTCGCCTGGGTCTCGGCCGCGGAGCGCGGGCGGTAGTTCCCGCCGCTGAAGAACTCGTGGAGGACGTCGTTTTCGTTCGTGGCCACGATGAGCTTGTCTATGGGCAGGCCCATTTGCTTGGCGACGTGACCCGCGCAGATGTCCCCGAAGTTCCCCGTGGGCACCGCGAACGAGACCCGCTGGTCGTTGGATTCGGTGACCCGCAGGTAGGTGGAGATGTAGTAGACCGTCTGCGCGAGTAGCCGCGCCCAGTTAATCGAGTTGACCGCCCCGATGCGGTATTTCGCTTTGAAGGCGGCGTCGGCGGAGACTTCCTTGACCACGTCCTGGCAATCGTCGAAGACGCCGTCGAGGGCGATGTTGAAGATGTTCGGGTCGTCGAGGCCGAACATCTGCGCTTGTTGGAACGCGGTCATGCGCCCGGCCGGGGTGAGCATGAACACGCGGATGTTCTCGCGGCCGCGCATCGCGTACTCCGCAGAGGAGCCCGTGTCGCCGGAGGTGGCCCCGAGGATGTTGAGCTCCTCCCCGCGGCGCCCCAGCTCGAACTCGAAGAGCTCCCCGAGCAGCTGCATCGCGATGTCCTTAAACGCCGCGGTGGGGCCCTCGGAGAGGTGGGCGATGTGTAAAGAGTCGGTGAGCGTGGTCACCGGGACGATCTCGTCGGTGGAAAAAACCGGGGTGCGGTAGGCCCGCGCGGTGATCTCGGCGATCTGAGCCGGCGGGATGTCATCAACAAAAAGTCCCACGACCTCGGCGGCGAGGGCGGCGTAGCCGTCGGCGTCGAGGAGCGCCCGCCAGTCGTCGAGAAGCTGCGGCGTAATAGTCGGGTAGAAGGCCGGGAGGTAGAGGCCACCGTCGGGGGCGAGCCCGGAGAGCAAGATATCGGTGAACTTCGCCGGGTTCGCCTGAGCGTCGCGCGTTGAGATGTAATCCACGGGTTACCACTCTACAATCCTGTCGCATGATGTAGTTTCGCAGTCATGGAGCGACGCGACCCGAGAGAGCAGATCACCATCAAAGCACTCACGGTGTGGCTGGCCGCCGTCGCCGTCTATGTCGTCGCGATTACGGGGCGCACATCTTTCGGCGTTGCCGGCATCGACGCGATAGAGCGATTCGAGGTCGATGCCTCCCGCGTCGCCGTGTTCACCGCGGTGCAAATCGGCGTCTACGCGCTTGTACAGATCCCCGTCGGGCTGCTCATTGACAAGTTTGGCCCGCGTCTCATCATGGTCGTAGGTGCGTTGGTGATGGGACTAGGCCAGGTGTTGCTCGGCTTCACGGATTCCTACCCGGTCGCTATCCTCGCCCGCGTGCTCATCGGCGCCGGCGACGCCACCGCGTTCGTCTCCGCCCTGCGGTTGCTCCCCTCCTGGTTCCCGATGCGCAGCACCCCGCTGTTTACGCAGCTCACCTCCGCCATCGGGCAGCTCGGCCAGTTCATCTCCGCGGTACCCTTCCTCGCCTTGTTGCACGCCGAAGGCTGGACGGTGGCCTTCGTCTCCCTCGGCGCTGTCGCGGCGCTGATCGCCATCCTCGCGCTTGTCGCCATCGCCGATACCCCCGATCCCGTGGAGGAAGCCCGGGAGGATTCCCGCGGGCCGTCGATACGCGAGATCCTCTCGATCGTGCTGCGCTCCCCGCTGTGCTGGGAGGCGTTCGCGATTCACGGCCTCGGCATGATGTTCATGATCACCTTCACGCTGCTGTGGGGCATGCCGATCATGGTCCAAGGCATGGGTCTGAGCCCCACACAGGCGGGCACGGTGCTGACCGTCTATACCTTTGCCACGGCGCTCGGCGGGCCTTTCCTCGCCCCCATCTCGGCCCGCGCGGGCAAGAACCGCGACCTCGCTGCCGCCGCGATTTCAGCGGTGCACTTTATCACCTGGGCGGTGTTCTTCGCCTCGACGCAGCCGCGCGGGATGGCCGCGGCGCTGATCGTGGCGGTCATCATGGGCGTGTGTACCCCGATTTCCAACTTCGGGTTCGACAACGTCCGCGAGCGCATGCCGCGCAGCGTCGTCGCCTCCGGCACGGGGCTGGGCAACATGGGCGGGTTCGCCGCCGGTATGATTGCCACGCAGGTCATCGGCCTGCTACTCGACGCCACGGCGCCCGACGGAAACTACACCTGGGGTAACTTCCGCATCGCCTGGGCTGCCGTGCTGGGCATGTGGGTGCTGCTGCTCGCGGGCATGTTCTACGCCCGCCACCTCGTCGGCCGGGGCGGCGCTAGCGAGGGGGCTCGGCCCGCTCGCTAAGGAGTTCAATGACGGAGCGCAGCGCGGCGTCGCCGAGTGGGCGGGCGTGCGGGGCTGGCTTCGCCTGCTTATCGACGCCTTGAGCCGCCTCTACCTCCACGCCCAGCGCGCCGTCGCGCAGGCTGATCGGGGCCTGCGCGTCGATACCCGCCGCCCGCGCGGCGTCGACCAGAGCCGCGAGGTCCGCGAACGTCGCGGTGCCCACGTCAATGCTCAGTTTCACACCCATGCGCCCCGAGTATAGGCGTGCTAGTCGAACTCGAGCGAGGGCGCCTCTCCCCAGAAGATCTCCTCGACGACCCGGTGGGCGCGGCGGGTGATGCGCAGGTAGTCCTCAAGGAACTGCTGCTGGTCCTCTGGGGCATACCCGGCCGAGCCCGCGACCTGGGCGAGCTGCGGGCCCGGCGCGGGCAGCTGGTCGGTGCGCTTGCCGCTCACGAGCACCAAGGCGTTGCGGGCGTTGGTGGCCGCCAACCACGCCTCGCGCAGAGTGCGGGCCTGGTCGGCGCGGATCACGTCCGGGTTATCGAGCTCTTCGAGGAAGTCGAGCACCTCCAGTGTTGAGGTGTTGTGCAGCTGCGGGAAGGAATGGGCGTGCATCATCGTGAGCAGTTGCACCGTCCACTCGACGTCCGCCAAGCCCCCACGGCCGAGCTTGGTGTGCGTGGCGCGATCGGCGCCGCGCGGGAGCCTCTCGTCGTCCACTCGTGCCTTGATGCGGCGGATCTCCCGCACGTCGTCCCTGGTGGGCCCGCCCTCCGGGTAGCGGTAGGGGTCGATGGCGTGGAGGAAGGCGACTCCGACCTCGCTATCGCCGGCCACGTCCGTGGCCCGCAGGAGCGCCTGCTTTTCCCACACCTCTCCCCACTGCCGGTAGTAGCGCTCGTAGGAGGCAATCGTGCGCACGACCGCGCCGGAACGCCCCTCGGGACGCAGGCCCAGGTCAACCTCGAGGGGAGGGTCGCCGGACGGCTTGGAGAGGCGGGAGCGCATGGCGTCAACAATCTTCGTTGCCCACGCCAGCGCCTCTGGCTCGGGGGTTCCCGCGCACGGCTCGGCGACGATCATGACGTCGGCATCTGAGCCGTAGCCCAGTTCAGCCCCGCCGAGCCGTCCCATGCCGATCACGGCGATGCGCGCCTTCGGCTCCGCCTCCCCGCTGACCAACAGGTCTGCCCGGACCTCGGCGCGCAGCGCCGCCTCCAGCACCGCGTCCCACACCCACGTCAGCTCCATGCACACCTGGCGGACATCCATGAACCCGAGGAGGTCGGCCGCGGCGATGCGGGCGAGCTCAGCGCGACGCAGTGCCCGGGCGATGGAGACGGCCTGGTCGGGGTCTTCGTGCCGCTTGGTGGCGGCCAGGATGGCCTTGTAGACCTGGTCGGGGGCGGCTTCCAGCAGCTTCGGGCCCGCGGAGCCGTCCCCAAGCAGCGGCACCACGTCGGGGGCGGAGATGATGAGGTCCGCGGTATAGGGCGATGTGCCCAAGATGTGCATGAGGCGCTGCCCCACCACTCCTTCGTCGCGCAGGGTGCGCAGGAACCATTTCTTCCCCTTCGCCGCCTCCGAGAGCTTGCGGTAGTTGAGCAGCCCCGCGCCTGGGTCAGCGGTATCGCCGAGCCAGGTCATCAGCGTCGGAAGGAGGATCGCCTGCAACTTGGCCTTGCGCGAGCTGCCCTTGGCCAGGGCACTGAGGTGCTCGTAGGCGCGCTCGGGGTGCCGGTAGCCCAGCGCGCCGAGCCGCGTCTTCACCGCCTCGGGGGTCAGCGCCGCTTCGTCGGCCGTAAGCCCCACGACCGCGCCGAGCAGAGGGCGGTAGAACAATCGCTCGTGCAGCTGGGAGACAGATTTGCGCAGCTTGCGCAGCGTGGCATCCATCCGCTCGGTGGCACTTTTTCCCTTCTCCGGGGTAAAGCCCGCCGCCCGCGCCAGCCAGCGTCGTCCGGCCTCGTCATCGTCCTCGGGGAGACTATGGGTGCGCTTGAAGCGCTGAAGTTGGAGGCGGTGCTCCAGCAGGCGCAGGAAACCGTAGGCTTCACTCAGCGAGGCCCCGTCCTCGCGCCCCACGTAGCCGCCCGCCATGAGCTCCTCGAGCGCGCGCACCGTATTGGGCTGGCGCAGTGACTTGTCGAACCTGCCATGGACGAGCTGGAGGAGCTGGACCGCGAACTCGACGTCGCGCAGGCCCCCCTGACCGAGCTTCAGCTCGCGCTGCCGCATGTCCGCAGGGACGTTGTCGAGCACCCGGCGGCGCATGGCTTGGACGTCCTCAACAAAGGAGTCGCGCTGGCTCGCACCCCACACAAGCGGGGCGAGCGCATCGATGTAGGCTTTCGCCAGCTCGAGGTCACCGGTCATCGGCCGGGCCTTGAGCAGCGCCTGGAACTCCCACGTCTCGGCCCACCGCGTGTAGTAGGCGAGGTGGGAGTCGAGAGTGCGCACCAGCGCCCCCGACTTGCCTTCCGGGCGCAGGTTGGCGTCGACGTCGAAGAAGCAGGCGGAGCCGATCGTGATCAGCTCGCTGGCGAGCTTGGTTGCGGTGGCGCTAGCCGGTTCTGCGACGAAGATGACGTCCACATCGGAGATGTAGTTGAGCTCCCGCGCCCCGCATTTGCCCATCGCGATAACGGCAAGAGAGCAATCGGCCTCGGCGTCGCCGAAGACGACTCGGTGGGCGACGGCGAGCGCTGCGGTCAGGGCCGCGTCCGCGCAGGCGGTGAGGGTCCCCGTGATGGCGTCGTAGCCCAGCATGGGCACCCGCTCGTCCTCGCCCGCCGAGCGCGGCAAGGGGTAGGTTCCGGCGAGGTCTGCCGCCGCGACCCGCATGATCAAGGTGCGGTAGGTCATCTTCAGCGCGGCCTTGGCCTCCGCCCGATCCTCGAACCTCGCGCCGGCGAGGTAGGTTCCCGCGGCGGTGAGCTCGGCGCTCCCGCCGCGCACCGGGCGCGCCTCGACGCACCCGAGCATGGTACGCATCGCCTCTGCAGGCGTGGGCAGGTCCAGCCCGAGCTGCCTCCACTCGTGCGGGTTGGCCACGAGGTGGTCGGATAGGGCGGTCGAGCCGCCCAGCAGCGAAAAGAGGCGGACGCGGAGTAGCGCATCGCCGGCCACGCGGGCCCGCAACTCCTCGTAGTCGCGCCCCAGCGCAGCCTTGAGGCGCACGGCGTTGTTGAGGGCAAGGTGCGGGTCGGCCGCGGCGAGGATCGTGGCGCGGTGTTCGGCCAGCCCAAGGTCCTCAAGGTCCTGGGCCGTGTGCGGGTCGGTCAGGGGGAACGAACGCGTCATGTCTATAGAACTATAGTTTTCGGATCGGTCCTAGAGGTCTAAGTTGTTATCGATCTCCCATTGGGTGATCTGGGAGGTATAGGAGTGCCACTCGTCCCACTTCGAGCGAAGGAAGAATTCAAAGACCTGCTCACCTAAGACCTCGGCCATGAACTCGGATTGCTCAAGCCGGCGCAGCGCCTGGTCCAGCGAGGTCGGCAGGTCGCGGTACCCCATAGCGCGGCGCTCCCGGTGGGTCAGCGAGAAGACGTCGTCACGCGCGGGCTCGTCGAGCTCGTAGCCCTCCGTGATCCCGCGCAGCCCCGCCGCCAAGACCACGGCGAACGCGAGGTAGGGGTTGCAGCCGGAATCGAGCGAGCGCACCTCGACCCGGCGCGATTCCGACTTGTTGAGCCGGTAAGTGGGCACGCGCACAAGCGCGGAACGGTTGGATACACCCCACGTCGCCGCCGTGGGCGCCTCCGAGCCGAATTGGAGCCGCTTATACGAGTTCACCCACTGGTTGGTCACCGCGGAGATCTCGTTCGCGTGCTCGATGATTCCGGCGATGAACTGCCGGCCCGTCTTGGATAAGGAAATCTCGTCATCCGGGTCGTGGAACGCGTTTTGGTCTCCCTCGAAAAGGGAAAAGTGCGTGTGCATCGCCGAGCCGTCCAAGGCAGGAAAGGGTTTGGGCATGAACGTGGCGTGCACGCCGTTGGCCTCGGCGGTTGTCTTCACAATGTATTTGAACGTGACCACGTTATCGGCCATGGTGAGCGCGTCCGTGTGCCGCAGGTCGATTTCCTGCTGACCCGGTGAGGCCTCGTGGTGGGAAAATTCCGTGACTATGCCCATGTATTCCAGCGCCGCGATCGAGCGGCGGCGAAACTTCGGTGCTTCGTTGCGCTTCGCCTGGTCGAAATACCCTCCGAAGTCAGCCGGGCGCGGCGGCACGCCCGGCTCGCCCGGCTTGACCACGTAGAACTCAATCTCCGGGCTGGCGTGGCATTCAAACCCGGCTTCCCTCGCCGCCTGGGTCTGTCTGCGCAGCACCTGGCGCGGGTCGGCGAAGAGCGGGTCGCCATCGGGCATCGTGATATCACAAAACATCCGCGCTGTTTGCAGCCCGTCCTCCTCATCGAAGGGAATCGGCTGGTATGTCGAGGGGTCCGGGCGCAGCAAGGTGTCGGATTCGGAGATGCGCGAGAAGCCTTCGATGGACGAGCCGTCGAACCCGACCCCTTCGTCGAAGGCTGCTTCGAGCTCCGCCGGGGACATCATGATGGTCTTGAGCGAGCCGAAGATATCGGTAAACCACAGACGAATAAAAGAAATGTCCTGCTCGTCGACCTTTTGCAGCACGTTTTCCTGTTGGCTGTTCATGCTCCACCACAGTAGTCGCCCGCCGCGACATTCACGGGCGGGATCTGCGCGGTGCTCGGGTAAGCTCGCCGGTGAGCACATGTTGTATAGAAAGGCCTGCATCCTAATGTCTGGACAAGATTCCAAGAAACATGACATCGAGACCTTCCTCGAGGTAGAGGTCAAGCTCGCCGTCGACGAGGACACGGCCGTTCCCGACCTCACTGCGCTGCCCGGCGTCGAGAAGATCCTTGGCACGCAGGAGCACAACCTCTCCGCAATCTACTACGACACCGAGGATTTGCGCCTCACGCGGGCGAAGATCACACTGCGCCGCCGCACCGGCGGAAACGACGCAGGCTGGCACCTCAAGCTGCCGAGCGGTGCGGCCCGCGCGGAGCTGCGCGCCGAGCTCGCCACCCCGCTGGAGATTCCCGCGGAGCTGCTCGACCACGTCCGCGCGATCGTGCGCAACGCGCCGCTCTCCCCCATCGCGCAGGTGGATAACCGCCGGGTGGTCACCTGCCTCGGCTCGGCCACTGGCGAGGTCGTCGCCGAGTTTTGTGACGACCACGTCACCGCGTGGTCGCTTCTGCCCGGCGGCCAGCGCACCGGCTGGCGCGAGTGGGAGGTCGAGCTCAGCGAGTTCACCTCCGGCACCGAGGACGGCGCGAGACTCATCCACCAGGCGGAGAACTTCCTCATCGCCGCCGGCGCGCGGAAGTCCTCCTCCCCGTCGAAGCTGTTTACCGCCCTCGGCGAGTCCTACGACCTCGCCCCCCTGCCCCCGCACCTGCAAGGTGCCGAGCTCGACCCGGAAACGCCCGCCGGTGCCGTGATCTCGGCGCTGCGTGGCCACCGCGACGCCATCGTCGCGTGGGACCCGCGGGTTCGCGCGGACGAGTGGGACTCCGTGCACCAGATGCGCGTGTCCACCCGCGAGATGCGCTCACTCCTCGAGACGTTCGAGGGCATCTTGGAGGGCGAGGAGATAGGCTCCCTTGAATCCGAGCTCAAAGACGTCGCGGCCACGCTCGGTATCGCGCGCGACGCGGAGGTCGTTGAGGAGCGCTTCGTCGAGCTGCTCGATTCCGACGCCTCTGGGCTTATTGACGCCACAGCCGCCGCCCACATCCGCGGCGACATGCGCACCGATTACGAGGCCGCGCACGCCGCGATCGTCGAGATGCTCAACTCCGAGCGCTTCCTCGACCTCCTCGACGACATCGACGAGCTCCTCGCCAACCCCCCGCTGTCCGAATCCGCGGTGGCAGACGACGATGACGAAGACGAAGACGGCGGTGGCGAGCCCGACGACGTGCTGGTCAAGCACCTGAAGAAGGGCTACAAGAAGGTGATGAAGCGTCACGAGAAGGTCGAGGAGCACTTCCACGACACCTCCCTGCCGCTACACGAGCGCGAGGACTACGTCCACGACGTGCGCAAGGCCGCAAAGAAGCTGCGCTACGCCGCCGTCGCCGCGGAGGGCGCCGGGATCTCCTCCGGCCGCCTAGCCAAGGCGTGCAAGACCTTGCAGTCTTTGCTTGGTGATTTCCAAGACGCCGTGACCTCGCGCGACCGCATCGAACGCCTCGCCCATGAGGCTCGCGAGCGCGGCGAGGACACCTTCGCCTACGGCATGCTCTACCAGCGCGAGCTCGGCCGCGGCGAGGATGCTCTGGAGGGCTACCACGCCGCGATTCGCGACGTCAAAAAGGCCTTCTCCAAGATCTCCTAGCGCTCCCAGGAGGCCGGCTTGCCCCAGTTCTCGTCGGCTTCTTCTGCGGCGTCGGCACGCTTCGTGCGCTCCCGCGCGGTCTGGATCGCTGCCTGAGCCTCCTCGCGGGTGGCGTACGGGCCCATGCGATCGTCCCACGCCGCCTCTTTACCCTGGGTGACCTCCCCGGTGGAGGGGTTGTAGTAGAACTGCTCGTCTGCCATAGGTTCTCCTTACGCCTCGGGTTGTCGTTGCTCCTTGGTAGTCTAGCGAGCGAAATCGAAAGGTGGAGGTGTGTTCATGTCCGTGCAACCGACCGAAAGTTCCCGCGACGCCGCGCGGCTGCACGCCGAGGCTGCCGGGCAGGAGCCGCGCGCTGCCGCCTCCGCGCCTTTGACCTGGGTCGTCTCCGGCGAGGGGGTGGACCACTACGGCGGGGTGACCATCGTGGGGCAATCGCACCTCAGGGTCTTTACGGCGGTCTCCCCGCGCGAGGACGACGAGCTCGTCGTGCGCGCCCACACCCCCGGCAACGCTCCGCTGACATTGCGGTCCCCGGAGCGTGTGGGCGGTCTCGTGCGCACGATGATGGCGCGCCAGCTGCTCTCGCGCGAGACCCCAGGGCTCGACATCACCGTCGTCACCGAGGCTCCCGCCGGGCTGGGGCTCGGGGTGGTGCACGCCGCCGACGCCGCGATAGCCCTCGCGCTCGCCCAGTACGCGGGGGTCGACGAGCTCGGGACCGCCCCAACGCGCGCCCGCCTCGCGGAGACCTGCTCCGCCGCTGCGGCTATCCACGGCCACCTGCCGGTCCTCCGGGCCCGACACACCGCGGCGCTGCGCGGGGCCGGGGAGCACGTCAGCGTGATCGACTACGCTGACGGTTCCGTCACCCAGGCCCCCCACCCGAATCGGCTGGGGCTGCGCGCCTTTACGCTCTCCGCGCACACCGGCGCCCCGTATGCCGATCAGGCCGACGAGATCGCTCAACGCCGCGCGTTCATCGACTCCGCCTGCACGAACTTCGGTGTCTCATCGCTGCGCCAGCTCCCGGGCGCCGCCAACCGGGTTGTCGAGTGGGTCTCTGCGCGCCGCGAGGTCAGCGGGGACGAGACCGCGCCCGCGCCCGCAGCGGTGCGCGCGTGGATCGAGACCGCCACCGCGGACACCGCGCGCTCGCAGGCGATAGCCAGGGCGCTGCGCGCGATGCGTACGGTAGATTTCGCCGAACTTATCGGCACCGACCCCGCTGCCGGTAGCGCCTGCGCAGCTGCGCTCGCGGCGGGAGCCACCTGTGCGCGCCCGGCGGCGGCGGGCTATTCCTCCGCGGCCATCGCCTATGTGCCCCAGGAACAGGGCGAGGCGTTTTCCGCTGCGCTGCCCCGGGATTACACATGTGCCGAGATCACGCCGGGAGGCCCGGCGCGCGTCGAGCGATTCTCCTAATCCGCCGGCCAGGCGAAGGCCACCTCGCGTTCCTCCACGCTGGCGCGGATCAGGCTCACGTTCGTCTCCTCCCCTTCCTCGGGCTGGCCGAGGCACGGGGCGAGCACCGGCGGGTCGCTCACGAAGATCCGCGATTGGTCGCGCTCGCTTTCCGTCTTGAGCACCACCGCACGGAAGTTCTGCCCCACCCAGGGCTTGAGCACCGTCGCCTCGGTAAGGTTGAGGCATGCGCGGTCGACCGTGTTGGCCAGCTGCGAGGTGCGCTGCATCGTCTTGACGACCTCGGCGGCGCCGTCAGTAACCCACTCGGGGACCTCGGTGCCCGCGCAGATGGCAAGGCAGACCTCGGTGGCGTAGCGGTCGATGAGCCGGCGCAGCGGCGCGGTGACGTGCGAGTAGTAGCCACCGATGCCGGCGTGGACCTCCGGGGCCTTCTCGTCGAGGTCGATATATCCCGCCCCGCGCAGCAGCTTCTGGGCTTCGCGCATGGCTGCCATGCCGCGGGGCGTGTCGGCGTCGATACGCGCGAGGAAGGTGCCAATCTCCTCGTCGTCGCCGATCGTGAAACCGAGGTTGCGCACCTCCGTGCGGAACTCGGCTTCCGCGCCCTCGCCGGCCGGGCCGAGCGTGCGCAGGAAGCCCTTGCCTGCGTCCACCATCATCTGGCCCGCGACCATGCCTGTGAGCAGCGAAATCTCCGAGTTGTAATCCATCACGGGGTGACGCGGCTCGATCACGAGCTCGAAGCGGCCTTCCTCGGTCTCCATCACGCGCACGCTGGGCAGGCGCAGGTTGATGGCGTTGCGGCGCTCGGAGCTTTCCTGCCGCAGCCGACCCACCTCCGCGAGCATGCTTATCGACGCATGCACCTCGCCCCGATCCACAGCCTCTTGCACCTCGTCGTAGTCGAACCGCGCCCGGCTGCGCACGAGCGCCCGCTCCACGTGCGCCCCTTTTACCTCGGCCTTCTCGTCGAGGTGGAAGGTCCACAGCACGGCCGGGCGGTCGACATCGGGTAGCAGCGAGGCCTCGCCCTCGCTGAGCTCCTCCGGGTGCAGCCGGGCCGGCTCGTCGGGCAGGTAGATCGTCTGGCCGCGCTTGAGAGATTCCTCCTTGATTCGGTTGTCCGTGCCCTCCACGAAGGCGGCGACATCCGCGATGGCGTAGAACACCGTATAGCCGCTCTCAGTGCGTGCGATGCACACCGCCTGATCGAGGTCCATGGAGCCGGGCGGGTCGATGGTGACGAACGCGATGTCGCGGGCGTCGCGGCGCGAATCGGCACAGGCGTCGCCGAGGCGGCGGGCTTCTTCGTGCAGCTCAGGGGCGAAGTCCGTGGGCACGCCGAACTCGCTGGCGATGTCTCGGAAGTCCAATGGCGCCGCATACAGTTTCATAGCCAGCCATTTTTGCAGAGATCGGGGCGGGGCGCAGGGCGGGGTGGATACCGTCTCCCAAGCGTTGGTTAAACTGTGAATACTATAGGCTACCTGCCCTTCGCGCGATCTGTACTCTTTTTCGTATCGTGCATCTCAACGCGGGCCGCCGGCCGGGGTGCGGATGAGCGGGATTGACCTCGCATTCACCCACGGCCGTGGCCATGCGCTTTTTCTCAATGAGGAGGACTTTGTACATGAACACCCCGTCGCTCGCGCGCCCTCGCCGCCGCTGGTCGCTCATGGCGGCGGCAACCCTCACGGTTGCCGCTCTCGTCTCCGGATGCCAATCGAGCCCCACCTCAGACACCGCCGGCACCGCACCTTCGCCCGATGAGAAAGGCGGCGTCGCGCTCTCCCAGTGGTATCACGAGTACGGCGAGCCGGGGGTGAAAAAGGCGGTCGAGGGCTACGCCGCCGACTACCCGGACGCGGAGGTGAAGGTGCAGTGGACGCCCGGCGATTACGGCTCGGTCCTCGGCTCTTCGCTGCTCACCGATGACGCCCCCGACGTCTTCGAGTTCGAGCAGGGCGGATCCCTCGACATGATCCGCTCGGGCCAGCTTGCGGACCTCACGGATATCGTGGAGCCCGTCAAGGACCAATTCAACGAGTCGGTGATCAAACGATTCGAACACGACGGAAAGTTCTACGCCGTTCCCCAGGCCATCGACATGCAGGTGCTCTACTACCGCCCGTCCCTGCTCAAGGAGGCCGGTGTGGATGTGCCAAAGACGTTTGATGAGCTCGTGGCCGCGGCACAGGCCGTCGACAAGAAGGGCACGGCCGGCGGATTTTTCGCGGGCAACGACGCAGGCGTGGGCGTGCTGGGCACGATTCTGCTCTGGGCGTCCGGCAACGAGCAGCTCAACAACGACCGAACCGATGTCGCCTTCCTCAACGAGGACTTCTATCGTGCGCTCGAGTCCTACCGCGACTTTGTGAAGTCCGGCGCGGTTGTCCGCGGGGCGTCCAACGACTGGTCCTCCCCGGATGCGTTCATCAACGGCGAGGCCGCCTTCCAGTGGACCGGCCTATGGGCCCTGCCCGAGGTGGAGGAGGCGCTCGGGGACGACTTCGGCGTCATCGCCTTCCCCGCCATCGGGGCGAACGGCCGTCCGGTCGTGCCCTTCGGAGCATTCGGCGCGAGCGTGAACGCCAAGAGCGAAAACGTCGAGGAGGCAAAGAAGTACGTCAAGTGGTTGTGGGTCGACCAGGAAGATAAGCAGCTCGATTTCGCCACCGCGTACGGCACGCACATCCCTGCGAAGGACGCCCTCGCCGATCGTAGCGACACCCTCTCCAGCGGGCCGGGGGCCGACGCGGTGCGCTTTGTGAAGGAAAACGGGGTGACCAACGACATCATGTGGTCGGGCACCCTGGGTGAATCATTCAACGCGGCGGTAAGTAATGTCGTGCTCAAGGACGCCGACCCGCGTAGCGAGTTTTCCGGCTTTGAGAAGCAGGCACGAGAAGAGCTCGGGAAGCTCCAGCAGTAATGAAGTTCTACAGACGGGGAGTGCGCCAGGGGCACAACCTGTGGTTCCTGGCGTTTATCGCCCCCTTTGCCGTAGGCCTCGTCGTGTTCGTCTACGCCCCCGTCATCTGGAGCGCTTACCTGTCCTTCTTCGAGGCCCGCAACACCGCAACCCCCACTACCTTTGTCGGCCTGGGCAACTACCGCCAGCTCCTCGCCGACCCGCTGTTCACCAGGTCACTGCTGGTGTTCGTGGTGTTCTCGCTGCTCATCGTGCCGCTGACCTATGTCTGTTCGCTGGGGCTAGCGCTGTTGCTGGACAACCTCCCGTGGGGCCGCGCGTTCTTCAGGTCCGTGTTCTTCATGCCCACGGCGGTGTCCTACGTCATCGCTGCGCTGATCTGGCGCCTCGCTTTCTTCAACAACGCCCCCTTCGGCTTGGCCAACGTCGTCAGCCGGTCGCTCGGCGGCGAGAACATCGCCTGGTTGGATGGAACGACCAGCCTGTACTGGGTGGCCATCGTCTCGGTGCGCCTCTGGCTTCAGGTCGGCTTCTACATGATCCTTATCATCGCCGGGCTCAACCAGATTCCGAGGGACACCTACGAGGCGGCGGCTCTCGACGGCGCGTCGGGGTGGAGCATGCTGCGCTATATCACGCTCCCGCAACTGCGCGCGACGAGCGTGGCAGTGCTCATGCTCCTGCTCATCAACGCCTTCCAGGCGTTCGACGAGTTCTACAACATGCTGGGAACGGTCGATAGCTACCCGCCCTACGCCCGGCCCCCGCTTGTCCACCTCTACCTCATCTCCTTCGGAGGCGGGCAGCAAAACCTCGGCCTCGGCGGGGCGGGCACGGTGATTCTCGCCGTGCTCATCGCCGCGTTCGCCCTCGCCCAGAGCTGGCTTTTGGGCCGTGAGGAGCGCGCGGCGCGTCAGCAGCTGAAAGGAAGCCGCCCATGAGACCCAACACTGTGTGGAACGTGGCGCGCTACGTGGTGTTATTCGCGCTTGCCGCGCTGTTCCTCTTCCCGTTCTACGTGATCTTCCGCAACGCGTTTTCCACGCGGAGGAACATCGCCTCCCCCACATGGAACTGGCTGCCGGACCAGCTCGATTTCACCAACGTGCGCTCTTTGCTGGGCAACGATTCCATCGGCATCGTCCGCGCACTCGGCAACTCAGCGGTCATGGCGCTGGGCCAGACCACGCTCACCGTGTGCGTGAGCCTCATGGCCGGCTACGCCCTGGCCCGGTACACCCATCGGCTCTCGAGGTTTTTCCTGGGCGCAACTCTTCTCACCCTCATGGTGCCCGCCACGATGACATTCGTGCCCACGTTCATCATGACAGCTCAGCTGGGTTGGATCGATACCTTCCGCGGCCTCATCATTCCGGGGTCATTTTCGGCGTTCGCGACCTACCTCTTCCGGCAGTACTTCCTCAGCTTCCCCAGGGAGCTCGAGGACGCAGCGCTTATCGACGGCACCTCCCCCTGGGGAGCCTTCTGGCGCATCGTCGTGCCCAACTCCAAGGGCATCATCGCGGCGGTGAGCACCATTGTGCTCATCGGGGCGTGGAACGCCTTCCTCTGGCCCAGCCTTGTCGGCCGGGACGACACGCGCACGGTGCAAGTCGCCCTCAGCCAGTTCATGACCAGCCAAAACACCCGCCTTCCGGAGCTTTTCACCGGCGCGCTCATCGCGGTAATCCCGATGCTCGTGGTCTTCCTCTTCCTCCAGCGCTACCTCGTGCGCGGGCTCACCGCCGAGAGGTAGTTCGGGCATGCGGGGGCCGTGGGGCGGAGCGCTCCCCCTCAACCCAGAAGGGTCAACCCGCGGCTGCTCGGCCTAAACCCCGGGCAAGTTCGGGGTATGCGGGTTTACCCTGAACCCCGGCCACGCCCCCGTGCATTACGCGCCTGCGCGATCTGTGCCAGCACGGCGTCGATGTCGGCGGCTATCTCCTGCGGGTAGAAGCGCAAAAAGACGTAGCCCTGGTTGATCAATTCGCGCTCCCTGTCGCGCTCGCGCATGAGCACCTCCGCGGTCTTCTCGGTGTACTTGGAGCGTCCATCGATCTCGACGATCAGGAAGTCGTCGAAAAGAAAATCCGGCCGAAACCTCCCAATGGCAGGCTGGAACGTCCACCCGCCAATCCCCCGTTCAATTAGGTGGGCGCGGAAGCGGGACTCGTGGGGCGAATCCGCGCGGTTCGACGCCCACTTCACGCATTCGATCACCCTCTTCTTGCCGACAAACCGCCCCATCCGGTCGATTTCTGCCTGAATGTTGGCGTAGGACGTGCCTGCCTGGGAGAGCAACCAATCCGCCGCCACGAGGCCGTCGGGGAACCCGTGGTAGCGCGCGATGTCGATGAAGGTGCGGATCACGCTCGTCGTGCGTACCCCGTGAATCACCTCAATCTCGTCGCGGCGAAACGTAGCTTCACGGTAACGCACGTTCGGCATGCGCTTTCGCCGCGACGGTGTCCCGCCGCTCGGCAACGCCACCTCGACCGGCAGATCGTGCGCCCCTATCACCCACATCCCCCGCAGAGCGGCCGCTGCGCGAGAAACCACGACCCCCGTGCGCATGCTCCGCCCGACAGCGAAGGCCCGGAGGAAAAAGGCGTGCCACGGGGCGAGCCGCCGGACGTGCTCCTTGGCCACAACCTGCGTGGGAGCGAGAAATTCGTACTTGCCGTCTGCGATGTCTTTCCGAATCTGCCCGTCGCTCTTGGTAAGGCGGCGCGTATCTAGCACCAAGGGCAGAAGTCTCACCGCTGCGTTGTTGTTGTCCCCCATGCGCACACACCATGCCACGGGTTGTCATCGGTGTCACGGCACGGGGCCACACGCCTGTGGATAACCCCGACCCCTGTGGATATCTCCGTTCCACCTCAACCCGGATACCCCGAACGTGCTCCGGGTTTAGGCTGAGCAACCGGCAGTTTACCCGTCCGGGTTTGGGCCGAAGGAACAGCGCGAATGAGCCGGCCTATGAGCCGGATTCTGTTCCTGGAAACCAGGCGGCGATCATCCATCTGGACCTCCCATCGCTGGGGGCCTCAAGCAGCTACCTTCGGACTGGGCGGGCCGCCTCATCGCGTCCGACGACCTCCGCTCAAAACAAGCGGGGGCTCTTGCCTTGCTCCCGGTGGGGTTTACCTGGCCACGCGTGTCACCACACATGCCGGTGCGCTCTTACCGCACCCTTTCACCCTTACCCACCTTAGAAAAGGCGGGCGGTCTACTCTCTGTTGCACTTTCCCGCGGATCACTCCGGGTTGCTGTTAGCAACCACCGTGCCCTCCGGAGTCCGGACTTTCCTCGGTCCCCCGCCTGACCGTTGACACGGCGGTTCGGGGGGCCGCGATCACCCGGCCGACTCATTCGCGCAAAAAACTATACCCTACCGCAGGTGCGCAACATCATTGACGCAGCGCACGACACCAAAATCGCCGTAGAAATCAACGACGCTCACGCCCGCGAGGTCGAGGAAAACGTGCCGGAAGACCTCGCCGCCGACGCCAAGCGCCTGCCGCAGCACGGACTTAATAGGAGTGACGTGGGTCACCACCAGCACGGTCTTGCCGGCGTGAGCCTCCTGCAGCTTCAGCCGCGCGCGGGTCACACGCCTGTGCAGCGCGGCGAGCGATTCGCCGCCAGGCGGGGCGACGCTTATCGACGCCTCCCACGCCCCAAACTCCTCACCATATCGCTCCACGCATTCGTCGCGCGTGAGGCCTTCAAAGGCCCCGAAGTCGACCTCACGGAAACCGTCATTACCCGATACTTCGGCAACGCCGAGCTCGCGGGCGCACACCTCGGCGGTCTCCCGGGCGCGGGCCTGGGGGGAGCTCACGATGGCGTCGACCGGCCCGAGTAACGCCAAGGCGCGGGCGGCGCGCTCGGCCTGCTGGCGCCCGGCCTCGGTGAGCGCCGGGTCGGAGGAGCCGGAGTAGACCTTCTCCACGGAGTGCTGGGTCTGGCCGTGGCGCAGGAGGATGAAGCGGGTGCGGGGGGCGTCGCTAAGCGATGCAGGTGAGAAGTCCTTCGGTGTCGCGGGCGCGGCGCCGACGATGCCGGGGTCGGCGCCGGCGGCCGCGGCGTCCATGGCCACGTTGGAGAGCTCGTCGGCCTTCTTGTTCTTCGCGCGCGGCACCCAGGTGTAGGTCACCGAGGTAAACCCGCCTGCAAGCGCGCGGGCGGCCAGCGCCAGCTCCTGCATGTCGGGGTGCTTGATCTTCCAGCGCCCGCTCATCTGCTCGACGACGAGCTTGGAGTCCATGTAGACGTCGACCTCGGTGGCTCCGAGGTCGCGCGCGGCCTCGAGCCCGCGCAGCAGGCCGTGGTACTCGGCGACGTTGTTGGAAGACTTCTGCCCCACGACGTAGGCGATCTCCGCAAGGGTCTCGCCTGCCTCGGAGTAGACGACCGAGCCCGAGCCGGCAACGCCGGGGTTGCCGCGGGATCCGCCGTCGGTGTAGACTGTGACTTTCACCGCCCTACTCCCCCGCGCCCACGCGCACGAGGAGGGTGCCGCAGTTCGGGCACGGCGGCACCTCGTCGTCGTCGGCGGTGAGAACCTCCCGGCGCTCGGCGGCAGGCAGGGTAATGAAGCAGCCGTTGCAGGTGCGTCCGTTGAAGGAGGCGGCCCCGATGTCGTCGTAGAGCGAGAGCACGTCTGCGGGGAGCTTGGCGCGCAGCGCGGCGGTGTCGGCCACTTCGCGCTCCGGCAGGGCATCAACCGCGCGGCGGGCAGCCTCGATCTTGCGATCCATCTCGTCGAGCCGGGCGCCGTGGACGTCGCGGTTGTTGCGCAGCGCCTTGACCTCGCCGTGGGCCTCCTTGAGCTCGTAGTAGAGGTCCGCCAGACGCGACTTCGTGGCGTAGCGGTCATGGGTGAGGTCCTTGCGGCGCTCCGGGTCGGTCTCGGCGGTGAGCTGGTGCTTGTCATCGAGGTCGCGCTTTTTCAGCTTGCGCTCGTCCTCCTGGATGCGCAGGATCTCCAGCTCGAGGTCGTCGACGGCGAGCTGCGCTGCGGCAGCTGCGGAGGCCAAGCCCTCGCGCTGTGAGAGCAGGGCCTGAAGTTCCTTTTCCTCCGCGGTTCTCGCGCGGGGGTGGGACTGGGCGCGCTCGGCAGTGGCAAGCGAGAGCAAGACCTGCTGCAGGTCTGGCGAGAGGTTCACGGTTGCGCTCCTTCTTCAGTTCGCGGGGTGGGCGGAGACGGTCCAGGGGTCCGTGCGGATATCAATGATCTCGGTCTCCACGTCCAAAGCCTTCACGATACCCTCCGCCTGCCGCGTCCACGGAAACTCCGAGGCCCAGTGGGCGGTATCGATCACGGCGGGCCCGCCCGCGCGCAGGTGCTCGTCGACGGGGTGGTGGCGCAGGTCCGAGGTGACGTAGCAATCAACACCCAGTGCGGCCGCATCTGCCAAGAACCCGTCGCCGGAGCCCGAGGAGACCGCCACCGTGCGCACGATCTGGTCTGGGTCCCCGGCGGCGCGCACTCCCCAGGCGGTGGCCGGCAGGGCGTCGGCGACCTGCTGGGTGAATTCCCGCAGCGTCATCGGCTCGGGTAGCTCGCCGATGCGGCCGAGCCCGCAGGCGCGCTCGAGCGGGGTGTCGTCTTCCAGCGCGACGATGTCGAAGGCGGGTTCCTCGAAGGGGTGGGCGCTGCGCAGGGCGTCGATAAGCGAGCGGCGCAGCCGCGAAGGCGCAACGAACTCGACGCGCACCTCGGGCCCGGAGTGGTGCGCGCCCACGCTGCCCTCGGCCGGGTCGGCGCCTGGCAGCGGGGTGAACTCGCCGGTGCCCTCGATGCGGAACGAGCAGCGCTCGTAGTCCCCGATCCGGCCCGCCCCGGCTGCGAAGAGGGCCTCGGCAACGGCGTCGGCGGCGTGCTCGGGAACGTTGACTCCCCACTTGTCGATCCCGCCGAGCCGCTTCGGCTTGATCGGCCGGCCGGGGGGGATGCCGACGAGCTCGGCGAGGACGTCGGAGACGCCGGGGCGGGCGGAATCCGCGTTGGTGTGCGCGGCGAAGAGTGCGCACCCGCCGACGATGAGGGTGTGGATTACCTTGCCCTTCGGCGTGTTCGCCGCCACCGAGCTCACCCCGCGCAGAAGCAACGGGTGGTGGACGACGAGCATCTGCGCCCCCACCTCCACGGCGCGCTGGGCGACCGCGTGGGTGCAATCGAGCGCGAAGGCCACCTTGCGCACGGGCGCGGCCGGGTCGCCGCAGGTCAGGCCCACCCGGTCCCAGTCTTCGGCAAGCGCAGGCGGGTAGGCGGCATCGAGCGCGGCGATCACATCGGCAACGGTGGTAACAGGCATGCGTCCAGCCTACAAAGATGCCATGCTAGAGGGCATGCGCACCACCCTCCTGCTCGATGTCGATGGCACGCTCATTGACTCCTTCCCCGGCATCCGCGAAGGCTTTTTGCGCGGGCTCGACGCCGTGGGCTACACCCACCCCGCCGAGGAATTCATCCGGCGCATCCCCGGGCCGCCGATGACGGAGACGATGGCCTCCCTAGGGATGGATGCAGCCGAGGTCGGCCGCGCCATGGCGGCCTACGACGACTACATGCAAAACGGCGGCTGGGCCAACTTCACCGTCTTCGCCGGCGTGGCCGAGCTGGTGGCCGGGTGGAAGGGCCGAGGCTTCGAGCTCGCCACCGCCACCTCGAAGGGCGAGGGGTATGCCCGCCTGGCCCTGGAGCGCGCGGGGATTTTGCCGCACATCGATTTTCTCGGCGCGGCGCAGGAGCGCGGGCCGCGCAAGCGCAAGGTCGACGTCATCGCGCACGTGCTCGCCAGCGTGAAGCCTCAGCGGCCGCTCATGGTCGGCGACAGGCTCCACGACTTTCACGGCGCCGCCCACTTCGGCCTCCCTTCGGTGGCCGTGACGTGGGGCTACGGCGCCCCTGAGGAGTACGAGGAGGCCACGTACGTGGCGCGCACAGCGCGCGAGCTCGAGGAGATCGTCAATGCCTTCTGAGCCTTCTCAGCGGATCAGTATCAACTTCGTGTGCACCGGCAACATCTGCCGCTCGCCGATGGCAGAGGTCATCGTGCGCCAAGCACTTCACGACGCCGGGCTCGGCGCCGCCGTGGAGGTCGCCTCCTCGGGCATCGGCGGCTGGCACGTCGGCCAGCCCGCCGACGAGCGCGCAACCCGCGAGCTCGCCGCCCACGGCTACGACGGTTCGCGCCACCGCGCCCGCCAGTTCGGCTTCGAGCAGGAGGCCGCCGACCTCATCGTCGCCCTCGCTCCCCGCCACGTCTCCGAGCTCGTCGCCCGCGGCGTGCCGGAGGGCAAGATCCGGCTCATGCGCTCTTTCGACCCGGCCGCTCCTGAGGGCGCCGGTATCGACGACCCCTACTACGGCGGCCCGGAAGGGTTTTCCACCGTGCGGCGGGAGATCGAAGCCTGCACGCAAGGCATTATCGAATGGGTGCGCGCCCGGCTAGACTGAGCGAGTATGAGGAAGACCTTTCTCACCCCCGGGTGGGCCATCGCCGCGATCCTCGTCGCGGCCTTTTCCTACTTCGCGTTTTCCTTCCTCGCGCCCTGGCAGCTGGGCAAGAACGAGCGCTTGGTTGAGCGCAACGAGCACATCTCCGCGGCCTTCGAGCACGAGCCGATCCCCTACGCCGAGGTCGCGCCCGGCGGCACGCTGGACCCGAGCGACGAATGGACCCGGGTCACCATGACCGGCCACTACCTGGCGGAGGGCGAGGTGCTGCTGCGGCTGCGCCCGGTGGAGAAAACCCCGGCGTTCCAGGTGCTCACGCCGTTTGCCGTCGACGGCGGGCCGACGTTTGTGGTCAACCGCGGCTGGGTGCCGGCCGACAAGGGCGGCACGGTGGTGCCCTCCTATGCGTCGGCGCCGCCCGGCACGGTCACGATCGCGGGCATGCTGCGTGTCGACGAACCCCCGCACCCCTCCGCCCCCATGACCGACCAGGGCCACCACATGGTCTACGCGATTAGCTCCGCCCAGGTCGCGGAGGCAAGCGGCCTCCCCCTCGCCCCTTCCTACCTGCAGCTCTCCCCCGGCGAACCCGGGGTCCTCGAGGCCATCCCGCTGCCGGCGCTGGAGACGGGCAACCACCTCTCCTACGGCCTGCAGTGGATCGCGTTCGGCATCATGGCGCCGGCCGGGCTCATCTACTTCATCGTCGCCGAGGCCCGCGAGCGGCGCCGCTTCGCTGCGGAGCAAGACGAGCTGCGCGCCGACATCCCCGCCGCCGGAGGCCCCGATCCCGCGGTGTACGCCCGCGAGCGCTACGCGCACGCCAGGCGCAACCCCTGGTCCCGGGCTTACGATAGGGAGGAAGAAAGGGGATAGACCGTGACCGACCTGCTAGATTCGACCCTCGCCCTGCTCGAAGGGGCGGGCATCACTCTTTCCTGCGACATCGAGCGGGACGACGTCGAAGACGCTCTTGTCGATGACCTGCCCGCCTTCCGGGCCCACCCGATCACCACGATGGCGACGCTGCGCGACCCCGACGAGGCGCTGATGTTTACGCGCGTGTGGTGCGATACCGGCGTGGTGCCGAGGGTATCCCTTCGCGCGCTGCGCGACTGCGCCGCGGAGCTGTGCCGGGCCGCAGGCACGGAGCTCACCGAGTTCGTCGCGCTGCCCGATACTGACACGACCGGCTCTGTGCGGCTGCGCGTCGGCGACTGGGACGTCGCGGACGTCGACTACGACCTCGCACAGGCCCCGGAGCTCGACCTCATCGCCGCGGTCGTACCAGCCGGAGTCACCGCAATTACGGTCGAGCACGACGACTTAGACGCCCATTCTGTGACCCTGTTCGCTAGCTCCGGCCCGGGCGGGGACGCGCTGGCGGAGGCGGTGGAGCGGGAGGTGTCCTCGGGCCCCCGCTTCCCCCTCAACCCGGATGCCCCGAACATGCGGGAAGTTTAGGCGCAGCCCCCGAGAGTTGACCTGTCCGGGTTGAGGCGGAGAAATCTTCTGTGCGCCATGAGGGGCTCGAACCCCCGACCTACTGGGTGTAAACCAGTTGCTCTTCCAGCTGAGCTAACGGCGCGTGCCAGAGCACTCTAGCACGGGCGACAAACTGCAGACAAAACGCCTACTTTTTCACGCTCGTGCTGGTTAGGCAGGCCCCCTGCCAAGAGCCGAGCCGATCGACCTTGGTGGGCACGAAACCGGCGAGCTTGGCGGATTCGGAGACCTCGCCGGGCTGCACCCCGCCAGGCGCGTGCGGGGACGGTGTCATGAGCCAGATCTTGCCGCCGTCGGAGAGGTTCCGAGAGGCGTCGACAAGCGCGTCGACCAAGTCGCCGTCATCGGAACGGAACCAGAGCAACACGACATCGCAGAGCTCGGTGGCGTCTTCGTCAAGCAGCGGGCACCCAATAGCATCCTCGATGTCTTCAGAAATTGCGGTCTCCGCGTCTTCGTCCCAACCGATTTCCTGGACGACGACGTCTCCGGAGATTCCGAGCCGCTGCGCGTAGCTTAAAGCACTCGGGGTGCCCACCTTTGAAATCCTCCTCAATCTCGCGTGTTTTCAACTACCAGCAGAATACCCGCTAGGGCCGCCGATTGCCCCACACTTGGTGCAAAAACGGGGGTAGAATCGATGTGTATTGGAAAACAGATCAGTCTGGAGGCTTGGCGTGACCGACAACCCGAACACCGCCCACCGCACCGACGACAACCAGAGCGGCTCTCATATCGAGATGATCCGGGAGGGCGTCGCCGCGTACCTACACGACCAAGACCCGGAGGAGACCCGCGAGTGGATGGACTCCCTAGACGGGTTGTTGGCAAACTCCTCCCCGGAGCGCGCCCGCTATCTCATGCTGCGCCTGCTTGAGCGGGCCTCAGCGAAGCGCGTGCCGCTCCCCGCACTGTCGTCGACGGACTTTGTCAACACGATACCCACCGAGCTCGAGCCCGAGTTTCCTGGCGATGAGGCGCTGGAGAAGCGCTACCGCCGTTGGATGCGCTGGAACGCTGCGATCATGGTCCACCGCGCGCAGCGCCCCGGCATCAAGGTCGGCGGCCACATCTCCACCTACGCCTCCGCCGCCGCCCTCTACGAGGTCGGCTTCAACCACTTCTTCCGCGGCAAGGACGCCGAGCAGGGCGGCGACCAGATCTTCGTCCAGGGCCACGCCTCCCCCGGCATCTACGCCCGCGCCTTCCTTGAGGGCCGGCTCAGCGAGGACGACCTCGACGGCTTCCGCCAGGAACACTCCCGCCCGCAGGGCGGCCTGCCCTCTTACCCGCACCCCAAGGGCCTGCCGGACTTCTGGGAGTTCCCGACGGTGTCCATGGGCCTGGGCCCGATGAACGCGATCTACCAGGCACGTTTTAACAAGTACCTCCACGATCGCGGCATCAAGCAGACAGACAAGCAGCACGTCTGGGCGTTTCTGGGCGACGGCGAGATGGACGAGCCGGAATCGCGCGGCCTCATCCAGACGGCACCGCTCTACGGGCTGGACAACCTCACCTTTGTCATTAACTGCAACCTGCAACGCCTCGACGGCCCCGTGCGCGGCAACGGCCAGATCATCCAGGAGCTGGAGGCCTTCTTCATCGGTGCCGGCTGGAACGTGATCAAGATCGCGTGGGGCCGCGAATGGGATCCGCTGTTTGAGAAGGATGAGGACGGCGCCCTGGTCAACCTGATGAACTCCACCCGCGACGGCGACTTCCAGACGTTTAAGGCTAACGACGGCGCCTACGTCCGCGAGCACTTCTTCGGCCGCGACCCGCGCACCGCGAAGCTTGTCGAGGACATGACCGACGAGGAAATCTGGGCGTTGCGACGCGGCGGCCACGATTACCGCAAGGTTTACGCCGCCTACAAGCGCGCGCTTGAGACAAAGGGCAAGCCGACGGTCATCCTCGCCCACACCATCAAGGGCTACGGCCTCGGGCACAACTTCGAGGGCCGCAACGCCACCCACCAGATGAAGAGCCTCACGCTCGACGACCTGAAGCTCTTCCGCGACACCCAGCAGATCCCGATTTCCGATGAAGAGCTGGAAAAAGACCCCTACCTGCCGCCCTACTACCACCCGGGCGAGGACTCAGAGGAGATCAAGTACCTCAAGGCGCGCCGGGAGGAGCTCGGCGGCTACCTGCCGGAGCGCCGCACCGCCTACACCCCGCTGACGCTCCCCGACTTTGAGAAGACCTTCCGCGCCAGCTTCAAGGACTCGGGCAAGCAGAAGGTGGCCACGACCATGGCGCTCGTGCGCGCGTTCAAGACGCTCACCCGAGAACCCGAGATTGGCAAGCGCCTGGTTCCCATCATCCCGGACGAGGCCCGCACCTTCGGCCTGGATTCTTGGTTCCCGACGCTGAAGATCTACAACCCGGTGGGCCAGAACTACACCCCGGTAGACCACGACCTGCAGCTGTCCTACCGCGAGGCCACCGACGGCCAGATCCTCCACGAGGGCATCAACGAGGATGGTTCCTCGGCGTCCTTCATCGCGGCCGGCACCTCCTATGCCACCCACGGCGAGCCGATGATCCCGATGTACATCTTCTACTCGATGTTCGGCTTCCAGCGCACCGGAGACAACTTCTGGGCGGCCGGCGACCAGCACGCCCGCGGCTTCATCATCGGTGCCACCGCCGGGCGCACCACGCTCTTCGGCGAGGGCCTGCAGCATATGGACGGCCACTCCCACATCCTCGCCTCCACGAACCCGGCGATGGTGTGCTACGACCCGGCGTTCGCCTACGAGATGCCCTACCTCGTGTCCAAGGGCATCGAGCGCATGTACGGCGAAGGCGGCGGCGAGGACGTGATGTACTACATCACCGTCTACAACGAGCCGACGCACCAGCCGGCGCGCCCCGAGAACCTCGACGTCGAGGGCCTGCACAAGGGGATCTACCTCTTCGATCGCGGAGCAGAGAAGGCCAACCGCGTCTCCCTGTTGGCCTCCGGCGTGGGCATGCAGCAGGCGCTGCGAGCCCAGGAGATCCTGCAGGAGCGTTACGACGTCGGTGCCGCCGTCTACTCCGTGACCTCGTGGGTCGAGCTCGCCCGCGACGGCGCGGCGCTGAACAAGCAGAAGCTCCTCCACCCGGGCGAGGACGTCGGCGAGCCCTTTGCCACCAAGCAGCTCAAGCAGACCGAGGGCCCCTACGTTGCAACCTCGGACTTCGCCACCGACCTGCAGGAGCAGATCCGCCCCTACGTGCCGGGCCAGTACATCGTGCTGGGTGCGGACGGCTTCGGCTTCTCCGACACCCGCGAGGCGGCGCGCCGCTTCTTCAACATCGACGCCGAGTCGATGGTCGTCGCGGCCCTCATGGGGCTTGCCAACGAGGGCAAGATCGACATGTCCGTTGCGGCGCAGGCCGCCAAGGATTTGCACATCGACGACCCGACCGCGACCAATCCCAACGGCGGTACCGGCGAGTAGCCCCTAGGCGCTGAGGCGCTGCGCACCACCGACGTTGCGCAGCGCCCGCTCCTCCAATGGATGTGCCAATCCGGTTCCTTCGGTATGGGCTTCTTCTTTTGAAGGAGCGTCTCGGGCTTCTTTCCAATAGGTGCTGACACGCACAAATGCACGCTAAGGTCCTCCCCCAGCAGGGCTACGACGACACGAAGCGCGACGCGAGGCGCACGATCGCGGTGGAGACTGCCCCGGGGGCGTCGAAAGGCGGCATGTGCCCGCTCTCGGGGAGCACCTGCAGGTACGCCCCCGGCCACAACGACGCGAGCCGGGTCGACTGCGAGACGGGCGCGACGGCGTCGCGCTCGCCGACGAGGATGTAGCCCGGAAGCCCGGCGAGGACGTCGGCGGCACCGGCCTCGGAGTGCTCGATGAGGTCGTCGAAGAAGCCGGCGTAGGTGGCCAGGGGTGTCTTCTCGATCATCGCGGCGTGGAATTTGACGATGTCGTAGTCCACCGGGCGGAAGTAGAAGCCCAGCGCGAGCAGCGGCGCGAGGGCGTGCATGATCGCCACGCGCAGGCCCTCGCCGAAACCCGCACGCAACCCGGCCTCGAGCAGCTTTCCCACCGGACCGGCGAGGATCTGCGGCAGCCCTTGCATGGCGAAGGGATCGACAGCCGAGGAGATCTGCACGCTGCCGACGACGTCCAAGTCGCCGTGCCTGCGCATGAGCGAAAGCGAAACGGGCCCGCCGAGCGAGTGGCCGACGACGATGAGTGGACCATCGACGCCAAGGTGGACGAGCACCGCGTAGACATCATCGGCGGCAGCGTCGACGGTGCAGGCCTCCGGTTCCGCACGGGAGCTGTGCCCGTGGCCACGGTAATCAACAAGAACCTGGCGCACGGGCAGCAGAGCAAGCTCCTCGACCTGCATGTAGAAGGCCTCCGAGGAGATGTTGAAACCGTGGACGTAGACGATGGAGAGCCTCGCGTCGGCTGGCCCGCGCTCGTAGTAGCGCACGGAGACGTCCCCGCGGCGCACAACGCCGGTGCGGTCATAGCGCAGCCCGACGTGGGATGTGCCCTCGAAGAGGCGCTTTCGGGCGTCGTAAAGCGTGCGCACGGCGGCGAAGGGTTGGTACATGCGGTCAGTGTATATATGGGTGCATGGAGCTATCGCAGCGACTGAACCTAGAGGCACTCGTCGAGGAGAACGAGCAGAGCTTTGATGCGCGCCTCGCCGGGCTCATCTCGCGCATCACCGGCGACGAGGTCGATCCCGGCAAGACACTCGTTGAGCTGGGAATCTCCTCGCTCGACCGGATTGAGCTGGCGATCCGCGCCGAGGAGGAGTTCGGGGTGCGCGCCAGTGAGGAGCTCTACGCCGACAACCCGACGATTGCGGAGCTGGGCCGGCGACTCTCCCGGTGCGCGGACTAGCGGCGCACTCTACTTCTTGTCGGCGACGTAGAAGCGCTGCAGGTTGACGAACTCGTTGATGCCCAGCGGGCCGAGCTCGCGGCCGAAGCCGGAATTTTTCACTCCCCCAAACGGCAGCTCTGCACCGCGAGCCTGAGGGATGTTGACATGGATCATGCCGGTGACGATCTGGTTGGCCACTCGCTTCGCGCGCTCTTCATCGGCCGAGAACACCGCACCACCCAGACCATACTGGGAGTCATTAGCAAGCTTGATGGCCTCCTCCTCGCTGGCCACTGGGTAGATCTCGGCGACAGGGCCGAAGAACTCCTCGTAGTAGGACTCGGAGCCGACCGGGATGCCGGTGACCACTGCCGGAGAGTAATAGGCGCTGCCCTCCGCCAACACGCCGCCGGTGTGCAACGTTGCGCCTTCTTCGACGGCCATCTTGACCTGCTTGTCAAGGGTCTCAGCGGCATCGCGAGAGGACAGCGGGTAGTACTCGCCCATCTGCGGGTTGGCAGGATCACCCGCGACGAAGGTTTCTGCAATACGGACCATCTCGGCGACGAAGTCCTCGAAGATGTCCTCCATGACAATAATGCGCTTATTGGACGTGCAGGCCTGGCCGACGTTGCTTAAACGCTTTTTCCACGCGGTCTTCGCGGACTCGGCAACGTCATCGGTGTCAAGAATAATGTAAGGGTCGGTGCCGCCGAGCTCGAGCAAAGTCTTCTTCAGGTTCTTGCCCGCGGTGGCGGCGACGGTGCGTCCCGCCGCCTCGGAGCCGGTCAGCGACACACCCTGGACTCGCGGGTCCTCAAGCATGGTGGTGATGTGCTCGTGGGAGGCGTAAAGGTTCGTAAACACACCGGTCGGGGCGCCAGCTTGCCCAATAATTTCCTCAATGCGCTGAGAGGAACGAGCACAGATGCCAGCGTGCTTGAGCAAGACGGTGTTGCCCGCCATCAGCGTCGGCGCCGCGAAGCGCGCCACCTGGTAATACGGGAAGTTCCACGGCATAACGCCGAGGATCACGCCGAGCGGGACCTTGCGCATGACGGCGGAGCCCCCCTGAGTATCTAGTGGTTCGTCCGCAAGTAGCTCCGCGCCATGGTCAGCGTAGTAGGTAAAGATTTCTACGACGTCGTCGATTTCTGCGCTGCCCTCGCGGACGGATTTACCCATCTCTTCCGCGATGATCTGTGCCAGCTCTTCGCGCTGGGCGTCGAAAAGCGATGCGACCTTGCGCAAAACCTCCGCACGCTGCTCGAGGGACGTCTCGCGCCAGGAGCTGAACGCCTCATCAGCCGCGGTGATCGCGCGCTCGAGATCGGCGTCGCTCATGACATCGAAGGTCTCTACGATCTCGTTGTTCTTCGGATTCTGAACTCGGTATGAACTAGCCATGTGCCCCAGGGTAGGTCGTTTAAGCAGCCTTTGTTGTGATTTCCGCCACAAAACCGGAGCGCTGCGCCAACTCCCCCAGGCACCGCCTAAAGCATGCTAGGTCCGCCGCAGGTGCGTAAACTAGCTCGCGGCAGCCGATCGTGCCGTCGGCATTGCGGCGCCAGCGGGTAAACCACGCGGTATCCCAGATGTCGAAAACCGAGTAGTCGTACGGGTCCTGAGGTAGTTCGAGCAGCAGCTTTTCGACATCCCCGCGCAGGTGCGCAGGCATGCGGTCAATCTCGATAACGGCAGACGCGGTGGTGCATAGTGCTGTAGTCACTGGGGATCCTCCCGAAAAGTAGGCGGCGCCGCGCACACGCGCATGCGCGGGCGGCGAGACGAGGTTCGTCTTCCCCAACGGCCTCTGATTTCTCTCGACCGATGTTGCGCCACAGCTATCCCACGAGCAACTCTCAACAAAAGCTTGATCCCCCTGTTTATTCAAGCTTCCGTTTAGGTTTAGCCGTCTCGGCTAGAGCGCCCGCACCGCCACCACTCCCGCGAGGATGAAGGCGAGGCCGAGGGCCCGGCGGGCGTCAATACGCGTGCGCAGCGCGCCGAACCACCCCATCGACTCCATGAGCTGGCCGCCGATGATCGTGCCTGCGTTGATCGCGATGACGGTCGTAGCCGTGCCCAACAAAGGTGCGAGCGTGGCCCCGCCGATGACGAATGTCGCGCCGACAACGCCGCCGAGCCACATCCACCACGGGCCGGGCTTCGGGCGCCTGGCAAGTTGGCGCGGCGAGGTTGCCAGCGCGGCGACGAACAGGATCAATGCGCCCACCGCGAGGTTGATCTCGGCAGCGTGCAGCGATGAGCCGGCCGGGCCGCCCAGGTAGCCGTTGACTGTGGTTTGCATCGCCGAGGCAGCCCCGATGGAAACCCCGAGGGCCCGCCACCACCAGAGCCCCAAGCCGCGCTGGGCGGACTCCGCGCGCGGCGGGCGCACCACCGCGATGATTCCTGCGAGCACCATGGCCGCGCCGAGGACCCGTCCGGCCCCGACCTCCATCTCGGGTGCGCGAAAGAGGCCGAACCGGTCGATGGCAAGACCCATCGCCACCTGGCCGAGAATCGGCAGCACCACCGTCTGCACCGCCCCGATGCGGGGGAAGAGCACGATGTTGCCGATGACGAAGCTCACACCGAAAGCGCCGCCGAGCCACACCCACCACGGGGAGCGCGCCACGGCTTCGACATCGGGCATCGGGATGCGCGTGATAGCCGAGGTCGCCACAACCGCCACCGCGAGCGCGACGCTGAAAGAAATTAACGCGGAGACCACCGGATATCCGCCCACGTGAAGGCGCAGGCGGGAGTTCGCGGCGGTCTGAATCGGGACGATGGAACCGATGGCGAGAGCGATCAGGACGAGGAGCACGGGGTTAAAGGATACGTGCCACGACACCGTGACACCCATGGGAACACAATGTCGAATCGCTGTGAAGTCATGTCGCACGCCCGCGCTAGTGTCACAGCACTTGTCCAACACGAGCGGGGACCAGGGTAAAACGCCCACGCCCCCAAAAGAAGGAGTGAGAATGTCTACTCTCTACCAAACCCCAGCCCCGGGCGGTTTTGAGCCCAAAGAGCCGGCGTCACCCGCCGCCGACGCACACCCCGGCAACAACGTCCTCGGCGTCATCGCGCTCGTCTGCGCGATCGCCGGGCTCATCCTCTCCTGCATCCCCGGAATACTGCTGTTGGGATGGATCCTGCTGCCCATCGGCTTCATCCTCGGCATCATCGCGTTGTTCCTGCCCGCGAAGAAGGCCACGGCGATCGCGGCCATCATCACATCCATCGTGGGTGCGCTCGTGGCGGCGTCGGTGTTCGTTTTCGTGATCGGCAATGCGTTTGAGGACGCCTTCGATGAAGACGTCACCGTCTCCCAGGGCGAATCTTCTTCCGCGCCGACAGGCACGAGCGGCGGGGCCGGGGAGCCCGGTTCCACCCGCGAGAACCCGCTGCCCATTGGGGCCACGGTCGAAAACGAAGAATGGGCCGTCACGCTCAATGGTGTCAACCCCGCCGCCACCGACGAGGTCCTGGCTGAAAACCAATATAATGAAGCGCCTGCTCCTGGCCAGACCTACGTGCTTGTCGACGTCTCTATCACCTACAAGGGCACCAACCCGCAGGGAGAGATCCCCTTGAGCATCATCGAGATTGTCACTCCGGACGCAGCGACCGTGAGCTGGTTCGACGCAGCCGCGACTGCGCCCAACAACGTGGACCTCGCTAGCGCGCTCTACAACGGAGGCACCGCCTCGGGCAATCTCGCTTTCCTCGTTTCCGAGGAAGCAGCCCAAGGGGGCGTCATCGCGATCCAGCCTGACCCGTTTGCGCAGAAGCGGTTCTTCTCTACCCACTAGAGAGACGGGCTAGCCCCGCCGCAACGCCAACGCCGGAAGCAGGAGGACCAGGTTAGCCGCCGCCATGCACCCGAGCATAGCGCTCGCGTCCCACACGGAGGCCACGACACCAAGCGCCATGGATCCGAGCGGGATGAGCACCCGGTCCATCGCGGAAATCCCGAGCACCGCGCCCTGGGCGCCTTCCGGGGCGCGCAGGGCAACCGCGGCGCGGTTAGCCGTGCGGTAGAGCTGCCCCACCGCGCCGAGGACGACGAGCGCGAACACCAGCCAAGCCCCGCTCTCCCCCGCCAGCGCGACCGCGCCCGCGGCCAGGGGAACCGAGGCGCATGCCGCCGCTCTCACCGCGGTCTTACCCACGTCGCGCATCCGCCCTGCCCGCCGACGCAACACGAAAGTGGTGGCTACCGCGCCGCAGGCTGCCGCCGCGCTCGCCGCCGCTGCGGCGGTGGCCGACGAGCCAGCCACCGCCGCAGCCATCACCGGGATCATCGACGTGTAGGGAAAGACCGTAAGCATCGGTCCCAGCGCCAAAATGACCTGGGCAGCGAGCTGTCGATCTCCGGCAAGCGCGGCCAGCCCGCGCGTCGCACCCCGCACCTGCCGTCCTGCCGCGGCGCCCGAAGAAGACCCCGCCGCGGCACCCGATTCACTGTCCGTGCGGGCTACGGTGAGCGCCGCGGCCGCGGCCTGGAGTACTGCGAGCACGCCAATGCCCCACCCGGTACCCACCGAGGCCAGCAGCGCTCCGGAGAGGAGGGGTCCAAGGACGAGGCAGAGCGTGGTCAGAGTGGATAGATCCGCCATGCCGCGGACCGTAGCCGCCTGCCTCGCCCCGCCCGCCGCGGCCATGCGCGCCACCGCGATCTGGCGCATCGCCGGCTCCGCCGCGGTGACAAACCCACGCGCAGCGAGCACCGCGCACAGCGCCTCCAGCCCCCAACCGGCCCCTATGCCCGCGGCGAGCGCGGCCGTGAAAGCCGCGGAGATCGCGCACATCGCCGAGAGCAACCGCAGCGGGTTGAAGCGATCCGCCAGCGCCCCTCCCAGCGGCGCGGAGACGACCAGGGGGAGGAGGCGCGCTGCCGTCACCGCACCGAGCGCGACCGCGGAACCGGTGGCGTGGAGCACCCAGAAGTTGATGATGACCAGCTCCGCCGAGCCCGCCAAACGGGAGAACACGGCCGACCACAACAGCCGGTGGTACGGGCTAGGCGCGTAGCGGGTTGGCCACGTCAACGTAGGCGTCTCCCCCTTCCGGCTTCATCGCCATGGTGGCGAACGCCTTTTGGTGCAGGTACGGGGCCATGAGGCGCTCGAGGTCGCCGTCGGGGATGCGCTCGGCGCCGAAGTCGACCACAATCGCGTCGACGACGCCGCGCGCCTCCTCCCATAGCCCATCCTTCAGCTCATCCTTCGAGGCACAAGGATCGGCGTCGACCACAGCATCGATCATCCCGGAGAGGTTGGCAAAGACGTTGGCGTAGTAGCCCTTGTCGAGGAACTCGCGGTAGTTGTCCGTCGCGGTGACGGCGCCGGGGCGCGTGGGCACGCTGTATCCGGCCGCCACCAGCCGGGGCTCAAAGATGCGTAGGCCAGAGAAGTCGCGCAGCACAAGCCCGCGGTAGGACACGCCGTCGGCGTCGCGGTAGAGGCGCACCATCGTGTTTTGCAGGTGCGATTCCAAGGCGACGCCATAGCCCCACATCAGTGGGAGGGCCACGCCGAGGAGGTCGGTGGCGTAGCGGCGGATGAAGCGCCTCGCCCCCTCGCGCGCGACGAGCTGGGCAAGCGGGGCCTCCTCCCCCGGCGGCTGTCCTCGCAGGGCGCACGCACTGACCGCGATTTCGCCGTCGGGCAGGCCGTCGAGGACGTCTGCGCGCCAGAGCGTGGACAAGCCGCGGCGCCGCTCGACGGTATCGTCCCCGGCATAGGCCACCCCGGCGCGCTCCATGACCACGCGGGTGCGCCCGGTGGTATCGGTGCGGGCCACGAGGGCGTCGATAAGCAGCGCGACCTCTGGCGTGCCCAGCGCGGAGTCCTGCGACATCGACCGGCGAGTGGAGGTGAGCACGACGTCCATCGCCGTTTTGATAAACGGGCGGGCGCCCCGCGCGCCGGGCGCGAGCGGGATGAGCGTGCGGATCGAGATCGTGGGCAGCGCCGCGATCGTGCACGAACGGATGAGGCGGATCTCGCCGCGCTCGATCTCGGGGGCGAACTCGCGGGCGATGACGTGTTCCCACTGCCAGGGGTGGACGAGGGTGAGCTCGGCGCGCTGGGCAGCCTGCGGATCGAGCGCAGCGAGTTCAGCGCGCGCAAGCCGGGTGTGCTCCGGGAACGCTTCGCGCACATCGCGGCTCAGGGAGCCGACGGCCGAGCGCTCGATGAGCCGCGGGGAGAGCGCGACGATGCGCAGCTCCAGCGGCTGCCCGCTCTCGGGGGCGAACGCCGCGCCCTCGGCCTCGCTAAAGCCGCGGCGCAGCTTCGCCAGCGGGTGGACGGTGTGCCCCTCGACCGCGAGCGAATCGACGACCGCGGTGTGCAGGCCGCGCGGGGCAAGGCCGACGAGGTTCCAATAGGTCGGCTCGATCCCGCGCAGCTTTGCCTCCGCGCGCAGGTCGGCGAGCCGGCGGCGCACGGTGTGGCGCGCGCTCGCCAAAGACATCGCCGCCTGGGCCTTGTCGCAGCGCAGCTGCTCGAGCACGCACGTCCCGCCCGCCAGGCAGTCCGGGTCGAGGCCTTCCATGCGGCACGTCGAGCGCCATCGCGTATCGACGTCCCACCTCGCCCGCTCCACTTCGCTCGCGAGCTCGGCGCCCGCCCGCGCCTCCACACGCGCCCGCGCCCCGGGCAGGGGGTTGGCCTCGCGCACGTAGGCCTGCTGCGTCACGGCACCGGCCAACCGCATGGCCACCAGCCGCTTGCGCGGGAGGTCCGCGGCGAAGACGCGATCCCACACCTCCTCGGCGAGCGCAACCCGCTCCGGCTCGCTCGCCCGCGAGCGCGCCAGCGCTGCGCGCGACCGGGCGGCCTCGCACGCTGCGGCCAACGGCTCCCAGGCCTGCTCCTGCACCCCGGCCGCCTCGGCGAGGCCGGCCCACAGGTTCACCAGTAGCGGGTAGGTGATCTTATCCACGAGCGTTTCTACATCGCCGCAGTTCAAAGCGGTATCGGCCACGCGTTCCCGGAGCTCGGTGAGGCCGGGGATGGGCAGGTCCCACACGGGCGCTGTGCCCAGCACGCGCGCTCCCCCGAAGTCGCGGACGATCGCGGCGTGCGGCACGCCGTGGCGAAGAACCACCAAAGCGTTTTGCGGGTGCGGCTCGAGCGCGACACCCCAGCGCGCGGCGAGGGAGAGCGAGGGCACCGCCAGCACCCGCGCGAGCGCGGCGAACCAGGCGCGCGCTGCCTCCTCGGCATCAGCGGTGCGCTCGGCGAGCTCGGCGAGGACATCGACGATGAGCGCGCGGCCGGTCAGTGGGTTCGGGGCCTGCAGGGTTGCCAGGGGCATGACCACATCGCCCGGGGCCACCGCTGCACCGAGGGTGAGCACCGGGTCGCGGCGCACAACGGCGCCGAGGCAGTGCGCGCGCATGCCTTTCTCGGGCGTGCCGTCGGCTGCGCTGTAGCGCACGCCGGCGAGGTCCTCGCAGGCGCTAAAGGCCGCTGCGTCTTCGACGGTGCGCGGGCTTAAGGCGGCGTCGATAGTGAAGATGTGGGAAACGACGCGGGAGAGCTCCGGACCTAGAGTCGCCGCGCGGGAGATACCGCGAATCGCGCCGGTGAGCTGCGCCTCTAAGGCGAGCTTGATGTGGAGGGCGTGCTCGCCGTCGCGTACGCGCAGGGTACGCACGCTCAAGAGCGGCTCGGCCGGTGCCGAGGCTGCCAGCTCGACGAGCCGGCCCGCGGCGATGTCGTCAGCGAAGCGGTCGCGCACGACGCGCTCGAGCTGCCAGGGGTGGACGGGGATGACGGCGTAGCCCGCGGGGAGCTCGCGCTCGAGGCGCTCCCACAGCCCCGGCAGCTGGGCCGATAGGACCTCGTTGATGGGGGTGCCGGTGCGCTCAACGAGCTCAGGCGCGGCGGCGAGGAACCTGCACTCGATCTGTTCGACTTGTTCGGGCAGCACGGTGGCCCACTGCGCGCCCAGCCCGAGGCTTGTCTTGGCCGCCGGCTGGTTGGGGTGGCCCTCGCCGACGAGCTGTTCGCAGCGCGCGAGGCGGGCGCTAGCGGGGTGAGCGCTGTCGGCCCCCAGCGCGCTCGTGCGCTCGTCGAGGGCGCGCGCGAGCGTGCCGACGCCCCCACCAACGCCCCGCAGATGCTCCCACCGCTTGTCCAGGCCGGCGCGGGCGCGGGCGAGCCCGACGACGGCGTCATCGATCTCGGCCACCGCACGCTCGAGGTTCGGCGCCTCGGCCCGCAGGCGTCCGTCGAGGGCGTAGTCGCGCAGCCACTGGGCCGGGCCCAGCTGGGTCATTGCCGTGACGGCCTTGTCGTCGAGCCGGTGGGAGCTCAAGCGCTCCTCATCAAGGGCTCGCGCGAGGCGCTCTGCCACGCTGCGGCGCGCCTGCGCCAGGTAGTTTCGCGGTGTGTTCACAACGATCACGTACTTTCTGCGGTCTGTTCGGAAAATTTAGCGGTAAGGCACGGGCAGGCGGCGCCCGGTGTCAGGGTCGGTCACGCTCAGGCATTCGATGCCGAAGACATCGCGCACGAGCTCGGGCGTGAGCACCTCCTCGGTGGGGCCCGCCGCGACGATGCGCCCGTCGCGCATGGCCACGACGTCGTCAGCAAAGCGCGCCGCCTGGGTCATGTCGTGCAGGACCATCACCACGGTGCGGCCTGTGGCCTTGAGCCCGGAGACGAGGTCCAAGATGGCCACCTGGTGGGCGGGGTCGAGGTAGGTGGTCGGCTCGTCGAGCAGCAGCACCGGGGTCTGCTGGGCCAGCGCCATGGCCACCCAGACGCGCTGGCGCTGCCCGCCGGAGAGGTCCGTTGCCGGGGTGTCCAACAGCTGGCCCACCCCGGCGCTATCCGCCGCCGCCTCCACGGCGGCGTGGTCAGCGCTGGACATGGTGGCAAAGCGCCCCGTATACGGGTAGCGCCCGTAGGAGATGACGTCGCGCACGCTCACCCCCTCCGGGGTGACCGGCTCCTGGGCGAGGAAAGCGACCTCGCGGGCGAAGGAGCGGCGGGAGTACTCGCGGATGTCGCGCCCGCCCAGGCAGATCCTCCCCCCGGTCGGGGCGAGCTGGCGCCCCAGCGCCTTGAGCAGGGTCGACTTCCCGCACCCGTTGGGGCCGATCAAGGCGGTGATCCGCCCCTCGGCGAGGGTGAGGTCGATGCCGTCGATGACGGGTTCTGCGGCGTAGCCCACCTGGAGGTTCGTCGCGGTATAGAGGGCTGGGTTATGGGGGGTCATGGCTTCCTTTGCATCCGCATGACAAGGGAGACGAAGTAGGGCGCGCCGACAATCGCGATGAGAGCGCCGACGGGGATCTCCGTGGGGGCAAACATCCACCGTCCCACCGCGTCGCAGGCGGTGACGAGGATGGCCCCGCCGAGGGCGGCGACCGGGACGCAGCGCAGCGCCTGGGGCCCGACGAGCAGCCGGGCGGCGTGCGGCACGATAAGGCCGGCGAACCCGAGCACGCCGGCGGCGGCGACGGCGGCGGCTCCCAGCGCGATCGCGCAGAGCACCGCGACCGCCCGCCACCGCGCCTCGGCCACGCCCACCCCGGTCATCGTCGCGGAATCGAGGCCGAGCATGTCGATGTGGTGGGAGAGGACCAGCACGAGCAGGGTGACGGCGATGACGACGGGGCCGGTGACTGAGGCGTCGACAAGCGTGCGCGCGTAGAGCGAACCCTTAAGCCACGTCATCGCCGCCCCGGCCTCGGGCGCGGCGCGCACGAGGAGGAGCTGGGTGAGCGCCGCGAGGCCGACGGAGACGGCCACGCCGGTGAGCGTGAGCCTGATCGGGTCGCGCGCCCCGCGCCCGGCCAGGGCGAAGACGGCAAGGGCGCCGAGGAGGGCGCCGACAAAGGCGATCGGGGTCAGCGCCTGGGCAGGAAGCGCCCCGAAGCCAAGCAGCGCCGCCACGGCCGCGAGCCCGCCGCCCGCGGTGACACCCACCGTGTCGGGGGCGGCGAGCGGGTTGCGCAGCGCGACCTGGAGTAGCGCGCCGCTGACCGCCATCGCAGCGCCGGCGAGCATGCCAACGACCACGCGCGGCACGCGGTAGCGCCACAGCAGCGAGCCGCCGCCGACGAATTGGTCGTAGACCTCGCCCAAGGGCATGGTGACCGCGCCAATGGCGAGGCCGAGGAAGCCGCTGAGCCCAAGCAACACCACGAGCAGGGCGATGACGAGGCCGAAGCGAGTGCGCGAGTACATCTATCGCCCTCCCTTGCGCAGGGTGGATATCCCCCACAGAAGCAGCGGCACGCCGGCGAGCGAGGTCACAATCCCCACCGGGGTCTCCGCCGGCGCCCACAGCGCCTGCGCGAGAGCGTCTGCAACGAGCAGGACGACGGCGCCGACGAGCGGGGCGGCAACGAGGCTGAGGCGGTGGCGGGTGCCACACACCCGCTGCGCGAAGGTCGCGGCCATAAGCCCGAGGAACCCGATGGGGCCCACGGCCGCGACGGCCGGGGCGACGAGGAAGACAGCCATCGCGATGGCGACGATGCGCAGCCGCTGCGGGTGGGCGCCGACGGAGGCCGCCGTCTCATCACCCGCGGCGAGCAGGTCGAAGCCGCGCCCCATCGCCAGCGCCAGCGGGAGCATGAGCGCGGCGGCGATGGCGCAGGCAGTGACCTCGGGCAGCCGCACTCCCCCGATCCTGCCGGAGAGCCAGGAGAGCACTGTAGCCAACTGGGCCTCGTCGAGCACCAGGAATATCGAGGTCAGTGCGCTAAAGAGCGCGGAGACGGCGATGCCGAGCAACACCATGCGCTGGATGGATGCCGCCCCGGCGAGCCTCGCGGTCTTCGAGCCAAGGCCCAGGCCGACGGTGATCGCCGCGGCGAGCGCGCCGCCGAGGAAGGCCCCCGGCAGCACGCCGAGGCTCGACTGGCCCATCCCGGCGGTTGTCACCGCCACCGCACCGAAGGCCGCCCCGGAGTTCACCCCGGTGATCTCCGGGTCTGCCAGGGGGTTGCGCGTGGCGGTGCGCAAGAGCACTCCGGCAGCGCCGAGGCTTAGCCCCACGACCGTGGCGGTGAGCAGCCGGTCGCGCATGACCGCAAGGACTTCATCAGCGAGCTGCGGGGCGCTGGCCGGCACCTCTACCGCGCTGAAGCGCCACGCCCAGATAGCCACGATGGCCGCAACGCTGACAATCGCGCACAGAGCGGTGCGTGCCGCTGGGCTTGCGGTGCGTCGCTTTTCGATGGGTCGTGCGTGTGCGATCTGGGCGGGCGGCATGTCGGGGCGGGTGCGGTTCCTTGTGTGGACTTAGTGCTTTGCGGTCTCGATGATCTGGTCCAGCATGGCCTCAGCGGCAAGCGGGCCGCGCGAGCGAGACCAGGTGTCCTGCTCGACCTCGACGATGTTATCGACCACGCCGGCGTACGGGCTGGCCTTGAACCCTTCGATGTCGTTGTAGAGGTACATCACGTCGAGGTTCATCTCGGGCAGCTTGTCTCCGGTGAGCTCTGCGACGTCGGTCTTGGACTCGATCGCGCTCTTGTCGCCAGTGTAGCCATAGTCGTAACCAGCGGCGGTGAGCAGGGATCCAGCAAACGACTGCTCGATCCATGTGTAGAGCAGGTCGTCGGACCAACCGACCAGCGCGGCACGGGTGCCGGGGGCGACGGCCTGCTTCGCCGTGTCGATCTTGTCTTCGATACGGGAGCGGACATCCTTGGCCTTGGCCGGGGCGTCGCCGCCGACGATCTCTGCGATGGAGTCCATGGCGTCGAGAACGTCGGTGTAGGTCGCATCCGAGTAGGACTCGGTTCTCGCGATCTCGCCGAGCTGGCCCATGATCGCTTCGTGGCGGGTCGGGCTTGCGAGGATGAGGTCCGGCTCGAGGGACTGGATGACCTCGAGGTTGGGCTGCTTGGCCTGGCCGACGGAGGTGATGCCGTCGAGCTTGCCCTTCAGCGTGGCCGGGGCGGAGGATTTACCGATTTCCACGATACCGACGGGTTGGACGCCGATGGCTTCGAGGATCTCCTCGTAGCGCCAGTCGAGCGCGACGATGCGTGGGGCATCGTCCTTTCCTGCCGCGGCGTCGGGCGCGGGGGCGCCGTCGGTGGTGGAGCAGGCGGTGACAGTTGCGGCGCCGAGCAGTGCGGCGAGGAGCAGCGCGATCGCACGGAGGCGATTTAGCGCAGAGTTTTGTAACGAAAATGTCATGCAGTCATGTCTACTACACTAAGGGTAGCCTAAGCAAGGCTGTGCTTAGTTGGGGAGGTTTTCCCAGTTAGCTGACCGCCGTGCGCTACCTCGGCGCACGCACCGAGTCCCCGATGACGTCCGGCAGCACCGCCGGGGCGTCCCCGAGGAGCGCCTTGAGGTTGCCGTTTCGCTCCACGGTGCTCGTCACGGCACGCACCTTGCGCTTACGGCCGCCACCGCTTGTCGACGCCCCTCCCAGCCCCGGAGCACCCATCACCGCCCCGCGTTGGCCCGCGTTCGCGCCCGACCCTGTCTGCCCCGCACCTCCCGCGACACCGCCGGCACCGGCGGCGGACGAGCCCGGCGCGGGCATAGCCCCGGCGCCAAACGGAGCCGCCGGCCCTGCCGCCCAGCCGGGGAGCGCGCCCGCGGCACCGGAGAGCGCCTTGCTCATCCCCGCCCCGGCGATCACTCCCGAGGACGCCCCGAAGGACGAGCCCAATGCCGGTGACCTCCCGGAGCCGCCTCGCCCCGCCGCACCGCCGAAACCGGCAGGTCCCAACCCGGCACCCAATCCTGACCCGGGACCCGAACCAGGCCGGGTGCCCGCAGCGCTCATTCCCCCGATTCCGTGCGGAACCGCGCCGCCGAAGAGCCCCGATCCACCCGCCGGAATCGCCGGGCCGGGTCCCGCAGCGCCGGCAGCTGCCGCCGGCGGGGGCAGAGTGGCCACGTGGGCCGCCGCCTCCGTGGGCAGGCTACCTGCCGAAATAGCATCCATGACCTGCGGGGAGGCGTGCCCAAACTGGTCAACCACCTGCTGCGGGGTCTCCGCATAGGCGAGATCGCCGTAACCGTGTGCGGCAAGCGCATCGCGCACGACGGCCGGCAGCGGGTGGCTCTCAAACCCCGGCGCCTGCGGGGTGGTCAGCGCACCGGGATCAAAGGTGGTCCCCGGCATCGCATCGAGCGGCGGGAGCAGCTGGTTGAACCCCGGCACGGTCGGGATTAGCCCCGCGTTGAGGCGCGGAGGAAAGGCAACGAGGTAGGACTGCTCCAAGACCGGCTTGAGTTTGAGCGGCGCAGCCATCCACGTTGCGTGCGCCGCCGCGGCGGCAATCTTTTCCGCCGAGGCGACCGTGGCGAGGTTACCCGCATGCACCCCCATCGCCGTGGCGTGGGCGGCGTAATGGCCACCGGCCCACTGGATCCGGTTCACCCGTTCAATGGCCTGGCGCACCCAGTCGGTTTCCGCCGAGCTCGAAAGCGCAGCAATGACCCCACCGAGCTCGCTGACCACGCCCGTGATCTCGGCGGCGGTCGCCTGCCACTGCCCCGCCTCGGTCATCGCGCGAGTGGGATCCGTGGCCTGGAACTGGCCGTGGAGCACCGGCAGGCTCGAGACGAATCCCGCCACAGGCGTGGCAAACAGGAACGGATTCGTCGTCGGGTTTTCTACCTGCGCGGCCTTCATGCTGGCGTCCACCGAGGCCGCCGACTCAGCGAGCTGGTTCTCAAGCCCGATCCGGCTTACCAAACGAGAAAACGTGCTATCCGTCCCCGTCACGCTATCGAGGTTGGCCTCAAGCAGCAGCGCAGTATCCAACAGGTGAGCGCTGAGCGCTTTCGTGGCCTCGGGCTGGCTTACCGACGACACCCTCCCATGCGACAACCCCGACTGATCCAGGCCGGTGACGGTAGAGAAACCGGCGAGGCTCAGTCTTCCGGAATACGCCACATCCCACTGCTTTGATGCCGCGATTTTGCGTAATAGGCTTATCGCACTTTCGACACTTTCAACCTCTAGATGGACAGACATGGTCGGCTCCCCCCTGTTAGAACCACGAAATCAGTCGGGGTTCGACGCCCCGAAGCTCCAAGTACAGTGAGATTTTAAGCGGACGGCGCACGGTCTGTCACGGATTGGGGTCACACTTCAGTGACACTCAACCGGCCCTGTAAAGCCTGCCCAAAATCCGCCCCGCCTCCGCACACAAATAATCAGGAGAGTCATTTTTTCTTAGGGAGCTGACTGTAACCGACAGAGTGCCTCTATCTGTTTCCACTCCAACGTCACAGATGTCTGTACGACCATTAGGCGGCAAGAATGCAAATGCACCTGGAACATCTGAGGTTGGCGTGCCCACAGGAAGCGATTCTGAGAGAATCAAATCCTTTGGCACAGCATTTGCCATAATCCCTTTGGTTAAGTAAAGGTTGTCGCTTTCGATTTCACAACCGGATACGAATTGCTGGTCCAGCAATACATTCGAACCGCGGTCCGCCTTCACCAACCCCGCCTCCGCAAACTCGGCATCGGAGATTTCGGTGCATGGGTCGAAAAGGTTGTGCTTGACGTGCTCAGGGTCGAATGGCCCGATCACGAGGTCGCCGCTGTCGAAGTGGAATGCGGGCGCCTTCCCGGCGGAGGGTTCGGCAGCCGGGGCCGCGGTCGCCAACCCCTCAGGCGCCGTCCCCTCGGGCGTCTCCCCGCACCCAGCCACCAGCCCCGCCGTGACACCAAGCACGGCCCACATCGCAACACGCTTCACCCCGAGCCCCCGTTCCTTATCGCTCCCCCTGACGGAACCGATTGTGCCTGTGCACTGCGGAACCGGCAACCGCCGCGCCCCGCCTACAGCTCGTTAAACAGCGCCGCGTTCGTCTCTTGCCACAGCGGCTTCGCCCAGTCTCCGAAATCGCGGTCGGTGAGCACCACCATCGCGGTCCCCGCATGTGGGGAGTTCGACCACGCGGGCACAACCCACAGGTAGGTTCCCGACATGCCGAAATGCCCGACGGTGTCGGCAGGCATGTTGTCGCCGAGCCAGTGCGGGGTTTTCTCCCCTTTGATCTCAAACCCGAGGCCCCACGGGCAGGGCTTGTGCATGCCGTAGCCGGGCACGATGCCCATGATGTCGCCGAACTGGTTGGAAAAGGCGTCGTTTAGCGTCTCGCGGGCGAGCAGCGTGGGCGCGGCGAGCTCGGCGGCGAAGGAGCGCATGTCGCTAAGCGACGCCCTGCCGCCATGCCCCGCCGACCCATAAATTTCCACCGTGTCCATACCGAGGGGGTCAAAGACGCCGAGTTTGGCGTACTGCCCGAGCGTCATGCCGGTGCGCTCGGCGAGGAAGTCGGCGAGGATCTCGAAGCCTGCAGAGGAGTAGATGCGCCGCTGTCCGGCGGGTTTTCGCTGCTCGCGGGCGTCGAAGGCGACTCCGGAGGCGTGGGAGAGGAGGTGGCGGACGGTGGAGCCTGGGGGACCGCAGGCGTCGTCAAGCGAAAACGCCCCCTCTTCGACCGCCATGAGCACGCTGTAGGCGCTGAGCAGCTTGGTCACGCTCATGAGCTCGAAGACTCGACCCGGGTCGCCGAAAGAGGCCTCGACCGTGCCGACGAGCGCGGCGGAGACGTTTTCTGCAGGCCAGCCTGCAAAATATCGGGAGAGATGCATGCGGCCTATGGTACGTGTCACACGGTTTTAGTAGAGTTTTCTCGTACCAAACTCACTAAGGGAGGCCGTGTGGTGACGGAGTCAAGAAAGACGACGGAAACAAAGCAGGAGCCAGGGGGCTTCCTCGGCGCAATTGAGAAGATCGGCAATAAGCTGCCGGACCCGTTCTGGCTCTTCGTCATCCTCTCCGGTGTCGTCGCGGTTGTCTCGTGGATCGGCAACACGGCCGGGATGAGCGCCACCGACCCGTCTACGGGCGAGACGATCAAGGTCGAATCTCTCCTCACCGCGGAGAACCTCTCCCGCATGGTGACGGACGCGGTGGAGAACTTTGTGAGCTTCCCGCCGCTCGGGGTCGTCCTCGCCGTCATGCTGGGCGTCGCCGTCGCGGAGTACTCCGGGCTGCTGGCCGCCATGATCCGCGCCATGGTGAGCCGCGTGGGCCCGAAGATGCTCACCTTCATGATCGCGCTTGCCAGCGTCACGGGCTCCGTGGCCTCGGATGCGATCTACGTCATCGTCATCCCGCTCGGCGCGATGGCCTTCAACGCGATAGGCCGCTCCCCGATCGTCGGCGCAATGGTTGCCTTCGCCGCCTCCAGCGCCGGGTTTAACGCCTCGCTCATCCTCAACGTCACCGACCTTCTGCTCGCGGGCATCTCCACCTCGGCAGCGCAGCTTGTCGACGCCTCATATGAGGTCTCCCCACTGGCAAACATCTTCTTCGTCATCCCCTCGGCGATCGTGCTCTCCCTCATCATCACCGCAGTCACCGAGTTCTTCGTGGATAAGAAGGCCCAGGAGCTCATCGACCACGATGAGGTCGAGTTCGTGAGCAACAATGACGAAGACTCCGAGCCCAACGACTCCGACCCCACCTCCAATGGCGACCTTTCCCTTTCCGCCACCGAGGCGAAGGGCCTAGGCTACGCCGGCGCAACACTAGCTGTGTTCTTCGTGCTCTACCTCGTGGCGCTGCTCGCGCCCTTCTCCCCCTTCGCCCGCCCGGAGGAAGGGTTCATGGAATCCCCGCTCATCCGCGCCATCGCCGTTCCGATCGCGCTGATGTTTTTCCTCTGCGGGCTTGTCTACGGCCGCGTGACCGGCACGATCTCCTCCCCTGCCGACATCCCCGACATGATGGCGAAGGGCCTAGGCACGATGCTGCCGATGGTGGTGCTCTTCTTCGTCGTCTCCCAATTCCTCGCCTGGTTCCAATGGTCCAACCTGGGGCCGTGGACCGCGATCCACGGCGCTCAGCTCCTCGAGAGCTTGAGCTTGCCCAAGATCGCCCTGTTCGCCGGCGTCGTACTCATGGTTGCTGTCGTGAACCTCTTCATCACCTCCGGCTCGGCCCAATGGGCGCTCATGGCGCCGGTGCTTGTTCCCATGATGATGTACGTCGGCGTGGCCCCCGAGGCCACACAGATGCTCTTCCGCATGGGTGATTCCCCCAGCAACATCATCACCCCGATGTCGCCCTACTTCGCCCTGGCACTGACGTTCCTGCAGCGCTACTACAAGAAGGCGGGCGTGGGCACGCTCATGTCGCTGTCCCTGCCGTATGCGCTCTCCATGCTGCTGGGCTGGTTCATCTTCTTCATGATCTGGTACTGGATCGGCATCCCGCTCGGACCCGGCGCGCCCATGGAGTACCAGGCGGGGTAGGCGTTTGGCCTGGGAGGCAAGGCGTCGTACATGGCTCGCGTATCTGGGTCCATCAGCCCGAGATCGGCCCACGTCTCAAACTCATCGATCGCCCCGGCCGGCATACCCGTGAGCGCGCGGAGCTTGTCAACGGCCCCGCGCTTTCGCTCGCTCAACTCAGCGTTGTTGGTGGAGTTGAACTCCAGCCTCATTGTCGCCTCCCGGGCATCTCCACTCCCCGCTGATCGGGATGACCAATACCCATGGCCGCATGGACAATGGCAATCACCCCGCTTGGGTGCCGACCCGAGAGCTACATCGGCGAAATGATCCCGCTGAGGATGCACAGCCCGACCGCCACGACCGCGATGAGCGCCCACCTGCGGTCCATCGGCGTTGGCTTCGGGTCGCTGCCCATCCCCCACGCCACGACGTCGTACCCGCCGCGCAGCATTTCCTTGAGCTCGGCGTTCGTCTCCGCGCGCTTTTCCCACTGCTCGAGGGCCTTGCGGTCCTTGCTCTCGCAGGAGCGCCACCAGGCCCCGGGGAGAAGGATGCCCGCCCCGGCAAGGACGCCACTGACGGCGTAGGCGAAGCTCTGCGGCGCTACGAGCGTGCCAAAGATCACAAGCCCTCCGAGCGCGATGCTCGCCCAGGACCACGCGGAGCGGCGCTGGACCTGGGCGTGGGTCCGTCCCCTGGGGTCCTCAACGTTCGCGCCGGGGCGAGATTCCGGCACCGCGGGTGCGGGTGCATAGTAGTTGTTCACCGTGACGGCGATGGGAACGCTGCCTCGATCGTCCACTGGGTTCATTCTTCCGCCTCCACTGCTGACTCTACTGACACTACTGACGCTGCTGAAGGGCCTGTGCGGTCACGTGTCATTCTACGCCCCTCCGACGCCGGCGCTACGGGCGATGAGATCGACAATCGATGGAACGGCAGCGTCGATCGTGCGGGCCATCGCCTCAAACTCTGCGCGGGGCCTGCCCATCGGATCCGGTATGTCGAGCGAGCTCGAGCGCTTGACGGGGTCGCGCAGGGGCTCGAAGCGCACTGGCAACCTCGACCCTGATCTCGGGCCGCGGGGCCACTACCTTATGCTCAGCCCGATGACACCCTCGATGGCACGATGAAGGTCTTAGCTGGGTATACGACACTCCCATGTCCGGCACCTCCTCGTACTCGCCCGCGCAGTCGGTCTACGCGGACGCTGCCGGGCTTTACGCTCTGCAACTGGTTAATATCCTGGGCCGCAGGCTGATTGCTCTTGCTTACGGATCAGTGAAAGCATATGGCGTTCCAAGCCCTTTGTCAGGACCCAAAAGTAGATAAACGCGGCGTTAACCTGCGGCACCCGTTACCAGGTGACCAGGCTTCGTTTCGGGGGAGGTATCTTCTACGCCTGTATATAAGGTATCCCCGAACGTTAGGGGTTGTTTTTTACACGGAGAGCAAGCATGAGCGGGCGCGCGATCGTGTACCCGATACGTACGACGACAACGGAACGCAACCCATTATTCACCTATAGTTCATTTAGTAAGGTGCACTCCACATCCCGGCATCAATGAGACCAATCACGAAGACCGCACCTCGCCCCCTAGACTTTCACCCTAACCCCAAAGCCAAAAGCCCGCGCCTCCTTCGGCGCGGGCATTGTGGGGCCAGCGGGGCTCGAACCCGCGACCGACGGATTATGAGTCCGCAGCTCTAACCGACTGAGCTATAGCCCCAAGCTGTACATCGCTGCGTTGATTATAGCGGCTCCCCCATTCGTCCCTTAATCTCCTTCACGGGGCGTCAATTGCGGACCTGAACACGCGATTTGTTACCTAGTGGCACAGGCGCTAAAGTAACTATCCGTCGCACAGCGAACACTTTCCTCCATAGCTCAGTTGGCAGAGCATTCGACTGTTAATCGAAGGGTCACTGGTTCGAGCCCAGTTGGAGGAGCACTTATCCCGGCAGGTAGTTCTCTGCCGGGTTTTTCGTTATGTACGATGGTGCGCATGATTCAATTCGTCGTCGGAGCAGCCGCCGGGTACGTGTTCGGCACGAAGGCAGGCAGGAAGCGCTACCACCAGATTGTTGATGCCTCACGGGCCGTCGCCAATTCGCCCGTGACCAGGCAAGTGGTCACCTCGACCCGCAAGGCGCTAGCGAACACGCTCGACCCCGAGCCGCGGATGCGCGAGGTAGAAGACCTCAGGTCCAAGCGCCGGATGCGCGGGAGGAAGAACTCCGAGACGGCGCAGCCCCAGGACAAGATCTACGAGCCCGACGAGGATTAGGCGCTAGAGACCGCTCGAGACTGGGCACTAGAGCAGTGCGGTGACGATGCCGTCGAGAAGATCTTTTTCGCTGATGACGAAACTGCTGCACCCGCCCAGCCGCTCGGTGGCCTCCATAATCTCCTCGACAACAAGCGCGCCCGAGGCGATGACGTCCTCGCGGCCCGCGCTGATCGCGGGGATGGCGGCGCGCTGCTCCGACGTCAGCTCCCGCAGGCGCGCGGTGGTTTCTCGAACCTGCGCGAAGGAAAGCTCCGAGCAGTGGATCTTCATCGGGTCATACTCCTCGAGCCCCTGCACCAGCGCCGAGAGCGTGGTAAACGTCCCCGCGCACCCCACGAGGGTGCGGGGGCGCGCGAAGTCAATAGCCTCGTGGGCGCTGCCAAGCAAGCCGCGTACGTAGGCGCGCGCGGCGGCGTCTTCCTCGCGCGCGGGAGGATCCGAGCGGAGGAATCGCTCCGTGAGCCGCACGCACCCCATCTGGGTGGAGATCGCGGCGGCATCGGTGACAAACTCCGTGGATCCCCCGCCGAGGTCGATCACGCAAAACGGCCCGCGGGCAGGGTCGATATCCGCCGTCGCGCCGGCGTACGAGAGCGCCGCCTCCTCCTCGCCGGAGATCACCTCGGCTCTCGCCCCCGGCTCAATCTGGCCCAAGAGCTGCGCCGTCATGGAGAAGAAATCCTCCCGGTTTGCCGCATCGCGGGTCGCCGAGGTGGCAACCATGCGCACGCGCTCGACACCGCTCGCGCGCATCTCCTCGACGTAGGCCGCGAGCGCGGCGCGGGTGCGCTCAATCGCTTCGGGGCTGAGCATCCCATTCTTATCGACGCCCTGCCCAAGCCTCACGATCTCATTACGCCGAGCGATCTCGGCGCGCGTGCCATCGTTGCCCTCCCGGACGATGAGCAGGCGAATCGAATTAGTACCGCAATCCACGGCGGCGACGGTTCGCGTCACACCAACCCCTCCCCCGCCTGCTCCAGCGTGATCCCGAGGTCCGCCAGCGTGGGCCACTGCGCCGGAACCGCCGAGCCGCGCAGGCCCGCGTGCTCGGCGGCCAACGCCACCGCCTCGGTGCCGAAGCGGACCCGGCCGGGCCCCTCCGCCAGCGCGTAGGCGATGAGCACGTGCAGGCACTTCACCCGGTCCGGCATCCCGCCACCCGAGAACTGGGTGCCGAGGTCTTCGATGGCGTTGCGCTGCGCCAGGTAGTGCTCGTGGGCAGCCTTGTAGTCCGCCGCCAGCTCCTCGTCGGCGGCGAGGCGCTGCTCCATCCACTTCATCACCTGGGCGACCTCGAGCCTGCTCGCCTCCGCGGTGAGTCTCGGGTCTGTGAGGTAATAGAGGGTGGGGAAGGGTGTGCCGTCGTCAAGCTTGGGCGCCGTCTTCACCACCGCAGGCTGGCCGTCGGGCGTGCGGTAGGAGATCTCGAGCACGCCGCGAGGCGCGCGGCCGAGCTGCTGGGCGACCGTTTCGAGGTCTTTCTCGGTGGGGGTCATGGTTGGAGATGTTACCCGGGCCGCGGTGTGTGGAAAATGGCACGCCAGCGCACCCTTTTTCTAATATTTAATAGGTATGTGAATGTGAGCTCCGCTACGGTATAGACATGGCAGACCACACCTATACCCTCGATTCCTCCCGCCCCTTCGATCAGCAAGACGTCGTCGGGCACAACCGGTGGCACCCGGAGATCCCCCCGATCATCAACGTCAAACCCGGAGAAACCGTCTACGCCGAATCACGCGAATGGTTCGACGGCTACATCAAGAACGACGACAACGCTCACGACATCCTCACAGTCCCCTTTGAAAAGCCACACCAACTCTCCGGCCCATTCCGCATCGAAGGCGCGAAGCCCGGTGACCTGCTCGTTGTCGATCTTATCGACGTCGGCCCCCTCAGCGAATCCGACTCCCCCGGCGAACTTGCTGGCGAAGGCTGGGGCTACACAGGCATCTTCGCAGCGAAGCACGGCGGCGGATTCCTCTCCGAATACTTTCCCGACGCCTACAAGGCGATCTGGGACTTCTCAGGGGGCAAGGCCACCTCTCGGCACCTCCCGGGAGTGTCGTTTTCCTCCATGTGCCACCCCGGTGTGATGGGCACGGCCCCGAGCCCGGCGATGCTCGCTCGCTGGAACAAGCGCGAATCCCAGCTCGTGGCCAGCGACCCCCACAGGTTTCCTCCCCTCGCCGTCCCCCCGCAGCCGAAGGGAGCCACGCTCGGGTCGGTACCCGAAGCCGACTACCCGCGCATCTCGCGAGAGGCCGCGGTGACCGTCCCGCCCCGCGAAAACGGCGGGAACATGGACATCAAAAATCTCACCGCAGGCAGCCGCATCTTCTTCCCGGTATTCGTCGAAGGAGCCAACTTCAGCTTCGGAGACCTCCACTTCGCACAGGGGGACGGTGAGATCACACTGTGCGGCGCCATCGAGATGGGCGGGTACGTGGAGTTTTCCGTCGACATCATCCCCGACGGGATGAACACCTATAAGTCCAGCGGAGCTCCGATCTTCGTCCCCGGCAATCCCGGGCCGCAGTACTCCGACTGGCTCACCTTCACCGGGCTCTCCATCACCAACGAGGGCGAGCAGCGCCACCTCGATGCCACACTGGCCTACCAGAACGCGGTGAAGCACTGCATCGATTACCTCACCGTCTTCGGCTACACGAAGGAGCAGGCGTTCCTCATCCTCGGCGCAGCACCCATCGAGGCGCACTTCTCGGCCGTCGTCGACTACCCCAACGCCTGCGCTACCCTCTACCTGCCCACGGAGATCTTTGACTTCGACATCCGCCCATCCGCCACAGGGCCGCACCACATCGGCGACCCGGTGCCCACCCCGTTCGCCTCCGCAACCTCACTGGGCGAAAGCGACATCGTCAGCGGCGTCGCCGCGGGAGACTCCGAGCGATTGGCGCTGGTCAAGCAGCTCGCCGGGGCCGACGCGGTGCTGGCAGGAACGGCCTTTAGCGCCTGGCACCGCCACTAAAAACCAAGCCCGAGGATGCCTGCTCTGCCGAGGGGATACCGGCCAGCCGCCCGCGCGCTGCCTCGTGCCAGCAGACGGCCCCACCATGAGACCCCTCCCCTGGCTCTCTCCTCGCCGAGCGGCCCTATTCCGGGGCTCGCTCCTCGCCCGGCACCTCGCGCAGGCTATCCCACATCACCTGCACCCACGAGCGCTCATCCGGCGCCGCCTGGGTGGTGATGCCCTCGCCCTGAGTCATCCGCGGATCAATGATGCGCCACGCCGTCTCCCCCGGTTCGAGCACTCCGAGGCGCCTACGTGCCTCCTGCTTGATGTATTCGGGGTCCTGATACTTGGCAATGTCCCCCTCGAGGTCAGACTTGCGCTGCTCGAGGGCCGCGATCGAGTCGTTGAGCCGCGCGATCTCGCTACGCCCTTCGTAGTAGTTGCGTAGCGGCACGGCAATGGCAAGGAGCACCGCGAGGATCACCAGGATGAGTATCACCGTGCTCGTGAGCTCCTGCGGCGAGGCTTGCCGCTTCGCCGCTTTCTGCTGCGAGCGGTTGCGCTCAGCCTTCTCGCGCTCGCGCGAGGCCACGGGAACAGTCGTCGCCCTCGGGCGGCGCGGCGTGCTCTCCGGTTTGCCCGGCGGTGTGGCGGGTGTGCTCATAGTGATTGCTTAGTGTAGCCGCTGCCGCGTGCGGGTGGCTTAGCCGCGGCCCATTCTGCCCGCCCTCGACCGATGACATCGGTGACATACAGCGCGCCCCCGATGTCACGTTTCCCAGGTCGCAACCGGACGCGGTGTCACTGATGTCACTGGGCCCCGGGCGACGACCGTGCCGGCGGGCACCGCCCGGGGCTCTAGCGCTTACTTAAAGCGCGGGAAGGCGGAGCGGCCGGCGTAGACGGCGGCGTCGCCAAGCTCCTGCTCAATGCGGATGAGCTGGTTGTACTTGGCCACGCGCTCGGAGCGCGCGGGCGCACCGGTCTTGATCTGGCCGCAGCCGAGCGCGACGGCGAGATCCGCAATCGTGGTGTCCTCGGTCTCGCCGGAGCGGTGGGACATCATCGTGCGGTAGCCGTTGCGGTGGGCGAGATCGACCGCGTCGAAGGTCTCGGTGAGGGTACCGATCTGGTTAACCTTCACCAGAAGCGCGTTGGCGGCCTTCTTCTCAATGCCCTCGGCAAGGCGCTTCGGGTTGGTGACGAAGAAGTCGTCGCCGACGAGCTGGACCTTCTCCCCCAGCTCCGCGGTGATCTGGCTCCAGCCTTCCCAGTCGTCCTCGTCGAGCGGGTCCTCGATAGAGACGATCGGGTAGCGCTCTACGAGATCGGCATAGACCTTAATCATCTCGGCCGCCGAGTGCTTTCCGCCCTCGAAGTTGTACACGCCGTCGGCGAAGAACTCGGAGGAGGCGACGTCGAGCGCGAGCGCGATGTCCTCGCCGAGGGTGTAGCCGGACTTCTCCACGGCCTCGACGATGAGGTCGAGCGCCGCCGCGGTGGAATCGACGGACGGGGCGAAGCCGCCTTCATCACCAAGCCCGGTGGAGAGGTTCTTGGCCTTGAGCACGGACTTGAGCGCGTGGTAGACCTCCGCGCCCATGCGCAGGGCCTCGTGGAAGGACTCGGCGCCGATCGGGGCGATCATGAACTCCTGCACGTCGACGCCCGAGTCGGCGTGGGCGCCGCCGTTCAAGATGTTCATCATCGGCACGGGAAGGATGTGGGCGTTCGGGCCGCCGATGTAGCGGTAGAGCGGCAGGCCGGCGGACTCGGCGGCCGCCTTGGCCACGGCGATGGACACGCCCAGGATCGCGTTGGCGCCGAGGCGGGACTTGTTGTCGGTGCCGTCGAGCTCGATCATCGTGAGGTCGATGAGGCGCTGGTCGTCGGCCTCGATGCCGGCGATCGCATCCGCGATCTCCTCGTTGACGTTCTCGACGGCCTTGGCAACGCCCTTGCCGCCGTAGCGCTCGTCCTCGTCGCGTAGCTCGTGGGCCTCGTGGACGCCGGTGGACGCGCCAGAGGGCACGCCGGCGATGCCGTGCGCGCCGTCGTCGAGGAAGACCTCCGCCTCGACCGTCGGGTTGCCGCGGGAATCGAGAATCTCGCGGGCGAATGCGTGGATGATGTCAGCCATTACTACTCCTTGGTGCGTGGGCACGGTTACACCCCCAATTGTTCCAGAGTTTCCCGCGCCGCGGGCGCCCTAGCGGTGGGCGGGTTGATTCAGGGCGTAGTTGGCGGCGGCGTCGCGGACCTTGACCACGTAGTCGTTGGAGTTGTTGTAGCTAAAGACCGCGTCGCGCCACCCCTCCGGGGTTGCCAGGTCCCGCCCGTGGGAGCACAGGAGGTTCGCCGCGGCCAGCGCGGCATCATCAATCTGCTGCGGGTTAGCCTCCCCGTCGCCGTTGGCGTCCCGCCCGAGCTGGGCCCACGTCCCGGGGATGAACTGCATCGGCCCGACGGCCCGGTCAAAGGTGGTATCGCCATCGAGCGCGCCGCCGTCGGTATCGCGGATTTCAGCAAAGCTACCGCTCCCGTCGAGGGGAGGGCCGATGATCGGCGGCTTCGCAAACCCGTCCGGATCGAGGCGGGTCCCGTCGAAGACGTGCCCGGTGTAGGTGCCGTGGCGGGTTTCCACCCAGCCGATGCCGGCGAGCGTGTTCCACTGGAGGTGGCATCCCGGCCAGGCGTCCCGGGCAATGAGGGCGGCGTTGGCGTAAGCACGAACGGCTTGCGGGTCCACAGCGGTGCGCTCGGCGATCAGGGAAGACCACTCGATGAGCCCGTCAGCAGTGCGACCCGGCCCGTGGACGTCGATAAGCGGCGGGCCCTGGGCCGCTGCAGGCGGGACGTCCGCAGGCACGGGCTGACGGGTCGTCGGCGGCCCGGCGGAGGTCGCGAGAGAGAAGATCCACCCGGTCAGCGCGATGATGAGCACGATAGCGGTGACGACCATGACCACGCCGGCGCACCCGCAGCCGGCGGCGATGGTGCCGGGGCGGCCGGGGTCGTACCGGTGATTAGTCATGGGCGCACATGGTAGCAAGCCTCGCCCCGGCTTGAGCACCCGAGGCGTCGGCAGATGGTTAAGTACTTTCGCGCAAAAATCCTATCGATTTTATCATGAATCCAACCCGTGGCCCGAAAGTATGAGACTTGGCTCACAAGCCGCGCTATGGTTCCCATAGGCTCTCACCAAACGCCCCGCACCCTCCCCCACCGCGGGCTGGGCGCGGGCGTCGAGAAGAAAGGTAATTAGTGACTACGATCCACGTTGCGGGCGCGACGATCCACGGCACCGAGGTCGAAGCCTTCGGCACCACGGTCAACGCCTTCTACGGCATCCCGTATGCCCAGGCCCCGGTCGGCACACGCCGCTTTTTGGCACCCACCCCCGCCACACTCCCCGCCGAGTTCCACGCCACCGCCTACGGGCCTACCGCGGCGCAAAAACAGTACCCCGATGCCGCCCTCGCGCTGATGGACAACCCCATCATCGAAGGCGAAAATAGCCTCAACCTCAATATCTGGACCCCCGACACCGCGGGGTGCGCGCCGGTTTACGTCTACATCCACGGCGGCGCCTACCGCAACGGCTCCGGCGCAGGCGAGACGATTAGCGGAACCTCCTTTGCCGCCAACGGCATCGTTACCGTTACTTTGAACTACCGCCTCGGCGCCGAAGGCGGCATCCAGCTCGCCGACGGCACCTCGAACAACATGCTGCGCGACCAGATCGCCGCACTTACCTGGGTGCGCGACAATATCGCCGCGTTCGGCGGCAACCCCGACCACGTCGTTGTCGGCGGCGAGTCAGCCGGCGCCATGAGCATCGGCGCACTCCTGTCCTCTCCGCAGGCGAAGGGGCTCTTCCACGCTGCGATCATGGAATCAGGCGCCACCCACAACGTCGTGAGCCAGAAAGCTGCGCTCGCTGCAGGCGAGCGCTTCGCCGAAGTTGTCGGCAAAGAGCCCACGGCCGCGGCGCTTGGCGAACTCTCGGAAGAAGAGGTACTCGCAGCCTCCGCCTCCGTCGAAGCCGAGCTCGGCGCGTCGGCGGACACCGCGCGCTACGCTGACCTCGCTGCCAACAGCATGACGTGGCAACCCAGCGTGGACGGTGATGTCTTGCCGCGTCACCCACTCGATGCGCTCGCCGCCGGAGAAGCCCTCGATGTGCCCGTCCTCATTGGCACAAACCAGGACGAAGGAACGCTCTTCGTCGCCGGGCTGGGCCGCTACACCTCGGCAACGGAGGAAATATTGCACGCTGCTGTTGTTGCCAGCGGAGCGGCCAACCCGGACAAAGTTGTCGAGCTCTCCACCAGCCCGGATAATCCACACGCGGGGGAGAGCCTGACAACCTTTGTTGACATGTGGAAGTTCCAGCTCCCGCTGCACGCTTTCCTCGAAGGGCGCGCAGGGTACGACTCCCCGACTTACCGGTATAAGTTCACCTGGCGCTCCGAGAAGTTCGGCGGTGCACTCGGTTCTTTCCACACCGTCGAACTACCCTTCGTATTCAACACAGTTGCGACCGAGTCAGGCAAGCGCATCCTCGGCGAGGGACTTCCCGCCGCAGTCTCAAAGGCGGCTCACGGGGCATGGGTATCTTTCATCAAGACCTTCGATCCCGGTTGGAGCCCCTATAACTCCGGCGACACGACAACGACCGGCGTGTTCGACGCCAACGGCCTGCATATTGAAGCAGACCTGGACAAAGACACGTTCACGGCCTGGCAAGGCCAGCGCTAAAAAGTACTACCCTTTTATCTATCCCTACACAAGGAGAATTCACCCATGTCTGAGACCGTTCGCTCTGAAGAACTACAGCGCAAGTACGCTGCGGAACGCGACAAGCGCAAAGCCGCGCGCGGCTCGAAGGAAGAGGATTACGTCCGCCTCGAAAAGGTTATCGACCCTGACGCGCAGGACCCCTACAAGGCCGTCGAGCCGCGCGAGCCGCTGAACGACGACGTCGAGGTTACTATCATCGGCGCTGGTTGGGCGGGGCTGATGTCCGCCGCGGAGCTGCGCAAATCTCACCGCAAGATCCGTATTCTCGACCAGGCCGGTGACTTCGGCGGCGTATGGTACTGGAACCGCTACCCCGGCGTCATGTGCGACACCGCCTCGGTGGTCTACATGCCGCTTCTCGACGAAACGGGCTACAAGCCGACCGAGAAATACGCCCACGGCCCGGAGATCTTCGCTCACGCACAGCGCATCGGCCGCCACTTCGACCTGTACAAAGACGCCTACTTCCACACCCGCGTCACTGACCTGCGGTGGGACGAAGCCGCCAAGCGCTGGCGCATCACCACCAACCGCGGCGACGAATTTACCTCCCAGTTCGTGAGCCTCGGCCTCGGTGCACTCAACGTCCCCCGCCTCCCCTCCTTCGAAGGTATGAAAGACTTCAAGGGCGACTGGTTCCACACCGCACGCTGGGACTATTCAGTCACCGGCGGAAACCCGGAAGGTGCTCCGCTAGACAAGCTTCACGATAAGACGGTGGCCATCATTGGCACGGGCGCCACCGCCATCCAGATCGTCCCCGAGCTGGCTAAGACCGCGAAGAAACTACTGGTCATTCAGCGCACCCCGACCGCTGTCGACGTACGAGACAACGGGCCTATCACGTACGACTGGTGGGATGAACTCACCCAGCAGGAGGGCTGGCAGCAGATCATCTACGACAACTTCCTCGACCTCGTCGAAGAGTACAAGGTGGGCAACTTTCCGCCGGAAGGCACCGTGGACCTGCTCGATGACGGCTGGACCAACATCGGCATCTCCTTTATGGAAAAGATCCGTTCCATCGAAGGCGAGCTCACCCCAGAGAAAATCAAGGCCGCAACCATCGAATGGGACGATGAGATGCAACAGCGCATCCGCGATAGGACTGACGAGGAGATCGCCGACAAGAAGACAGCTGACGGGCTCAAGGCGTGGTACCGCCGCTGGTGCAAGCGCCCCGGCTTCCACGACGAATACCTCGAGACGTTCAACCGAGATAACGTCGAGCTTGTCGATACAGACGGACAAGGTGTGGGTCGTATCACCGAAAACGGCGTGGAGGTTCTGGGCGAAGAATACCCGGTAGACGTCATCATTTACTCCACCGGCTTCCACTACAACCGTAACGCTTCAAAAGACGCGTTCTTCGACATCGTGGGCCGCAACGGGGTGGTGCTGCGCGACAAGTGGAAAGACGGAATGCTCTCCTACATGGGTTACTTCTCCCGCGATTTCCCGAACCTGTTTTTCCAACAATCGGTGCAGGCGGCGTTCCTCACCTCGAACGTCTCCCAAAACTACGCCGAGGGATCGCGCGCGCTGCGCGCCGTGGTCGATCACACCCTCGACGCAGGGAAGACCACCTTCGAGGCTTCTCAGAAGGCTGAAGAGGAATGGGTACACATGATCGAGACTGAAGGTGAGGTTGCCGACGACCCGGAGTGCACACCGGGCTACTACAACAACGAAGGCAAAGAGATCGGCCTCGAGCAGAAGCGATCGATCGGCTACCCGAAGGGTAAGAAAGCGTTCTTCGACTTGGTGAAGGACTGGCGCTCCCAGGACGAGCTAGCCGGCATCGAGATCGCCTAGGCCACACCGAGTAAGAAGGCCCCTACCACAGGCACATGCCCTGTGGTGGGGGCCTTGACTCATGGAAGGGCTTGCCAGCAACGCAATTCGGCGCGCTGACAGGGCCGATCCCTAGACGTCGCTCGGGCGAACCTTGTTGCCTTGCTCGTCGTAGACGTACCAGCCCTGACCGGTCTTCTTGCCGTAGTTGCCGGAGTTGTACATCTTCTCCAATACCGGCGACGGCAGGGAGTCTTCCTCACCGGTCTGGTCATACTCGGCCTTGCGGATGAGGTAGGCCACGTCGATACCGACCAAATCCATCAGCTCGAAGGGCCCCATCGGGTGGCGCAGCGCAGAACGCGCGGCGGTGTCGATGTCTTCGAAGGATGCGTAGCCGTCTTGATAGAGCTTTAGCGCCTCGGTGCGGATCGCTGCGAGGAGGCGGTTGGCTACGAAGCCCGGGATCTCCTTGCGCACGCGGATGACGTCCTTGCCCATGGCGACGGCGAGGTTTTCTACGGCCTCGAGTGTTTCCTGGCTAGTCTGGTCGCTTCCGACCACCTCGCACGCCTTCATAACGAGTACCGGGTTGAAGAAATGCATGTTACAGACCTTCTCCGGCCGCGAGGTGGCATCGGCGAGGCGGGAGGAGACGATGTTGGAGGAGTTCGTCGCCAAGATGGCGTGCTTCGGGGACTGCTCGTCGAGCTGCGCGAAGACCTTGCGCTTGATGTCGATGTCCTCGACGGCAGCCTCAATGACGATGTCGGTATCGGCCACCGCCTCGGCCTGGTTCGTGGTCAAGGACAGGCGCGCGAACGCGGCATCGACGTCCTCACGGGTGCGGCGACCCTTTTCGACGTCACGATCCATGCGCCGGTGCAGCTCGTCCTTCGCGGCGCTCAGGGCGTCTTCCGAGATGTCAACAATAGACGTCGTAAAGCCTGCGAGCGCGGCGACGATGCCGATCTGGCGGCCCATGGTGCCGGAGCCGATAACTGTGACCTTCTCAATATCCTTCATAATTCCTCCTGAATCGGGTGTCGTGTTTTTTGGGGATAGAAGCTAGTGCTGGCCGCGCACGGAGCCGAAGTCGGGGTGGCGCTTGTCCAAAAACGCGCTGGTGCCCTCCTTCTTCTCCGCGGTGGCGTAGAGCACGGACTGGGCGAGGCGCTCAATAAACAGCCCCGTCTCCTCGTCGACCTTGGCGCCGGCGGCGACGACCTTGCGGGCGAGGTTGACCGCGGTCGGCCCCTTGCGGCGGATACGCTCCGCAACCTTCTCGGCCTGCGCGATCAAGGTTTCTTGATCCGTCAGGTACGTCACCAGGCCGGCCTGCTTGGCCTCCTCGGCGCTGATGCGGCGGCCGGTGATGATCATGTCCAGCGCCAGCCCGCGCCCCGCCAAGGTGACAAGGCGCTGGGTGCCGCCGGCGGCGGGCATGATGCCCAGGCCGGTCTCCGGCAGGCCGAAGACCGCGTTGTCGGAGGCGACGCGGATATCGCAGGCGAGCGCGAGCTCGCAGCCGCCGCCGAGGGCGTAGCCGTTGATGGCGGCGATGGTCGGCTTCGCAAAGGCGGCGAGCCTGCTGTAGGTGCGCTGCATGTAGGCCTCGAGCCCGTCGAGCGCCTGGCGGGCGGCAAGTTCGTTGATGTCCGCACCGGCGACGAAAGCCTTCTCCCCTGCCCCGGTAATAATAATGACATCGACGCTCTCATCATCCTCGATGTCGTCGAGGTGCGAGTTGAGCGCGGCCAAAACCTCGCGGTTCGCCGCGTTCATCTTGTCTGGGCGGTTGACCGTAAGCGTCGCCACACCGTCCTGGTCGTTTCGTATCACAGTCGCTTCTACCATGTACTCTCCCATCGTTTCGTCGTTCTCCTTGGCCTTTGCAAGGAAGGACCCGGGTGTGTGTTTCCTCACCCCCGGTGACCTTTCAGCCTAGGTTTACCTGCCCCCGGTGCGTCCATAATCGCACGATTGTTACCCATTGGGCATTAATTCTCCCCGGGCGGGAACAGCTCTTCGGCGCAGGCGAGCAGGTTCGCAAATGCGGGGTTGTTGTTATCCTTCTTCCATGCCAGCTGGACGTCGATAAAGCGGTCATCGTCAAGCAGCCGCATGTAATGGAGTTGAGACCTGTTGGTGTTATCGCGCACGCTATCAAGGGTGAGCGCGACACCGAGCCCAGACGCGACGAGAACAAGCTGCGTCCAGGAATCCGGTGCGCTAGAGCGCACTGTGGGGCTAAAACCCGCCCGGCGTGCCAGCACGGAGACCCTGGATTGCAACGCGGCACCAGGCCCGCCGCGCAGCACCACCCACTCCTCCCCAGCGAGGTCGGCAACCCGGATCGCCTCGCGGTGCTCCCGCGCCAGGGGGTGGGACTCCGGCACGACGGCTACGATCTCCTCGCGGAAGAGATTGGTTGCGGAGATCTCCACTGGAAGTGAGGTCCACCGCCCGATCATGCAGTCGATCTCCCCGGTTCGCACTTTCTCGAGCCCTTGGGCGGAGAGCAACGCGGAGTGGAGATCGAGCGAGACTCCGGGGTATTTCGCGCTCACGGCGCGGACCAACCCGGAGACCGCTCCCCGCACCGAGGCACTGGCGAAGCCGAGCCGCACCACCCCGGTGGCCCCGGAGGCGACGTCCCGGGCTGTGCGCACCGCCGAGTCGGAGGCCTCAACAAGCCGTTTCGCCGGTTCGATCAGCGCCGCGCCCGCGGCAGTGAGCTCGACCCGGCGGGTGCTGCGGTCAAACAGCTGCACCTTGAGCCGGCGCTCGAGTTGCCGGATCGTCCTGCTCAGGGGCGGTTGAGCCATGTTGAGGCGGTCTGCGGCCCGCCCGAAGTGTAGCTCCTCCGCCAGGACCAAAAACGCCCGTGCTTCTGCCACTTCCATCGTTGTCTCCCCTCCTCACACGTCAATCATACGGACATTATTACCCGCCGGAAATAAATCTTCCCCTCATTAAGTATTGGACTGCACAAATACCATGTGTTTGTATGATATATGCCACTATTTTTCTAAGGAAGGTGTCATGTCCCATCCCCCAATCACCACCGATACCGACGGCACCAGGGGGCCGTTGAGCGGCATCGTCGTCGTCGACCTCTCTCGGGTCCTCGCTGGCCCGTACTGCACGATGTTCTTAGCTGACCTTGGCGCAACAGTAATTAAGATCGAATCCCCCAAGGGTGACGACACCCGCCAGTGGAAGCCGCCGGCCGTCGATGGCAAAAGCACCTATTTCCTCTCCATCAACCGTAACAAGCACTCGATCGCCCTGGACCTGTCCAAGGAAGAAGATCTCGAGACCGCCTACGCACTGATCGACCGCGCCGACGTCCTTGTGGAGAACTTCAAGCCCGGCGGATTGAAAAAATTCGGTCTCGATGCCTCGCAAACAGCCAAGCGTTGGCCCGATCTCATCCATGCTTCAATCACGGGCTTTGGCAAGAAGGGGGGCGAGAAGTTGCCAGGATACGACCTTCTCGCCCAGGCTCTCAGCGGGTTCATGCACGTCACCGGCGAAGCCGAGGGTCACCCGCAGCGAGCAGGCTTCGCGCTTTTCGACGTCTTTACAGGCCTCCACGCCGCCGTGGGCGTCCTCGCCGCACTCTACGAGCGCGGGATCTCAGGCACCGGCCAGAGCGTGGAGGTCAACCTGCTCTCCTCTGCGCTCTCCGCTATGGCGAACCAGTCTGCAGCCTATACCGCCGGCGGACACGAGCCGATGCGCATGGGCAACGACCACCCCAGCCTCTTCCCCTACGGGCCGTTCAAAGCTGCGGACGGCAACATCGTCGTCTGCTGCGGCAACGACAACCAGTTCCGCGTGTTCATGGACGCGATTGGGGCAACGGAGGTCGCGGAGGAAGATCGCTATGCAACGATGGAGCGTCGCAACGCAAACCGCGATCCCCTCCGCACCACGATCGAACAGCAGCTCGCCGCCCATACCGTCTCCGAATGGTTCGACACCCTCGGTGCTGCCGGTGTGTGCTGCGCCCCGATCCTCACCGTCGGAGGCGGGGTGGACTATGCCACAAAGCTCGGCTTGGACCCGGTGTGGGACTCCGGCCAGCCGGGTGACTATCCCACTGTTGCCAACCCCATCACGCTCAGCGCCACCCCCGCACTGATGCGGAAACCCGCACCGGAGCTCGATGCCGACGCACACGCTGTAAAGCAGTGGATCCGCGAAACCAACCCCCGAAAGGACTCCTAAAATGAGCACGTACACCACCACCGGGCTAGAGCGCACCGACTTCCTCCTACTCGACGAACAGTTCACAGAAGAAGACATCGCCCTGCGAGATAAGGTCCGCGCCTTCGGCGAAGAGGTCGTGCTTCCCGTCATTAACGACTATTGGGAGCGCGCAGAGTTTCCCTACGAGATCCTGCCCAAGCTCGCGGAACTGGGCATCATTGGCACCTTCATCGAGGGCTATGGCTGCCCGGGGTTGACCCGCCGGCAGGCCGGAATCGTCGCCCGTGAAATGGGGCGCATCGACGGCTCCATCAACACGTTCCTCGGAGTCCACTCAAACCTGTGCATGGGCTCGATCTACATCCTCGGCGACGACGATCAGCGCAATCGCTGGCTCCCCGCCCTGGCGAAGCTGGAAAAGACCGGTGCGTTCGGGCTCACCGAGCCAAACCACGGTTCCGACTCCGTCTCGCTGGAGACCTCGGCGCGCCGCGAGGGCGAAGAGTGGGTGCTCAACGGCCACAAGCGCTGGATCGGCAACGGCCACGCCGGCGACGTCATCGTCATCTACGCGCGCGACGAGGCCGACGGCCAGGTCAAAGCGTTCGTCGTGGAGAAGACCGACGGGTCCTACCCGGCGGGCTACAACCCCGAGGTAATCACCGGAAAGATCGGCAAGCGCGCCATTTTGCAGGGCGATATCACCATCACCGACATGCGCATCCCAGAGTCAAACCGGCTGCAGAACTGCAACTCCTTCAAAGACGTCAACAAAGTCCTCGCCGCAACCCGCGGTGGCGCATCTTGGGAGGCCGTCGGCCACGCGATGGCCGGCTACGAAATCGCCCGCGCCTACGCGCTGCAGCGCGAGCAGTTCGGCTCCCCCATCGCCGGCTTCCAGCTCGTGCAAGAGAAGTTGGCCACAATGCTCTCCGACGTCGTCCAGCTCCAGCTGCTTGCGCTGCGCATGTCCGAGCTGCAGGAAGCAGGCACATTCACCGGGCCGATGTCCTCGCTGATCAAGATGACGACCGCACGAAAGGCGCTTGCAATCTGCCGCGAGGCGCGCGACATGATGGGTGGCAATGGCCTGCTGCTGGAAAACCACGTCGCCCGCCACGTCACGGATATGGAGGTCGTCTCCACCTACGAGGGCACCGACTCCGTCCAGGCGCTCATCGTGGGCCGCGAGATCACCGGCATCTCCGCGTTTACCAATCCGAAGGCGCGCCGCGACAAGGCCGCTAAGTAAGCACCGAGAAAGGACTCAGCAATGACGAACGAAGCATTCCTCGTCTCCGGGCTGCGCACCCCGGTGGGCAAGTACGGCGGCGCGCTCTCGAGCATCCGCCCCGATGACCTCGCGGCCACCGCAATCAAGTCCGTCGTCGAGCAGGCCGGCGTGCCGCCCGAGGCCGTCGACGAGGTCGTTTTCGGCAACGCTAACGGCGCGGGTGAGGAAAACCGCAATGTCGCGCGCATGGCGTGGTTGCTGGCCGGCTACCCGGATTGCATTCCCGGTTTCACCGTCAACCGCCTGTGCGCCTCCGGGATGACCGCAATCTCCCAAGCGACCGCTCTGGTCAAGGCTGGCGAAGCCGACATCGTCGTCGCCGGCGGCGTCGAGTCGATGTCGCGCGCTCCCTGGGTGATGGAGAAGCCGAAGAAGGCCTTTGCCGGCCCCGGCGAGATCTTCGACACCTCGATTGGCTGGCGCTTTGTCAACCCGACGTTTGCCGCGCAGGACAAGATGACCTACTCCATGCCGGAGACCGCAGAGGAGGTCGCCCGCGTGAAGAACATCTCGCGCGAGGACGCCGATGCGTTTGCCGTGCAGTCCCAGACCCGCGCGGCGCGCGCGACGGAGGAGGGCCGGTTCGACGCCGAGATCATCCCGATAACCGTGCCGCAGCGCAAGGGCGACGACATCGTGGTCACCCGCGACGAGGGCATCAGGCCCGGCACCACGCCCGAGGTACTGGCAAAGCTGCGCCCCGTGGTCAAGGGCGGCACCGTAGTCACCGCCGGGAACTCCTCATCGCTCAACGACGGCGCCTCCGCGATCATCGTCTGTTCCGAAGCAGCAGTGGAAAAGTACGGGTTGAAAGCCCGCGCCCGCGTCGTGGGATCAGCTGCTGCGGGCGTGCCCCCGCACGTGATGGGGCTTGGCCCGGTGCCAGCGACCCGCAAACTTATGGACCGGATTGGTTGGGGGATCGAGGACTTCGAGGCCATCGAGCTCAACGAGGCCTTCGCCTCCCAGTCCCTCGGCGTCATCGGCGACCTCGGGCTCGACCAGGAGCGCGTCAACGCGTGGGGCGGGGCCATCGCGCTCGGCCACCCGCTGGGTTCCTCCGGTTGCCGCATCACGGTGACGCTCCTGAGCAGGATGGAGGCGGAGGGGGCCTCGCGCGGCTTGGCAACGCTTTGCGTTGGCGTGGGCCAGGGCCAGTCGCTGGCACTCGAGCGAGTATAATTTTTACCCCATAAGTCACACTGGCAACACGTGTAACGGCTACGCTGAGGCAGGACCCTATCCACTCACCGAAGGAACCTGCCCCATGCACCGTATCTACTCGACCCTCGCGGCCGGCGCCATCGCTGCCGCCGCGCTGCTATCCCCCGGCCTCGCTCACGCTCAGACCAACGTGCTGGAGCTCGCCCGCGTGCTCAATGGCGGCATCGCCACCGCCGACTGCGGCGCCGTGTTCACAGGGCTCACCGCCACCGGCCTCGTTGGCCCGGAGACCACCCGCGGCGAGCTCGTGGCCAGCCTGAACAAGGCCGTGGGCGATGAGGCCTCCCTGCGCCTCGTCGCCGCGCCGACCATCAACACCATCGGCGACCGCGCGCTCGAGTGCAACGTGGTCAAGCCCGACCCCGTCACGCCTCTCGGCCAGGCAATCGACTTTGCCTCCCAGCTCTCCTCCCAGGCGGGCCTGCCGGAGCTGCGCAACCTCCTGCCCGCGCTCTAGCCCTCCCGCGCCTTCCCCTCGGCCCACAACCGGTCTTGCTCGTCTTTGGCGACAAGGCCGGTTGTGCCGTCGAAAAGGTAGGGAGCGCGGGAGCGCATCTTGTCCACAAAGGCGGCGGCGACGTCCGCGAGGTCGAAATCAGTGGCGATTTCGGCGTGGAAGAGCACCTGCAAGAAGACGTCGCTAAGCTCGCGCTTAAGCTCCCTCGAGCCCGCCCCCGACCGCACTGCCTCAGCAAACTCGCCTGCCTCCTCCGTAAGGTACGGCAGCAGCGACTCGTGCGTCATCGCGCGCTCCCACTCGCCGCGCGCTCGCGCCCGCCGCATCGTCTCGGCCGCCTGGAACATCGGGTCGGCGAGGCTGGAGGCAACAATCACGTCCTCGCCAGCGCGCACTCGCTTCACGACGTCCCCATCACCCTCATCCGTCGTCACCAGCCACTCCCCCTCCCCGGGGCCGGCCTCGAGCGCCCAGCGCACCCGCACCGGCACCTCGCTGGTGTATTCGACCTTCCCCCGGATCTTGCCCACCACATCGAGCGGGATCATGTCGGGCCAGCGGGGATCGAGAACGAGGACAGTCATGCTTGCCTATCTTAAGTGTCTGCAACAATGGAGCGCATGAGCGATACCACCTCCATACTCACCCAGGTCAACCCCACGCCCGAGGGCGTCCTGGCGGATTCCTCCACCTTCTCCCCGCGCCGCTGGAAATCCGGCTGGCCCCACCACCTAAGCCACGTTCCCCCGTTTCGCGACGACCCCACCGCCACCATCACCCGCGGCGAGGTCTTCGCCTTCGCCGCCGACGCCGTCGAATCCGGCCTCGAGCGCAACGCCCTGATCGACTTCATCGGCGCCGCCTTCGCCTACGCCGCGGGCCAGTCCCCACAGACCCAGCTCTCCCTCCAACAGTTCTTGCGCAACAAGGCCCGCGCCTCCGAGCTCTTCCGCGCACTGCGCACCCTCGAGGGCAAAGACCCGGCCGCCCAGTACGACACCGTGCACGCCACCGGCCTGCCCGCCCGATTCGCCTCCGCGCTCGTCTACTTCCTCGCCGGGCCGCAGACCGGCGAGGATACCAAGCCGCAGCTGCTGAGCGATACCGCCGCGCGCTCTCTCGGCGTCTCCGCCGAGGACTACCCCGGCTACCTCGACGCGCTCACCGCCGCCCGGGACGCCTGGGATCCCGCCGCCCCGGTCGACTGCGTCGAGCTCGCGCTCACCCGCGGCTAGCGGCCACGGAACGCGCGGTCGTTGAGCTCCCGGCGCGCCGTCTCAAGCGCCACCAAATCGTAGAACATCGCGTTGTACGTCTCCTCGTCATCGGAGGGGCGCATGCGCCGCAGCTGTGCCTTGAGCTGGGCGATCTGGTCGCCCACCCGCGCCTCCTGCAGACGAGAGAGCACCGAATCTGCGTATTGTTCGAGATCCTCGGGGCGGATGTTGATGTTTTCCACCGCGAGCTGAGAGACCGCGTTGCGCCCGGCCACATCGAGCATCTCCCCGGCCACCGCGGCGATCCAGCGCGGCCCCTCGCTCGCTGCGGCCGCGCCGCCCGCCTTCGTCATCGCGTCGCGCACCTGCCGGTACGCAGGGTTCGTAAACGCATCCGGGTTGATACCGTCGAAGTAATCCCCCGCCAGGCCCGGGTACTGCAGCGCGATCTTCAACGCCTCGCGCTGCGGCCACAGCACAGGGTCGTCCGAGCTCGGCAGGACGTTCGCGGCGGGGGCCTCCGGCTCCTCCACGCGCTGCGACCGCCGCTGCTGCTTCGGGCGCCTCGCCTCCTCCCTGACCTGCGCGATGACCTCGTCCGGGTACTTCCAATCCGCTAAATCGGCGAGCTTGCGGGCGTACTCCGTTTGCAGGACAGGGTCGGAGATATCGGCGACGACGGGGACTGTGCGTCGCAAAGCTTGCAGCCTGCCCTCCGCCGTATCCAACGAATAGTGCGCGAGCAGCGACTCGAGGACGAACTCGTACATGGGCACCCGGCTGGCCACCAGATCGCGCACCGCCGCATCACCCTTAGCCAGGCGCAGATCGCACGGGTCCATCCCCTCAGGCGCGACCGCGACAAAGCTCTGGCCCGTAAAAGCCTGATCCCCCTCGAACGCCCGCATCGCCGCCTTCTGGCCGGCCTCGTCGCCGTCGAAGGTATAAATCAGCTCGCCGCGGAAAAAATTATCGTCCAACATGAGCCGGCGAATGATCGCCATGTGCTCCTTGCCAAAGGCGGTGCCGCACGCCGCCACCGCCGTTTTCACCCCGGCCGCGTGCATGGCCATGACGTCGGTATAGCCCTCCACCACCACCGCCTGGTGGCCCTGCGCGATGTGCTTTTTCGCCAGATCCAGCCCGAAGAGCACCTTCGACTTGTGGTAGAGCATCGTGTCTTGGGTGTTCATGTACTTGCCCATCGGGTCGTCGTCGAAAAGCTTGCGCGCGCCGAAGCCAATGACGTTGCCCGCGACGTCCTTGATCGGCCAGATCAGCCGGCGCCGGAACTTATCAATCGGCCCCCGCTTGCCCATGCTCGAGATACCCGCGTCCTGCAGCTCCTGGACGTCAAACCCCTTGCGCAAAAGGTGCTTGGTCAACGTATCCCAGCCGTCGGGGGCGAAGCCGCACTCGAAGGTGTAAATCGTGTCCTGATCGAAACCGCGGTTTAAGAGAAACTCGCGGGCAACCTGGGCCTGCGGGGTCTCCAGCTGCTCGCGGTAGAACTCGTGCGCCGCCTTGTTCGCCGCGATGAGCCGCGCACGGGTGCCGGGCTTGACGTCGCGCGCCCCCGTCGTGCCGCCCTGGTAGTTGATGTGGTAGCCGATCTGCTCGGCGACGGCCTCCACCGCTTCCGGGAAGGTCAGCTGCTCCATTTCCATGAGGAAGGAGAAGACATCGCCGCCCTTGCCGGTGGAGAAGCAGTGGTAATACCCCCGCGCCGGGCGGACGTGGAAGGACGGGGTCTTTTCGTCCTTAAACGGGCTTAGACCCTTGAGAGAATCGTGGCCTGCGGGCTTGAGCTGGACGTATTCGCCGACGATGTCCTCGATGTGCGCGCGCTCGCGGATCGCCTCGATATCGCTCTCCGGAATCCTGCCCTTCGCCATGAAGGCCATCGTAGCGGGTCGGCGCGCGCTCTAGAACCCGCCGAGGAGGAGCGCGATGGGCTCTGATGCGAAATAATGAAGCACATGGGTGACAACGGAGGGCTCAACAACCGATACCTCGGAGTACTGCTCATCGGGCTCGTTGGGGTATCGCTAGGAATGTTTGGCGTACGCAGCGTCGCCGAAGGCGGGCCGACAGGGGTGCCCCTCTGCGCGCCCGGCGACCTCCCCCCGCAGGCCTACGACACCATCGACTTGGTTGAGAAAGGCGGCCCGTTCCCCGAGCCGGGCGAAGACGACACGCACTTCGGCAACTACGAAGGCCTCCTGCCCGAAGAACCCTCCGATTACTACCGCGAATACACTGTGCCCACTCCGGGCCTCGGCCACCGCGGCGAGCGGCGCATCGTCACCGGCGGCGGCGCCGACGGGGAGGTCGACGAATGGTACTTCACGGCAGACCACTACGAGAGCTTCTGCGAGATCCCCGAACACTAAAGTTATCCACAGAAATCGGCCCTCAGGCCGGTTTCGGGCGGGTTATCCGCACACTCGCCGCCGCTTTTCGACGCCTGGAACCAAAGTGTGCAGCAGTGCGCCCATGGGGGGGAATTCACATACGCAGCGGCACTGGTCAGACGGGATGCCATTCGCAACGGCAGCGACTAAGGGGTTCTGGCAGCGGGGCTCAGCGCGCGCAAAGCTGTCCTCATCGGCACATCCGCCGCCAGGCTACTCGGCGGATGGACCATGAATTGCCACGTTCCACAAACCCATCGAATTCGCGCTGCCCTCCCGGGCGGCGCCACCACCATCTGCAGGAATAACATTCAGGCGCACCACCCTGCGCCACGACGAAATCACCTCCGCCTTCGGGGCACGATGCACCACCCCACTCCGCACCAGCTTTAATATCGCAGCCCGCCACGGCCTGCGCGAAGGGCTAGTCTTGGCCGACTGGGCACTCTCCCAAGCCGGGGTCCTACGCTCCGACATGGAACACGCATTCTCCCTCACCGGGAGGTTTGTGGGGAAAACACCGACAAGACGCCCTGACCAACATGGGGTTTGTCTTTGCCAGGTTCTCCCCACTGGAGATCGTGCGGGAGGAGGACCGGGTCATCCACACGATCCTCCGGCTCGTTGAAAACCGGGCACCGCCCACGGCCTTCCCCTCTAGGGAGCCCATAGGCATAAAAACTCACACCATGAACTTCGCAGCCTCTTTGGCCACGTGTTCGAGGCGTGACTCGGTAAGGGATGCGATCTGGTCGATGATCACGCGGGAGCGCTCGCACTCGGACGACGCCTCCACCCACCACTGCCGAAACATCTGGTCTAGGCTGCCCGGTGCGCCGGCGGTGAGGTAGTCGTGGACTCGGTAGATGCGGTCGCGCTGGCGGTCCTGACGCTTGAGATGGGTGGGCATGTCCATGACGTAGAGCACGGCAACGGTTTTGAGCAGGCGCACCTCCGCCTCGGCATCTGGGGGGATCACGAGGGTGCCGAACTGGCGGCCGAGCGCGCCGGCGGGGTTGGCCTCGCAACGCAGCGCCTCAGGTGAGTTGCCCTCGAACGACCGGGTGGCCGCTGTCACCGCGCCGACGTAGCGGCCGACGAGCTCCGAGGTGAGCTGCTTCAAACGCACCAGAGACGACAGCGAGTGGTCGAAATCGGCGGCGGCGGCGATGGCGGGCAGAGCGCGGAGGCGGTCGGCGGCGTCGATAAGCTCGTCGGCGGTGCCGCCGAACGCGCGGGCGCCCTTGTCCGCGAGCGCGGCGAGCTCGACGAAGTCCCACAGCACGCGCAGGGTGATACGGCCGGAGACGATGCCGTCTTCGACGTCGTGGACCGAGTAGGCGATGTCGTCGGATGTGTCCATGACCTGGGCCTCGATCGGCGGGCGCTCGTCGGCGTGGCCCTGGCGCAACCACTCCAAAATGTGCCGATCGCAGTCGTAGGCGGAGTACTTGCGGTTGATGGAGGCGTCGTCACGCAGGCGCGTACGCGGGTACTTGCAGGCGGCGTCGAGCGCGGCGCGGGTGAGGTTGAGGCCGAAGGATTCACCGCCGACGAGCACCTTCGGCTCGAGGCGGGTGAGAATGCGCAGGGTCTGAGCATTGCCCTCGAAGCCGCCCGCGGAGGCGGCGAGCTCGTTGAGCGCGACTTCGCCGTTGTGCCCGTAGGGCGGGTGCCCGATGTCGTGGGTGAGCCCCGCCATGTCGCACAAATCCGGGTTGAGCCCCAGGCCCGCGCCCAGGCTGCGGGCGATCTGGGCGACCTCGAGGGAGTGGGTGAGCCTGGTGCGCGGGGTATCGCCATCGCGGGGGCCGACGACCTGGGTTTTATCGGCGAGGCGCCGCAAAGCAGCCGAGTGGAGCACGCGGGCGCGGTCGCGGGCAAAGCTGTCTCGGGTCTCCGCCGCGCTGACCAGCTGGGACCCCTTCGGCCCCTCGGGTGCGCGTCGCTCAAGATCGAGGTCGGTATATGCGTACACGGCAACAGTGTAGGGCACCGCGCGAAACGGCTAGTCTAGGACGCATGAAACCGCGCCACCTCCGTATCCTCCTCGCCGCCCCCATTCTGGCCGCCGGCGTGGGCGCCGCCGCCGCGCCCGCGGCCGAAGCGCTGACCGAAACCGTGCACGCGCAGATGACACCGGGGCGCCTCACCGAGCCCGTTACGGACGAGGCCGGGGTGCTCTCGCCCGGCGAGAAGTCCGACATCGAGGCGGCCACGCGGAAGGTCTCCGAGCAGAAATCGCGTTCTGTGCGCATCGTGTTCTTAAGTTCCTTTGGGCAGCAGACCCCTCAGCAGTGGGCCGAGGCGGCAGTGCGCGCGAACGGCTCGAACACCGCGGTGCTCGCGATCTCCCCCGCCGAGCGCTCCTATGCTCTCGTCGGCGGCGAGGCGTGGCCCTCTAGCGAGATCGACGCCATGGACAAGGCCGCTTACCAGCAACTCACGCAGAGCAATTACGCTGGGGCGGCGCTCGCGGCGCTTGACGCCGCCACGGGTGGCACTGGGGGCGCCGCCTGGGTCGCCGGGGGCCTGGGCGTCGCGGCCGTGGCCGGCGGCGGGATCTGGGCGGCGTCGCGACGCAGCACGAAGAAGACCACCCAACAGCAGCTCGAATCCGCCCGCGCGCTCGAACCGACGGACACCGACTCGCTGGGCAGGCTGCCCACGCCGACCCTCGAGGAGCTCGCCCGCGAGGCCCTCGTCAACTCCGACGAGTCCATCCGCCGTGGCAAGGAAGAACTCGAGCTCGCCACCGCGGAGTTCGGCGCGGAGCGCGTGCGCCCGTTCACCTCGGCGATGAACACCGCGTCCACGACGCTGCAGCGCGCGTTTGCGACGCACCAGAGGCTATACGACGCCATCCCCGAGACCGAGCCGGAAAAGCGCGCCATGCTCGTCGACATCATCTCCTCGGCGGGTCAGGCCAACGCCGCGCTCGCCGCGCGCTCGAAGGAGTTCAACGAGATGCGCGGGACCCTGATGCGCGCCGACGAGGAGATCACGAAGATCGTCCAGCGCACCGTCGATGCGCGCGCCCGCATCGAGCCGGCCGCCGGTACCCTCGCAGACCTGCGCTCTCGCTACTCCTCCGAGATGCTCTCGTCGATCTCACAGAACATCGAGGTGGCCGCCGACGCCCTTGACGAGGCCGAGCGCATCCTCGACCAGGCGCGCGAGGTTGCGGCGCAGCCCGCGGGGCGCCAGGGCGCGTTGGTCGACCTCATCGCCGCGGCCTCCCACGCCGTCGAGGTTTCCGATACGAACCTCTCCTCCATCGAGCACGCCGAGGCGAACCTCCGCGACGCGCAGGCGAACCTTCCGTCCCTCATCGAGGAGATCGAAGGTGAGCTGCGCGAGATCGACTCTCTCAAGACCGCGCGGGAGAAGGGCGCGCAGGTCGACATCGCCGCCCTCGACGCCATCTCCGCCGAGGCGCGGAGCACGCTCAACGCGGTCGCGGACCGCGCGGAGCGCGACCCGCTGGCGGTGTATACAGATCTCGCAGACCTCGATTCGCGTATCGACGCCGAAATCGACCGCGCCCGCGGCGCCGCCGCCACCCAGGAGAGGGCGTTGACCGTGCTCAACCAGCAACTCCAGGTCGCCGCGACACAGATCCAGTCAGCCGAGGACCTCATCAATTCGCGCGGGCGGATCATCAGCTCGCAGCCGCGCACCCTGCTCGCGGAGGCGAAGAGGCAGTTCAACGAGGCGCGCAGCCGCGCGACCTCGGACACCCGCGGTGCGATCGATTTCGCCCGCACCGCCACCGAGACCGCACGGCGCGCGGCAGCGGCGGCCGATAGCGACGTCCGCGAGTACAACCAGCGCCGCAACCAGTCGGTGGCCGGTGACATCGCCACCGCGGTCATCTGGGGCTCCCTTCTCTCCGGCGGGGGCGGCGGCTTTGGAGGAGGCGGTTTCGGCGGGGGCGGAGGAGGCTTCTCCGGAGGCGGCGGGGGCGACATGACCAGCCGCGGAGGAACCTTCTAGCGCGCCGTCCTAGATCATCGTCCGGCGCGACGGGCTATCAATAAACGTCAACCCCCAGGACATAAACACCAGGTCCACGTCGAGCTCCCCGGTGGGGTCGAGCTCCAAGTCGCCGTCGTGGCGCCCCCGGGTGCGCGCCACGATCTCCCCCGCGGCGTCGATTACCTCGCGCCGCGAGCCGCCTCCCGCCCGGCGCAGCGAGTAGGTGCGCCCGTCACAGTCGGCTCGGTAGCGGGCCACGGTAAGCCCGGCTTTGGAGAGGCGGTAGCGCTCACCGCCGCCGCCCACCGCGCGGATGTCGGCGGGGTCAGAGGCATCGACACGCAGGCGCTGGGTGCCGTATACGAGCATTTCGTCGCCCGATTCGGCGAGGGTGGTGTGCCCGGCGCGAAGCGAGCTGCCCTGCCAGATCATTGCAGGTAGAACACCACGACGATGAAGATGGAGATGAAGACGAGGAAAGCGATCAGCGCGTTGGAGTTGATCATCTTCTTCGACTCCAGCACCTCGCGCGAGAGCCAGGCGAGCGCAACGACGTCGATGGCCGGGAGGTCCGTCTCGCCCTCGAACTCGAGGATCGCGCGGCGCACGCCGTTGTGGTCCTGGGTGAACTGGCCGACCTTCTCCCCCGCGGCGTCATCAACAACCCACTGCTTGGAGGCCTCGTTGACGAGCGCGTAGCGCCGCCCCTCGACCTCAACCCCGATGGTCTTGTCCCGCTTCAGGCTGCCCCGGGCGCGCACAATCTCGCGGCCCCCGCTGGTGGCCACGGCTCCGGATTCCGGCGAGGTGACCAGCTGCCAGGTCTCCCCGCCGACCAAGGCGGAATCGTCGCTAAACTCCCCGAGCACCTCAGGCCCAGATTCCGCAAGCAGCTTGACGACGTCTTTCTCGCTGCGATCCCAGCTCACGTAATGCACCGGCAGTCTCCTTAGGCGCCGACGAGGCGGGCAGCGAGGTAGGCTTCGAGCTCGTCCAGCGCAACGCGCTCCTGCTCCATCGTGTCGCGCTCGCGCACGGTCACCGCACCGTCCTCGAGCGAGTCGAAGTCGAAGGTGACGCAGAACGGTGTGCCGATCTCGTCCTGGCGCCGGTAGCGCCGACCGATCGCCCCGGAGGTGTCGAAGTCGACGTTCCAATTCCGGCGCAGGCTCTGCGCGAGCTCCTCCGCGGGGCCGGAGAGCTCCGGCTTCTTCGACAGCGGCAGCACGGCGACCTTGACGGGCGCGAGGCGGCGGTCGAGCTTGAGCACGACGCGCGTATCCACCCCGCCCTTGGCGTTGGGGGCTTGGTCCTCGTGGTAGGCGTCGATAAGAAACGCCATCATCGCGCGGCCCAGGCCAGCGGCGGGCTCGATGCAGTACGGGATCCAGCGCTCGCCCGACTCCTGGTCGAAGAAGGACAAATCTTCGCCCGACGCCTCGGCGTGCGTCTTCAAGTCGTAGTCCGTGCGGTTAGCCACGCCCTCGAGCTCGCCCCACTTCGAGCCGGCGAAGTTGAACGCGTACTCCACGTCGACGGTGCGCTTGGAGTAGTGGGAGAGCTTTTCCTTCGGGTGCTCGTAGAGGCGCAGGTTCTCCGGGTCGATGCCCAGGTCGATGTACCACTGCAGCCGGTTGTCAATCCAGTACTGGTGCCAGTCTTCGTCCTCACCGGGTTTGACGAAGAACTCCATTTCCATCTGCTCGAACTCGCGGGTGCGGAAGATGAAGTTGCCCGGGGTGATCTCGTTGCGGAAGGACTTGCCGATGTTCGCGATGCCGAACGGCGGCTTCATGCGCGCCGAGGTCATGACGTTTTTGAAGTTGACGAAGATGCCCTGCGCCGTCTCCGGGCGCAGGTAGTGCAGGCCCTCTTTATCGTCGACGGGGCCGAGGTAGGTCTTCATCAGCCCGGAGAACTCGCGCGGCTCGGTCCACTTGCCCGGCTGGCCCGTCTCGGGATCATTAATATCGGCAAGACCGTTGGCCGGCGGGTGGCCATGCTTTTCCTCGTAGGCCTCGAGCAGGTGGTCGGCGCGGTAGCGCTTGTGGGTGTAGAGGGATTCCACGAGAGGGTCGGTGAACACCTCGACGTGGCCGGAGGCCTCCCACACCTGGCGCGGCAGGATGATGGAGGTATCCACCCCGACGGTGTCCTTGCGCGACTGCACCATGTGGCGCCACCACTGGCGCTTGAGGTTTTCTTTTAGCTCAACACCGAGGGGGCCGTAATCCCAGGCCGAGCGCGTGCCGCCGTAGATCTCGCCCGCGGGGTAGACAAGGCCGCGGCGCTTGCACAGGTTAACGACAGTATCGACGTTGGTCGAAGCCATGAACAACTCCTGACAGGTTGGTAGACGGCGTGAGAGTTTCGCGAAAGCTAGGTGCCCAGTCTACCCGGTGGCGATCCGCACCGGAGGCACCGGCTATGGGGCCGGTTACCAACCTAGACACGCGTCTAGTATATTTGGTATTGAAAGCTTTGTGCAGCAGCGACAAGAAGGGGCTGACGATCCGTGGACGATGCGCAACCGATAGATCTCGAACTCGCGGCCGGGCTCGTCAGCGCCCTCGACTCCCCCCTCCGGTTGAGAATCCTCCTACTACTCTCCTCGCAGCCACACGTGGTCCACCAGCTTGTGCGCAAGCTGGAGAAGTCCCAGCCGCTGATTAGCCAGCACCTGCGCGTGCTCAAGCAATCCCACCTCGTGGAGTACACCCGCACAGGCCGCGAGGTAGTCTACGAACTCGCTCACCCTGAAATCATTGAGGTCATCCGTGAACTCGGCGACCTCGCCGCACACCTGAAAGAGGGCGCGCGCACGCTTGTCGACGACCTCGCCGCGCGCCGTGCGAACTCCGAGGGCCGCTCCCCCCAGGCCAGCGCCGCGATCATCGGCCCACCCGCTGACGTGCGGGCCGAGCGAGATCCGGGGCTACGCCCCGCGACAGCCAGACCGTCGCACGAATAGTGTAGAAGCATGCCTACTTCCTCAGCACCAACCCCCTCGACCCCGAAGGGCCACGCCCCCGCCCCGAAGTTGGGTGTGCGCAACACCTGGCAACGCGCCGCCATCGTCTCCGTGCTACGGGACATTGACAAGTTCGTCTCCGCCCGCGAGATCCACGAGACGCTGCACGAGCGCGGGGAGAAGGTCGGCCTGACCACGGTCTACCGCACCCTGCAGTCGCTCTCCGAGGTCGAGGCGGTCGACGTGTTGCAAAACAAAGACGGCGAGTCCCTCTACCGCCACTGCCTCACCGAGCACCACCACCACCACCTCGTGTGCACCATCTGCGGGCGCAGCGAGGAGATCGAGGGCGGCCCGGTGGAGAAGTGGGCCCAGCTCGTCGCGCAGCGCTACGGCTACGAGCTCGTCGGGCACGACGCAGAGGTCTTCGGCGTGTGCCGCGCCTGCCAGGAGGCCCAGCGGACCCAAGCGGGCGAGCGTTGAGCCGCTGGGCCGCTGGTCTGCTGGACGGCTAGGCGCTGCCGAAGCGGCGGTCGCGCCGCGCGTATTCCAGCACCGCGTCGAAGAGGTCCTGCTTCGTAAAGTCGGGCCAGAGCTTGTCCTGGTAGACCATCTCCGCGTAGGCGGATTGCCAGAGCAGGAAGTTCGAGGTGCGCTGTTCTCCTGAGGGGCGCAAAAACAGGTCGACGTCGGGCATGTCGGGCCTGTAGAGCCAGTCCGAAAACGTCGACTCCGTGATGTCGCTGGGGCGGATGAGGCCTCGCGCTGCGGCGTCGACAAGCGAGCGCGCGCCGTCGACGATTTCGGCCCTGCCGCCGTAGTTGACGCACATCACCAGCGTCACCCCGGTGTTATCCTGCGTGAGCTCCTCAGCGGCCTCGAGCTCGCGGATCACGGTCCGCCAGAGGCGGGGGCGGCGGCCCGCCCACACGATGCGCACGTTTTTGTCATTGAGCTCGTCACGGCGGTTGCGCAGCACCTCGCGTGAGAAGCCCATGAGGAAGCGCACCTCCTCGTGGCTGCGGCGCCAGTTCTCCGTGGAAAACGCGTACGCGGAGAGCCATTCCACCCCGCCGAGCTCGATGCACGCATCGACGCAGTCCATGAGCACGGCCTCGCCCCGCTTGTGCCCCTCCGTGCGCTTGAGTCCGCGGGCCTGGGCCCACCTGCCGTTGCCGTCCATGACGACGGCGATGTGGCGGGGGATGAACTCGGGGGCGATATCGGGTGCGGCCATTGCTCTATTATGCCCCGGCCCGCTACGCCTGCTCCATTATGCGCAGGCTTTTCAGCGCCGCCTCGAGGTGCCACTGCAGGTGAGCGGTGGTAAGCCGGTGTACCTCGGCGACGGCCTCCGTCTCTGCCGGGTGGCCGTGCTGCAGAAGCCACATCACGTGCAGGGTCTCCGGGTCGACGTCCGCCGAACCGAGCGGGCGGCAGGCACTGCACACGGCCCCGCCCAGCGCGGCGTTAAACGCCCGGTGTGGGCCGGGTGCCTGGCAGTTTGCGCAGTCAAACAGGCTCACGCCCCAGCCGGCCTGCTCCGTCGCGCGGAGGATGAAGGCGTCGAGCACGAGGGTGGGGTGGGAATCCGCGCGCTGGAGGTCTGCGAGGGCGGCGCTGGTGGCGTCGAAAAGCGCGCTGCCCTGCTCGGCGTAGGCGAGGCGTTCCGCCGTTTCCAACACCGCACAGCCGGCGGCGTAGCGCTCGAAATCCTCGATGATGCGGCTGGCGAAGTAGCCAACCGTGTCCGCCGCGGTGATGGTGGCGAGGTTGCGGCCCGGGTAGAGCTGTACGTCTAGGTCGACGAACGGCTGGATCCTCGACCCGAAGCGCGAGCGGGTCTTTCGCACCCCCTTGGCCACGGCGCGCACGAGGCCGTGGCAGCGGGTGAGCAGGACCACGATGCGGTCTGCCTCGCCAAAGTCGTACGTGCGGATCACCAGCGCACGGTCGCGGTAGCTTGCCCTAGAAGCCAAGCCTGCCCAGCGCCTTCGGGTCGGATTGCCAGTTCTTGAGCACCTTGATGCGCAGGTCGAGGAAGACGTTTTGGCCGAGCAGCTCGATGATCTGCTTGCGCGCGCGGTGCACGATGCCGGAGAGCCTGCGCCCGCCCGGGCCCTCGATAATGCTCTTCTGGCCGGGCCGCTCGAGGTACATCACCGCGTAGATGTTGAGGCGCTGCGGGTTGTCCGGATCCGGGTGCATCTCATCGACCTGCACGGCCACCGAGTGCGGCAGCTCCTCGCGCAGGCCCTGGAGCGCTTCTTCGCGGATGAGCTCGGAGATGCGCGTCTCGGTGTCTTCGTCGGTGACGTGGCCCTCCGGGTAGAACATCGGGCCTTCAGGCAGTGCCTGGATCAGGATGTCGAGCAGCACGTCGAGCTGGATCTTTTCGGTTGCGGAGACGGGCACGACCTCCGAGTCTGGGCCGAGCAGCTCGTGGAGCTCAAGAAGGCGCTCGCCGACGGTGTCCTTGCCGGCCTTATCCAGCTTGGTAACGATACCGATGATCGGCGTGTTCGGCTTGACCGAGCGGATCTGCTCCAGGATGTAGCGGTCCCCGGGGCCGATCTTCTCATCGGCGGGGATGGTCAGCCCGATGACGTCGACGTCGGCAAAGGTATCCTTTACCACGTCGTTGAGCCGCTCGCCGAGCAGCGTGCGCGGGCGGTGCACGCCCGGCGTATCAACGACAATGACCTGCGCATCCTCGCGGTTGATAATGCCGCGGATCGGGTGCCGCGTCGTCTCCGGCTGGTCCGCCATAATCGCGATCTTCTCCCCCACCAGCGCGTTCGTCAACGTCGACTTACCCGTGTTGGGGCGGCCGACGAAGCTGACAAAGCCGGAGCGGAAACCCTCGGGCGCGTTGAAGTCCATGCTGGCCCATTCTAGCCCCGATTGAACACCAGAACTCATACGACGCCGGGCGGTGCGTTCGAGGCGCCAAGGGTCGAGCGTTGCTCGCTTATCGACGCCCCATCCCCACCGCCGACATCCATGCCGACCTCGAACGCCTCGAACGCCTCGAACGCCTCGAACGAGGCCCTATACCGACGCGGCGTTCGCACGCGAATGCACCTGAGAGGAGAGGCAGGCCGCCGTCAAAGGTGAACCGGGCTACCGAGCTGCGTGATGGCTCTCTCACCCGTTTCGGAGAGGTGCACGAGCGCCAATGAAACTGACTGCACGATCGGCACCGCCCAGGAGGGTGTCAGGAAGTTTGTGTGTGAGGCTCTGATCCAGAAGGAGTTTCACCGATAATGACTACGGTGTCACCGAAGAAAAACCATGACCAGGACAAGGTCAACGAGATCAGCGAGAAGCTGATGGAAAATCCTGAGCTCGCCAAGCTGATTGGCGAGTTGTCCACCTCCACTGACAATGCAAGCGATCTGGTCAAAGGCCTGTTGCAGGCATCGATTAACGCTGGTCTGCAGGCGGAGATGGATGCACATTTGGGCTACGGCCATGCCGATCGTAAGGCGAAAGCCCGGGTGGAAACCGCACAGGAGAGCAATCACCGCAACGGGTCGTACACCAAGACCGTTAATTCTGGGTACGGCGCGTTGGAAGTGACCATGCCGAGGGATCGTGCCGGCACGTTTGCTCCAAAGATGGTGCCCAAAGGCTCCCGTCGGCTCACAGAGCTCGACGACATGATTATCTCGCTGTACGCCGGTGGGATGACCGTGCGCGATATTCAGCACCATCTCGCCACCACCCTCGGGGTGGATATGAGCCCAGATACGATCAGCACCATTACCGACGCGGTGTTAGAAGAGGTCATGATCTGGCAAAACCGCCAGCTCGACGAGTTCTACCCAGTGATCTTCCTCGACGCGCTGCGAGTGAAGATCCGCGATGGCCACCGCGTGGTCAACAAGTCTTGCTACATGGCGGTAGGCGTCGACATGGACGGCATCAAACACATCCTGGGATTGTGGATCGCAGACAATGAAGGCGCCAGTTTTTGGGCATCCGTGTGCGCTGACCTTGCCAACCGTGGGGTCCAAGACGTGTTCATCGTCTGCTGCGACGGGCTCAAAGGCCTGCCGGAAGCCGTGGAGGCAACCTGGCCGAATTCCATGGTGCGAGATGAGTATCGTGCACCTGATCCGGGCGGCCAACAGGTGGGTGTCCTACCAAGACCGCAAACCCGTATCAAGTGCGCTACGGGAGGTCTACACCGCACCGAACGAGGACACCGCCCGCGCCGCCCTGGACGCGTTCGAGGCGTCCGAGCTGGGACGGAAGTATCCGCAATCGGTCAAGGTGTGGCGTGATGCGTGGGATCGGTTCGTGCCGTTTCTGCAGTTCCCGCCTGCGGCACGGCGGGTACTCTACACCACGAATTCGATCGAGTCACTCAATGCTGAACTGCGGAAAGCCACCCGCAACCGCGGCCAGTTCCCGAACGATACCGCGGCGCTGAAAACGCTGTGGCTGATGATCTGCAACATCGAGGACAAGCGCGCTGCCCAGCGAGCGAAGAAAGCCAAGCGCGCCATCGAATGCAACGGCTATATTGAAGGAGCGAAAGCCACCGGGTGGAAACAAGCCATCAACCAACTAGCCGTGGCTTACCCCGACCGATTCGCGGACTACTTGTAAACCAAGCCCCCCGCACACAAAGAATCGGACACCCTCCCGCCCATCGTTCCAGCGCAGAACACCAGAACGCGAGACTCGACTGGGCACGGGGTTCAGGTCTGGTTCCCTCGGACAATGGTCCAGCCCCGTTCAGTGCTTTTTGGAAAGTGTCCCACCCGGAAGTGTCTGGGTTGCGGATTCTGCAACGGCGGAGTCCACTCCGAGACCGAAACCCTGCCCATTCTGCAACGGCAGAGTCAAAGTGCGGGTCGAAAATGTCCCCACTGCAGAGTCAAAGTGCGGGCGACTCTGCAACGGCAGAGTCCACGCGAAGACCGAAACCCTGCCCACTCTGCAACGGCAGAGTCAAAGTGCGGGTCGAAAAAGTCCGCAATGCAGAGTCAAAGTGCGGGCGACTCTGCAACGGCAGAGTCCACGCCGAGACCGAAACCCTGCCCACTCTGCAACGGCGGAGTCGAAGTACGGGCGACTCTGCAACGGCAGAGTCGAGGTGCAGCCACACGGGGCTACATTTCGGGGAGTGACCAGAGCCCGTCAGCTGGGCGAGTACCAACTACCCACGTCTGACACGAGCCCTCTCGCTTGTCTGAACCCCACGTTGGGGGTGCGAGATCGCGCACTCGATTGAGGCGGGGCGGAGGCGGCAACCGTCAATGCGTGAAACCACACAGCGACGCGGCGAACTGCTCGAGCGCGGAAAGATCCTGGATCGCGGAGTACACGCTCGCCCAACAGCCCCTCCAATGATTCGCTGCCCGCGCCAGGGCCCTGTCGTTAGAGGGCCTCGACCTCAAACTGCATCCGCGGGTCCGCGAAGGCGTCCTGCGTCTCCACGAGCTTAAGCTCGGGCGCTCCCGCCTGGTACGTCACCTCCAGCAGATCGAACACAGACGACGCCGTGCGCGCCAGCGCATCGGCGGCATCCCGGGTGCGCAGGTAGTGCCCCGTGAATAAGGCGGCGGTGACGTCGCCCGAACCATTGCGCTTGAAAGGCAGGCGCGGGGTTTTCACGATCCACTTGCCGGCATCGTCCACCACGATCATCTCCAGGACATTGACAGGGTCGGCCTCCGGGCGTTCCACCGAGGTCACCAGTACGGTGCGCGGGCCGATCTCGCGGGCCGCCTCAACCGCGTCGAGCGTAGAGGCGAGGTCCGTCGCCTCGCGGCCGGTGAGGTATCCCAACTCGAACTGGTTCGGGGTGATGATGTCGGCCACGGGGACGACGCGGTCGCGCAGCAGCGGCGGGATGGTATCGGCCACGAAGCAGCCCGACTTCGCGTTGCCCATCACCGGGTCGCAGGCGTAGAGGGCCGACGGGTTGGCGGCCTTGACGCGGGCCACCGCGTCGATGATGACGTCGGCGATGTCGTCGCCGCCCTGGTAGCCGGACAAGATGGCGTCGACACGCGAGAGCGCCCCGCGCTCATCGATGCCATCGATCACTGCCGCGACGTCAGCGGCGGGGATAATCGGGCCCCGCCAGGCACCGTAACCGGTGTGGTTGGAGTAGTTCACGGTGTAGACCGGCCACACCTCGTGGCCGATGCGCTGGAGCGGGAAGACCGCCGCCGAGTTGCCGACGTGCCCGTAGGCCACCGCCGACTGGATCGAGAGGATGTTCATGGCACACCATTGTGCACCACCGCCCCCGGGGAGCTAATCCTGGGCCTGGTAGGTGTCGATGACGTCGGGAAGCTCGATGAGCACGCTGCGGACCTTGATCCGGCCGCGGCGGTCCCGGCCGCCCTCGGCGGTGAAACGCAGGTCGGAGACCTCCACCGCCGAGCCCGGCAGCGGGACGCGGCCCAGCTCGTAGGACAGCAAACCCGCGACGGTGTCCACCGCCTCGCGCACCTCGTCATCGAACTCCAGCTCGTAGCCGATGTCGTCTTGGAGGTGATCGATGAGGTCATCGAGCGGCAACCTCGCCTGGGCGCGGTAAGCGCGCTCCCCCACCGCCTCGATGGGCGCCATCTCGGCCTCATCGTATTCGTCAGTAATCTCCCCAACGATCTCCTCTAGCAGGTCCTCCATGGTGAGCAGGCCCGCGACCCCGCCGTACTCGTCGATTAACATGGCGATATGGGTGCCGCACTGCTGCATCTCTTGGAGCAGGGCGTCGAGCGGCTTCGACTCGGGGATAAACAGAGGCTCACGCATCACCTGGTCGATCGGGGTCTCCTGATCGAGGGGCCGCCCGTCGTCCGTGAACATGTCCTTGAGGTAGACCACGCCGAGGATCTCGTCGGCGTTCTCACCGATCGCCGGCACCCGGGAGTGCCCGGAGCGCACCATGAGGCGGGTGGCCTGACCCACGTTCTTTTCCGCCTCGATCCAGATCATCTCGGGCCGCGGCACCATCACCTGCTTGGCATAGGTGGAGGCGAGGTCGAAGATGTTTTGGATCATCCGGTGCTCGGTGGACTCCACCACGCCGCGCTCCTGGGCTATATCGACCATCTCCCGCAGCTCGATCTCGGTGGCGTACGGCCCCTGCCGGAAATCGCGGCCCGGGTGGAAGAGGTTGCCCACCCAGATCAGCAGCCGCGCAATCGGCCCCAGCACCGTGTGGAAGGCGACGAGCCACTGCGCCGCCCTCAGCGAGATGCTATACGGGTTACGGCGCCCCGCGGTGCGTGCGAAGACGCCGATAATGCTGAACTGCAGCAGCGTCACGCACGCGATGGCCGCCGCGATCGCCCACGCCTCCGAGCCGAAGAGCTCCGTGGCGAGCATCGCGGCGAACACCGCGGCGGTCACGTCGAGGACGGTGTGCACCATGACGAGCATGTTGATCTGGTTCGCGCGCGTGGCAATGACCCGCATAAGGGCCTTCGAGCCGGGCACACCGTCTTTGACCATGCTCTCGACCCGCGCCCGCGAGATCGGGGCGAGCGCCGCCTCAACCGACCCAAGCAGGCCCGAGAGCAACAGCGCCGCCACGGCGACGAGGGCATATGTGAGGGTAAATTCCAAGGGTTCTAGGTCTCTTTCATGCGACGATCAAGCTCGTCGCGGTCTGCGGCGGAGGGAAACGCCTGGGCGCCGGTCGGTTTGGGCTGGTAGGCGACGCCGCGCGCGGCGAGCGAGTCGTACCAATCGGCGAGGATCTCGTTTTGCAGGGAGAACATCTCGCGCTCGTCTTCGGGGGCGACGTGGTCGTAGCCCAGCAGGTGCAGCACCCCGTGGACGGTGAGCAGGGCCAGCTCGTGGCCTAGATCGTGGCCCGCGACGGCGGCCTGGCGGCGGTCGAACGCGGGGCACAAGATGATATCGCCCAACATCGCCGGCCCCGGCTCCGCGGCGTCGGGGCGCCCGCCGCCGGGGGTGAGCTCGTCCATCGGGAAGCTCATGACGTCGGTGGGGCCCTCGAGGTCCATCCAGCGCACGTGCAGGTCGGCCATCGTGGGCTCGTCGACAAGCGTGATCGTCGCCTCGGTCTCCGGGTGGACGTCCATGGCCGCGAGGGCGAACGAGCAGACGTCGACAAGCATCTCCTCGTTGATCTCGCCCTCGCCCGACTCGTTGAGAACCTCGATGCTCATGAAATGCCTTTCTCCCGCTCAGCCTGCTTCTTCTCGTAACGCGCCGCGTTGGTGGCGTCGTGCCGGTCGTAGGCCGCAACGATCCGCGAGATGAGGTGGTGGCGCACCACGTCTTCCGCACCAAGCTCCTGGATAGAAATGTCCTCGATGCCGGGCAAGATGCGCCGCGCAACGCGCAGCCCGGAGACCGTGCCGCTGGGCAGGTCCACCTGCGACACGTCGCCCGTCACCACCATCTTCGTGCCAAAGCCGAGGCGGGTGAGGAACATCTTCATCTGGCTGCCGGTGGTGTTTTGCGCCTCGTCGAGGATCACGAACGCATCGTTGAGCGTGCGCCCGCGCATGTACGCCAATGGGGCGACCTCGATGATGCCGGCATCCATGAGTTTCGGGATCATCTCCGGGTCGAGCATGTCACGCAACGCGTCGTAGAGCGGCCGGAGGTAGGGGTCGATCTTGTCGTTGAGCGTGCCGGGCAAAAACCCCAGCTTCTCCCCTGCCTCGACGGCCGGGCGGGTGAGGATGATGCGCTTGACCTCCTTGGCCTGCAGCGCTTGGACCCCCTTCGCCACCGCGAGGTAGGTCTTGCCCGAGCCGGCCGGGCCGATGCCGAAGGTGATGGTGTGGTCGTCGATGGCGTCGACGTAGCGGCGCTGCCCGACGGTTTTCGGGCGGATCACCTTCCCCCGCCTGGCCACGATCTCGGTGCCCAGCAGCTCGGCGACCGACTCCGGTGCCTCGTCCTCCATGATCCTGGTGGCGTGGAGCACGGTGTCGGGGCCGACGGGCACCCCGCGGCGGACCATGGACTCGAGCTCATCGAGCACCCGGGCGGCGTGGGCGACCGCCGCGATGTGCCCGCGCAGCGTCACGGTCGTGCCCCGGGCGTGCAGGTCCGCCTCGAGCTGCCGGTTGAGCACGCGCAAGTTCGCGTCGTTGACACCCAGGACCTCTTGGGCGTGCTCGGCGTCGAGCTCGACCCTACGCGAGACCAGTTCTTCCATGCCGCCCCACCTTACCAGCGCACCGTTAGCGCACCGATGGCGCACAGCGCGGCGAAACCCGCCGAAGCGGTGCGCAAGACCTCGGGGCCGAGCTTGACCGGCTGCGCGCCCAAAGCGTCGAGCTCCTCGGGGGCGATGCCCCCCTCCGGGCCGACGAGGACGACGACGTCTTCAGCGAAGGAGACCTGGCGAATCGGCACCGTCGCCTCCTCGTGCAGGGCGAGGGCCTGCCTGCCAGAGATGAGGGCCCGCAGCTGGTTCGTGGTCACCGGCTCGGCAACCTGTGGCACCCACGCCCGGCGCGACTGCTTCGCCGCCTCTCTCGCCGTGGCCTGCCACTTCTCCACCTGCTTGGCCTGCTTGTTCGCGGGCCAGCGGGCGATGGTGCGCGCGGAGATCCACGGGATGATCTCGTCCGCGCCTCCCTGGACGGCGAGGTCGACGGCGAGCTCGGCGCGCTCCGACTTCGGAATCGCCTGCACGAGCGTCACCCGCGGGTGGGCAGGCGGAATCGTATCCACCCCGACCACCGCGCCGGAGAGGTAATCCTTGCCGCGCACCTCGCCGACCACGACGGTGGCTACCGTGCCCGCGCCGTTCGTCAGCGCGATGGTCTCGCCAGGCGCGATGCGCTTGACGGTAACGGCGTGGCGGCCCTCCGCGCCGTCGAGCACCCCGGAGGCGGGATCCGGTGAGAGGAAGTACGGCAGGCTCATCAGCGGCGGAAGCGCTCTCGCATCCGGCCGAAGAAGGACTCGTCCCGGCCTTCGCCATCGGCCGCCACCGAGGCGGTCGCGGGGTGGCCGTCGCGCAGCCCCTCCAAGGCCTCGCGCTCCTCCGGCCGCAGCTCCGTGGGCACGACGACGTCGATGTGTGCGATCATGTCGCCGGCCTCCTGGCTGCGCAGCCGCGGCATCCCCGCCCCTGTGAGCACGACCCGCTCGCCCGGCTGGGTGCCTGCGGGGACCTCGATGTCGGTGGTGCCGCCGCCGAGGGTCTCCACCTCCACCGCCGTACCGAGCGCCGCCTCGTACATCGGCACCTTGACGTGGAGGTGCAGGTTATCGCCCTCGCGGGCGAAGATCGGGTGCGGGCTCGTATGCACCTCGACGTACAGGTCGCCGGCCGGGCCGCCGCCGTGCCCCACCTCGCCCTGGCCCGCCATGCGGATGCGCATGCCGTCGGCGATGCCGGCCGGGATGTTGACGGTCAGGTCCCGGCGGGCGCGGACTCGGCCGTCTCCGGCGCACTGGCGGCAGGGGTCCTTGATCACCTCGCCGAAGCCGCGGCACGTGGGGCATTCTCGGGTGGTCATGATGTTACCGAGGAACGACTGCTGAACTTCCTCGATCGAGCCGGTGCCGTGGCAGCGCTCGCAGGCCACCGGCTTGGCCTGCGACTGTGAACCTGTGCCGTGGCATGTCTCGCACAGCACGGCGGTATCCACGGTGACGTCCTTTTTAACGCCCAAGAAGGCGTCGTCAAGCGAGATCGTCGTGCGCAGCAGCGCGTCGTTGCCGGGCTGGACACGCGAACGCGGCTGGCGGCCCGAGCCTGCACCTGCACCGCCGAAGAATGCCTCAAAGATGTCGCCGAAACCGCCGAAGCCCCCGCCCGGGGCGGCCTGCCCCTGCTCCATCGGGTCGCCACCGCGGTCGACGATGCGGCGCTTCGAGGGGTCGAGCAGCACCTCTTGGGCCAGCGCGATCTCTTGGAACTTCTCCGCCGCCTCCGCGCTCGGGTTGACGTCGGGGTGGTACTTGCGCGCCAACTTGCGGTATGCCCGCTTGATCTCTTGCTCGGTCGCCTCACGGTCGACACCGAGGATCCCGTAATAGTCACGAGCCACTTTTGTCCATGAGCCTTTCTACAGTCTTATTCGCCACGCAAAATGCGGCTGATGTAGCGAGCCACCGTGGCAACCTTTTGAATCGTACCCGGGTAGTCCATGTGGGTCGGACCGACCACCCCGAGGCCGCCGAGCGCCTCGGCCGTGCCATATGCGGTAGAAACAACCGCAGCGCGGGAAAATTCCTCATCCTCCATCTCGCGGCCGATGCGCACGTTGATGCGCTCGAGCTCCTGGGCGCCGGCGAGCAGCTTGAGCACCACGACCTGCTCTTCGAGCGCGGCGATGACGCTGCGCAGGTCCGAGCCGTGGGCGCCGTTGCTCATGCTCAGGTTCGCCGCGCCGGCGATGAGGATGCGATCGCTCGACCGCTCAACCAAGGTATCAATAAGCACCGCGGTGGCGCGCTCCACCGCGTCCCGGATCGCCACCGGGGCACCTGCGGAGAGACGGGCGAGGGAGGCCGAAGCTTCCGCCATCGTCGCCCCGACAAGCACTCCGTTGAGCGTGTCGCGCAGCAGCCGGACCTCGCTGTCGCACAGCTCGGCTGCGAGCTCGACGTTGCGCTGATCCACCCTGCCCGAGTCCGTGATGAGCACCAGCAGAAGGCGGGTCGGGCTAAGCGCGACGACCTCGCAGTGCTTGACCCGGGAGACCTCGAGCGTGGGAAGCTGCACCACCGCGGCCTGGTTCGTGAGCTGGGCGAGCAACTGCACGGAGCGCCGCAGGACGTCTTCAAGGTCGGTCCCGCTCTCGAGGAAGCCTAAGATGGCGCGGCGCTCGGGCGCAGAGAGCGGCTTGACCTCGTGCAGCGCGTCGACGAAGGCGCGGTAGCCCTTCTCCGTGGGCACGCGGCCCGAGGAGGAGTGCTGCTGCTCGATGAAGCCCTCGCGCTCAAGCGCGGCCATGTCGTTGCGGATAGTTGCCGAGGAGACGGCGAGGTTGTGGCGCTGAACGAGAGTCTTCGACGCCACCGGTTCCTGCAGCGCGATGTAGTCGGCCACGATGGCGCGGAGCACCGCCTGCTTGCGATCTCCTGCCCCACTCATGGCGACCATTCTACCGCGTACCACTCGGCGTCCTACTCGGCGGCCAGGATGTCGGTGACAATGCCGTCGACAAGCAGGCGCCCCGCGTCAGTGACTGTAACCCGCTCGCCCACCGTGAGCAGCCCCCCTTTCGCATGCTTATCGACGACCCCCTCCGCCGCCGCCGGGATCCATTCGCGCGGCACCCCTTCCCGCAGGCGCAGGCCGAGCATGATGCGCTCGAACTCGAGGTCCGCCGCGGTAAGAGTCTCTTCCCCGCCAATCGGCAGCTCACCGCGCTCAAGCGCCGCGGCGTAGCGCTCCGGGCGCTTGACGTTGAAAAACCTGCGCGTGCCCAGCGTCGAATGCGCCCCCGGTCCCGCGCCCCACCAGCTGCCCCCGCGCCAGTAGATGAGGTTGTGCTCGCACTCACCGCCCGGGCGCGCCCAGTTGGAGACCTCGTACCAGCCGAACCCTGCGTCGGCGAGTGTGGAGGCGATGAGCTCGTAGCGCGAGGCATATGCCTCCTCGCGCGGGGCGGGAAGCTCACCGCGACGGATCTTGCGCGCCATCGCAGTGCCATCTTCGACGATGAGCGAATACGCGCTCACGTGGTCGACCCCGGTGGCGAGGATCGCATCCAGGGTGGCGCGTACGTCGTCGTCCGTCTCCGTCGGGGTTCCGTAGATCATGTCGAGGTTGACGTGGCCAAAGCCTGCCGCGAGCGCCTCCCCCGCGGCGGCGGCCGCACGCCCAGGGGTGTGTGCGCGTTCCAGCACGCGGAGAACCGGCGCTGAGGCCGACTGCATCCCCAGTGAGATGCGGGTAAAACCGGCCTCGAGCAGCCCCTCGAAGTAGGCGGGGCTGGTCGATTCGGGGTTGGATTCGGTGGTGACCTCGGCGCCGGGGCGCAGGCCGACGTGCTCGCGCACCATGTCCATAATCCGCCCCAGGCCGTCCGCGCCGAGCAAAGAGGGGGTGCCACCGCCGATAAAGACGGTATCCGCCGGGCCGATTTCGGCGAGCTCAAGCTCGCGGCCGAGGGCGCGCAGGTACTGCTCGTGGGAGGTCTCTGCCTCCGTCGGCGTGTAGGTGTTGAAGTCGCAGTACCCGCACCTCGTGGCGCAGAAGGGAACGTGGATGTAGAGGCCGAACATGGGCCCCTAACTTACGCGCCCCGGCGCGAGCGCTTCGCGGCGACCTTGGCCACCACGGCGTCGATACGCGCGCGCTCGGCAAGGAAGGCCGGCGGATTCGTACCGCGCATCGTGCGCACGAAGGCAGGGTGGTCGATGCAGACCGTCTCCATCCAGCCGTCGACCGCCGCCTCGACGAGGTCGCCGACACGGGAATAGAGGTGGGGCAGGCTCACCGCGCCGAGCTCCCGGGCCACCATGTCCGTCTGCTCGAGGGTAAAGCTGACGATTTCCGTGAGGTGCTGGACCACAAGGTCGGTGCGGCCCGTGAGTGCATCGCCCAGCGTGCGCACGGAAAACGGCGCAGCGAGCGGGAAGAGGTCCTCGAGCCCCGCGGCATCGAGCAGCTCGGGCTCCGGGATGCGCTCGTCGGCGAGCGCGGCGGCGGAGAGCACCCCTGCGCGCATCCCAGAGGTGAGCGCCTGGCGCAGCCCGATGAGCTCGCCGACGACGCGGCGGGCGTCTTGCCGGGCGTCATCAACAATCTCGGAGAACTCCGCGAGGCAGTCGTCGGTGAGCTCGCCGTCGTAGTCGGCGATCGCCTCGGCGATGTGCTCTATGTATTCGGCAACCTCATCGCCGATGTTGTAGACCTCCTGGGTCAGCTCGCGGTGGCGCAGCACCGCGGCAGTCTTGCGCACTTGTGAGCCCCCTTATGCATGCCTACCCTATGTTGCCAACAACGTCTCATTTCGCTGTGGGCAATGGTATCGCGCCGGGGGCGCAGCAAAGCGGCGGCGCGCCGACGCTAGCGCTGGTAGAGCTTTTCAATCTCCGCGGAGAAGTGATCAACCACCACGTTGCGCTTGATCTTCATCGTCGGGGTCACCTCGTCGTCCTCCTCGCTCAGGTCGCGCTCGAGGATGCGGAACTTCTTAATTTCCTCGGCCTTAGACACCGTCTGGTTGGCCTTATCCACGGCCTCCTGGACGGCGGCGCGCAGCTTGACGTCCTCGCGCAGGTCCGCAACCGTCTTCTCTGCGGCGATCCCGTTCTTCTGTTTCCAGCGCTTGAACTCGTCTTCGTCGATGGTGACAAGCAGCCCCACGAAGGGCCGACCGTCGCCGACGACGATGGCATTGGACAGCAAGGCGTTGGAGGTTAAGACCTCCTCGAGCGGGCCCGGGGAGACGTTCTTGCCACCCGCGGTGACGATGAGGTCCTTCTTGCGCCCGGTGATGCGCACGAACCCGTCGTTGTCGATCTCACCGAAGTCGCCGGTGGAGAACCAGCCGTCCTTCATCGAGGAGGCAGTGGCCTCCGGGTTGTTCCAATACTCCTTGGCCACGCCGTCGCCGGCGATTTCGAGCTCGCCTTCCTCGCTCACGCGCACCGTATAGCCCCGGACGGGGCGGCCCACGGTGCCGATCCGGCAGTTGCCGACATCGTTGACACACGCAGCGGCGGTAGTCTCGGTCAAGCCGTAGCCCTCGTAGATGGACACACCCATGCCGCGGAAGAAGTGCAAGAGGTCCGGACTGATCGCGGAGCCGCCGGAGATGGCGACCAGGACCTCCCCACCCATCGCGGCCTTGACTTTGGAGTAGACGAGCTTGTCAAAGAGCTTGTTCTTCAGCGTGAGCACGAGCCCGGGGCCCTTGTCGGTGTCCTGGGCGCGCGAGTAGTCGATGGCGGCGCGCTCGGCTGCGAGGAAGACTTTCTTGGCCACCTCCGAGCTATCGGCCGCCTGGTTGTAAGCCGCGGACCTGACCTTTTCAAACACGCGGGGCACGCCCAAGAGCAGCGCCGGGTGGGCGCGCTGGAACTCGGTGGTGATGGTGGAGGTATCCGACCAGTGGGACTGGGTAGCGCCGGCGATCATGAGGGTGAAGGTGACAGCGCGCTGCAGCACGTGCGCGAGCGGCAGGAAGGTCACCGCGTGCTTGCCCACCGGATCACCGATCGATCCGACGATGGAGGTGGCCAAAAGCGCACGCGCCTCGTGGTACCAGTTCAGGTGGGTCAGGCTCACGCCCTTGGGGCGGCCCGTCGTTCCCGATGTGTAGACGATGGAAGCGAGCGAGTCGTGGGTGATTGCGGCGACGCGGTTGCCAATCTCCGATTTATCGACGCCCGAGCCATCCGCCTTGATCTCCTCGACGCCGCCCCCATCGAAGGTGACGACGCGCGCGACCGACGAGGCCTCGCCCGCGGCCTTCAACACGTTATCCACGGCGCGCGCATGCTCAGCGGACTCCACGAAGACGAGCTTTGCGCCGGAGTCCTCGAGGATCCACTGAATCTGGTGCTCGGAGCTCGACGGGTAGATCGGCACCGTCACTGCCCCGGCGGCGAGGATGGCAAAATCAACCAGCGTCCACTCGTAGCGCGATTCCGAGAGGATGACTACGCGGTCACCAGGCTCAACCCCCTGGGCGGCAATTCCCCTGGCCAGCTCGTATGCCTCGGCAACGAAGTCCGCCGCGGTGACGTCCACCCACCCTGACCCCTCCGGCTTATTGAAAAGGATGATGTCGGGGCGCGATTCGCTCAACCCGATAACGTCGCTGATCACATTCTCTTCAGGCTGGAGGGTGAAATCCGCCTCCGTGGTAAACGTGTTGATAGTCATAGTTGCCTACATTACCCTTTCGTGTCACTTCGACATCGGCATAGGGTGATTTTTGGCACAATGTGTTGATGTGACGCACGCTACGCCCCTGAACGACCTTGCCTCCGCCTACGGGTTCGGGCTCCACTACCGGGCCTCGAACGGTCAAGTCACCGAGCCCCCGGCCAGCTCGTTTGTGTCCCTCCTCCGCGCCCTCGGTGTGGGCCTGAGCGATGACCCAGGCGCCGAAGAACTCGGGTTTTTCCTGGCCGAGCGCCGCGCGGTCGAGGCCACGCGCCCCCTCCCGCCGTGCGTGGTCGCCACCGCAGGGGAGGAGAAGCACTTCAACGTCCACGTCCACGACGGCCACCGCGCGCACTGCTGGATCCGCTGCGAAGACGGCACGTCCAGGCAGGCCTACCAGGACGAGAACTGGGCCGAGCCCTACACCGCCGCGGACGGCGTCGTGTGGGGCGAGGCAACCTTCCACGTGCCTGGTGACCTGCCGACGGGCTGGCACGAGCTCCACCTAGAGTCCGATACCTTCGCCTCCTCCTGCACGCTCATCGTGGTGCCGCGGGCGCTGGAGACTAACCAGCGCTTCGTCGAACACCCCACCTACGGGGTGATGGCGCAGCTCTATTCGGCGCGCTCGGCGCGCTCGTGGGGCATCGGGGACTTAGGCGACCTCGCCGCCCTCGCCGAGGTCGTCGCCGCCGAGGGTGCGGACTACCTGCTTATCAACCCGGTCCACGCGGCCGAGCCCGAGCCGCCGGTCGAGGATTCCCCCTACCTTCCGACGTCCCGCCGCTTCGTCAACCCGATCTACATCGCTGTCGAGGAATTGCCCGAGTTCGCCGCCGCCGAGCCCGATGTCCGCGCCGCCATCACCGAGGCGGCCGCGCCCCTGAAGCGGACGAACACCTCCCCAGAGCCGATCGAGCGCAACCGCATCTTCGCCGTCAAGCTCGCCGCCTTGCGCGAGCTGTTCTACGGCACCACACCCTCGCAAGAGCGCCTAGACCAGTTCGAGCGCTTCATCGCCGCCGAGGGCGAGGGCCTGCACACGTTCGCCCAATGGTGCGCGCAGCGCGCAGAAAACGCCGCCACCGGCCGCCACGCCGATCACGCTGGCGGGGCCGCGGACGAGGAGGACGTGCGCTTCTTCATGTGGCTGCAGTTCCTTGCCGACGAGCAGCGCCGCCGCGCGCAGGAGCGTGCCACGGCAGCTGGGATGAGCATCGGGATCATGACCGACCTCGCCGTCGGCGTGCACCCCGGCGGGGCGGACGCCGCCACGCTGGCCGATGTCTTGGTCGCGGGCGCCTCCGTGGGCGCGCCGCCAGACCAGTATTCCCAACAGGGCCAGGACTGGTCGCAGCCGCCATGGAACCCGCTCGCGCTCGCTGAGCGCGGCTACGCGCCGTGGCGGGACCTCCTGCGCACGGTGCTGCGCCACTCCGGCGGGGTGCGCGTGGACCACATCCTCGGCCTGTTCCGACTGTTTTGGATCCCCCGGTTAGGCTCGCCCGCCGACGGGGCGTATATGAATTACGACTTCGAGGCGATGGTGGGCGTGCTCGCCCTCGAGGCGCAGCGCGCCGGCGCCATCGTCGTCGGCGAGGACCTCGGCACGTTCGAGCCCTGGGTGCAAGACGTGCTGCGCGACAAGGGGATCTTGGGCACCTCCGTGCTGTGGTTTGAATCCACCGAGCCCGACGGGCGCCCGAAGCGCGCCGAGCAGTACCGCAACCTCTGCCTCACTTCGGTGGGCACCCACGACCTGCCCCCCACGGCTGGCTACATCAAAGGCGCCCACAACACGCTGCGCGTCGAGCTAGGTCTCGTCGAACAGTCCCTCGACGAGCTCAACGCCGCCGATCGCGCCTGGATCGACGCGGTGGTCGATACCGTGCGCGAATCGGGCGCCCTGCGCGGGCTCGACGAGGGCGATACCGAGGACCTCGTCGTCGCCCTCAACCGGTTTGTCGCCTCCACCCCCTCGGCGCTGACCTGCACGAACCTGGTGGACATGGTGGGGGATGTGCGGATCCAAAACCAGCCGGGCACCAACGCAGAGCAGTACGCGAACTGGTGCATCCCGCTGTGCGACGCCCACGGCAAGGCGGTGTTAATCGAAGACCTCGCGGGAATGGACTTGTTCAGGCGCGTCGCGGGGGCGTCGATACGCAGCTAGATCAGCCCGCCGAGCGCGGCAACTACGACCAAGGCCACCATGACGTAGAGGATCTGGGTGACGCGCGACTGAGGATACTTGCGGCGCGCCTTGGGCAGCTTGGCGTCGCGCTTGCGCAGCTCTTCGGGGTTGGCCATGGGGCCCTAGCTTACTTTCCCCGCCCGAGCCAGTCCACGACGGCCAGCAGGGACGCGGCGGCGATCCCGGCGAGGGGCAGGGCGACGGCGAGCACGATCGGCAGCTGCAGCCAGGGCGTAAGCGAAAACACTCTTAAGCCTCCGCCCCTTCCAGGCCGCGGCGCTCAAGCAGTGCGCGGGTGTCCTTGTCCCGGCCGCGGAACGCCCGGTATGCCTCGGCGTAGTCCCTGGTAGCGCCGCGGCTTAGCACCGCGTCGCGGAACTTCTCTCCGCTGTCCCGGTTGATGCCTTGCTCCTCGATCATCGCAAACCCGTCGGCATCGAGCGCCTCGGCCCACAGGTAGGAGTAGTAGCCCGCAGAGTAGCCGCCGGCGAAGATGTGGTTGAACCACGTCGAGCGGTAGCGCGGCTCAAGGCCCTCGACGGCAAGGCCGTATTCCTCGAGCACGCTGCGTTCAAACGCGCTGATGTCTTCCGGCACCGCTGAATCGAGCGAGTGCCAGCCGAGGTCGATCGCCGCGGCCGCGAGGTATTCGGAGGTCTCAAACCCCTGCCCGAAACGGCGGGAGGCGCGCACCGCCTCAAGCATCGCCTCGGGGATGACCTCGCCGGTGTCGACGTGGCGGGCGAAATTGCGCACGATCTCGGGGGCAAAGGCGTAGTTCTCGTTGATCTGGGAGGGAAACTCCACCCAATCCCGCGGCACGTTGGTGCCGGAGAGCGAGGGGTAGCGCACATCCGAGAGCAACCCATGCAGCGCGTGGCCGAACTCGTGGAAGACGGTGGTGACCTCGTCGATGCTGAGCAGCGTAGAGGTCAGCGACATGACGTTGACCACCACCGCCTTCGTGCCCAGAAGCCGGGACTGGTCTACAAACGAGCTCATCCACGCCCCGCCTCGCTTCTCCGGCCGCGCGGCGTAGTCGGTGAGCAGCAGCCCGAGGCCCTCCCCGCCGCGCTCGGGGGCATCGATGACCTCCCAGACGCCGACGTCGTCGCGGTAGCCGCGCAGGTCCTCGCGCCTTTTCACGGTGATGCCGTAGAGCTTGTGCGCGGCGTAGAAAGCGCCGTCAACAAGCACCTGCTCGAGCGGGAAGTACTTGCGCAACTCGGCCTCGTCCAGCGAGAGCTCCTCAGCGCGGCGTCGCGCCTGGTAGTAGGGCCAATCCGCCCCGTCGACGTCGAAGCCCGCGAGCTCGGAGGCGAGCTTGCGCTCGGCCTCGGCGTTCGCGGCGGCGGCCGGTGCGAGGTCGGCGATGAGCCGGCGCGCGGCCTCCGCTGTGCCGGCGGTCTCCTCCGCGATGACGAAGTCGGCGTGGGTGCGGTAGCCGAGCAGGCGCGCCCTCTCCAGCCGCAGCCGGGCGGATTCCGTGACAATCGGCGCGTTGGTGGCCTGGCCGCGGGCGCGGGCGGCGTCGAAAAGCTTGCGGCGCGCACCCGGGTCCTCGAGCTCGGAGAGCAGCGACTGGGTGGTCGGTAGCTCCAGCGGGACCCGGTAGCCCTCGCCTGTGGCGTAGGCGGCCTTGGCCTCCTCGCTCAGCCCCGCCATCTCCTCGTCGGTGAGTTCCACGGCCAGGGCGCGGGTATCGGAAAGCAGGTTGCGGCCGAACTCCTCAGAGAGCTGGCTTAGGCGCTGGTTGAGCTCGCGCAGGCGGGCCTTACCTGCGCTATCTAGCCGCGCGCCACGGCGCTCGAAGTTCCTGAGGAGCTGCTGGTATAAGCGCCTAGATCCTTCGTCCGCGGGCACCTCACCCTCGAGCGCGCTCAGGCGCCGGTAGAGCTCGTCGTTTTGATACATCGCGTCCCAATGCGCGCTCAGGCGCGGGACGATGCGATCTGCCACCGCGTCGAACTCCTCGGTCGCGTCGGTACCTTGCAGGTTGAAAAACCAGGCAGTTGCCCTCTGCAGGTCCGCGCCGCTGCGCTCGAGAGCCTCGACGGTGTTTTCCCACGTGGGCACATCCTCGGCGAAGATGGCGGAGAGCTCCTCGCCGTGCCGGCGCATCGCCTCATCGATGGCCGGTTCGACGTGCTCCAGCCGGATCTTAGCAAAGTCCGGCAGGTTGTACGGCAGGGTCGAGGGCTCGAGCAATGGGTTCATGCCCGCCATCTTAACGCCCACCCGCACTATGCTCGGGCGGCATGGCTACCGCAGAAGTCACCTGCCCGGCGGGTACCGTCGTCGGCACTGTTGAAGGAACCACCGACGGTGACGTGCGCCGCTTCCACTCGATCCCGTACTCCACCATCCCCTCGCCCTTTGCCGACGCCACCCCCGCGTCTCGGGGCATGCTTATCGACGCCTCCACGCCCCGCCCCGGCGCCTGCGCCCTAACTGTGACCACCCCCGGCGACGCCCGAGACGGCGATGACATGCCGGTGCTCGTGTGGATCCACGGCGGGCGCTTCGAGGAAGGCAGCCACACCGATGACGCCGGCGCCTACGCCTTTGCGGCCCAAGGGATCATCCATGTGAGCATCGACTACCGCATGAAGCTGCCCGGCCTCGTGCAGTTCAGCGACGACGGCGCCTCGCACTTTCGCGCCTCCCACGACTGCCAGCTGGCGCTCGAGTGGGTGCAGCACAACATCGAGGCCTTCGGCGGGGATCCCACCAACGTCACCCTCGTCGGCCAATCCGCCGGGGCGAACCTCGTGGTGTGGCTGGCCCGGCGCGACCACTACCGCGGTGGGTTCCGCAGGGCGGTGGCCCTCTCCCCCGCGTTTCCTCGGCGCACGGTGGCGGAGAGGAAGGCCTCGCTGCGGGCGTCGCTAAGCATGCCGCTGACCCGCTCCGCGCTCGACGCCGCTCCGGCGGAGCGGCTCGAGCGCGGCTACCGGCGCTTCCGCGCCTGGCACTTCTCCGACCTCGCCCTGGGCCCGGGCCCGCTCGAGCCCGCGGAGCTCGCCGCCGTCGACCTCGTTGTCACCTCCACGCGCGACGAGTTCTACCCACTGGGCGCGCGCGTTGATGCCGCAGGCACCTCGGCCGCCGCCATCCGCGCCTCCGGCTGGACGATGGGGCTTGACCCCCGCGCCGCCGGGGATTACATCGCTGCGTGCCGAGGCATCGACCCGGACCACCTCATGGGGCGCTTTTTATCCGATAGCCTCATCCGCCGCTTCGTCGACCGCATCTGCGAAGGCGCGCCGGGCCGGGTGTGGCAGGCGGAGTTCGTCAGCGGGGACAACACAGCCGCGACCCACTGCTGCGAGCTGCCGGCCCTCTTCGCCCAGGGGCGGTACGGCGCGGGCGAGGGGCTGAACGGGTGGCTCGCCAGGTTCTGCGCTACCGGAGATCCGGGATGGCCCGCCTACGACGAAGGCCGTGCTGCGCTGCGTGTGACCCTGCCCGGCGCAGGCTCCGAGGTCGTGGCCGACCCGCTCGGCTACCTGCGCGGCGCGTTTCGGTTCTAGAGGCTCGAGGGCTAGAGGCTGCCGCTGAACGTGACGTTTCCGATCGTGAACTCCGCGTTGCCGAGGTTGCCGGGGCGCACGTCGAAGGCGTACTTTGCGTTCACGGTGGCAAAGGGCGCCAGCGGCTCGTCGATGCCGATGATGTCCACCCCGGCCGCCTCGGCCGACTGCGGGCGGGCCTCCGTCTTGTTGGAGCCCGAGCCGTAGCGCAGCGTCGGCTGCTCGATCGCCTCGACGGGCACGGGCACGTCCGAGCGGTTGGTCACCGCCACGACGACGACGGTTCCGCCGTTCGGGGCCGAGGAGGTGCCCTGCCACTTATACGTCAGCTCCATCGCCGGGTCCTCGACCGGCTCGCCGGTGAGCTCGTCGGTGGTGACCTTCTCCCCCCTGTGCTCGACCTTGAACTCCTCCTTCGGGGCCGCAGTCGGCGTGGTCACCTCGAGCGGCGCCTCGGTGCCCACGGGGGTATCGTCCGCCTGCCCGCACGCGGTCAGCGGCAGCACCACAACGAGCGCCGCGGTGGCGGCAAGGCGAGAGGGCCTGGGCAGCATAGAAGACTCCTTGAGTTGTAAGGCGGTATCTCCCCTACTCTACAACCCGTGACCGCACGGGTAGAATGCCGATAACGTGCAACCACTCTTCCGAGTCCTCCGCAGCTCCTCGGCCCTGTGGCCCTTCTACGCCCTCGTCGTGGTCGCCTCCACAATCGCCGCCGGGCTCAGCCTCGTCTCCCCTTTCCTGCTCAAGCGGGCCACAGACACCATCGTCGAGTCCGTCGGCGTCGCCCCAGGGGTCCCGCGCACTCTGCTGTGGCTCGCGCTCGGGCTCTTCGCCGCTGAGGCGCTGGCGTGGGTGATGCGCAACGTCGGCGGCTACGTCGGCGACGTGCTCGTTGCCAGGATCCGGCAGATCTTATCCACCCGTTACTTCGCAAAACTGCTCTCGCTGCCGCAGTCCTACTTCGACAGCCAAATCACCGGCACGATCATCGCCAGGCTGGATCGCTCGATTGCGAACATCACCATGTTTGTCCAGTCCTTTGCCAACACGTTTTTGCCGATGCTGCTCCAAGTCGCAGCCATTTTGGCCATCACCGCCATCTACTATTGGCCGCTCACCGTCCTCCTCGCCGCACTCTTCCCGCTCTACGTGTGGCTCACCGCGCTGACCTCGAAGCGGTGGCAGGGCTTCGAGAACCGGAAAAACGCCGAGGTGGACCAGGCCAACGGGCGATTCGCCGAGGTCGTCGGCCAGGTGAAGGTGACGAAGTCCTACCTGGCGGAGACCCGTGAGCTCAACTCCTTTGCCGCCCATTACGGCAAGACGGTGGAGCTAACGCGGCCGCAATCACGTTGGTGGCACTCGATGGACGCCGTGCGTGGAGCGGCGATGAACCTCATCTTCCTCGGCATCTACGCCATCTTGTTCGAGCGCACCCTCACCGGGCACTTCACCATCGGGGATATGGTCATGCTCGTGCAGATGGTCACCATGGCGCGCCAACCGGTGACCATGATGAGCTGGTTCGTCGACAACGCTCAGCGCGCCGTGGCCGGCTCGCGCGACTACTTCAAGGTGATGGACGAAGCTGTCGAGCCCACCGCCAACCGCGAGATCGTCGCGGCGACGTCTACCTCGCACGTGCCCCACGTCAGCGAGCTCACCCACGCCCCTCTCGCCCCCACCGAGCCTGTCATCGCCTTCGACAACGTCTGCTTCGAATACACCCCCGGCGAGCGCGTTCTCGATGGCATCACCTTCAGCGCCCGCCAGGGCGAGAAGATCGCGCTGGTCGGCGAGTCCGGCGGCGGCAAGTCCACGCTGGTCAACCTCCTGCTCGGGCTCTACCCCGCCACCGGTGGGGCGATGACGCTGTGCGGGCGCGACATCGATGGGCTCGACGTGGAGACCCTGCGGGCCTCGACGGGCGTGGTGTTCCAGGAGCCGGCGCTGTTTTCCGGCACCATCCGCGACAACATCGCCTACGGCAAGCCCGGTGCCACTCCAGAAGAGATCATCGAGGTGGCCAAGCGCGCGAACGCCCACGACTTCATTACCGCCTTCCCCGGCGGCTACGACACCGTCATCGGCGAGCGCGGCCTGCGGCTCTCCGGCGGGCAGAAGCAGCGCGTCGCAGTGGCCCGCGCCATGCTGAAGGACGCCCCAGTGCTTATCCTCGACGAGGCGACCTCGGCGCTCGACACCAAGAGCGAGCGCGCCGTGCAAGCCGGGCTCGACGAGCTGATGAAGGACCGCACCACTATCATGATCGCCCACCGGCTTTCCACGATCGCGGACGTAGACACGATCATCACGCTTGACGACGGCCGCATCGACGAAATCGGTTCGCCCGCGCAGCTGGCCACCTCCGGCGGGATTTACTCGGAGCTGCTGGCGCTGACGGCATCCTCGAGCGCGGCGGACCGCGCCAGGCTCAAGGAGTTTGGCTTCCGCGTCGACGGCGCGGCGGAGGAGGAAGAAGGCGACACTTAAGCCCGCTTCGCCCAGCCTGCGCCACGCCACAAGACAAGATGCCACACTAGCGACCCAAGCAGCTAACGATAATTCCACATCGCGGTGGACAAGGGATTGGTCGAGTGAGCTGCGCTGCAGGGCGGCCTCCAAGTTCAAGCAGTAGACGAGACTGGCTCAGAACAGCCGGACTGGATTCTCGACATCATCAAAGAACAAACTCATGAGGTCCTTATCGCCAGTCACGGGTGCGTCACGAAGACGGGCACAACCCTTTTTCGCTCGACGGGCTAATCTATTCGGCAATTAGGTGGTCGACTACTCGCTGAACCATGTTTGAACTCCTCTAGCGACACTTCGTTCAGGGTTTCCGGCTCATGAGTGCCTGGAATGTAGTTCTGGACAAGTAGAGATCCGCGTGGATAACTTTTCAGACTGTCTAGCGTCAGGCCGTTCAGTGGTGGTACGAAGCGATGCTCGTCGGCGTTTCCCCTGTAGGTAATGGGGTGAATCCAGAACCTTTGCTGCGAATCTTCCACGATCGAGTTGAGTACCGGCGGTTCGTGGTCTGAATAATGGGGAAGCTTTACGACGATGTAGCCGCTTTGCGGACTGTCGAGGGATATTCGCTCGCTCAAGGGCGGCTCTCCAACCACGCCGGTAAGTATATGGATCTCCACGGATTCAACGGCGATGTCGCAGGCGATCATATGTATGGAGACGTCACCAGACTCCGCAATTGAAATCGCAATGTTGCCAGAGGGCTGTGCCTCAGCCATCTGATCCCAGCCAGCGAAAATTCCGCATCCTGACAGCCATAAAGTCGCCAAAATAGTAACGAATGTCGCCTTAATTCTGCGAAATCCTTGAAGTATATTCATGCCTTCGTACCCTTCACACACTAGTTCTTCACTCTCTGGTACGTATGCATGACCGTGTACGCGGAGTCGACGAATCCCCTACAGCGAGTAACCGATGCCCCATACGAAGCTCGGCAAACATATTGCCAATCTCGTCTCAAGGCGGGGTCGCATAGGTTAGATCTCGTGGTGAAGTCTTTGGGGTTCCGCTCATAACAAAGGTCATGATAACTGCATGGTCCACGAAGATCGGCCGCAACCATTGAGTTTCTATCGAACCAAAACTGAGGCGACGGGGAAGTGCAATAGTCGTGCAGCGCAGGATTGCTACCGCTCGGGTTATATTCGTAGTTGGGATAAATAGGGACGGGTGATTTGATCTGAAAAACAGAAATATTTCCATTGCCATCCGTGGTGGCAACTTTTCCATTCTCCGGCGGGTAGGCTTGATGTCCCGCCTGAATCATAGGTGAATCCAGCCGTATCTCCTCAAGAATGTTGACGCCATACATGCCTCGAATAAATACTATTAGCGTGTTGTCGACAAGTTTTCCATTGCTGAATGTTGAACCGTGATCTCCGGTGACGTAGTCTTGGATCCGCAGGGTTCCCCCAGTAAAGTCTTGCACGATGTAGGAATCTTTATCGAAATGCTCATCGGACGTCGGATAGCCAAATTTGCTTCTCTCGTATCCCTGGTTTCCCCAGATTGATAGAGTTGCCCCCTGAATAACATGTGCTCCAGTTCGTGGTGTCCAGTAGATCATTCCGCCTTCGAAGACGTTGTAGCGCCCGATCCCGTCTGGGGTGGTCAACTCATCACTGATGGGAAAGCCAAGATCACTGTTGTGTCCGCCCATGGATTGCCACTTGTCGTAGATAGCTCCCTGGATGCTGGCCTGCGTAGCAGGTAGCGCATTATGCGTGTAGACGTGTCCGCCTTCAAAGTGTTGGACGTACCACTGGTTGCCCAGTGAGATGTCGCTGGTGGTGGGGTAGCCAAGGAACCCGTTTTCCCACCCGTGCCGCTGCCACACCGTGGACACGGGGACGCTCACGCTGTGCGCACCCGTGCGGGGATGCCAGTAGATAAACCCGTTAACAAACTCGGAGCGCCTTCCCACCCCGTCCGGGTTGACCAGCTCATTGGACTTCGGAAGGAGCAAGAAACTGGTTGGTCCACCGATGGAGTCGTAGAGATTTTTAATTGCGCCGCAGACCTCAAACGGTGCCGGCCAATACACGCTACATCCTGGTCGGGCATTCAGCGTCGGTGTGTCCGGGTTGGTGAGTTTAGCTTCCTTAATCTCTGCTTGATCTGCATCAGCCTTGCTGACCCCTGCCGGGACCTCTTCTTTGTCCGAGCGCATCTGCCCCGGAATGATCTCGCTTTGTGGATCGTTAGTGGGGTGCCACTGATCCAGGCCCTGGGGATTGAGTTCTTCCTGCGTGACCTGGTTAACCTCGTAGCCTTCAGCCCCGGGAGGAGTCGGGATCCCCCAGGGAGCGAAAGGACCCTCCAACGGTACTGCTATAGGTTCTCCGGTCGTATCCGGTATAGGTTGTGCCTCATTCGTCTCCGGTGGGGAGATGCCGTCATGTAAGGATGAGCCTGATGAGGCGGTCTGGGCTGTGGCGGCAGTGGGATGCGCGGCCATGAAGACAAGGATGGACAAAGCTGCTAGATACTTCTTTACCTGCGGTTTCATTGACTTCTTCCGAATCCCTGGTGTTGTTATGTGCTCTGGCTGCCCTTAGGCTACAAGCTGTCTGTCAATACCGCAGTGCATTCTGCAAAAATGTTAGTTACCTGAAAATAGTGTCTTTTTGGCGAGGAAGAGGGTCGGGGACATGAGGGTCTGGAAGAAATGTGGCGGGTCTCTGCTGACTGTCGCGACTATTGCGAGCGTTGTAACTGGGTTGCCTCACGCTGTGGCGGATGATCAGCCGTCGCTGCAGGCGACGAGTACTACTCCCGTTAAGGACAATCAAATTGCTGCCTTGTGGCAGGTGACAACCCCTGCCAGCGCAAGTGCTGCGCCTCAGGTTCGCAGAGAGTGCACCGTGAGTTATGTGGGGGACGGCTTCTGGCTTACGGCACACCACTGCGTCTCCCACAACCCCTCCATGGACGGCTACCTCGAACAGTTCGACGGGCAACGAGCAGGAATCGCCGGGATTTACACATTGTCGGATACAGATGACGTTGCTCTGATTGAGGTGGGGCCGGGAATTGATGCGGATACTTTTGACGTAGCACAGGATCCGCTCGACATAGGACAGCAGGCAACACTGACGGGGTACGGAGAGACCCACGACTATGCATCGTCTGCCACCACGACAATTGTCGCTCATCGTGACGAGATAGATTTCGGGTCCGCAGTCTATACCGATCTGTTCGAAGCGCAGTCTGCAACCGCATCGCGATCGTGTAGTGGTGACTCGGGAGCACCTGTTTATATCGGGTCAACCATCTATGCCATCCATACGGGAGGAGGCTACAACCCTTCCTGCCTAGACGGAAAAGACGAGCTGATGTAGCACACCAATATCGCATCCAGGGCAAGCTGGATCAGCAACACTATAGAAAAGAACGCCGGGCTCACCGAAGCAGAGAAACGTAAGGCTGCCACCGGACTCAATGCTGCCCCACTGGGCGAACCCGTGTTAAGTGACGTCCCTCAGGGGACGAGCAGTCACCCTCACACCCCGTTAAGTAACAGCCGCTCCAGTTCGTAGAAACTTCAGCACAACGTTAACACCGTAGATAGCAGGCTGGCCCGCCAGGAGAAGCGGTGATTGCAGATGGTACGTGTGGCGGTGACAGTGGTTTCGCGAACTGCCACGTTCCACCGCTCGCCTACGGCAGCTGTCCGGGACGGAAGCGGATCTCGCATTTACCGCCTGCGAGGGGCGAAATTGTGATCTATATGCAGTTTTCCCCGGGGCATCGATCAAAAGGAGAGGTTCTTCGAATTCGAACGACCACGTCTCGGGACCCCATCCGACGTGCTCACCGTGAGCCACAGCGTATCAATCTTCATCTGTCATCGCTGTGGAGTAGGTCCCGCCACCTTCCACGTTGTCCTGGTGGGAATTGATCCTGCCAAATCCCTCCAGACCAATCCCTCCAGTCCCCTCCACGTGCGGTCTCATTGCCGACTATCGTAACTCCTCAGCTGAGGGATTCGCCGATTGTGATACCTGATAATGATCTTCCCTGCTGTAACTCGGAAGTAGCGCCGGAATTGGCACAACCTCGTGGTGGCATGCGGTAACCGAGTGGTGTCCATCGGACAGTTTGTAGAACCCTTTGGTCGTATTACTTGATTCGATTTCGCGTGCGCTCTTTGGACACCCCCATACAGGGCCTCGATTCAGTCCATGATCTATTCCGGCCCGGCAATGAACTTTGGGGAGCCTCACGTGTGCTTCCCTCCACCATTACCCCCCACCGCACAAGCACGTAAGGCCGATAGCAACGACCGCCAATCACCCGACGCGGGCCGCGAATAGATAACGCCGCCCGCGGCGCGCTCCGACTACCGTGGGAAAGCATGGAGTTTCCCGATCTTGAGACGCTAAAGGCCCGCGGCACCCGCAAGTGGACGCAGTACGACGACGTGCTGCCCCTGTGGGTCGCCGAGAGCGACTTCCCCACCGCCCCGGCGGTCAAGGACGCCATCAAACGGGCCGTGGAGAACGAGACCTTCGGCTACACCCCCGCCCCGCAGGCCCAGCAGCTGCCGAAGCTGCTCGCCGATTTCTACGCCACCCGCTACGGCTGGCGCCCGGACGAGGACAAGATCTTCCCGGTGCCCGACGTGGTGCGCGGGCTGCTGCTGGCGATCATGTACTTCACCGAGGGCGACGTCATCGTCCCCGTACCCGCCTACCACCCGTTCCTCGAAATCGCGGAGACGGCGGGGCGCTCCATGGTCGAGGTCGGCAGCACCGGCGGGCTCGACCTGATGGAGGTCGAGGCGGCATTCCGCAACGGCGCCGGATCCATCATCCTGACCAACCCGTTCAACCCCGGCGGCTGGATGTTCGACGCGGAAGAGCTCGACCAGATCTGCGCGATCGCCCGCCGCTATAAAGGGCGCGTGCTTGTCGACGAAATCCACGCCCCCTTAGTCTTCGACGGCGCCCACGTCTGTGCCGCCGCCAATAACCCGGACGTGTGCATCACCGTCACCGCCACCTCGAAGGCGTGGAACGTCGCGGGCCTGAAGTGCGCGCAGATGATCTTCTCCAACGACGCCGATGCTAAGGCCTTTGGGGGTCTGACCGGCGTGGCCAAAGACGGCACGGGAACCCTGGGCATCATCGCCGCCGAGGCCTGCTACCGCGACGGAGTGGATTTCTTAAACGAGGAGGTCGAGCTGCTTCGCCGCAACAGGGACTGGCTCGTCGATACGCTGCCGAAGAAGATCCCCGGTATTAGCTTCCAGGTTCCGGCGGCGACGTATTTGATGTTCCTCGACTTCTCGGGCACTGCTCTTTCCACCGAGCACCCGGCGGCCTACCTGCGCACCCACGCCAAGGTCGCGCTCAACGAGGGCGCCTCCTTCGGCCCCGGCGGCGAGCACAAGGCAAGGCTGAACTTCGCCACCAGCCCGGAGATCTTGGAGGAGGCAGTCGAGCGCATCGCCAAGGCGATCGCCGAGATCTCCCGCTAGTCTTGTGTGGCATGGAGAGCATCCCGCAGGCCACCGACTTCACCCCGCCGACCCCTGTCGAGGAGCCGTGGGAGCGGCCCGACCCGGAGTGGTACAAAGACGCCGTGTTCTACGAGGTCCTCGTGCGCGCCTTCTACGACCCAGACAACACCGGCTCGGGCACGCTCAAAGGCGTGGAGCAAAAGCTTGACTACCTCGAGTGGCTCGGTGTGGATTGCCTCTGGCTGCCACCATTCTACGACTCCCCGCTGCGCGACGGCGGATACGACATCCGCGACTTCCGCAAGGTCCTGCCGGAATTTGGTACGGTCGAGGACTTCATTTCGCTTGTCGATAGCGCCCACAAGCGCGGCATCCGCATCATCACGGATTTCCCGATCAACCACACCTCGGATACGCATCGGTGGTTCCAGGAATCCCGCACGGACCCGGGCGGGCCCTACGGCGACTACTACGTGTGGTCTGACGACCCGACCCGCTACGGCGAGTCCCGCATCATCTTCATCGACACCGAGGAGTCGAACTGGTCCTTCGACCCGGTGCGCAAGCAGTACTACTGGCACCGCTTCTTCTCCCACCAGCCGGACCTCAACTACGACAACCCCGCCGTCCAGGAGGAGATCCTCGAGATCATCCGGTTTTGGCTAGACCTGGGCATGGACGGAATCCGCCTTGACGCCATCCCCTACCTCTTCGAGCGCGAGGGCACCAACAGCGAAAACCTGCCGGAGACGCACAACTTCATCAAACGCGTGCGCACGCTTTTCGACGACGAATACCCCGGCCGGTTCCTCCTCGCGGAGGCCAACCAGCTGCCCAACGAGGTCGTTGCCTACTTCGGCGAGGGCGAGGGTGACGAATGCCAGATGGCCTTCCACTTCCCCGTCATGCCGCGCATCTTCATGGGGATCCGGCAGGAATCGGCGCAGCCGATCATCGACATCCTGCGCGAGACCCCGGCCATCCCGGAGTCGGCGCAGTGGGGGATCTTCCTGCGCAACCACGACGAGCTCACCTTGGAGATGGTCACCGAGGAGGAGCGCGATTACATGTACAAAAACTATGCCACCGACCCGCGGATGAAGGCGAATGTGGGAATTAGGCGCAGATTAGCACCCCTGCTCGGAGGCCACCGCGACCGCCTCGAGCTCGCCCACGCCCTGCTGTTGTCGCTGCCCGGGTCGCCGTTTTTGTATTACGGCGACGAGATTGGGATGGGCGATAACATCTGGTTGCAAGACCGCGACGGTGTGCGCACCCCGATGCAATGGTCCAACGACCGCAACGGCGGCTTTTCCAAGGCCGAGCCCGAGCGGCTCTACCTCCCGCCGGTGCGCAACGACCAGTATGGTTTCCACATCGTCAACGTCGAGTCCCAGATGAACCGGGACAATTCGCTTCTGCACTGGGTGCGCCAGCTCGTGCACATTCGCAAGCAGTACCGGGCGTTCGGCCGCGGCTCCTACATCGAGGTCGAGCACTCCAACCCGCACGTTCTCGCTTTTATCCGGGAGTACGACGGCGAGCGCATCCTGTGCGTCAACAACCTCGCCTCCCGCCCCCAGCCGGTGGAGATGAACCTGAGCCACTACAACGGGGCGCAGCCGCGTGAGCTCTCCGGCGGAGTGGAGTTCCCCGCGATCGGCGAGCTGCCGTGGTTTGTCACCCTCGCCCCGCACGGCTTCATGTGGTTCGACATTTCGGAATAGCCATGATCGATCTCAGTAAAGAACGCTTCTACGGCGCTAAATCCGAGCCCATCGACTCCGTCGAGGTCGCCTCCTCCCGTCCGATGGGCGACTTCGAGTGGCAGCTTCTCGACGTCTCCCACGGCGGCACAGTCGAGCGCTACCAAGTCTTAGTCTCCGACGAGCGCGACGCCCTTGCCACGGAGGCCGGGGCCTCGGCTTACCTTTCTGCAGTCTCACACCTCGGCGAGGTCCACGGCGAGGTCGGCGGCGTATCGGCCCGCCCGATGGGCGCGGAGCAGTCCAACACCTCGCTCATCGTCGATGACGCGTGGGTGTTAAAGGCGTTTCGCCGCGTAGAGCGCGGCATCAACCCCGACGTCGAGTTGCTCAGCCGCATCGCTGACTGCCCCCACGTAGCCGGCGTGCGCGGCTACGTCACCTTAGACGGCGCGACGCTGGCGATGCAGCAGCAGCTCATCGTCGGCGGGGAGGACGGCTTCGACCTGGCCACGGGCGGCAACCTCGGCGATGCGATCGAGCTCGGCGCCGCGATCCGCGTGGTCCACGACGCGCTCGCTCAAGCCTTTGGCACGTGGGAGGCCAGCGGCTCAGACCTGCGCGCCGGGCTCGAGTCCCACCTCGACGAGCTCGTCGCGGCCGCGCCCCAGCTGCGCTCCTTCGAGGGGCGGATCCGCGAGCTCTACAGCGCGATCCCTGCCGGGCCGCACGCCATCCAGCGCATCCACGGCGACCTCCACTTGGGCCAGACGCTCAAGACGGTGTCGGCCAAGGAGCCGCGGTTCTACCTCATCGACTTCGAGGGCGAGCCCGCCCGGCCCCTGGAGCAGCGCCGCGCCCCCGACCACCCGCTGCGCGACGTCGCCGGGATGATCCGCTCCCTCGGCTACGCCCGGGCCGTGGGCAGGCTTGGCGACGACTGGGAGCGCTCCAGCGTGGACGCACTCGTGCGCGGGTACGGCTCGGCCCTGCCCGCCGACGACCCCGTGCTTGCCGCCTACGTCGTGGACAAGGCCGCCTACGAGGTGGTCTACGAGGCAAACAACCGCCCGGACTGGGTCGACATCCCCCTCGCGGCGATCGAGGGGCTCGTGTAGGTCCGTCCCGCGTAGCCGGGGGCTCGTGGGCCCGGGTGCCAAAAATCGAAGGCGCCGGCCGCCCACAAGGGAAAAGTGCCACATCCCCATCTCAGCACCACGCATCTGGCACCCACGCGGTGTCGGGCACTCCGGTTTCACACTCCGGGAAAATTTTCCCAAAAGATTTCCTCGTCCCCTCCCTCACGGGGTACCCTAAGGCAATTCCACGCACTTAAGGAGGATTCGATGGGCTCTACTGCAGTACCTGCAGCACCAACTGAAGCAAAGAGCGGCTCCCGCGGCTCGACCACGGCGATCGTTGTCACTGCGCTCGCGCTGTTTTCTATGTTCTTCGGCGCCGGAAACCTCATCTTCCCGCCGATGCTCGCCGTGGAGGCCGGTGACAACTTCTGGCCCGCCATCCTGGGCTTTCTTGTCACCGGCTCCCTGCTCCCGGTCCTCGCCGTAATCGCGATCGCGCTCTCAGGCGCCAACGTGCGCGACCTCGCGCAGCGCGCCGGCTCCCTCTTCGGCGTCGTCTTCCCCGTGCTCGCCTACCTGTCCATCGGTGCGTTCTACGCACTGCCGCGCACCGGCGCGGTGTCGATGGAGACCGCGATCACCCCGGTCTTCGGCGTCGAGGGCCTCGCCGCCTCCGCTGTATTTAACGCGCTCTTCTTTGGCATCGCGTTGGCGCTGTCGTGGAACCCGAACACCATCATGGAGAAGCTGGGCAAGTTCCTCACCCCGGCGCTGCTGATCCTGCTCGTGCTCATGATCATCGTTGCGCTTGCGAAGTGGAGCGCCGATCCCTCAGCCCCTGCCGAGGATTACGCTAACACCCCGTTTAGCTCCGGCCTGCTCGAGGGCTACCTCACCATGGACTCCATCGCCGCGCTAGCGTTTTCCATCGTCGTCATCTCCACACTGCGTTTTAGGGGCTTTCCCGAGGGCGCCCCGGTCGTGCGCGGCACCATCCTCGCCGGCGCCGGCGCGGGAGCGATGCTTGCGCTGATCTACCTCGGCCTGGGCTCGATCGGCCGCGTCATCCCCAACGGGGAGGGCTACGACAACGGCGCGGGCCTGCTCACGGATGCCGCCCACCTCACCCTCGGCGGGGCCGGGCAGATCGTCTTCGCCCTCGTCGTGCTGCTGGCCTGCATGACCACGGCCGTCGGCCTGATCACTGCCACCGCCGAGTACTTCTCGGAGCAGTTCCCCGGCAGCTACAAGGTATGGGCCGTCGTCTTCACCATCATGTCCATCGTCATTGCCACGCAGGGCCTCGAATTCGTCATGGCGATCGCCGCCCCCGTCATCGGCTTCCTCTACCCGCCGGCCATCGCGCTCATCATGGTCACATTGATCGAGCCAGCGTTCCGTGCCAGGACCCGGTTCACCTGGGCGTTCTTCTTGCCGATCTGGGTCGCCGTCATCTACTCGGCACTCGAGACCTTCATCTCCCTGGGGTGGGGCGCTGCTGCCTTAACCCCGCTGGTCGCCTGGGCGCCGCTGCAGGGGGTCGGCCTGGGCTGGGTCGTGCCGGTCGCCGCCGCCTTCGTCATCGGCCTCGTCATCGACCTCGCCCGCCCGAAGGCGCCGCTGAAGGTCGGCACGGTGGAAACGGTCGAGGGCGAATCGGTCGTCGATTAGCGACATCGCTCACGGGTAGCTAGTCCGCTTTCCTAACTGCTACCCTCGACGTAGATCTTGCTCGGCAACACGACCCTATTACTACCCTGCAAAGGAGCAGTCATCCACATGGGTTTCTGGATCATGCTCGTATCGTTCATCCTGGGAATTGCGCTGATGATCTTTGGGGGCCGGCGCGCCCAGAAGAATAGAATGAACCTTGTGTGGGTTGCGCTTGGAGTTGTTTTCGTTGCCACTTCGGCGTGGCTCGCATGGCCTAAATAGAGCGGCGCTTGCCTTCCGCAGGTTCCGTAACGGCATAGCCGGAATCTCTAGCCAGTGTTTTACGTTCCCCGCGCCCCATCACCCCCATAGAAGCGTAGCCTGGCAGCATGAATACCCCGCTAGCACTGCTTGATTTTTGCACCGTATACCCCGGCGAATCGGTCCGCGACTCCATGGCCCGCTCCGTGAAATTCGCCCAAAAGGCGGAGTCGCTGGGGTACTCGCGCGTCTGGTACGCCGAGCACCACAACATGACGTCCATCGCCTCGTCCTCGCCCGCGGTGCTCATCTCCCACATCGGCGCGCAGACGAAGACGATCCGCCTCGGCTCGGGCGGGGTCATGCTGCCCAACCACTCCCCCTATGTCATCGCGGAGCAGTTCGGGATGCTCGCCGAGCTCTACCCGGACCGCATTGATCTGGGCCTCGGCCGCGCCCCCGGCACCGACCAGCAGACCCTCGGCCGCGCCCTGCGCCGTGACCCGCGCGCCGCCGAGCGATTCCCCGAAGACGTCCTCGAGCTCCAAGCCTGGCTGAGTGAGGACTCCCCGATCCCCGGCGTGGTAGCCACCCCCGGCGCGGGTACGAACGTGCCGCTGATCATCTTGGGCTCATCCATGTTCGGTGCCTCCCTCGCCGCCAAGCTGGGGCTGCCGTATTCTTTTGCCTCCCACTTCTCCCCGCAGATGCTCGAGGAGGCCACGACGTTCTACCGCGAGAACTACCAGCCCTCCGCGCTCCACCCGGAGCCCCACGTCATCGCCGCGGTCAACGTCACCGCCGCCGAGACCATGGAAGATGCCGAGCGGCAAACCACGATTGTCTACCGCAACCGCGCCCGCGGGCTGCTGGGGCGGCGCGCCCAGGCGCTGACGAACGCGGAGATCGATTCCTACCTGGCAACGTTCCAGGGCCAGCAAATGCTCGACATGCTGCGCTACACCGCCCGCGGCACCGGATCCGACGTCGCCGAATACCTCACGTGGTTCAAGGAGCACTCCAAGGCCGACGAGCTCATGATCTCGCTGCAAAACGCGACGTTCGACGAGGTCCTCTCCGGGATGAGCATCCTGGCGGATGCGTGGATGGACTAGCCCCGAGCTTGCGTTTTTAGCCGACCACCACGGTACGCAGCCCAGCGGAGGGGTTTTGGAATTCTCCCGGCAAAGCATCGAACGGAATCGGTCCTGCGAGGACGAGTTCCCACGGAAGCATCCTGCCTGCTGCACCCAGGAACTCCACAGCGTTCGCGAGATGCCGAGGCTCGTAGTTGTGTACACCGGTGATCGAGCGCCATCCCCTCACGACCCATTCGGGGTCGATTTTCACCGTGCCCGCCGGAGTGACTGAGCCCGCCAGAACAACAGTTCCGCCAACCTTGCACGCGGCGAGACTGTCCACAACGCCGCCGATCGCTCCCGATAGTTCGAGGACGATGTCGGCGGTGCCCCCCTTCGCGGAGGTGACCAAACGATCTGCCACCCCGTCCGCCGCATCGAGTGACAGCCGGTTCATGTCGCAGCCAATCACCAGGCCCGCACCCCGTCGCTTCGCCTCAACGATGGCGACGAGCCCTAGCATGCCCACACCATTGACGAGCACCGTCTTTCCGGAGAAATCGCCCGCGGCTTCCATTACCGCCATCACAGTCGCGATGGCACACCCAGCAACCGACGCCTGGGCGCTTCCAATTTCGTCGGGCACAGCACTGACGGGGTGGCCGGCCAGAAGGTGGATGTGGGTGGAATAGGTCCCGGACAGGCGCCAGCAGGAGTCGAAAAGCTCATGCCCGATTTTCCGCACGTTCAGGCACTTGGCCGTGAATCCGGCGCGGCATCGTGCACAAGCGCCGCACGGGGCAGTCACCGAGAATACGATCCGTTCCCCTTTGGACACGTCGCTGCGTTTCGACGCCACCACCGTGCCCACCCCCTCGTGGCCGAGGATGGACGGGGTCTCGCCGGGCCGCCGGCCGAGAACTGTGTGCCGGTCCGAGCCGCATACCGTGGCGGCGTTGATGCGCACCAGTAGCTCACCGTCACGTAGTTGCGGAAGGGGAACGCTGGTGAGTGCGAAATCCTGGCCGCCGAGCCACAGTTGCGCAGTCGCGGAATCCATCTAACGCAGAATGTCCACGTTCGGGAAATCAGCCACGGAATTGATGACGATGTCCGCGCCCTCACGCTCGAACTGCTCACGCGTCAAGTGTCCAGTGAGCACGCCGACGGATGTGACTCCGGCGTTGCGGGCTGACTGGATGTCGGCGGAAGTGTCTCCGGTGCTGATGACCTGGCCGAGGTCATCTACGCCGGTCAGCTCCATAACCCGGCGAATCAAATCGGGCTGCGGCCGACCCGACTCCACCTCGTCGCCCGCCGCGACCGCATCGATAATCTCGCCCGTGTCCCAACCGAGACCGGCAAGGATAATGTTGGTGATCTCCCGGGAGAACCCGGTGGTCAGTGCCACCTTGATGCCGGAATCCCGCAGCTGTGCAAGCGCGCCTTCCACCCCAGGCAGCGCCGCGGGCGGATTGCTTTCGTAGGTGCGCCGCAGCTCAGCACGAAACCACTCCCATGCCCGCTCGACAACCTCGGTCTCAGGCTCGACCCCGCCCAGGCTCAGGAGCCGGCCGATGGCGTACTTCTTTTCCGTTCCCATGAATTCCTGGAATTCGTCGTCGGAGTAGATCGCACCTTCACGCTCCGTTGCTTCCCGGAGCACGCGGTACACCTCGTCGCGGTCATTGACGGTTGTGCCCGCCATGTCGAAAATCGCCAGCTTCTTCATTTTCTCTCACCTTTTCTTCTACAGCTCGACTACCGAATTGTCTTCCGCAGCCACATGGACAGGCCTTCCACCACCAGCACAACCGCGACCATCAGGATGAGAATCATCGTGACCACATCGAAGGCATTGATGCGCGCGGCGTTCAGGAGCAGGAATCCCACACCGCCGGCGCCGACGACGCCCAGCAGCGTCGCGGAGCGGATGTTCGTGTCCAACAGGTAAAGGGTGTGAGCGACAAAGGCCGGGGCCGCCTGGCGCACCGTGGCCGAGAAGAACACCTGAATGTCGCTCGCACCCGTGGTGCGCAGTGCCTCCTGTACACCAGTGTCCGTCTCCTCCAGCGAGTCGGCGATCAGTTTGGACAGCAGACCGACCGCGCCGATCGCCAGTGCCAGCGTGCCCGCAACCGCGCCGAGCCCCGAGATAACCACGAAGATGATGGCGAGGATGAGTTCAGGTATTCCGCGGATGACCGCGATCAACGTGCGGAAGAAACCGTGCACAGCACGTTTGCGCATAACGTTGCGGGCCGCGAGGCATCCGATCGGCAGTGCGAGCACCGCACCGATCATCGTGGCAGCGAGGGCGATCTGAACGGTGATGAGCAGCTGCTCGAGCATCTCGTCCATCGCGCCACCCGACGACGGAGGGAAGAACAAGCTCAGCGTTGCGGGGAGGTTGACAATCCTTGTCGTAAGATCCGGCCAGTTGATGTCCACACGCAGCAGCGCCCAGAGAGTCAATGCGGCGAGAACGCCCGCCGAGACGAAACGGCTGACGCGCTCGGAGGTCCATGGCGGGGTCAGGTGCACATCGGCAGCACCCGGTTCGCGGTTGCGGTTGAGCACCTTGTCCGCCCACGTGCCGCCGGTGACAGATCCCCCAGCGCGGTTGAGAATCGCGGCGCGAATCGCGCCTGAGATCATCTCGATGACAATGCACAACGCAAGCACGATAAGTGCGAGAGCCATTCCGCGCTGGTAGTCCAGCACCCGCAGTGACTCGGAAATGGCCAAGCCAATACCGCCGACTCCGACGTAACCCAGCAGAACCGAGGTACGCAGGTTGATGTCGAAACGGTGCAGCGCGGTGGCGATGATTTGGGGCATGAGCAGCTGCGGGATGGCCGCCCAGATTTGCTGCCGGCGGGTGCCGCCGGCGGATTCGATGGATTCACGCGGGCCGTCATCAAGCTCTTCAATCGCGTCCGCGTACAGCTTCGCCACCATGCCCACCGAGTGGATCCCCATTGCGAGGATGCCGGCGGCGGCACCCAGGCCGAACATGCGCAGGAACACGATGGCCAGAACGAGGTCCGGGATGGCGCGGGCGAGAACGGTCAGCGCACGGCCCGTTGCCTGGGCTCCGCGCCCGGATGTGGTCGGAGTCGCGGACGTTAACGCCACGGGAATGGACAGGATGACGGCGAGAAGGGTGGACAGGAACACGATCGCCAGCGTCTCGGCGATCAGTGACAGGGTCTCCCCCAGCGGCGGAAAATCGAGGGGGAACATCCGCCGGGCAAACGCCACCGCGTTGTCGAACGATCTCGCAATCACCGCCGGCTCAATGCCGATCGAGATGACAGACCAGATGCCTCCGACCACCAGGAGTACGCCAACTATCGACGCTGCCACGGTGTTGACGGTCGGCGCGGGGCGCTTCGGCTCCAAAACGCTTGGAGCCGGGCGCTGCACGGGTTGTTTCAAAACCGATGTCATTGTGCCTACCGCGCCTTCAGCTCGCGCTCGATTTCGTCGCCTGCCCCCGCGACCGAGGAGTAGATCTTGTTCACATCCTCCACCGACAGTGACTCTGTGCGCTCATCCAGCACGACACGCCCGCTGCGCAGGCCGATGATGCGGTCCGCGAAATCAATCGCGAGCTGCACCTGGTGCAGCGACGCGACCACTGTGAGCTGGTCTTCTGCCGAGATTTGCTTGAGTAGCGCCATGACCTCCTGGGAGGAGACTGGATCGAGCGAGGCGACGGGTTCGTCGGCAAGCAGTACCCGCGGGTGCTGCATGAGGGCGCGAGCGATGGCGACGCGCTGCTGCTGGCCGCCAGAGAGCGTGTCCGCGCGCTGGTAGGCGCGGTCAGCCAATCCGACCCGGTCGAGCTTCTCCACGGCCTCGGCGCGCACAGTTTTCGGGTACATCATCAGCGACAGCCGCGGACCTTTGAGCGAACCGAGCCTGCCCGTGCACACGTTTTCCAGCACCGACATGGGCCCGATCAGGTTGAAATGCTGGAAGATGACACCGACGTCTTTGCGCAGGCGGCGCATCCCCGCAGTGTTGAGTCGGGCGACGTTCTCGCCGAGCACCATAACGTCTCCACCGGACGGCGTGTGCAGTCCGTTGAGGTGGCGCAACAGTGTGGATTTCCCGGAGCCTGATAGGCCGAGAAGAACTGTGATCGCGCCGGTTTCGATGTCCAGCGTGACGTTGTCCAGGCCGAGGACGCCTCCGCCGAAATCCTTGGTCACGCCCTTCAGGCTAATGGCGTGCTGAGTGACTGCTGCGCTACGTGTCATGGTGATCTCTCTTATGCGCTAAGCGGGCCCTAGCCGACGTTCCGGCAGGCGGGCGCGTTTGTGGCCTTGCAAATGTCGCGGATTGAGTCGAAATCGGAGTCCTCCACCGGCAGGTAGCCCCACTCCAGCTCTTCGGGCAGCTCGCAGTTGTCCACGGAATCGCAGATGCCTTCTTCAACGAGCGCCGGCTTGTTCGCCTTGGTGCGGATCGCCTCGACGATCTTGTTTGCGGTCTCCTCATCCAGCGTTCCGTAGTTCACGGCGATCGGATCTTCAGTGATGGGGTCGGATTCCCAGATCGGTTTCAGCGCGCCATCTTTGACCTGACCGGACGTGGTCAGCGTGCTTAGCATTGTGTCGTGGGCGAACGCCACGTCACAGTTGCCGGAATCGAGGGAGAGCAACGAGGCGTCGTGGCCGCCCGCGAGAATGGGGGTGAGGTCAGCGTTAAGATCGATACCTTCGTCCATGAGCCCCTTCATCGGGACCAGGTAGCCGGAGGTGGATGCCTGGTCAACGAAGCAGACCTTCTTGCCCTTGAGATCAGCGAGCGAGGAAATGCCGTTTTCATCTGCGCGCACGTAGGCGAGCGAGGTGTAGGCGGGCGGCTCGTTCTCGTTGTCGGTGCCGGAAGCGGCGGGCTTCAGGTTCACACCTGAGTCCTTCGCAATGACGTAGGAGAACGGTCCGAAGGATGCGATGTCGATCTGACCTGCGCGCATTCCCTCGATAACGGCAGCGTAGTCCGAGACGTTCTGGAAGGTGACGGTGTTGCCGGTTTCCTTCTCAATGAGCTTTGCAATCTTGTCGTAGTCGGCGGACAAGGAGGCGGAGGATTCGGACGGCACGGCTGCGAGGGTGATCGCTTTGCCGCCCTTTGCGCCGTCGGACGAGTCCGAGCCGCATGCGGTGAGGGACAGAACGGAGAGGGTGACTGCGCCGATGAGAGCGCGAGAACGCTTGGTCGTAAACACGGGAGGCCTTTCGTCGAGATGGGGTTTCCTTGCGATTGTCACGCCCCTTCCTCAACTTGTCTAGCCGAGTGGAGAGTATTCATAGACAGGCAACCCTGTGTTCACCCCGCGGGTTCAGAACCCTTCGACAACCTGCCCGGAAAGCGCCAGCTCGGCGATTCCGAAGGACAGCGTCATTCCGATACCCGAAGTCACCACGGCAACGGTCGTGGAATCGTCCGGGTGCACGAGAACCAGGTTCCGCTCGGCGGAGTCTGCGTAATGGCCCAGCCAGCGCTGTCGCACCACCGGCTCACCCAGACCGAAGTAGTAGGAGGCTCGCTCGATCAGGACTTCCGCAAGCGCCTCGTCAATGAACGGCTCCGGGCTCAGCGAGTACGCATGGGAATCACCAACCAACAGACCATTCGGAATCCCGGTGGCCATGAGATTCGCCACCATTGCAACCAGTTCCGGCTCACGAGAAGCCAGCTCGTCGCGCAGCTGAGGAACACTCGGCATGGCCGCGAAGCCGTCATAACGCGCCAGCGAGGTGCCCGTGAGAAGTGCGGTCTCCACCGGTATCCGGCCTGGACGCGTAAGCAGGGCCATGGCCAGCGTGCACACGCGCACCCCATTGCCCTCCGCTATGCGGGGAAACAGGCCACGGAGTTGATCACCCGGGCACGCGATGACGCGGCGAGCCGAATATTCTCCGCGGACGGTATCCACCCGGCCGTCGGACACTGCGGTGACGCGGGTGTTCCATGTGAATGTCACACCCTGCGACGCAAGCCAAGCGACTAAGCGCGGCGCCGCTTCACGCGGATTGACCCTCATGTCCCGCGGAAGGTGGGCACCACCAACCGCCTCGAGATCAGGATTAGCCAGGGCATCTCGGATTTCACCGGGCCCCACGAGGGTGACATCAGCCTCGCCGCGGTGGGCGGCAAATTCGCGCAGCACCTGCATCTCGAGCTCGGTCACCGCTGGAATCCAGGTGCCCGATTGAGCGGCCCAGAGCCCCGTATCCTGCGCGGCCTGGAGCCATCCCCTGCGCGCCCTGTCCGCGACAGGCTGAATAAGATCGGCCTGGCCCGTGAAGCACGCGTGCCCGAAATTCATGATCGATGAGTGGACAGGCGCAGCTTCGGCTTCGATGACGTGGACCGACTGCCCCTGTTTATGCGCGAGGAACGCTGTGGCCAGCCCGAGAATGCCAGATCCGATAACGATGAGGTCGTGTGTCATATTCACCATCTTCAACCAGAAAGAACCCCGCTCGCCACACTTGGATAGACAAGTTAACCCGAAATTCATGTCCGCGCACGTCACCCGACAGCCTCGGCCGCTTGTTATGGTGAGTGCAGCACGCGTCCGCCCCGAGGAGAAGACCCGCATGTCCGCCGCTCATCCCGTCACACACCACGACATTGCGATGTTCCTGCGCGAGAAAATTCGCTCGGGTGCGCTGCAGCCAGGGGATGCCATCCCGTCAGAAGCAACGCTGTGCGCCCAGTTCGGATCCGCCCGCGGAACTGTCCGTCAGGCGGTTGCAACCCTTAGAGCGGAGGGTGTGATCTCCTCCGGGCAGGGACGCCGCTCCCGTGTCGTCCAACGAATTGCCTCACAATCCTTCGACGACGTCGTTTCGTTCTCTCAATGGTGTCGCTCGAACGGGATCGAACCCGGGCAACGCACACAATCAGTCACGCGCGGCTTCGCCGGTGCCCAGCTAGCCGAAGATTTTCACATCGGCCAGGACGACCCGGTTGTTTCTGTGCACCGACTGCGCCTGATGGACGGCGCGCCAGCAATGGTGGAACGACTCAATTACCCGCTCCACGTGGGGAAACACGTGTTATCTTTCGATCCGGATACGGGGTCTATTTATGAACAGCTCATCGCCAACGGCGTCGACATCGACCATGCGCTGAGGGTAATCGACGCTATCGAGGCACCGGAAGAGGACGCAACGCTCCTCGGCGTCACCCCTGGCACCCCACTGTTGCGCGTCCGCCGCAAGGCGTTTACCGCGTCGGGCTCGCCCATCGAGTCATCCGACGACCGCTATCTTTTCACCAAGGCCAGCTTCGCGGTGACGTCTTCGCGCAGCAACCCGCAGAACGTGTCAATGGTGTCAACCCCCCGCTGAAGGTACTCTTTCCACCCATGACGTCACTCAGGGCTGCCGCCGCGCTGCTCGCCTACGCACTCATGCCGCTGGCGGCCGTCAGCTGCGCGACAGACGGTGGGCCCGGCACCGGGCGCGGGGATCTCGTCGTGGCCACGCAGGCCGCGCCGGCGAGCCTGGACTTCACCTCCACGGGCGGCGCCGCCGCACCGCAGGCGCTCGTCGGCAACGTCTATGAAACGCTCGTGCGTATCGACTCCACAGGCACCCCTCAACCCCACCTGGCCACGAGCTGGGAGACAAGCCCCGACGGCACCGAATACGTCTTCCACCTGCGCGAGGGCGTGAGGTTTTCCAACGGCAAGGAGTTCACGGCCGAGGACGCGGCGTTTTCCATCGACTACGTGAAAAACCACTGGACGAACGCGCTCAAGGCGCAGATGGACCCGGTGGCGCGGGCGGAGGCCGTCGATAAGCGGACCCTGCGCGTGACGCTCGCGCAGCCCTCAACAAGCTGGCTGTGGTCCATGGGCACGCTCACAGGCGCGATGATGACGCCGGATTCCATCGACCGCCTGGCCACCGACCCACTGGGCACCGGGCCCTACACGGTGCGCCGCTTCGCCGTGGGCGAGTTCGTGTCCTTCGCCGCGCGCGGCGACTACTGGGGTGCCGCACCGCAGTCCGACGCGACGATGCGCTACTTTGATGACGCCACCGCGGCGGTCAACGCGCTGCGCGCGGGCGACGCCGACGTCGTGTGGGCAATGCAGGCCCCGCAGCTCATCGGCGCCCTGCCGGAGGAGATCGGCGTCGAGGTCGGCACCACCAACGGCGAGGTGGTGCTGTCGATGAACAACCGCCGCGCGCCCTTTGATGACCCCGACGTGCGCCGGGCGGTGGCCTACGCCATCGACCGCGACGCTCTCAACAGCGTCGTCTACGACGGCATGGCCACCGACACCGGAGGCGCCCCCGTCCCGCCCACGGACCCGTGGTTTACGGGCCAGGACTACTACCCCTTTGATCCCGACCGGGCCCGCGAGCTGCTCGCCGGGCGCACCCCAAAGCTCACCATCACGGTTCCCAACCTGCCCTACGCGCAGGCCGCCGCGGAGCTGATCTTCTCCCAGCTTCGCGACGTCGGATTCGATGTCGCCTTAGAGACAGTCGAGTTCCCCGCCGTGTGGCTGGGCCAGGTGCTCAAGCGGCACGACTACCAGGCCTCCATCGTCGCCCACGTCGAACCCCGCGACATCCCGTTGATGTTTGGCAACCCCGACTACTATTTCGGCTACGACTCGCCCACCGCGCGCAGCCGCATCGCGGCCGCGGAGGTGGGCGAGCAAGCGGAGAACATGGCGGCGGCAGTGGATGTGATCATGGCCGACGCCGCGGCGCTCACGCTGCTCAACGCCCCGAACATCGTGCTCACGGCGCCGGGGGTGAGCGGTGTGGACCCGAACGTGGTCACCGATGGTTTGGAGCTGGCGTCTATACGCAAGGAGTCCCGCCCATGATCGTTCGCGCGCTGACGCGCTTTTTCCTCCTCATCGCCCTAGCCAGCCTGCTCATCTTCGCGTTGCTGCGCGCTGTGCCGGGCGACCCGGCGCGCGTGGCGCTCGGGGTGACGGCCACGGACGAGGACGTCGCGGCGCTCTCCGCGCTGCTGGGAACCGACCGTCCCTTAATCGTGCAGTACCTCGACTGGGCGGGGGGCCTGCTCACTGGCGACCTCGGGGTCTCCATGGCCAGCCGGACGCCGATTGGCCCGGTCGTTGCCGAGCGTGCCGGGGTCTCGCTCACGCTCACCGTGCTCGCGATGCTCGCCTCCCTCGCCATCGCCGTCCCGCTCGGCGTCTACCTCGCGCAACACGGTGCCCGCCCGCTGGGCATGGTTGTCGCCGCGGCCATCCAGGTCGGCATCGTCGTGCCCAGCTTCATGGTGGCCATCCTCCTCGTGGCGGTGCTCTCCGTGCGGCTGGGGTGGCTGCCCGCCGGCGGCTGGGAATCCCCGGCCCACCTCGTCGCGCCGGTCGCCTCGCTCGCGCTCGTGCAGGCGGCCATCCTCACCCGCTACTCCCAGCGCGCGATCACCGAGGAGATGGGCAAGGACTACGTGCGCACCGCGCGGGCGAAGGGGGCACGGCGATCGGCCACCCTCTACCGCCACGCGCTGCGCAACGCGGCGCTACCCGTGCTCACCGTCGCCGGCATCCAGCTCTCCAGCCTCGTCGTCGGTGCCGTCGTCATCGAGCGGGTCTTCGCCCTCCCCGGGCTGGGCACGATGCTTCTCGACGCCGTGGCCAACCGCGACCTCACCACCGTGCAAACGGTGATGATGCTGCTGGTGGCCTTCACCTTGACGGTCAACCTCGTCGTCGATCTACTCTACGCTGCGATCGATCCCCGGGTGCGCCGGCCCGCGGCGAAGAAGGTGGGGGCATGAGGCTGCTGAGGAGTGCGAGCCGAACCCAGCTCGTCGGGCTCGCGATGGTGCTTGTCGTTCTCGGCGTTGCCGCGCTCGCGGCGGTGTGGACCCCCTACGACCCGCTGCAGGCCGCCCCGGAGTCCCGGCTGCAGGGGCCGAGCGCCGCGCACTGGATGGGCACGGACCAGCTCGGGCGCGACATCCTCTCGCGCGTGATGGACGGCGCGCGCCTGACCCTGCTCGTGGCGCTGTGCGCCGTGGCGCTCTCCGCGCTTATCGGAGTGCCGCTGGGGATGTGGGCGGGGATGCGCCGCGGGCCGATCGAGGCGGCGATGATGCGGGTCTCCGACCTGCTCATGGCGTTTCCCGCCCTCTTGCTCGCGATCGTGTTCACCGCCGTCTTCGGCGCCTCGGCGCTCATCGTCGTCATGGCCATCGGCATCGCCGGGGTGCCCGGCTTCGCCCGCATGGCGCGGGTGGGCACCCTGCAGGTGATGAGCCAGGACTACATCCTCGCCGCCCGGGTGTCCAAGGTGCCGCCGCTGCAGGTGGCGCGCACCCACGTGCTGCCCAACATCGTCCCGATGACCATCGTGCAGGTCTCCGTCTCCTTGGCCATGGCTATCCTCGCCGAGGCGGGGCTGTCCTTCCTCGGGCTGGGCACGCCCGCCCCGTACGCTTCCTGGGGGAGGATGCTGCAGGCCTCGCAGCCGTACCTGGCCACCGACGCCCACCTCGCGCTGTGGCCGGGGCTGGCGATTGCGTGCACGGTGATGGGCTTTACGCTCCTCGGGGGTGACAATGATCAGCGTTAGGGACCTCACTATCGAGGGCATCCTCCACGGAGTCTCCTTCGACCTCGCCCGCGGCGAGCGCGTCGGCATCATCGGCGAGTCCGGCTCGGGCAAGTCTCTCACCGCGCTGTCGATCATGGGACTCGTCGATACGCTGCCGCTCTCCGGCTCGATTACCGTCGACGGAGTGGAGATGGTGGGCACCCGCGATCGCGTGCGCCGCCGGGTGCGGGGGAGGAAGGTCGCGATGGTCTTCCAGGAGCCGATGACCGCGCTCGACCCCCTCATGCGGGTCGGCCGCCAGGTCTCCCGCGACCCGGAGCGGGCCCGCGCGCTGCTGGGAGAAGTAGGGGTGGCCCGCCCCGACGCCTACCCGCACGAACTCTCCGGCGGGCAGCGCCAGCGCGTGCTCATCGCCGCCGCGCTGGCCCAAGACCCGGATGTGCTTATCTGCGACGAGCCCACCACCGCGCTCGATGCCACGGTGCAAGGGCAGATCCTCGACCTCATCGACTCAGTCGTAGCCGCCCGCGGGATGGGGCTGCTGTTTATCTCCCACGACCTCGCGGTGGTGGAACGGATGACCGAGCGCGTGCTCGTGTTCAAAGACGGCCGCATCGTCGCCGCGGAATCCGACTACGCGCGCTCGCTCGTCGCGGCCTCCCGGCCCGGCCCGCCGGCCCCTGCGCGCCCGCTCGGCGAGCCCGTGGTGGCCCTGCGGGACGTCAAGCTCACCCGCGGGAGCACCCGCTCGCTCGACGGGGTGACCTTGACCGTGCGCCGCGGCGAGCGCCTGGGGCTCGTCGGCGGCTCCGGTTCGGGCAAGACCTCGCTGCTGCGGGTTATCGCGGGGCTCTCCGAGCCCGACGCGGGCACAGCCGAGGTCGCAGGCGAGGTCCAGATGGTCTTCCAGGACCCCTATTCCTCGCTGGACCCGCGGATGAGCGTGGGGGCGTCGATACGCGAAACGGGCGTGGACGCCGCGCGCGCCGAGGAGGTGCTCGCCCAGGTGGGGCTGGCAGGCGTGGGCGAGCGCACGCCGCGGAAGTTCTCCGGCGGTCAGCGCCAGCGCATCTCGATCGCGCGCGCCGCCGCGCCCCGGCCCGCGATTTTGCTTGCCGACGAGCCCGTCTCCGCCCTCGATGTCACCGTGCGCCGCACCGTCCTCGACCTCATCGACGCGGTCGTCGGCGAGGGCACGCTCGTCTTCGTCTCCCACGACTTAGCCCTCGTGCGTGAGCTGTGCCCCACCGTCGCGGTGATCCACGAAGGGCGCATCGTCGAGCACGGCGCCACCGAGGACGTATGGTCCGACCCGCAGCACCCGTACACGCAGGCGCTCATCGAGTCGGCTCGTCGCGCCCAGTCGCGGTAGAGCGCGCTAGTTGATGTTCAGCGACCCATCCGGGTTGACGCTCAACCGCGCGGCCGTGGCTGCCACGAGGTTGACGCGCTGCCAGGACCCGCCCGGACCCTGCCAGTCCAAAGGCGCCCCGGCCGGTGCCGCCGTGCGTCGAAGCACCTCCTCGCGCTGCTGCCAGCTCAGCTCCGGGAAGCGAGCGGCGAGCAGCACCGGGGCGGCCTGCGGGACCTGCATCGGCGCATCCTCGTGGTAGGCCTCCGGTAGGCCGTAGTCCATCCACTGCCCCATCGTAGACACGGCGTCGGCGGTGGAGATATACGGCGTATCGCGCGCCACCAGCTCCGCGATCGAGACCCCCGTGCGCCATTCGATTTCGGCGCGCAGCTCGGCGGCGGCCTGGTCGAGGGCGTTTCGCATCTTCGGGTCGTTGAGGCGATCGGCGGCCGCCGCGTAGCCGGACATGCGCCCGCCGATGACGTCGAGCGGGTAGTGCACGCCGAGCACGACGCGTGAGTTGCCGGCCTCGGCACCGCGATAAGCCAGCTGCGGGGCGAGCTCGGGGAGCATGTATGCAAGCAGCGTGGTCACCCACACCGCCTGGTTCGTGTGCCCCGACGGGAAGGACGGAGAGGTGATGTAGAGGTCCCCGGCGCCTTCCGTGTTGTACCGCGTGATGCGATCCGGCACAGCGATGTGCGGGCGAGGGTAGTCGTAAATTTCCTTCTCAATGAGCGTCGAGCTGGCCAGCCCGCCGGCGCGGGCGAGGTAGCCGTTGTCGAGCAGGTAGGCCGTCTTCGGCAACCGCCCCTCGGCCAGGGATGTGCGGAACGCCTCACCGAACTCCGCACCAAGTGCCGGCGAGAGCGCGGCGAGCAGGCCACCTGCCGAGGCGACCGCGTCGACCTGGGCCTGCCGCACCTGCTCCGGGGTTGCGGTGTTGTTGATGCGCACCGCCGTCTCCACATTCGCGGCCATCGTCTCCGGCTGGCCATCGCGCACCTGGCGGAAAATTCGGGTGACCTCTTCGTAGATCCCGTAGTCGTAGGAGGAGACATCCGAGATGTAGCCGGTGAGGTAATCCGGGGTAAACGGCACCGGGACCGGCGCGCCGGGGTGCTGCACGGGAACGTACCCGGTGGAGGAGCCGGTGACCTCGCTGCGCAGCTGCGGCAGCGTCACCGAGGAGCCTTCCGGCAGTTGCATGTTCGCATCAAGGGAGGGCTGGGCGAGAGCAGGGGCGGCGGGCGCGGCCAGCGCGCATGCGAGCGCAGCTACGGCAATCATGCGGGTTTTCACAGCCAAGACCATAGCCCCGCTAGCGCCTGGCCGCTACCGGCAGATGTGGAACATCAGCGCCGGGTTGAGCACGTGCTCCTCGTTGCGCTCGAAGACGCTGGTGAGCACGTCGAATTCCTCGAGCTCGCCAACGGTGAGGTCTACCTGTTCGCGGAGAAAAGGCGTCTGCATGCCGCTCATCATAGCCCCACCTCGCGCAGGAGGGCGCGCAGGACGTGAGAGCCGTGCTTGCGCAAGCCGTCGTGCTGCCACGCATCAGTCTCGTACACCCTCGCGCCGATCAGCTCGGCGGTCTCGAGCGAGAGCTCGCGCGGGACGTAGATGTCGTCTGTGTAGACGACCGCGGCGGCCCCTTCGACCCGGCCCAGGCCGGCGTAGAGGTTGGGCCAATCCTGCTTCCGGGCGAGCTCCTCGGCCGCCGCCTTGAAGGGGCGCAGCGCGGGGTCTTCGTCGAAGTGGAAGGGGAAGATGTGCTCGCCGGTGAGGTAGAACTCGGCGTCGTCAGGCGAGGCGTCCGGCGCGAAGCCGTCAAGCGTCTCGGAGACGCGCTGGGCGGACCAGGCGGTCGCGCCGGGCACCGTGCCGCCGTAGATGGACTCGTGGACCGCGGCGTAGAGCGGGTTGCGCTCGAAGCTCACGAGGTCGCAGACCTCGGCGAGGACGTCGGTACGCAACCGCCCGTTCGGGTGAAACGGCGCCTCGAGGAGGTGCGCCAATGCCTCGAACCCGTCCTCGCGGCCCAGCGCGATGCCAATTCCTCGGAACCGGCGCGAGCTCAACCGCTCGCCGGTGGGCAGCAGTTCCTCGGAGTTATCGAGGTGGCGGCATACCTCGCGGATTTGCCGCTGCGCCCACGGCACCTCGGCGTAGAAGCGCAAGTGGCGCGCACGCAGCTTGGCAAACGTGGCCCGGTAGACCTCATCGACGCCGCGGGTGACGGTGGGTAGCCCGCCGGTGAAAAAAGCGTGTCCGATCCGCTCCGGGTGCGCGGCGAGGTAGTGCGCGAGGCAGAACCCACCAAAGGACTGGCCGAGCACGTCCCACCGCTCGAGTCCCAGTTCCTCGCGGATCGCCTCGGCGTCTTCGACGATCGCATCCGCGCGCAGGCGGGCGAGAGTGCCGGCATCGATGAGCTCGGGTGTGGCGCGGTCGATGCGCGTGGATAAGCCAGTGCCCCGCTGATCCAACAGCACCACGCGGTAGCGCTCGAGCGCGGCGTCGATCCATTCGTAGCGCTCCCGCGGCGCTGGCGAACCCGGCCCGCCCTGGAGAAAAAGGAGTGCGGGTTTGGAGGCGTCGCCAAGAACTCGTGCGAATATCGTGAACCCTTCGCGCTGAATCTGCATATCACCAATGCTATAAGGTGGCGGGCGTGACAGCCCCGCCGTACCACCGCCTCGCCCGCGCCCGCGCGCTGCGCCGCAACGCCTACGCGCCGTGGAAGCCCGCGCTCGAGATTGCTTCCACTCTCTTTTTCTTCCTGGCGATACAGGTAGCATTCGCGGCGGCATTCTTTGTCACCGGTGTAAACAGCGGAATGACTCTTCAGGACTTCGAGGATCTCCTGTTCGGTTCCGGCAAAGACGACGACCCAACGAAGATGGTGTTCTACTACGGTTCTCTTGCGCTGAGTTCCCTCGCCGCGGTGGCAGGTGCGTGGGTTGCCGGGCGCAGGCCAGCCGCTCTGTTGTCGGTCGCCGGCCGTATCCGGCTCAACGTGCTCGGCGCGTCACTGGCCTGGATCGCACTTCCGGTCTTCGGCTGCTATCTGGTCGACGGGCTTATTCACGGCGTGCCCTCCCCGATTGGGCGCACATTTTGGTTGTCCATGCTTGTCTGGGTCTCGCTCATCCCGCTGCAATGCGCGGCCGAGGAACTGATCTTTCGCGGAGCACTGCCCCAGGCCTTAGGCGCCTGGTTGCGATCTCCCGTCACCGCATTCGGGCTGGCCATCCCCGTGTTCGTCATAGGCCACTCCTATGATCTAGCCGGATTAGCCAGCGTCGCCATATTCGCGGTCATGGCATCTGTCCTCACCCACCGCACAGGTGGTATCGAGGCAGCAATTGTCCTGCACTGCGCCAACAACATGGCATTATCTTGGGCCGACATCGCCGGGATTACGGACCTGGCAGGTGATGACAATCGACTGTTGGTTCTCGTTGCAGGATTCCTCCTCCAATATTCCGGCGCGGTTGCCCTACTGATTGTTCTGCGCGCATACGCGCCGAGCCGTTCAACGCCGCTGCCGGGATGGTTCCCCGGTGCGGGCTGGTATCGGGGCTGGCCGAAGGTGGCTGTGCGCCCTAGGACGCGACGAGCTAAGCTCCAGCCCTCGCGCCAGCGCCCACCAGCGCCGTTGCCCCGCTGCACGGTAGATCCGGCCCGCTTCCACCGCACTATCCGGCCATGGTGGTCCGCACTCGCCGAGGCGGGTGCACTTGCGGTACTCTTTATTGGAATTGCTACCGCGTCCACGCTGCTGCTGACGGGGTTAGGACTTTGGATAGGGCTTCCCAGCACCATCATTGAGCTGCCGGTAGGCGACATCGACTCCAACGTCCTTATGTTGATTGCCCTCGCCATGACATGCGCCGCACCCCTGCTTGCTGCACGCATTGTGGGGCGAAACCCGCTGGAGCTGTTCAGCTCTAGCGGCCGCTTCCGCTGGCGCCTCGCGTGGGTTTCAGCAGCTGCGGCCGCTGTGGCCTACGCGGTGATGTACCTCTGCGGATTGATTCTCTACGGAATTCCCGACGTCACGCTATCTGCCAAGGGGACAGCCTTCATCCTCGTCTGCGTGCTCGTCGTCCCCTATCAGGCGCTCGCCGAGGAGTTGCTCTTCCGCTCCGCGATACCTCAGATCGTCGGTGCGTGGGTGCGCAGCCCGTTCATCGCCTACGGCGCCGCTGTTCCCCTGTTCGCCGCGGGGCATGGATACAACTGGATCGGGATGAGCGACATCATCATCTACGCCGTGTGCGCAGCCGGTCTGACCTTCTACACCAACGGAATCGAGGCCGCCGTAGCGCTCCACGCTGTCGGTAATATCGTCGCTTTCAGTGGCCTTGGCCTCGGGTTCGCCGATCCGACAGAGTTCGACGTCGACGCCTCGGCGGCGCTATTTTCCATCGCTTCCACGCTGCTGGGGGTCGCAGCGACGGTGTGGGCTCTGCGCAGGTGGGTCGGGGTTGAACCCGCCGGACATCCTACTCCTCGTCGGTTGACAGCGCCGCCACGAACGCCTCCTGCGGCACCGTGACCGAACCGATGGACTTCATGCGCTTCTTGCCGGCCTTCTGCTTCTCCAAAAGCTTGCGCTTGCGCGAGATGTCGCCGCCATAGCACTTCGACAGCACGTCCTTGCGCAGCGCGCGGATGTTCTCGCGGGCGATGATCTTCGCCCCGATTGCAGCCTGCACCGGCACCTCGAACTGCTGGCGCGGGATGAGCTCCTTGAGCTTCTTTGTCATCTTGTTTCCGTACCACTGGGCGGAATCGCGGTGGACGATCGCAGAGAACGCATCGACCGGTTCGCCCTGGAGCAGGATGTCCACCTTGACCAGGTCGGCCTCCTGTTCCCCGGCTTCTTCGTAGTTCAGGGAAGCGTAGCCCTTGGTGCGGGATTTCAGCATGTCGAAGAAGTCGAAAATGATCTCGCCGAGCGGCATGATGTAGCGCAGCTCCACGCGGTCTTCGGAGAGGTACTCCATGTTTTTCATGGTGCCGCGCTTGGACTGGCACAGCTCCATCGTCGTGCCCACGAACTCCTGGGGCACGATAATCGTCATGTTCACCACCGGCTCGTAGACCTCGCGCAGCTTGCCGCCCGGCCAGTCAGAGGGGTTGTGGACGAGGGATTCGGTGCCGTCTTCAGCGACGACTCGGTAGGTCACGCTCGGGGCCGTGGAGATGAGATCCAGGTCGAATTCTCGCTCGAGGCGGTCTCGGGTGATCTCCATGTGGAGCAGGCCAAGGAAGCCGCAGCGGAAGCCGAAGCCGAGAGCCACGGAGGTCTCGGGCTCCCAGGTCAGGGAGGCGTCGTTAAGCTGCAGCTTCTCCAGCGACTCGCGCAGGTCCGGGAAGTCCTCCTGGGAGACGGGGAAGAGCCCCGAATACACCATGGGACGCACGTCTTCGAACCCGGCCAACGGTGCTTCCGCACCCTTGTTCGCCCAGGTTACCGTGTCGCCGACGCGGGTCTCGCGGACATCCTTCACACCAGTGATGAGGTATCCCACCTCGCCGGGGCCCAAGCCCTTGGTCTTCTTCATCGTCGGCGAAACCACCCCGATTTCGAGGATTTCATGCTTGACCCCGGTGTTCATCATCTGCACCTGCTGGTTCGGCTCGAGCTTGCCATCCATCATGCGCACGTAGGTGACCACGCCGCGGTAGGTGTCGTAGACCGAGTCGAAGATGAGCGCGCGCGCCGGCGCGTCGGCACCGAACTCAGAGGTCGGAGGGGGCACAAGCTCGACGAGCTTGTCCAAAAGCTCCGGCACACCCACGCCCGTCTTACCGGAGACCCGCAGGACCTCCTCCGGCTCGCAGCCGATAATGTTCGCGATCTCGAGCGCGTACTTATCCGGGTCGGCGGCGGGCAGGTCGATCTTGTTGAGCACCGGGATGATTTCCAGGTCCTTGTCCATCGCCATGTAGAGGTTGGCCAGGGTCTGGGCCTCGATGCCCTGGGCGGCGTCGACAAGCAAGATGGCTCCCTCGCAGGCCTCGAGCGCGCGGGAGACCTCGTAGGAGAAGTCGACGTGGCCGGGGGTGTCGATCATTTGCAGGATCGTCTGCTGGCCGGCGAAGCGCCCCGCCGCGGGCGTCCACGGAAGCCGCACGTTCTGCGCCTTGATGGTGATGCCGCGCTCGCGCTCGATATCCATGTTGTCGAGGTACTGATCGCGCATGTCGCGCGCGTCAACGACGTTGGAGAGCTGGAGGATGCGGTCGGCCAGGGTGGATTTGCCGTGGTCGATGTGGGCAATGATGCAGAAATTCCGGATCAGGGAGGGATCCGTAAACGTCGTCTCCGCGAAGGAGGTTTTCGAGGCAGCCATGATTAGGCCTACTCTACCGGCTCCGTGGGGAGGAGAAAACACGCAGCGGGCCGCTTGTACGCCCGCGTGCGCAGTCGTAGAGTGGGTCGCTACAGCACGCACATCCGCGTGAGCAAAAAAGATGAAAGGGGGGGTGCGAAAATGAGCCTGTTTCGCCGCAAGCGCCCGCGGGAGGAGAAGGCAGGCCCCCTCGACGAGGGCCTAGCCCTGCTCAACGAGCGTCTCGGCTCCTCCCCGCGCGCCCCCCGGGACCCCGCAAAGGTGCCCACGGCCTCGCTCGTCGTGCGCCCCACGGCGGGGCTCGCCCGCAGCATCTACTACGCCCCTGACATGGACGGGCAGGCCGAACCCGGCGAGGTCGTCTGGGCGAGCGTGCCCTCCGATCCCCCGCGGGAGCGCTCCTTGCTCATCATCGGCCGCGAGCACCACGACCTGCTCGCGCTACTCATCTCCCCCGCCAAGGAGCACGCGCACAGCCCCGACTGGCTCGACATCGGCTCCGGCGAGTGGGAATCCTCCGGCGAGCCGTGCTGGGTGCGGGTGGATAAGACCCTCGTCGTGGCCGAAACGGACGTGCACCGACGCGGCGCCTCCATCCCTCTGCGGCGCTTCGAGCGCGTCGCCCACCGCCTCCGGGAGGATTACGGCTGGGCATAGCCGGCGGTTTGGTTTCTCGGGTAGGCGGTTGTTAGAGTGTAGGGGTTGTCCGTACCCGGACCCCACGGGTGCGCCCTGCTACGCGAGCAGGACCTTGGGCTCGCGTCGAGGCTTAGCCGAAGCGAGGGCGCGCGAGACCCGTCCGGGTGGTGACTGCGCACAAGCCAATCATCGATTTCAAGAGGTGCTCTACCCATGGCAAACATCAAGCAGCAGAAGAAGCGCGTTCTCACCAACGAGAAGCGCCGCCTGCGCAACAAGTCCATCCGTTCCGCCACACGCACGGAGATCCGCAAGTTCCGCGAGGCCGTCGAGTCCGGCGACAAGGCGGCCGCCGAGACCCAGCTGCGCGTCGCCTCGCGCAAGCTGGACAAGGCCGTGACCAAGGGCGTCTACCACCGCAACGCTGCGGCGAACAAGAAGTCCAACATGGCCCGCGCCTTCAACAAGATGGCCTAAAGCCCGCTCCGGCTAACGCCTGTTGCCCCGCTCCCCCCGCAAGGGGTGCGGGGCAACAGGCGTTTCTAACCCTGCAGGCGGGCCGCGATGTCCTCGCGCCCGAACACCTTCGCCGTCTCCACTGCGTTCGGCGCCCCCGCGTTAGGGTCGGCGCCCGCACCTAACAGCAGCTCGACGATGTCGTCTTCCTTCTTAAAAATCACGCCCGCGAGCGGCGACTGGCCTCTCGCGTTGAGCTTATTGACATCCGCGCCGCGCTCAATCAGCCCCCGCACGAGCTCGGCATGCCCGGCGTAGGCCGCGAGCATGAGCAGCGAGTTTCCGTCCTGGTTCGCCAGGTCCGCGCTCACGCCGTGATCGACGTAGGCCAGCAGCTCCGCGTTGCCTGTCCGCGCAAGATCAAAGAGCTTACCCGCAAACTCCTGAACCTCCTCCGGGACGTCGCCTGCCCGAGAATCCGTGTGTCCTTCGCGCTCTTCCATAGAGGCAATGTTAGCGGGCGAGCTGGCTGATGCGCGCCACGGCGTTTTCGACGCAAAACTCAGGGTCGCCGCCGCGGCCCTTGACCTCCGCGTCGAGGTCGGCGACGATGATCACGGCCTCCGAGACGGCCTCGCCCGACCAGTTCCTCGCCACTTGCATCGTCTTCCTTGCCACGAACGGGTGCATTCCGAGCTCCCGCGCGAGCTGGTCCGGGTTGCCCCGGGTGTTGTAGAGCTTGGCAATGTCGCCGATCTTGCGCGCGAGCGCCGCTGCGATGGCAACCGGGCTCACCCCCAGCTGCAGGGCCCTGCGTGTCGACGCCAACGCCCTGTCAACCCTGCCTTCCACCGCCTGGTCGGCGATGGTGAACCCGGAGACTTCTGCCACCCCTGTGTAGTAGGCGTGGACAGCGCCGACCGTGATCTCGCCTTCGGTATCGGCAACGAGCTGGCTCACCGCCGAGGCGAGCTCGCGCAAATCGGAGCCGACCGATTCCAGCAGCGCTGCCACGACGTCGGGGGTGGGCCGCACACCGAGGCGGCGAAACTCGTTGCTCACCCACGCCTGCCGGTCCCGGTCCTTCAGGGGCTCCGCCGAGTGCACCTGGGCGAGCTTTCTCAGCCTGGGAACATACGACTTGTTACGCCCACCACCAGAGTGCATGAGAATCAGCGTCATCCCCGGGGCGGGATCCTTCGCGGCGGCGAGCAGCAGCTCCGTGGGCTCCTTGCCCGCCTGGTCGACATCGCGAAACACCACGGCGCGCTCCTCGGCGAAGAGAGAGGGGCTCGTTGCCATTGCCAGCTCGCCCTCGCTGATATCCCCGGCGCGATAGGTGCTCACCTCTACGGCTGGGCTGAGCTCGGCGATAATCGCCTTCATGGCGCGCTCGGCGAGAAACTCGTCTTCTCCCAAGACGAGGTGGACCGGAGTGTGCATGCGCACCATCTTAAAACCTCCCGCTGACAGCGTGTTGTGTCCCGTCCGGGTAGAGACGCACCGGCCCGTCGCGGTGGGGGTAGAGCACGGGGATTCCGCCGGTGGTGACGACCGGGCGGTCGTGCGGACTGCCCTGCTCGGTCACCACCACGACCCTCGTGCCCGCAGGCACGGGCTCGATCTGGTCTTCGCTATTGACGACGTAGACGCCCCCGAGCCGCTCGAGGTCCACGGGCCTTCCTCCCAGCCCGGGCCCGACCGCCAAGGCGATCGCTGCTGCCACTGCCACCCCGAGCGTGGCCCGGGGCCGGCCGAGAAGAAGCCCCGCGGCCACCCATCCATAGCACACCACGACCCCGAGCGGACCGGCCTCGACCGTGGCAGCAGGCAGGCGCGCCCCCGCCTGCGCCACCGCGTGGATCCACGCGGTCATCGGCTCGATGAGGACTAAAAGCGGTTCCTCTAGACCGCCGGGGGCAAGCGCGAGCACTACTGCGCACAACCCGAGCACCGTGACCGGCGCGACCACGGGGGCGACCGCCAGATTAGATACCACCGAGACCACCGAGACCTCCCCTGACATGGAGGCGACAAGAGGCATCGTCACCGCGTCAGCGGCCAGCGCGACGCTCAGCGCGCGAAGCACAATCTCCGGCCACCCGGTCGGCGCGAAAAGACGTGTCAGGTGGGGGCTGAGTGCGACAATCCCCGCCGTGGCCACCACGGAGAGCGCGAAGCCGTAACTGACCGCAAGGTTGGAATCCACCATCACCAGCCCGATCACCGCGAGGCAGAGGGCGTGGATGGGCTCTGTCGTGGAGGATGCCAGCACGGCGACCAGTCCCACGAGGCCCATGACGGAGGCACGCAGCACGCTCGGTTCGGGCCCCACGAGGGCCGCAAAAGCGGCAAGCGCGGCGGCCGCCACCGCGACGCGGCCGCGCAGACCGGCCCCGCACGCCGCGGCGATGACTGCCGCGGCGGAGGTGACGATGGCGACATTGCTCCCCGACACCGCGCTGAGGTGCGACAGGCCCGTGTCAATGTAGGCCTGCTCCTCCTCGGGCGATTGCAGGGACGTATCCCCCAGCACCATGCCGGGGATGAGCCCTTGGGAGGCCGGGCCAACCGTGGATGTCACCGCGTCTGCGAAGACCTGCTTGACGTGGTGGGCCCACCCCGCGAGCCCCTCCGGGCCCCGGACGACCTCGAGCGCGCCGTGAAGCGCCACCTGGGTGGTACCCAGCACGTCGGACTCCGTAGCGGCCGCGTCTATGCGCACGCTCGCCCCGGCGACCGCGGCTTCCGGCAAGGAGCGGGTGAACAACGGCACCGTGCCGGGGTGGCCCTCGACGGAGAGCCGGACGAGGAACCCGCCCGCCGGGAGGTCGCGAGGCTCCCCGGCGATGGTGGCGACAAACTCGCCGCCGAAGCGCCACCGAGAAGCGGCGACGACCCGCAGCTGCGTCACCACCGCCGCGCACCCACCCACGCCCGCGATGAGGATCGCCTGGCCGGGCTCCCTCCACGCAGCGGCCGCAGCCGCGGCCAGGGCGAGGCACACCGCGCATTGCCAAGACCCCCAGGCGAGGGTGATCAGCGTGGCTACCCACACCGCGCACGCTGCGGGGACAAGCCGAAGCTCGCGCACCTAGACCCCCACCAGGCCCTTGAGCGCTTCAAACTTGGCAGGACCGATGCCCTTGACGTCGAGCAGCTGCTCCACCGAGGTATACGGCCCGCTCGCCTCCCTGTGGGCGATGATCGCCGCGGCGGTGGCTTCCCCGACCCCCGGCAACTCCACGAGCTCCGCGGCCGTGGCGGTGTTCAGCGAGAGAACGCCGTCCTGGCCGCCGGCTGCTTGGGGGGCGGGGCCTAGCGCAGGCGGGGCCGATCCTTGGGCGAGGACGTGGATCTGTTGGCCGTCGACAAGAAGTTGCGCCTGGTTGAGCGCGATGAGATCCGCGTGCGGGTGCGGCTCGGCGGCCGCTAGCGCGTCGGCGACGCGGGAGCCCTCCTCGAGGGTCACAAGCCCGGGCTTGGCCACCTCGCCGACGACGGAGACCACAACCTGCTTCGGTGACTCCTGCGCTGCGGGCGGCCAGGTGGGCTCGGGCGGAGCCGAGTCGACGGTCGGGCGGATAAGCGCCCACCCCGCCACGAGCGCGACGACCACGACGGCAGCGGCGGTCGCCTGGCGGGGCTCGACGCGCAGCCGCGAGGCGGGATAGGTCACGGCCAAAGCGTCTTCCTCGCCCGTCGGCCGGGTGAGCTCTGTGATGCGGTCTATGGCGCTCATGGCGCCTCAAGCTATTGCCCAGTGCATTGGGCGGCAAGGCCTCCTCGCCCGCCCTGTGGACAACCTCGCTGATGCGTCACCAATCCTACATAGTTATCCACACATCTACCCCTCCCGAGAGCGGCCTACCGGGCGGGGCCGGGCTCCTCGCCGCGCTCCCCCGGACCCGTATCTCCTTGCTCCTCAGTGCCCTCAATACCCCCTTTATCCTCAACGCTCACGGTTCCCTCAGTGCCGTGTGCGCGAGCCTGAGAAGAAAATACCGCGGAGAGCCCGATCGCCCCGGCACCGACGTGGACGGCCACGGCCTCGGCGATCGGCAACACGAGAACCTGAGAGCCCGCGGGGAGCACCTCGTTGAGCATATTCTCGAGCGAGCGTGCCGCGGTCGGCGAATCGGCGTGCTGGATCGCGGCGAACACGGGCTCACCGTCTGCTTGTGCCTGCACGAGTTGGGTGAGCTTGATGAACGCCTTGGTCTGCGTGCGTGTCTTGCCAGCCAGCTCTAACTTACCGGAGGTGACGTGCAGGATCGGACGCGTGGCCAACAGCGCGGCGGAGAGCACAGCGGTGCCGGCGGAGAGGCGACCACTCTTGCGCAAATCGTCGAGCTGGTTGAGGTAGACCCATGTCTCCGCGCTGGCCAACGTGCCCGCGGCGATCTCCTCGCACTCATCGAGGCTACCCCCGTCCCGCGCCAGGGACGCCGCCGCCATTGCCGCAGCACCGATCGCCATGCCCGCGGTATCGGTATCAACCACGCGCACGGTGCCCGGGAACACCGCAGAGGCCGTCACCGCCGCCGACCAGGTCGACGACAGCCCCTTCGCCAGGTGCAACGCCACGACACCCTCATCGCCTCCGCGCTCAAGTTGCCGTGCGTAACAAGCAGCCAGCTCCACGGCGGATAGCCCGCTCGTCGAGCTCGTCGAGTCTTCTTCCATCACATGCAGATCCACGACGGTGATGTCGAACTTCTCCACAATGTCGCGCGGCAGACCCGCCGACGAATCAACTACGATGCGCACCGCCATGGCTACCTCCCCAGCTCCCGGTTCCACGCCTCGAGGTACCACGTCACCGACCCGGGCTCCCCGCCGGACGCCGGCACCGCCGCGAGCTGGGACGTCGCCGTGTTGTTAAGCCCTTTGAACAGGGGGTACTGGGCCTCGCCGAGGTCAAGCAGGTTCGAGGTAAGCGCCGAGATCGTGCCGCCGTGAGCAACAAGAAGCACAGCAGCCCCGTCCCACTTCTCCTCGGCGTCCATGAGCTCGTCGACCACAGGCCGAGCACGCCTAGCCACATCAAGCCGGCTTTCCCCCGACGGAGGCGCCCAACCGGGGTTGTTGCGCCAATAGTCGCGGATGCCCTCGCGCCACGAATCCACCTCCGCGTGGGTCTTTCCCTGCCAGTCCCCCAGGTGCGTCTCGCGGAGGCGCGCATCGAGACTGACGCCAAGGCCGAGCGCCTCCGCGACGATCTCGGCCGTGCGGCGCGCCCGGACCAGATCGGAGGAGACAATCCTGATCACGCCGAGCCCCTTCGCTCTCTCGGCAGCCGCGCGCGCCTGCGCGACGCCGACGTCGGAAAGTGTCGTATCCAGCTGACCTTGCAAGCGGCGCGTGGCGTTATAGTCCGTCTGCCCGTGGCGCAGGAGAATGAGTCGTCGCATCGGTGTTGCGGGGGCCTAGTAGGCGACGCCGGGCTCGGGCGCGGTCTGCGGGCCCTCCCCCGCGAGGGGAAGGTCCTCGATGCTCTCCGCCCCGCGCGGGCTGGCCTCGCCGGTAAGCGCCGCGTCGCGCTCGTACGGCGGCACCCCTTCGACCTCGTAGACTTCGCAGTCGGAGTAGAGGCGGTCGAGGCCGTAGAATTCGCGCTCCGCATCGCGCTGGACGTGGACGACGATGCTGCCGTAGTCGAGCAGCACCCAGCGGTATTCGCGGTTGCCCTCGCGCCGCTTCGGCTCCAGGCCCGCCGCCGTCATCTCCGCCTCGATTTCTTCCACGATGGACGCCACCTGGCGCTCGTTGTCGGCGGAGACGATGACGAAGATGTCAGTAATCGCCAACACGTCGGAGACATCGATGACGGCGATGTTGCGCCCGAGCTTTTCGTCGGCGGCCTTCGCAGCGATGGAAGCCTGGTCGATGGAGGTGGAAAGGGCAGTCAAATGCGTGGTGTCCTTCGGTGGTAATAGCAGGGGGTGGGATAAGGGGTGTTGAACGATTGGGGGGCGCCGCGCTGTGGACCTGGAAACGGGGATAGCGCGGGCCTGCCTACGTCGCCTCCCATTGTCACACGAAAGAGCGCGCCGGTGCCAGTTAGAGGATCCCGGTTAGGCCTGGTTCACAGTTCGCGGTAGAGGTCGTTTTTGGCAATGTATTGCACCACCCCGTCGGGCACGTGGTACCACACGGGCCGCGACTCGTGCGCGCGCAACCGGCAATCCGTCGAGGAAATGGCCATCGCCGGGATCTCCACCAGATGGACCCGCTCCTGGTGCTCGGCCGGAAGCATGTCTTCGCGCAGCTCGTAGCCCGGGCGGGTGACGCCGACGAATTGGGCCAGATCGAACATCTTGTCCCAATCGTGCCACGACATGATCGAGCTCAGCGCGTCCGCCCCGGTGATGAAGAACAGCTCCGCCCCGGGGTAGAGCCCGCGCAGGTCGCGCAGCGTGTCAATGGTGTAGGTCGGACCGCCGCGGTCAATATCGACGCGCGAGACGCTAAATCGCGGGTTGGAGGCTGTGGCGATGACCGTCATGAGGTAGCGGTCCTCGGAATCCGAGACCCTACGATCCGCTTTCTGCCACGGGTCACCGGTGGGGACGAAGACAACCTCGTCGAGTCCGAAAATGTCAGCGACCTCGCTGCCGGCGACGAGATGGCCGTGGTGAATTGGATCGAAAGTTCCGCCCATCACCCCAATCCTGCGCGCAGCCTCGCGCGAGTGTGCAGGATCGGGGCCAAGCGGTGAGAAGGTGGTCATGCCCGTAGAGTCTAGGGCCACGTCTCGCGCCTAGCGGTAGCGCACCTGGTCGACGAAGCGTCCGAAACTGTCGGCGACCTGGTCGTCCCACGGGGACGGGGCGAGGAAGTAACGGCCGTGGTTGTTGCCTCCTTCCAGCCCGCGTAGGGTGGCCACCGAGATGTCGCACACCCCGTCGAGCGGCAGGCAGTAGTTGACGCGGTTGGGCGTCGCCGCAGCGGTCTTGGAGTTAAAGGGCAGCGCGCCGAGGATGCCGCCGACGCCGCCCTGGATGCCCACCGTCGCCGGGTCACCGGCGGCGGTGTTCGGGTTACCGAGGTAGACCGCACCGGCGAGCTGGCCGCGCGCGGCGAGTTCCTTTTCGTGCTCGAGCACGACCATCGCGCCCTGAGAAAAGCCCACGAGGATGTAGCCCGGGCGGCATCCGGTCGAGGCTTCGTAGTCGTTAATCGCGCGCATCACGCCGACGCGGCCGACGTTGACGGAGTCCAAAAACTCCGCCCCGGCGCGGCGCGCGGTCTGAAGCATGGGCACCGTGTACTGCGCGGCCAGGCCGACGGCCTGCGCAATGGTCGCCGGGATGGCGATTTCTGGTGTGTCGTACTGCGGGAAGACGGCCGGGTAGTAGCGCGGCTCGAGGCCGATGACCTCGACGTCGTTCATCACGGACGCCCCGCCGTGGGTGGCGCTATAGCGAGACTCGGCCTTTTGCAGGAAGGCGCGGATGGTCTCGCCCTCCCAGCCGTTCGACGTCCACGCCGCTCCGTTGGCGTAGCGTGTGGGGATGACCTGGGTGTTCTGCCCGGATCCTCGCGCAGCGACGACGGCGACCGCCGGGCAGCGCTCCTGGGCGTTGGCCTCGGGCTGGGCGGCCAGCGGGCTCAGAGTCGCGGTGGCCGCCGCTGCCACGGCGAGAAGGGCTGTGGTGGCGCGGGAGCGTAACGAGCGCAATGGGGAGGAAAACACGAAAGACCTGCCGTTTCTGTGCGTGTTCGGGCGGAGTGAGAGAGCAACGCTAACAGCTTATACCCAGCCCCCTCCACTGTCGCGCCGAGGCCGCAGGTTCTACGGCCTCACGTGCCCATCACCCTCCAAGATCCACTTCGTGGTGGTGAGCTCCGGCAGCGCCATCGGGCCGCGCGCGTGGAGCTTCTGGGTGGAGATCCCGATCTCGGCACCCATGCCATACTGCTCGCCGTCGGTATAGGCGGTCGAGGCGTTGAGCATGACCGCCGCGCAATCGACCTCGGCGGCGAAGCGGGCGAGCGTGCGCGCGTTGAGCGAGGCGATGGCCTCGGTGTGGCCGGTCGAGTAGCGGGTGATGTGATCGATGGCGCCGCCCACGCCGTCGACAAGCGCGACGGCGATATCCATCGAGAGGTACTCATCGGCCCAGTCCGACTCGGTCGCGGCGACGACGTCGCGCGCGCCAAGGGCACCAAGCGTATCGACGTCCCCGTGCACCGTCACCCCGGCGGCCTGGAGCTCCTCGATGATGCGGAGCTGGGCACTGGGCGGCAAGGAGGCGTCGATAAGCGCGGTCTCTGTCGCGTTGCACACGGAGGTACGCCGCGTCTTGCCGTTGATAAGCATCGCGATGGCGGAGTCGAGCTCAGCGTCCGCGTCGATGTAGAAGTGGCAATTGCCCGTGCCCGTCTCAATCGCGGGCACCGTGGCGTTTTCCACCACCGTGCTGATCAACCGCGCGGAACCGCGGGGGATGACAACGTCGACGAGCCCGCGCGCCGTAATCAGATCCTGCACGGAATCGTGGGTCTCGCAAGGCAGCAGCGAGACGACCTCGCGCGGCAGGCCGCTATTGGCGGCGACGCCGCGCAGCACCTCGACGAGGGCCTCGTTGGTCGTGCGCGCCGACTTCGAGCCGCGCAGCAGCGCCACGTTGCCCGACTTCAGCGCCAGGCCAAAGGCGTCGACGGTAACGTTCGGGCGCGCCTCGTAGACCATGCCCATCACGCCCAGGGGCACACGGACCTGGCGCATGCGGATGCCGTTGGGCAGGGTGCGGCCGCTCACGACCTCGCCGACCGGGTCCGCCAAGCCCGCGACCTGCTCCAAACCGGAAGCCATCGCGGCGATGCGGGAGGAATCGAGCGCGAGGCGGTCGAGCAGGGAGCTGCTCAAACCCGCCTCGCGGCCGGCCGCGAGGTCCGCCTCGTTGGCCGCGAGGATCACCGCCTCAGCCTCGACGAGCGCTCTCGCGGCGCTGCGCAGGACATCGTTTTTGCGCGGGGTGGAAAGCGTCGCCACAACAGGGGCGACGGCCTTCGCGGCGCGCGCGATGGAACGGACCTCTTCGCGCTCAGCGGCGCGGGAATCGGTGTTATCCATGCCCGCCATCCTAGAGACGCGTCGCGTAGTTCGACAGGTAGTCCGCCCGGATCACCGGCCGGTGCTGGTGCTCCGGCAGCTCCGAGGTCTGCTTGCCGATCATGTCGGCGAGCTCCGCCGCGCCGTAGGCGACCTCGCCGCGCCCAACAGTCTCCCCGCCGGGGCCCAGGATCTCGACGATGTCGCCGGCATGGAACTCCCCGTCGACCCCCGTGATGCCGACCGCGAGCAAGCTCGTCCCGCCGCTCGTCACCGCGTCAACCGCGCCCGCGTCGAGGTGCAACACGCCCTCGGCATCGGCGGCGTAGAGCACCCAGAATTTCCAAGCGCTCAAGCTCGAGCTCGGCCGCGTGTGAAAGACCGTCCCGCAGTCGGCGCTCGTGAGCGCGCGTGAGATGTTATCCGAGGAGGCCAGGAGGACCGGCACCCCTCCCCGCGTGGCCAGGCGAGCAGCAGAGACCTTCGCGGCCATCCCGCCGGTGCCGAGCGCCCCGCCCCCACCGATCGACGTGCCTTCGAGATCCTTGCCAGAGCGCACCTGGGTGATCTTGCGCGCCGCCGGGTCGACCGGGTTGCGGTCGTAGAGGCCATCGACGTCGGAAAGCAGGTAGAGCGCGTCCGCCCATACGAGGGTGGAGACGATGGCGGAGAGCCGGTCGTTATCGCCGAAGCGCATCTCGGAGGTGGCCACCGTGTCGTTTTCGTTCACGATCGGCACCGCGCCAAACTGACGCAGCTTATCGATGGTGCGCTGGGCGTTGCGCGCGCGCTCGCGCCTGCCCGCATCCGCCTGGGTGAGCAGCACCTGGCCCGTCGTGCGCCCGTAGCGGGCAAACGAGCGGCCCCAGCTTTGCGCGAGGTGCACCTGGCCGACCGCCGCGGCCGCCTGCTTCGTGGCGAGATCCCGCGGCCTGGTGGTCAGCCCCAGCGGCGCCATCCCGGCCGCGATCGCACCCGAGGAGACGACGATGACATCGCTGCCGGCGGCCATGCGATCTTGCAAGGCATCGACGATCCGGTCGATGCGGTCTTGGCTTACGCTAAAGTCGTCGTCGACAAGCGAGCTTGTGCCAATTTTGACCACCACGCGCTTTGCTGTGGCGATATGGTTGCGCAGTTCCTGCTCAGTGGCCATATGTCTGATGCGTCCCGCGGCCTGCGGGCCCCGTTGTAAGGCCCCGCTGGGGTCTCTACCCCTGCCAGCGCTCGCGGTCGGCTTCCTGCTCCTCTCCAAAATCGAATTCGTCAATAAGTCCGCGGCGCGCCTGGGAGGCGCGCTTGCGCTCCGCCGCCGAGGCACGGTTCGTGCCCTCGAGGCGGGCATCGCGCCCGCGGCTGGTCATGGTCGGGTCACCGCCGATCGACGGCTCCCAGTCGAAAGAAATCTCCCCGATCGTCACCGTATCGCCCTCCTGGGCGCCAAGCTTGCGCAGCTGATCCTCCACGCCCGCCTTGTTCAGGCGGTCCGAGAGGTAGCCCACGGCCTCGTCGTTGTCGAAGTCCGTCTGGCGGATCCAGCGCAGCGCCTTTTCTCCCGTGACCACCCACGCACCCTCGAACTCGGGGTCGGCCACGACCTCGATGCCGTCTGCGGCGTCGACGGCCTTCGGGCGGATGATCTGCGCGGGCTGCGCGGCCGCGGCGGGGCCCGGGCGGGACGCGCGGGAGGCCTTCACGATCTCCCAGAGCGCCCACTTCAACTCGTCGAGGCCCTCCCGGCTTGCGGTGGAGACGGTGTGAATGGGCCAGCCGAACCGCTGCGCCAGATCGTCTTCGACAAACTCCGCGAGATCCCGCGCGTCGGGGATATCCATCTTGTTGAGCACGATGAGGCGGGGACGCTGGCGCAGATCCCCCAGCCCCGAGTCGAGGTCGAGCTCCTCGGCGTAGGAGGCCAGCTCGGCCTCAAGCGCCTCGATGTCGCTGACGGGATCGCGCCCCGGCTCCATCGTGGCGGCGTCGACGACGTGGGCGAGGACGGCGGTGCGTTCGATATGCCGCAGGAAGTCCAGGCCCAGCCCCTTGCCCTGGCTCGCGCCGGGGATGAGCCCGGGCACGTCAGCAATGGTAAAGGTGTCGTGGCCGACGGTGACCACGCCGAGGTTGGGCTGCAGGGTGGTAAACGGGTAGTCCGCGATCTTCGGCTTCGCCGCCGAGAGCACGGAGATGAGCGAGGATTTCCCCGCCGAGGGGAAACCCACTAGCCCGACATCTGCCATGGATTTCAGCTCCAAGACCAGGTCGAGCGCCTCGCCCGGCTCGCCCTTGAGCGCAAAGCCGGGGGCCTTGCGCTTGTGGGTGGCTAGCGCTGCGTTGCCGAGCCCGCCGTAGCCGCCCTCGGCGGCGACGAACCGGGTGCCGGGCACTGTGAGGTCCGCGAGGATCTCGCCGTCGGCCGAGCGCACCACCGTCCCCACGGGGACAGCGAGGACGAGGTCCTCCCCACGCGCGCCGTTGCGGTGATCACCCGCCCCGTTCGCCCCGCGCTTCGCCTTGAGGTGCGGGCGGAACTGGAAATCCAGCAGGGTGTGCACCTGGGAGGAGACCTCAAAAATGATGTCGCCGCCGTGCCCGCCGTTTCCGCCGTCGGGCCCGCCGAGCGGCTTGTACTTCTCCCGGTGCACCGACGCGCAGCCGTGCCCGCCGTCTCCCGCCTGCAGGTGCAGGAGGGCTCGGTCAACAAACTGAGCCAAGGTGGGCCGCCTTCCGTTGCGGGGTAGGGAAAAACCGTCGGCTTTCCACCTTACGGAATTGCCGGGGGCATTCCAAAGGGCAGCGCCGCGGACGGCGCCGGCGCAGCGGCGCTAGACCCCCTTGCCGCCCAGGTTGAGGACGACATCGCCACCCGAGACCTTCCGGTAGATAAACGCGGAGCCCAAGATTGCGGCCGGCATGGCAAAGACGATGCCGAACCCAATGGTGAAAAGCACGAGGGCGTAGGCGATGATGGCGAGGATGAGGTAGGCCCCGAGGAGCTTCCAGAAGTGCGAGAACACGTCCCGGCACGCGCGGGAGAACGCCTCGCCCACGCCGTGGCCGTCGAGCACGTAGAAGGGGTAGAACCCGAGGACGAGGAACACGGGGATAAGGCCTACGGTGACGGGAATGGCAACGACCGCGCCCAGCCAGCCCACGACTGACCCTGCCACGCCGATCAACACGGCGCCGACGATCACGTAGGCAAATTCGGCCAGCACGATCATGATCATGGAGAGGAGCATGCGCCCAAAGGGGGCGTTCTTAAACGCCGTCGACCAGGATTGCTCTTCTCCCTGCGTCTCTCGCAGCGCGGCGTTGTAGACCACCGCGGAGTAGTAAGTGCTGGCGATAAACAGCACGGCGTAGAGGATGATCAGGAAGGCGATTTCTCCCCCGGAGAAATCCGGGCTGGCCTCGTCGGCGTGGCGGATCGCCAGCGGGATAACCCCGGCCATCGTCCCCAGGAGCAGCGCGACGAAAAACGCCAGCGGAAAGAGGACCCAGAAGTGCCAGGTGTGCGAGAAGACCCGCTTGAAGCTAAAGGTAACGGGGTCGAAAACGCCCCACTGCGGCCCCGCGAACACGGTCCCTGGTGCGGCGGGAGCGCCGCCGACGCCACCCGGGTACGGCGCGCCGTAGGTCGGTTGCTGCGCGCCGTACCCGAGCGGCGGGCCCTGGGGGCTGGGTGCGTGACGGCCAGATGCGTCGAACTCTTCAAGTGTACTCACGCGGCCAGGCTACACGCGGGAGCCCGTTGCTACAGAGAAAAGCCCCCGACCGCGGGCCGGGGGCTCAACGACGCGTGAGGTGCTACGCGGTCGCGGTCTCCTCAACCACGCCCGCCGCCTCTGCGGCCTCGAGGACCTCGGAGGCTACGCCCTGGCCGTCTGCCGGGACGATGTTGACGATGCGGCGGTTGCGCTTGATGCCGAACTGGACCGCGCCTGCCGCGAGGGCGAAGAGCGTGTCGTCGCCGCCACGGCCGACGTTGTCGCCCGGGTGGAACTTGGTGCCGCGCTGGCGGACGAGGATCTCGCCGGCCTTGACCTGCTGGCCACCGAAGCGCTTCACGCCGAGGCGCTTGGACTCGGAGTCACGACCGTTCGCGGAGCTGGATGCACCTTTCTTGTGTGCCATGTCAGTATTCTCCCTGTAGTTACTTGATGCCGGTGATCTTGACGGTGGTCTGCGGCTGGCGGTGGCCCTGGCGGACCTTGTAGCCGGTCTTATTCTTGTACTTGAGGATGTCGATCTTCTTGCCCTTGCCGTGCTCGACGATTTCAGCCTCAACGTTGACCTTGGACAGCGCATCCTGGCCGGTGGTGACTTCTGCCCCGTCGACGAGAAGGACCGGGGTGAGCGAAACCGTATCGCCTGCTTCACCCTCGAGCTTCTCGACCCGGACCAGGTCACCCTCGGCAACCTTGTACTGCTTGCCGCCGGTCTTGACGATCGCGTACATAGAGGGTTACCCCTTATCTCAACTCGTACGGCTCCGGCATGCATCGGAGACCGTTTAGGACAGTGAAATTTTTGCGTCTTGGGGCCTGTAGACAGGCGCGCCGTGCCTGCATGCTGAAGGCTTTCAGGCGCGCACACCCCAAAACACGGACTGCCAAAGCCTACTACGCGCCCACCTGCTTTTCCAAACCGCGCCCGTTGCGCATACGGGCGTTAGCGCCGTGTGGCGCGCCGCCTCGTGGCCCTACGCCGACCGCGGCCGGTTCCGGGCTCACGCTTATCGACGCCCCCGCGCTCCGCGCCGCTTGACTCCTGGACCCCGGCCGCCCCAGCTTTGCCGGCGCTCTCGTTCCCCGCCAGCGGGGACGCGGTGCTGCGGCGCACGGCGCGGCGCCGACCGCGGGTCGCGCTGACCGCACGGGCCGCCGGGGCGTCCGCGCGCCCGGCCTCCTCCACCGCCCCGCGCTCCGGCTCGCGTGACTGCGCCGGGGTGTCGTGGGAGGTCTCTTTCCCGGAGTCTTGCCCTGCCTCGGGCTCGCTCTCGCCCCAGAAATCTTCCGGTCGGGGCCTGTGGTCCGAGCGGGAGTTCCCGCGCGTGCGGCGCCGGCGACGCGGCGAGTTCTCGAACTCCTCCACGGCCTTCTCGAACGACTCGGTTGCGGCGCCGCGGGTCTCCGCGCGCTCCTCGGCGCCCCGAGACGGCACCTCATCACGAACCTCATCACGAGGCGCCTTGGGCTCTTCGAGCGCTGTCGCATCGCCGTGGGCGCCGTGCTGGTCGCGTGCCCCCTTGCCGCGGCCGGAGCCGCGCCGGCCGCGGCGGCGCCCGCCCGAGGCATGGGTGGCCTCTGCCTCAGCTCGACCGCCCTCGCCGTGCTGCGCCGCGTGTGTCATCTTTGCCGATTCGGCCCCTGCGTCGCCGCGGATGACCGAGGCTGCAAGCTGATCCAGCGCGTCTTCATCGATGGCGATGTCGGAGGCGCGCCCGCTTACGCCTCGCTCCCGGGAGTCGTCGGCGGGCTTCTTGCGCGCCCCGCGCTCGGGCGCGCTGGAGTGCTCCTCGATGGCGTCGACGGGATCTTCGGTCACGACGACGCCGCGGCCACCGCAGCACTCGCACGTGGTGGAGAAGGTCTCGAGCAGGCCGGTGCCGAGGCGCTTGCGGGTGATTTGCACGAGCCCGAGCGAGGTGACCTCGGAAACCTGGTGGCGGGTGCGATCTCGCCCGAGCGCCTCTTTGAGCCTGCGCAGGACGAGTTCCTGGTTCTCGGGCAGAATCATGTCGATGAAGTCGACGATGATCATCCCGCCGATATCGCGCAGCCGCATTTGACGCACGATCTCCTCGGCGGCCTCGAGGTTGTTGCGCGTCACCGTCTCCTCGAGGGAGCCTCCGGAGCCGGTGAATTTGCCGGTGTTGACGTCGATCACCGTCATCGCCTCGGTGCGCTCGATGATCAAGGTCCCGCCGGAGGGCAGCCACACCGTGCGCGAGAGCGCCTTCTGGATCTGCTCGTCGATGCGGTAGGCCTCGAAGGCGTCCTGGCCGTCGTTTTCCGCCTTGTCGTAGCGCACGAGGCGCTCGACGAGGTCGGGCGCGACGGAGCTAACGTAGGCGTGGACGGTGTTCCACGGCCGCGTGCCGTCGACGACGAGCGCGGAGAAGTCCTCGTTAAACAGGTCGCGCACGACCTTGACCAGCAGGTTGGGCTCCTCGTAGAGGGTGACAGGCTTCGCGCCCTTGGAGGCCTTTTCGCGCTCGGCGCTATCCTGGATGGTCTCCCACTGGGTGTGCAGGCGCGCGACGTCGGCGCCGATGGCTTCCTCCGGCACGCCCTCGGCCGCGGTGCGGATGATGGCCCCACCCTTGCCGGGCACGACCTTGGCCAAAATATCTTTGAGCCGCTTGCGCTCGGGCGCCGGGAGCTTCCGGGAGATCCCGGCGCTGCGCCCGCCCGGGACGTAGACCAGGTAGCGCCCCGCCAGGGAAATCTGCGTGGTCAGGCGCGCGCCCTTGTGCCCGATCGGGTCTTTGGTGACCTGGACGATGACCTGGTCTCCCGACTTGAGGGCCTGTTCGATGCGCCGGGTGCGCCCGCCGAGCCCGGCGGCCTTCCAATCCACCTCGCCCGCGTAGAGAACTCCGTTGCGCCCCTGCCCGATGTCGATAAAGGCGGCTTCCATGCTGGGCAGCACGTTTTGCACGCGGCCGAGGTAGATGTTGCCAATCATCGAGGAATTCGCCTCGGAGGTGACAAAGTGCTCGGCCAAGACGCCGTCTTCGAGGACGCCGACCTGGGTGATGGTGCCCGGGCCGTCGTGACGCGGTCGCTCGCGCACCACCATGACGCGCTCGACCGACTCGCGGCGGGCGAGGAACTCGGCCTGGGAGACGATCTTGGAGCGCTTGCGGTCCTCTTCGCGCTTCTCGCTGCGACGGCGGCGCTGAGCCTCGAGGCGCGAGGAGCCGCGGATCGCCTTAGGCTCGTCGATGACCTCGACCGCCTCGTCCGCACCGCTGCTGCCGCCTTCATGGGCTGACGAGTCGGCTGCGTTCTCGCCCGGCTGCGCGGCCGCGGACGGCGCAGAGGATGCAGTAGGCACAGAACTGTCGTCGGCGCCTTCGCCGCGCGTGCGGTCTTCGTCCTCTTGTGCCCTGGCGCGCGCGGCGCGGCGCCGCTGGCCGCGCGTCGGCGCCTTGAAGAGGGGGACGTAGGCGGGCGGCTCGGTCCCCTCGGGCGCCGGGGTGACCTCGGGCTCGACGTTGGTGAGAAGCTCGCCTACGTCCTCCTGCTCGGGTGCTGCCCCGTCCGGCCCGTCCGGCTCGACCGGCTCATGCGGCCCGCCTGGGGCGCTCTCGCCGGGATCGAGCTCTTGGTCCACCTTCTGTTCGATTTGGTGGATTTCGTTTTCGACGTCCTTGCGCACGCGCCGCCGGATCTTCTCGTCGATCTCGGCGGCTGCCTCGCTGGTAGCCGGTGCGGGGACGGGCTGGGCGGGGTCCGCCAAGGCGTCGAGAAGCCGCTCGCTCTCCGCCCGGGTGAGCGAGGACTGAGCGACCTTGACCAGGCCGAGCTCGTTGAGGGCGACGACGAGCTCCTTCGAGGGCACTCCGAGCTGCTTCGCAAGCTGGAACACCCGCGTCTTATCCGACAGCGTGGCGCGGTCAAAGTCCGCAGCCGGGTGCCGCTTGTCCGCCGACGCCGCCCCGTTGCTCTTCCGTCCGCGGCCGCGGGTAGTCTCCGACACAGTATTCTCCTAGTTCTTTGTCCGCGCCGTTATGGCGCCACCGGGCGCTGGAGAGTTACGTATCGCCGCCGCCGCACAGTGCCGCCTCCCGACGCGGGATGCGATGAGTGAAAGCTTCACAGCATCCCCGCTTCCCGGGTGATGCTTCGCACCCATTGTGTCACAGTCCGCCCCGCTGCGCCCTCTTGAGCGCCGCGGCGCGCTCCGCGGAGCTAGAAGGAGCGCTAGACGTAGCCTGCGCCGGCGCGCCAGAGGCGGGTCAGCGCCAGGCCTACGGCCGAATCCGGGTTCTCGTAGTCCTCGACGCGGTAGAACTCCATGCCCACCTCGGTGGGGCGGATGCGGGCCACCGCGTAGCCGTGCGCGTCGAAGTCAACGTGGTTGACCGCCGGGTTAAGCCCGCGCAGGAACCTCTCCGCCAGCAGCGAGACCGGGTTGTCGGTCGGGTGGTAGACCTTGGTGTAGGTGGTCACGGTATCGCCCACGTTCGCGGCGCTAATCGACGACGTGACCAGCTCGCACCCGATCTCTCGGCCATTGTGGACAATCGAGTTGGCCCATTCGGTGTGGATGTCGCCGGTGAGGAAGAGCACGTTGGCGTCGTCGGCGGCGAGGGCGTCAAAAAGCCGGTTGCGGGCCCACGCGAAGCCGTCCCACTGGTCGGGGTTGAAGGGGATGCCCGCGACGAGGGTGGAGAAATCCTCTATCAGACGGTTAACCAGCACCGCCTCCGAGCTCGTCGGGGCGAGGGAGCCCAGGGTCAGCGGGGCGATCATCACCGAGTTTCCCATCACGTTCCACGTGGTCGTGGAGTTGCGCACGACACCGGTGAGCCAATCGAACTGCTCCGGGCCGAGCATCTCGCGCCCCGCGGCCGTGGCATCGAGCCTCGAGGGCTCCGCGTCGCGGTAGGTGCGAAGGTCCATCATCGTGAGGGTAACCAGCGAGCCAAACTGCAGGCTGCGGTAGATGTGCCCACCATCAGACGGCTTCGTGGCGCGCACCGGCAGCCATTCGAAGTAGGCCTTTTGCCCGGCGTTGCGGCGGTCCAACCACGGCCCCTCCGTTTCCGGGGAATGGTTCTCGGCGCCCTCGCGCCAGGAGTTGTTGGCCGTCTCGTGGTCGTCCCAGATCACGATCCACGGCGCTGCGGCGTGCGCGCGCTGCAGCTGGAGATCCTGCTTGTAGCGGCCGTGGCGGGTGCGGTAGTCCGCGAGCGTGATCGTCTCGTTGACCGGGGAATGCACGCGCGAGACCCCGCTTTTACCGGCGTACTCGCCGGTCGGGTACTCGTAGATGTAGTCCCCTAAGAAAACCACCGCATCGAGCTCGTCGCGCTCGGCCCGCTCGGCCATGTCGCGGTAGGCCGCAAAGTAGCCCGCCTCCCAGTTCGCGCACGAGGCGAGGGCGAAGTTGATCTGCTCGACGTCTGCGTCGTAGGCGGGGGCGGTCTTCGTGCGGCCGACCGCCGAGTAGACCCCGTTGTAGCTAAACCGGTAGAAGTAGATCGTCGCGGGCTCCAGCCCCATCGGGTCGACGTGGACCGTGTGGTCGTCTTCAGGGCCGGTCACCGTGGTTCCGGAGCGCACCACGGTGCTGAAATCCGGGGAGGTGGAAACCTCCCACCCAACGGTTGCCTCCGGGCCGAGCCCGGAGCCTGGCGTGGCTTCGGGGCTCACCGTCACGCGGGTCCACAAAATCACGGAGGCCGGGGTCGGGTCGCCCGAGGCGACGCCGTGCATGAAGTGCGAGTACTCGGATTCGGGGGCACCGGGGAGTGCGCGGCCGCTGACGATGGATGAGCCGGACATGGCCGAGGACATCTGCGCGGCGGCAAACGGGGCTGCGGCGGTGGTGGCGGCGGCGACGCCGGACCCGACGATGAAGGAGCGGCGGTTGAAGGTGCGATCCTGGGCGCGGGGATCGGAATGGTCAGACATACCGTCATCGTCTACCGCAGTGTTCCCCGGTGCAACACCACCGCAGCCTGTTACCCAACTCTTCGGCCCGCGTTTACCCCGGGTTCATGTCCGTGGCGCCCCAAGGGAGGCGAACGCAGGGATCGAACGCGGGGGTCGAACGCGGGGATCGAGAGCAGCGCGGCGCCCAGATACGGAAAACGCCGTGCGCGTGCGTGAGGGCACGCGCACGGCACTGTGCTGCCGCTGTACTGTGCTGCGAGAGGCAGCGCAGTACAGCGGTAACGGGAGGCGTTACTTATTGGGGAACCAGATGGCGATTTCGCGCTCGGCGGATTCCGGGGAGTCGGAGCCGTGCACGACGTTCTCCCCCACGGTGAGGGCGAAGTCGCCGCGGATGGTGCCGGGCGTGGCCTTCTCCACGGGGTGGGTGCCGCCGGCGAGCTGGCGCCACGCGGCGATGGCGGATTCGCCCTCGACGATGCCGGCGATAAGCGGCGCGGAGGTGATGAAGTCAACGAGCTCGCCGAAGAAGGGCTTGCCGGCGTGCTCGGCGTAGTGCTTCTCCGCGGTCTCGCGGTCGGCGGTGCGCAGGTCGAGCTCGACGAGCTTGAGACCCTTGCGCTCGATGCGGGTGATGATCTCGCCGACGTGACCGGCTGCCACGCCGTCCGGCTTAATGAGGATAAGTGTGCGTTCAGTCATGGTTGTCAACCCTACTAAAAGCGCCTAGAGCTCGCGCACGATGCGGGCGGCGTCTTCGGCCGAGACGTTGCGGAACCACATCTGCACTTGGCGGATCGCCAGCGGGCGGTTGCCCTCGCCCACCATGCGGCGGATCGTCTCTCGCTGCTCCTCGCTCAATGCGACCTGGTCCCCCTTAGCACGCAGCGCCCGGGCGTCCCGGGAAGCCTCGAAGAAGCCGAGGACGAGGAACGCCCCGGCGATGGCGAGGGAGACCAGCGGGACCCAGCCCGGCAGCTGGAACCAGTTCCCGAAAAGCGCGGCGAGGGAGAAGATGGCCGCGAGGATGAACCACAAGGTGCGCATGACCCCCAAGCCTAGCCGGGGGTGAAAACGGGTGAGGCCCCTCCACTTGGCGCTACAAACTAGTTGCGCAGGTATGCGACATGAGTCACAATGAGCAGTAGCAATGTCCCAGGCAACCCTATTGGAGGAAAAATCCCATGTCTGACGCCACCAAGCCCATCCCTGAGTTCACCGAGTTCCAGGCAGTCCCCTTCGATCGCCGCAGCGACTACTACCAGGTCTTTGCGGACGTCGACGGCGAGGACCTCGAGTGGTGGAAGAAGGTCCGCGAGTTCTGCGAGTGGGCACGCCCCTACATCAACGACGCGTGGGAGGCCGCGGAGTACAACATCCCCGCCGCCGAGGAGGCCGCGCGCCGCGGCCTGATCCGCGACGGCATCGACATCGAGGGCCAGCCGCACATGAGCATCCGCGCCAAGCGCATCATCGGCATGGAGGCCTCGCGTCTCGACGCCTCCACCGCCACCGCAATTGGCGTCCAGGCCGGCCTGGCGATGCAGTCCATCAACAGCTTTGGCTCCGAGGAGCAGAAGGCGAAGTACCTGGCCCCGATGTCGCGGATGGAGATCCGCGGCGCCTTCGCCCTGACCGAGCCGAACCACGGCTCCGATTCCATCGCTTTGGAGACCACCGCCCACCAGGAGGGCGACGAGTGGGTCATCAACGGCGAGAAGAAGTGGATCGGCCACGGCTCCGTCGGGCACATCACGGTGGTCTACGCGCGCATGGATAACGGCAAGGTCGGCGCGTTCATCGTCGACCAGGACCAGGAAGGCTACGACGCGGAGACGATCACCGGCAAGGGATCCCTGCGCGGCATCCCGCAGGCGCACATCAAGCTCAACAACGTCCGCGTCTCCGACGACCGCCGCCTGCCGGGCTGCAACTCCTTCCGCGACACCGCCAAGGTGCTCATGAGCACCCGCATCGGCGTGGCCTGGAGCGCGCTCGGCATCGCCATCGACTGCTACGAGAAGGCACTGAAGTACGCCTCCGAGCGCGAGCAGTTCGGCCGCCCCCTGGTGAAAAACCAGATCATCCAGCAGCGGCTCGCCGACATGCTCATGGATCTCACCGCCATGGCGCTCTACTGCAAGCGCCTGCTCGAGCTCGAGGAGTCCGGGGAGCTCAACGAGAAGCAGGCCGCCCTGGCCAAGGTGCACAACACCCGCGCGGCCCGCCGCGTCGCTGCCAACGCGCGAGACATGTTCGGCGGCGTGGGCATCCTGCTCGAAAACGACGTCATCCGCCACTTCGCGGATATCGAGGCCCTCCACACCTACGAAGGAACCGACACCATGCAGTCGCTCATCGTGGCAAAGTCCGTCACCGGCGTCGGCGCGTTCACGAGCTAGCCATGGCTACCGACGAGATGAACGCCGCGAGCGACCTGCTCGCCTCCCGCACCGATTTTTACCGCGTCTTCGCGGACGTCGACGGCGAGGACCTCGCGTGGTGGACCAAGGCGCGCGATTACGCCCAGTGGGCTCGGCCCTTCATCAACGACGCGTGGGAGGCCGCGGAGTACAACATCTCCGCCGTCGAAGAGGCGGCCCGCCGCGGCCTCGTGCGCGAGGGCATTGACATCGCGGGCGAGGCGCCGATGAGCATCCGTGCGACGCGGCTCATCGAGCTCGAGCTCGCGCGTGTCGACGCCTCCACCGCCACCGCCGTCATCGTCCAGGCCGGCCTCGCCATGCAGTCGATTAGCCTGTGCGGCTCCGAGGAGCAGAAGGCGAAGTACTTGGCCCCGATGTCGCGGATGGAGATCCGCGGCGCCTTCGCCCTGACCGAGCCGAACCACGGCTCGGATTCGGTGGCGCTGGAGACTACGGCGCGCCGCGAGGGCGACGAGTGGGTCATCAACGGCGAGAAGAAGTGGATCGGCCACGGCTCCGTCGGGCACATCGCGATCGTCTGGGCGCGGATGGACAACGGCGAGGTCGGCGGGTTCATCGTCGACCAGGACGCCGAGGGCTACCACGCGGAGACGATCACTGGGAAGGCGTCGCTACGCGGGATCCCGCAGGCGCACATCACGCTTAACGACGTCCGGGTGCCCGACTCCCGCCGCCTGCCCGGCGCGAACTCCTTCCGCGACACCGCGCGGATCTTGGGCGGCACCCGCCTCGGCGTGGCCTGGAGCGCGCTCGGCATCGCCATCGACTGCTACGAGAAGGCGCTGAAGTACGCCTCCGAGCGCGAGCAGTTCGGCCGCCCCCTGGTGAAAAACCAGATCATCCAGCAGCGGCTCGCCGACATGCTCATGGATCTCACCGCCATGGCGCTCTACTGCAAGCGCCTGCTCGAGCTCGAGGAGTCCGGGGAGCTCAACGAGAAGCAGGCCGCCCTGGCCAAGGTGCACAACACCCGCGCGGCCCGCCGCGTCGCCGCGAACGCGCGAGACATGTTCGGCGGCGTGGGCATCCTGCTCGAAAACGACGTCATCCGCCACTTCGCGGATATCGAGGCCCTCCACACCTACGAGGGCACGGATACGATCCAATCGCTCATCGTGGGCAAGACGATCACCGGGGTCAGCGCCTACCGCTAAACCCCTCCCCCCCCCCCTTGTGAGATGGGCCCGCCTTACCCGGCGGGCCCATTTTCCTGCGCGGGTACTTGTTTCTCTGCTATAACTAACGTCATTGCGTTGCCCGTCACACTAAGGAGATGCACATGACCGTAGTCACAACCGCTGGCGGTGTAGTCGCGAGCCCGTACCCAGCGCTAAACATCCCCGAGACCGATATCTACGCGCTGGTGATCGGCTCGCTGGGCCCCGCGGAGGCGGCGCTGCCCGCCGTGACAGAGCTGACCACGGGCACCTCCGTCACCTACGGGGAGCTCAAGGCGATGGCCGATGCGATCGCCGGAGAGCTCCACTCCCGCGGCATCGGCCCTGGTGACGTCGTCACGCTGCAGGTTCCCAACTCCATCAACTTCGCCGCGGCCCTGCTCGGCATCGCGAAGCTCGGCGCCATTGTCAACCCCATCGGCATGCTCATGAACCAGGCAGACGTCTCCCACATCATCGAGGCGTCCTCCTCGAAGCTGTATATCGGCCCCACCGACATGGAGGCTGTGCCCCAGATCTTTTCCATGGAGCTGCCCAGCATCATCACACACGCCCTCGCCGCCCCCGATGTGGCGGTCGACCCCGCCTCGATTGCGGTCGTGCCGTTTTCCTCCGGCACAACGGGGCTTCCCAAGGGGGTCGTACTTACGCACCGGAACCTCGTTGCCAACATCTTGCAGTCCAATGACATGCTGGCCCGCAACGGCGTGCGCCGCGGCGCCAAAACACTAGCAGTCCTACCGTTTTCCCACATCTACGGCTTCACCATCATCCTGCTCGGCCCTCTTCTCAACCGCCAGCACCTCTATACCCTGCCGAAGTTTGACATGGACCATTTCCTCCGCGCCCATGACGAGTACGGCATTGAGCTCACTTTCGCCGCTCCGCCTATGGCTATCCCGCTGGCAAAGGACCCCGCAATCAATCCCGAATGGTTTGCCAACCTCGATCTGCTTATGTGCGGAGCAGCGCCGCTGAGCGAAGCGACGCTGCGAGCTGTCGAAGAGCGGCTTAACACGAGAGTCATCCAGGGCTGGGGAATGACCGAGGCATCGCCCCTCGTCACGGCGAACGTACGCCACGAGACCTCCCCTTCGAGCGTGGGCAAGCCCATCCCCAACACCGAGCTGCGCATCGTGGATCCGGACACACTCGAAGACCTCGCGCCAGGGGATCGCGGCGAGGTCCTCGTACGCGGGCCGCAGGTGATGTCCGGCTACCTTAACAACGACGAAGCGAACGCAGCAACGTTGATCGAAGGTGGGTGGCTGCGCACCGGAGACATCGCCTACTTCGACGAAGACATGGACCTCCACATCGTCGACCGAGCCAAAGAAGTGATCAAGTATAAGGGCTACCAGGTCGCCCCCGCCGAGCTCGAGGCGCTCATCCTCACCCACCCGGCGGTCAAGGACGTCGGGGTGGTCGGCGTGGAGCGTGACGGGCTGGAGATCCCGCGCGCGTTCGTCGTCAAGCAAGACGGCGCCGAACTCGGCGAGGCCGAGCTCATGGGCTGGGTCGCCGATCGCGTCACCCCGTACAAGAAGGTCCGCGCCGTCGACTTTATCGACGCCATTCCGAAAAACCCCTCCGGCAAGATCCTGCGCCGCGAGCTGCGCAGCATCGACTAGCCCCCGTCACCCCAGCAGAAAGGCCACACATGTCGCTTACAGCCGACGAGCTGCTCTCCGCCCACACCGACTACTACCGAGTCTTCGCGGACGTCGACGGCGAGGATCTCGCCTGGTGGAATACCGCTCGCGAGTACGCCGAATGGGCCCGCCCCCAGGTCAACGACGCCTGGGAGGCCGCCGAGTACAACATCCCCGCCGTCGAAGAAGCAGCTCGCCGAGGACTTGTGAGGGACGGCATCGACATCGAAGGCCAGCCGCCGATGAGCATCCGCGCCAACCGGCTCATCACGATGGAGCTCGCGCGTCTCGATATTTCCACCGCCACCGCCCCTATCGTGCAGGCCGGCCTCGCCATGCAGTCGATTAGCCTGTGCGGCTCCGAGGAGCAGAAGGCGAAGTACCTGGCCCCGATGTCGCGGATGGAGATCCGCGGCGCCTTCGCCCTGACCGAGCCGAACCACGGCTCCGACTCCGTCGCCCTGGAAACCTCGGCGCGCCGCGAGGGCGACGAGTGGGTCATCAACGGCGAGAAGAAGTGGATCGGCCACGGCTCCGTCGGCCACATCACGATCGTCTGGGCACGGATGGACAACGGCGAGGTCGGCGGGTTCATCGTCGACCAAGATCAAACGGGCTACCACGCCGAGACGATCACCGGCAAGGCATCTTTCCGGGGTCTGCCGCAGGCACACATCACGCTTAACGACGTCCGGGTGCCCGACTCCCGCCGCCTGCCCGGCGCGAACTCCTTCCGCGATACCGCCGCGATCCTCACCGGCACCCGCCTCGGGGTGGCGTGGAGCGCGCTCGGCACGGCCATGGACTGCTACGAGAAGGCACTGGCCTACGCGAAGGAACGCGAGCAGTTCGGCCGCCCGCTGGTCAAGAACCAGATCATCCAGCAGCGGCTGGCCGACATGCTCATGGATCTCACCTCGATGGCCCTCTACTGCAAGCGCCTGCTCGAGCTCGAAGAGGCCGGCACGCTCAACGAGAAGCAGGCGTCCTTGGCGAAGGTGCACACCACCCGGTCCGCGCGCCGCATCGCTGCCAACGCCCGAGACATGTTCGGCGGCGTGGGCATCCTGCTAGAAAACGACGTGATCAGGCACATGGCCGACATCGAGGCGCTGCACACCTACGAAGGCACGGATACGATCCAGTCTCTCATCGTGGGAAAGAGCATCACCGGGGTCTCCGCCTACCGCTAGACCCGCTCCCCAAAAAGACCGGCAGGCGGGCCGGTGTCCAGTTAGCAAAAGTGAAAGAAGGCATCCGTGATCTACACCAGCCCATTCCCCTCCGTCGACATCCCCTCCACCTCGATCTTCGATCTCATCTTCGGCGGGCTGACCGACGAAGAAGCGTCGTGGACCGCAGTGACGGAGGCGACGACCGACGCCTCCGTCACCTACGGTGAGCTCCGCGAGCTGGCGGAGTCCTTCGCGGGCGTGCTCGCGCAACGCGGCATCGGCAAGGGCGACGTCGTCTCCCTACAGATCCCCAACACCATCAGCTACGTCGTCGCGCTGCTCGGAATCCTCCGCGCAGGCGCGGTCGTCTCCCCCCTCGGGGCACTGCTCAACCAGTCCGACGTGGAGAAGTTTGTCTCACTCGCTGACGCGAAGCTCTATGTCGGCACCACAGATCTCGAAGAAACCCCGCAAGTTTTTAGCAGCGAGGTCCTCACCCTAGCCAGCGGCAACCACCCCGCCCCCGCGGTAGAACTCGCGCCCGACGACATCGCTGCGATCCCATTTTCCTCCGGCACGACAGGGCTGTCGAAGGGCGTCGTCCTCGCACACCGCCAGATCACGGCGAACATGGCTCAAACCAAAGCCGGTCTAGAAGCTAGCGGCATCACACAGCGCATCAATATCCTCAGCCCCCTGCCCTATACGCACATCTACGGGCTCACAACCTCGCTACTATCGCAGCTCTACGGGCGTCACCACATCGTCACCTTGCCGAAGTTCGACCTCCCGCAATTCATCGACGCCCACCCGAAGTACGGGATCAATCTCACATTCATGGCGCCGCCCGTCGCGGTCGTGTTGACCAAGCACCCGGCCGTCACGCCAGAAAAATTCGCCACCACAAATCATATCATTTGCGCCGCGGCCCCGCTGGATAATCAGACAGCGCGAATGCTCGAAGAGCGTATCGACGTCACCGTCTTCCAGGGCTACGGCATGACCGAGGCTGCCCCGCTGACCCACCTCGGGGTAGCCGGTAAAACCGAACCCGGCTCCATCGGATACGTCGGCCCCAACACGCAGTGCAAGCTGCTCGAGCTAGACAACGACAACGAGGTACCCGCCGGCGAGACCGGGGAGATCGTGGTGAAAGGCCCGCAGGTCATGGTCGGCTACCTCAACAACCCGGAGGCCACCGCCGCCGTGTTGAGCGAGGACGGCTGGCTGCGCACGGGCGACATCGCACGGGTCGCGGAAGACGGCGCCTTCTACATCGTCGGCCGCGCCAAGGAGGTGATTAAATACAAGGGCTACCAGGTGCCCCCTGCGGAACTTGAGGCGCTTCTACTCACTCACCCCGAGATCACCGACTGCGGAGTCGTCGGCGTGATGCGCGATGGTTTAGAAATCCCGCGCGCATTCATCGTGAAAACCGAGGGCTCGCTGCTCACCGCCGAGGAGATCATGGCGTGGGTCGCCGAGCGTGTCACCCCGTACAAGAAGATCCGCGCGGTTGACTTCATCGACGAGATCCCGAAGAGCCCCACCGGCAAGATCGAGCGCCTCAAGCTGCAGGAAATCCCGCTCGAGGGCGAGTCTGCGTAGAAGACGGCTAAGCGCCCTCCGGATGATCCGGAGGGCGCTTGCGCGTGCCGCGGCTTAGGGCGCCGAGGTGCTAGTTGTTCAGCGGCTTGCGGGTCTTCGCCATGTGTGCGGCGCGGTCGGCGTTCTCCTGGCGCGCGAGCACGTCGGAGGCCGCGTTGACCTGGCGGTCCGCGAGCTCCGCCTCGGTGGCCGTGCCCTCCCCAGCGAAGACGGATGCGAGGGCCTCCCCGATCGCCTTATCCGTCTCGGAGCCCTCGGTGTAGCTCAGCTCCTCGCCCGTCAGCGGAAGCTCGGCATCAGTCGGGGCTGCGTATCCCTCAGCAAGCTCTCGGGCGAGCTCAAGGGCCTGCTCGACGACGTGGTCCGGGCTCATGATGACGCGGTCGTTCTCGCGCCAGAAATCGACGTTGAACGCCGGGACCGGCCGCACGTTGAGTAGCGCGTGGAAGGCGACCTTGTGCGCGTCCGACACACCGAGCTCGAGCAAACGCTCGAGCAAGCGCACCGGGCCGGACCAGGCCGGGAAGAGGCCGACATTGCGCTCCGGGAAGCCGACCCGGGTCTCGCCGTGGATGACGGAGGCATCCGTGTGCAGGAGCAGCTCCATGCCTCCACCGAGAGCGACGCCTCGGACAGCGCCGATGACCGGGTAGGGAGCGCGGCGCAGCGCGTGCAGGCCGTCGATGCCCTGGCGGATAGTCGCCTTACGGGCGGCCTCGTCGCCATGCGGGCCGGAGATCTCCGCTAGGCGGGGCAAGTTCGCCCCGGCGGAGAACGCGCGCTCCTCGTCGTTGGCGATGACGAGTGCCTTGAGGTCCCACTCGCCGGCCTTGGTGAAGAGCCCGGTGACGTCGTCGGTCGAGGAGTTCATCGGGGTCTTGTAGAAAAACACGCCGATGCCGTCATCAAGCTTGTAAACGGTCGCGCCGGCGTTCTCCGCGATGACCTCTGCACCTTCGACCAGTGCGGAGACACGCAGCACGCCCTCGCGCTCCGCGCGCTCGGTGAGCTGCCCGTCGGTGCCGAGCACACTGCCGTCGACGTAGAATCCTCCGGCCGCGCGGGCGGCTTCCAAAAGCTCAGGGGTGGCGTCGAAAAGCGATGCAACGTAGTCCAGGCCGATCGCGTCGGCGAGCGCGAACGGACCCTTCTTCCAGCCGTAACCGAGCTCCATGGCCACGTCGATCGGCTCGACGGTCGGTGCGACCTCGGCCGCGGTGTCGAGGCAGTACTTCAGTGTCAGGCGGAAGACCTCGCGGGCGTAGTTGCCCTCCGGCGTGCCGGACTCCATAAGCTCCTTTGGGTCCTTCGGAACCTCGAAGGCCTGCTTCGGGCGGTAGTCGTGTGCCTCGAAGTCGTAGACCTCGCCGCGGCCGCGGTAAAACCCGGACTCCGCGGTGCGGCCGGTGTAGCCCTTCTCCAAAAGCTCGGTGAACTGCGGGGAATCGGTCACCCCGAAGTCCTGCAGCGCGTCCTCGGCGGGCAGCGCCTTGAGCAGGGTGTTCCAGATGTGGGGGGCGACCTGCAGGCCGACGTAGTCAAAGAGGCCGAACACGCCGGTGCGCGGCACGCCGAAGGGGCGACCGAAGGCGACATCCGCCTGCTCCGGCACAATTCCCTGGTCGAAGGCGACCTGCGCGCCGGCGCCCATCCAGAAGGTGCCGATGCGGTTGGCGATAAAGCCCGGGGTGTCGCGGCAGTCGATGACGACCTTGCCCAGGTCGCGCTCGAGGATCTGGCGCAGCTTCTCGCCTACCTCCGGAGAGGTCGCGGGGCCCTGGACGAGCTCGACGAGGCGCATCACGCGCGGCGGGTTGAAGAAGTGCGTGATGGCGAAGTCTGCCTTGAACTCCTCACTCGCCTCCTCAAGAAGGGTGGACAGCGGGATGGTCGAGGTGTTCGAGGTCACCGGGGTCCCCGGGGCGCGGTGTGCGTCGACCTTGGCAAAGGTGTCGCGCTTGACGTTAATGTCTTCGAAGACTGCCTCGACGATCCACTCGGCCTCGGCGAGGCGATCGAGGTGATCTTCGGTGTTGCCGGGCACAATGCGCTCCGCATACTCGGGGCGAGCGAAGCCGTGGTGCTTGAGCTGCATCTCAACGCCTCGGCGGGCGCGCTCGTTGCGGTCCTCGCCGTCGGAGGGCAGGTCGAGGAGGTGGACCTTGATGCCGCCGTTTGCGAGCAGCGCGGCGATACCCGAGCCCATCGAGCCCGCGCCGAGAACTGCTGCGGTGGTGATGTTCGTTGCCATGAGTATTCCTTAAACCTCCAGAACGAGAGCGATTCCCTGTCCGCCGCCGATGCAGGCGGTGACAAGACCCAGGCCGCCGCCGGCGTCACGCAGGGAGTGGATGAGCTTGGTAATCAAGATAACGCCCGTGGCACCAATCGGGTGGCCGAGCGCGATTGCGCCGCCGTTGATGTTCGTCTTGTCGTTGTCGAAGCCCAGCTGGTCGGACACGGCGAGCGCCTGGGCGGCGAACGCCTCGTTGGACTCGATAAGCTTGATGTCCTCAAGCTTCAGACCAGCCTTCTCCAGAGCGCGCGGGACGGCGACGGTGGGGCCAAGGCCCATGTACTTCGGGTCGCAGCCGGCCAGCCCCCAGGAGACGACCTTCGCCAGCGGCTCCAGGCCGTACTGCGACAGGCCGGACTCCCCGGTCATGACAAGAGCCGCGGCAGCGTCGTTGATGCCGGAGGAGTTTCCCGCGGTGACGGTGCCTTCCTTGCTAAACGACGGCCGCAAGCCGGCGAGCTTCTCCGCGCTGGTCTGGCGCGGGTGCTCGTCGATGGCGAAGTCGCCCACCGCGACGATCTGCTCAGCGAAGCGCCCGGCCGCAATCGCCTCGGCGGCGCGGGTCTGCGACTGCAAGGCGAACTCGTCCTGCCGCTCGCGCGATATGCCGTACTGGGCGGCAACGTTCTCTGCAGTCATCCCCATGATGCCGTTGCCCATCGGGTCCGTCAGCGCGCCGGTGAGCCAGTCCACCAGCTTGCCGTCGCCCATCTTGCGGCCCTGACGCATGCCCTCGACCGAGTAAGGAGCCTGGCTCATGATTTCCACGCCGCCGACGAGCGAGAGCTTCGCGTCGTCGGTGAGGAGCTGCTGAGAGGCACTGACCACCGCCTGCACGCCTGAACCGCAGAGGCGGTTGACGCCGTAAGCGTGCGAGCCCTCCTTCATGCCCGCCTCGAGCGCCACGGCGCGCGAAGTGTAGAAGTCGCGCGGGACCGTCGTCACAACGTTCGCCCACACCGAGGAATCGAACTCTTCGGCTGACACCCCTGAATCGGCGATGACGGCCTTGGCGATGTGCGCTCCCAGGTCGATGGTGGAGAACTTCGACAGGGAACCCCCGAAGGTTCCGATCGGCGTGCGCTTGGCGCTGGTGATGAATATGGATTGGGTCATGCCACTCCTTGTGGTACTTGGCTTGCGTAACAACTACCGACCGAGTTTAACCCAAGTCACACAGGCGCGGTGCGACGCTAGTCGTCCTCGGCCGTACCCAAGTGCTGAGTGACCAAATAACCGCGGCGCATGCGCGCGATCAGATCCGCCCGCAAGGACAGGATGAAGACCCACACCACCGCGAACATCACCCCCACCGCGGTGAGCGACCAATGCACGAAGAACCCGCATACAACGGGGACCTGCAGCGCCAGGTCGATGCCGAGGGCGCCCCTGAAGCGCTGCGCGAACGACATCGCGAGGTGCGCCAGGCCTACCACGGTGACATAGACCCAGTTCACCGTGGTCCAGTGCGCCCCGTCGTCGACCTTGAGCACGACGAGGAGCACCAAAAAGATCGTCAACGCTTCCATGACAAGCGTGCCGGAGAGCACGCCGCGCAGGCCCGCCATCGGGTCTTTCACGGGCTGTTTGCCGGGGCCGAGTGGGCTGACATCGGGGCGGGTCATGCGGGGTCCTTTCCGAACATCGCGCGGGCTTCACCGGCGGTGACGACGGAGCCGGTGATGACGACCCCGGAGCCGGATTGCACACCGACCTCCGCGAGGGCGTCCTCGGCGAGCTCCACAGCGAGCTCGTAGGCCGCTGGCAGGGTCTCGGCGACGTGCACGCGCTCGTCGCCGAAAATCTCGCGGGCTTCGCCCGCGAGCTCGTAGGCGTCGAGTGCGCGCGGCGAGGAGTTCTGCGTGATCACGACCTCGGTGAGCACCGGTTCGAGCTCCGTGAGGATCCCGGTTGCGTCTTTGTCTCCGAGCACGGCGATAACGCCGATGAGGCGGGTGAAGTCGAAATCCGCGGACAGGGCCTGGGCGAGCGCGCGGGCACCGTGGGGGTTGTGGGTGGCGTCGATAAACGTCGTCGGCGTCGCGCGCACCCGCTCGAGCCTGCCCGGGGATTGCACATCGGCGAAGCCTTTGCGCACCGTATCGGCGTCGAGGGGGCGCTGCGCGCTCGCCCCGTGGAACGCCTCCACCGCGGCTAGGGCCACCGCGGCGTTGCGGGCCTGGTGCGGGCCGGGCAGCGGCAGGAAGATCTCGTCGTAGGTTCCGCTCAGGCCCCGCAGCGTGAGGGTTTGGCCGCCCACGGCCACCCCGGCGGATTCCACGCCGAATTCGAGCCCGAGGCGGGCCACCGCGGAATCCGCCGCGACGGCTGCCTCAAGCACCACATCCATCGCCTCGTCCTCCTGGTCGGCGACGATGGTGACCGAGTCGGGGTTGGTGATAATCCCTGCCTTCTCCCCGGCGATCTGCCCGATCGTCTCCCCGAGGTATTCCGTGTGATCGAGGCCGATAGGGGTGATGACGTTGACGTCGGCATCGATCACGTTTGTGGCGTCCCAGCGCCCACCCATGCCGACCTCGACGACGGCGACCTCAACGGGGGCGTCGGCAAACGCGGCGTACGCGATACAGACCAGCACCTCGAAGTAGGACAGGCGCTGGCCGAGGCGCTCCTCCGCCATCTCAATGTACGGTGCGATCTGGGTGTAGGTGTCGACGAAGACCGCCGGGTGGACCGGCTCGCCGTCGATGCCGATGCGCTCCGTGATTGTCTGCAGGTGGGGGCTCGTCGTGCGCCCCACGCGGTGGCCGAAGGCGCGCAGGAGCGAATCGATCATCCGCGTCGTCGAGGTCTTGCCGTTGGTGCCGGCGACGTGGATCGCGCGGAAGGACCGCTGCGGCTCGCCGAGCAGGTCCATCACCAGCCGGACCCGGTCCAGCGTGGGATCGATCTGGGTCTCGCCAAACCGCTCGAGCAGCACGTCTTCGACCCGCCGCAGCTCCGCGAGGTCACGCTCGCTCACCGGTCGCCGCCGGCCCGCGCCCTCCCCGCTCGTGGGGTCGGGGCTGCCGAGGCCGAGGCGCAGGCCCGATTGCTCCAGGGAGACGTCGTAGAGCTCGTTGTCCTCCATCACCTTAAGCCTCCGGCAGTGCGCTGAGGCGGGCGTTGATGCGCTCGAACTCCTCCCGGGCGACGGTCTGGCGCGCCCGGATCTTCTCCACGACCTCGGCGGGGGCCTTGGCCAGAAACGACTCATTGGCGAGCTTCTTGCCCGTGGTCTCGAGCTCCTTTTCGGCCTCGGCGAGCTCCTTGGTCAGCCGCTTGCGCTCCGCGGCGACGTCGACGGTTCCCGAGGTATCGAGCGCGACGTCGAGGGTGGCGCGGGCAAGCCGCACCTCCACGCTTGCCGACGCCTCAAACCCGCCCTCCGGCACGCTCACCTTCGCGATCGCTCGCACGAGCTCTTCTTGCTCGGCTAAGTCCGCCGCGGCGAAATCGAGCCGGGCCGGCACCTTCTGGGAGGGCTTGACCCCCTGGTCAGAGCGGAAGCGGCGCAGCTCGGTGATGAGCTTGACGGCGTCTTCGATGCGGCGGCGCGCCTCCGCATCCGTCTCCGCCCCGCCGTTCGTGTCGGCGGAGGTGGGCCACGGGGCGAGGGTGATGGTCTCCTGCTCGGTCAGCGCGGTCCAGAGCACCTCGGTGACAAACGGCATGGTCGGGTGGAGCAGACGCAGCACGACGTCGACCACACGGCCGAGCACGATGCGCGTGCGCTGCCCGCGGGCGCGCTCATCCTCACTGGCCGCCGCCTCGTCGCGCGGGATCTGGGTTTTGGCGATCTCGAGGTACCAATCGCACAGCTCGTCCCAGGCGAAGTGGTAGAGCTCCTCGTTCGCTTTCGCGAACTGGTAGTCGTCGAGGTAGGCATCGACCCGCCCGCGCACATCTTCGACCCGGTCGAGGATCCACTTATCGGCGTCCGTGAGCTCCGCGCGCGCCGGCAACTCCGCCACGGCGGCGCCGTTGAGCAGGGCGAACTTGGTCGCGTTGTAGAGCTTGGTGGCAAAGTTGCGCGCCGATTGCGCGTTGTCCTCGCCGATTGGCAGGTCGACCCCGGGGTTCGCCCCGCGGGCGAGCGCGAAGCGCAGCGCATCAGCGCCGAAGCGCTCAACCCAATCCATCGGGTCGATGCCGTTGCCCAGCGACTTCGACATCTTCCGGCCCTTCTCATCGCGCACGAGGCCGTGGAGGTAGAGGTCCGTAAACGGCACCTGGGGGCGGCCGCCCGCGCCCGCGCCGAGCAGCTCGGGGGTCTGCGCCGCGGCGAAGGTGCCGAACATCATCATGCGCGCCACCCAGAAGAACAAGATGTCGTAGGCCGTCACCAGCAC